>JBMOQL010000004.1:0-247201 GCA_049321005.1 Pseudomonadota bacterium
AGGCTCACGTTGCCGCGCTGCCTTGGCAGGCAGTGCTCGACTTGTTTGAACTGGGCTGCTGTGATCTCCATGCAACCACTGTCGCAGTCAGATCGGCTTCGTGCAATTAGTGTTAACAGGCCCTAGGGCTGCCAAATCTGGCCTGCGCCTGGTGTCAACCCGATACTGACGGTTATAAAAAGCTCAACGACCTAGACGGTCAGCCGCAGTCCGATGTTCATCACCCACGACGCATTCGCGATCCCGTTTCTCTCCGCGTTGTCGCTTCCAGGAACCCGCTATCACCGCACCGTAGAGCTTTCGATGCGCGCGCCCTGGGTTCTCGTGACCTTCCAGACCGAGGAGGACGGCATCCAGCTCGCCCATACCTTCCTGTGCAGTTGGGACCGCGACCTGGTCGACGTGCTGATTGCGCATGAGGTCCACACCGTGATGGCCGTGCAGCAGGTCTTTCCGCGGGCTTCAGACGGCAACTGGGGGGTGCGCGCCATCCGGCAGGTCTGGTCCGCACGGGAGGTCGACAGTGGCCAGCGCATCATCGTGCTGCAGGCTGACGATGGTCAGGAGTTCGGCGGGCCGATGGGGGATCCGATCACCCAGGCCTGCACCGATCGCACCCTGATCGCCGAGGTCGGCGCCGGCATGCGCCCGGCCTCGGGCTGGCAACCTGAAAACGGCTGATCGAGCGGGAACGGCGATGTTCATTTCCAATGATGTCTTCGAGGTCCCTTTCCCCCAGGAGCTGAGCCCGCGAGGCGGACGGTTCTTCCGTGCGGTGGAGCTGTCCGACCGCTCCGCCTGGTACCTGGTGACGTTCTACGCCACGGATGATCCCTGCGGGCTGCTGCACACCTTCTGCTGCAGCTGGGACCTGCAGATCCTGAACTGGCTCAACAGCGGTCCGCGCTTCGTCATCACCGCCGTACAGCAGATGCAGCCCACGCACGGCGCCAACGCCGGCTGGAAGATGTCACCGATTCGCCGGATCTGGACCGCCGAAGACGAGGAAGGCCGTGAGCTGCTGATCTTCGAGGACGACCTCGGCAACGAGTACGAGGGTCTGCTGGCCGAGCGTCCTACCGGTCCGCTGTCTCGCCGCACCCTGGTCGTGGAGCTGAGTGTCTCGACCAAGGGGCCGCGCCCGCGAGCCGGCCGAAATCGGTCGGCGTCGACCAAGTCCCTCAACAAGCAGCCTCGCAAGGGCTAGGCGCTGAACAGCCATGGACACCAGCAGGGCCGGCCGCCGCCTGCTCACGGCCTTGCGTGGCATGCCCGAAGGCCAACAGGTCACCGTGATGGTCAAGCTGCATCGGCATGATCCCGTGTTCGCAGCACTGCCGATGAGCAACGAGCGGGGCAATGCACGGGCGCTGGCGTTTGCGGCCTATGTCGACGCCCTGTTGCTCAGGGCAGCCCCTGATCAGGGGCAGGCCCGCATCATCCAGCGTGCAGCCAACGTGGGCGTGTTCGTGGTCCAGGCTTCCACAGGCGTGATCGAACCGCTGTTGGCCCTGCCGGAGGTGCAGACCGCCGACTTGATGCAGTCCTCAGGGCCTGCAGCGGAGCTGTCGTAGACCACTGGGTCGGCACCCTCGAATCGAGCAGTTGGTCTGCCGCTCCCAGTAAGCGCGTTGGCTCGCTAGCCGCAAGGGGCCGCTCCGAAAGGCGCGGCCTTCAGTCTTTCAGCCGCCCCGACCGCCGGTGCGCCGTGGGCGCCCATGTACATGTCCGCTGGTGGCAGCGGCCGCGGGATGCGTGCGGGCGCTGTGGACCAGGGAGCCCAGGATTCCACACGCGTCGGCCTGCTGGGACTGGCCGCAACGCGCGCGCAGCTGTTTCAGGTCCTTCTGCAGCACCTTGAGCTCGCCGATGCGCTGGCTGACGTGCTGGATGTGGGCATCCAGCAGCTCGTCCACCTCGCCGCAGGCGTGGCCTGGCGTATCCATGACCCGCAGCAGCACGCGGACCTCGTCCAAGGTCATGTCCAGCGAGCGGCAGTGGCGGATGAAGGACAGCCGCTCGGCGTGCGCCTGCGCGTACTCGCGGTAATTGTTGCCTTCGCTGCGCGTAGCCAAGGGCAGCAGACCCTCCCGCTCGTAGTAGCGCACGGTCTCCACGGGGATGCCCGCCGAGCGGGCCAGTTCACCGATCCTCATGTCCTTGACTCCAACAGCGTGATGCCTGCGTGCTTGACTCTAAACCCACTACAGGGTTTCTAATCCGCTCCAACACAGGCGAATCTCCTTGGAGGCCCGCATGAGGCGCCAAGAATCCACCTGTACCGCTCAGCGGTTCGACAGGCTCGGCGTGCTCAACTGCCTTGCTTGTGGCCCCGCTTGAACTTCACGGTTGCTACACTGCCGCCCGATGCGCCGACTGCTCGTTATCCTGATGCTGCTGATCGTGCCGCTGCAACTCTCGTATGCAGCGGCCTCGGTCTATTGCCAGCATGAGACGGGCAAGGGAGCGGGCCACTTCGGTCACCACTCCCACGTCCACAAGGACGACGCCGGCCATGAAAAAGGTGGCGCCAAGCTCAAGGCGCTGCACGAGGACTGCGGCACCTGCCACCTCGGAGCACCTCACTTCCTGCTGCAGGACTTCCAGGTCGCACCGATAAAAGTCGCCTCTTCCGAGCCCTGGGCGCAGCCCATGCGCTACGGCTCGACCGATCCCGCGCGGATCGAACGACCCAACTGGACGGTCTCGCCCTGAGCCGGCGAGCCGCTCCCGCCTTCTTCCCCTGATCTCGCGCCCGTCGTGGCGCACCGCTTGGCGGCGGTCGCTCGCCGAATTCCATCCCGTTCACTCTGGAGAATTCGATGCGCAAGTCCATGGCCGCGCGGCTTTCAGCCGCAAGACGGCCGGTATCCCTGGCGTGTGCTGCTGCGGCCGTCCTGATGACGACCGTTGCCGCCCCGGCATACGCCCAGCACGCCCCATCTGATCGTTCGTCCGCTGCAGCAGCAGCTGGCGAATCCGTTTCCGCCGCCCGCCAGACGGGTACGCCGCTGACGCTGGCCCAGGCCATCGAGCAGGCCCTGGCCAACCATCCCGACTTGGCGGCAGCCCGTCACGACGTCGAGGCTGCACGTGGCGCCACCGACCAAGCCGGCTTGCTGCCCAACCCGGAGCTGGCAGCCTCGGTCGAAGACACCCGGCGTGCCACCCGCACCACCGCCATCCAGATCAACCAGCGCCTGGAGCTGGGTGGCAAGCGCGGCGCGCGCGTCGAGGCGGCACGCCTGGCCCAGGACGCTGCCGAGGCGCGCCTGGATGCCCGGCGCGCCGGCGTGCGCGCCGACGTCCAGACCGCGTACTGGGAGGTGATGACCGGCCAGGAGCGGCTGGACCTGGCCCGGCAGTCGCGCCTGTCCGCCTTGCAGGCCGTCGATGCGGCCTCCAAGCGCGTCACTGCCGGCAAAGTCTCGCCTGTCGAGGAGACGCGTGCGCGCCTGGCCTTGTCCAGCGTGGACGTCGAAGCCGCGCAAGCCGAGCAGGAACTGCAAGCCGCCCGCGCCAAGCTGGGCGTGCTGGTCGGCCTGCCGAACCCGCAGGTGCTGAACGTGCCGGTGGCGCTCGATGCGCTGGGCGGCGGGCTCGGCGAGCAGGAGATGGCGCGGCGCCTGGAGCAGGCACCGGACATCCTGCTGGCGCGCCTGGAAGTGCGCCGGCGCGAGTCCGTCGTGGAGCTGGAGCGCAGCCGCGCGGTGCCCGACGTGACCGTCGGCTTCGGCACCCAGCGCAACAACGAGCTGGGCCGCAACCAGACCCTGCTGGGCCTGTCGGTGCCGCTGCCGCTGTTCGACCGCAACCAGGGCAACCTGCGCGAGGCGCTCGCCCGCGCGGACCAGTCGCGCGAAGAGTTACTGTCCACGCAGCGGCGTGTGGCCGCCGACGTCCGGATCGCGCTGAGCCAGCTGGACAACGCCCGCCGCCAGGCCTTGCTGGTCGAGCGGCAGATGCTGCCCGACGCCCAGCGCACCTACGACGCGGCCCGCGAAGGGTTCTCGCTGGGCAAGTTCGGCTTCCTGGACGTACTGGATGCCCAGCGCACCTTGTTCCAGGCCCGGGCGCTGCACCTGCGTGCGCTGTCCGACACCTTGCGCGCCGCCGCCGAGATCGATCGCCTGACCGGCGAGCCGATCGCCGTGCCCGGCCTGTCCTCGCAATGAATTGAATCGAATCATGAACAAACGTCAAACCATCATCGTCGCGGCCATCGTGGCCCTGACTGCTGCCGCAGGCGTGGCCGTATGGACCATGGGCGGCACGTCCAAGGCCTCCGGTGAAGAACACGGACACGCGGCCGGCCACGACGACGCAGAACACCACGCCGGCGAAGGCCAGGAGAAAGGCAAGCCGCCGGCCACCGCGGCATCGGGCAAGCCCGCCGAAGCCGAAGAGCACGGCCACGAGGCTGGCGAGGGCGAGCACAAAGAAGGCGAGGCCGAGGGCGACGCCGACACCGTGCGCCTGAGCGCCGCGCAGCTCCAGGCCAGCGGCGTCAAGCTGGCCAAGGCCGAGGCCGGCGCGATCCGCTCCGGCGCCGAGTTCCCGGCGGAGGTCCGCCTCAACGCCGACCGCACCGCCCAGGTCGCCCCGCGCGTGCCCGGCGTGGTCACTGCCGTCCCCGCGAACCTGGGCCAGTCCGTGCGCAAGGGGGATGTCCTCGCGGTCATCTCCAGTGCGGAGCTGTCCAACCAGCGCGCCGCGCTGCTGGCCGCCCGCGAACGCGCCGGCACCGCACGCGCCACCTTCGCGCGCGAGAAGCGCCTGTGGGAGCAGAAGATCTCCGCCGAGCAGGACTACCTGCAGGCCCAGCAGGCCTTGCGCGAAGCCGAGATCGAGCAGCGCAACGCCGAGCAGCGCCTGCTGGCCGTGGGCGCCAGCCTGGGCAGCAACGGCCCCGAGGGCCTGAGCCGCTATGAGATCCGCGCGCCCTTCGACGGCAGCGTGGTGGAGAAGAAGCTCTCGCTGGGCGAGTCGGTCGCCGGCGAGTCCATGGTCTTCCTCGTCTCCGACCTCAGCGCCGTCTGGGTGGAGGCCAACATCCCGGCCAAGGACCTGGAGAAGGTGCAGGTCGGCATGGCGGCCAGCATCCAGGCGCCTGGTTCCACCACGGTGGTGCCCGGCAAGGTGAGTTATGTCGGCAGCCTGCTGGGCGCGCAGACGCGCACGGCTGTCGCGCGCGTGACGCTGACCACGCCCAACAAGGCCTGGCGACCGGGCCTCTTCGTCAACGTGCGGGTGCTGTCCGAGCAGGCGAACGCCGCGGTCACGGTGCGCAACGACGCGCTCCAGATCGTCGAGGACAAGCCATCGGTCTTCGTCCGCACCGCAGAGGGCTTCCAGGTCCGCCACCTCAAGCTGGGCCGCACCGACGGCACCCTGAGCGAGGTGCTGGAAGGCCTGCAAGCCGGCCAGGAATACGCCGCCGTCAACAGCTTCGTCCTCAAGGCCGAGCTGGGCAAGGGCAGCGCCGAGCACGCGCACTGACCCGGGAGCCCCACATGTTCGAACGCATCATCCGCTTCGCCATCGAGCACCGATGGCTGGTCCTCCTGGCCGTGCTGGGCATGGCCGGCTATGGCGTCTACAGCTACACCAAGCTGCCCATCGACGCCGTGCCCGACATCACCAACGTCCAGGTGCAGATCAACACCTCCGCGCCGGGCTACTCGCCGCTGGAGTCCGAGCAGCGCATCACCTATCCGGTCGAGACCGTGATGGCCGGCCTGCCCAACCTCGTGCAGACCCGCTCGCTGTCGCGCTACGGCCTGTCGCAGGTCACCGTGATCTTCGCGGACGGCACCGACATCTACTTCGCCCGCCAGCTCGTCGCCGAACGGCTGGCACAGGCCCGCGAGAAGCTGCCCCCGGGTGTCACGCCCGAGATGGGGCCGATCTCCACCGGCCTGGGCGAGATCTTCCTGTGGACGGTCGAGGCCAAGGACGGCGCCAAGAAGCCGAACGGCGAGCCCTACACCCCGACCGACCTGCGCGAGATCCAGGACTGGATCATCAAGCCGCAGCTGCGCAACGTGCCCGGCGTCACCGAGATCAACTCGATCGGCGGCTACGCCAAGGAGTATCTGGTTGCGCCGGATCCCGGCCGGCTGTCCTCCTACGGCTTGTCGCTGCCTGACCTGGTCCGCGCGATCGAGCAGAACAACTCGAACGTCGGCGCCGGCTACATCGAGAAGCGCGGCGAACAGTACCTGGTGCGTGCACCGGGCCAGGTGGCCTCGCCCCAGGACATCGGCAACATCGTCGTCAAGAGCGTGAACGGCAACGTCGTGCGCATCCGCGACGTGGCCCAGGTCGGCATCGGCCAGGAGCTGCGCACGGGTGCGGCCACCGACAACGGCCGCGAGGTGGTGCTGGGCACCGTCTTCATGCTGATCGGCGAGAACAGCCGCACGGTGTCGCAGGCCGTGGCCAAGAAGATGGTGGAGGTCAACCGCAGCCTGCCCGAGGGCGTGCACGCGATCACCGTCTACGACCGCACGCAGCTGGTCGACAAGGCCATCGCCACCGTCAAGAAGAACCTGGTGGAAGGCGCGGTCCTCGTGATCGCCGTGCTCTTCCTGTTCCTGGGCAACCTGCGCGCGGCGCTGATCACCGCGATGGTGATCCCGCTGTCCATGCTCTTCACCTTCACCGGCATGGTGGGCAACAAGGTCAGCGCCAACCTGATGAGCCTGGGCGCGCTGGACTTCGGGATCATCGTCGACGGCGCAGTGGTGATCGTCGAGAACTGCGTGCGGCGCCTGGCGCATGCGCAGGCGCACAAGGGCCGGCAGCTCACGCTGTCCGAACGCTTCCATGAAGTGTTCGCCGCGGCGCAGGAAGCACGCCGGCCGCTGATCTTCGGCCAGCTCATCATCATGGTGGTCTACCTGCCGATCTTTGCGCTCACCGGCGTCGAGGGGAAGCTCTTCCACCCGATGGCCTTCACGGTCGTGACCGCCCTGGTCGGCGCCATGATCCTCTCGGTCACCTTCGTGCCCGCGGCCGTCGCGCTGTTCATCGGCAAGAAGGTCGCGGAGAAGGAGAACTGGCTGATGCTGGCCAGCAAGCGTGCCTATGAGCCGCTGCTCGGCCGCGCCCTGGCGAACACGCCGGTGGTGCTGGCGGCCGCCGGCTGCGCCGTGCTGCTGACCGGCGTGGTGGCCTCCCGCATGGGCAGCGAGTTCGTGCCCAGCCTCAGCGAAGGCGACTTCGCCCTGCAGGCCCTGCGCGTGCCGGCGACCAGCCTGTCGCAATCCGTGGAGATGCAGAAGCAGATCGAATCGACGCTGAAGGCCAGGTTCCCGGAGATCGAGCGCGTCTTCGCCCGCACCGGCACGGCCGAGGTGGCCTCCGACCCGATGCCGCCCAACATCTCCGACGCCTACATCATGCTCAAGCCGATCGACGAGTGGCCCAAGCCGCGCAAGACGCGCGACGAGCTGCGCACCGCCATCGAGGAGGCGGTCGAGCAGATTCCCGGCAACGCCTATGAGTTCTCCCAGCCCATCCAGCTGCGCTTCAACGAGCTGATCTCGGGCGTGCGCAGCGACGTGGCCGTCAAGCTCTTCGGCGACGACATGGACGTGCTCAACGCCCAGGCCAAGCAGGTCTCGGCGATCCTGCAGCAGATCCAGGGCGCGACCGACGTGAAGGCGGAGCAGACCACCGGCCTGCCCATGCTGACCGTGCAGATCGACCGTGACCGCGCGGCCCGCTACGGCCTGAACGTCAACGACGTGCAGGAGGCGCTGGCGACCGCGCTGGGTGGCAGGGAAGCCGGCACGATGTTCGAGGGCGACCGCCGCTTCGACATCGTGGTGCGCCTGCCCGAGACGCTGCGCGGCGACCTGGATGCCGTCTCCCGCCTGCCCCTGGCCATCCAGGCCGGCGGCGATGGCGGAACGACCACGCAGTACATCCCGCTGTCCGAGGTGGCCCAGCTGGAGCTGGCGCCGGGCCCCAACCAGGTCAGCCGAGAGAACGGCAAGCGCCGCGTCGTGGTCACCGCCAACGTGCGCAACCGCGACCTGGGCGGCTTCGTCGCCGATGCCAAGGCCAAGCTGGAGGGCCAGGTCAAGCTGCCCGCCGGCTACTGGATGGACTGGGGCGGCCAGTTCGAGAATCTGCAGTCGGCCACCCAGCGCCTGCAGATCGTCGTGCCGGTGTCGCTGCTGCTGGTGTTCACGCTGCTGTTCATGATGTTCAACAACGTGAAGGATGGCTTGCTGGTGTTCACCGGCATCCCGTTCGCGCTCACCGGCGGCGTGGCGGCCCTGTGGCTGCGCGACATCCCGATGTCGATCTCCGCGGCGGTGGGCTTCATCGCGCTGTCCGGCGTGGCGGTGCTCAACGGGCTGGTGATGATCTCCTTCATCCGCAGCCTGCGCGAGCAAGGCAAGAGCCTGGACGAGGCCGTGCACGACGGCGCCCTGACCCGGTTGCGGCCGGTGCTGATGACGGCGTTGGTGGCCTCGCTGGGCTTCATCCCGATGGCACTGGCCACGGGCACCGGCGCCGAGGTCCAGCGTCCGCTGGCGACCGTCGTGATCGGCGGAATCCTCTCGTCGACTGCGCTCACGCTGCTGGTGCTGCCCGTGCTCTACCGGCTGGTCCACCGGCGCGACGCCGACGAGCCGGTGGGTGCAGACGAATCGCAGCAGCCCGCCGGACTACTCGGCAAGGCCGATCTGGAAGGAGGCAAGGCATGACGCCGCTTCTGACCGGACGGGCCGTCCGCGGCTCAGGACTGGGAGGGTAGCCCGATGGCCGCGCCCTGGACTCATACCGAAGAGTTTTGGGGAGTGATCCTGGGCACCTGCGCCATCGTCGGCGTCATGGCCGGCCTGGGCTGGTGGATCTCGACCAGACCACCGGCCCCGGCGCCGGTGCGCCAGCAGTCGTACAGCGAACGCCTTCGCCGTCGGCTGCAGGCGCGCCGCCAGGCTGCCCGCGGTCCTGCCGATCCTGTCGATCCGGCTTCCCCCTCAGCCGAGGCCTCGTCCCCTCGGCCCGGGCGATCCAGAAAGTGGGCGAGCAAACCTGTGGAGCCACACCCATGAGCCAAGGTCACGACCATGCGCTGCCGTCCAGCGGGAACGAGCGCGCCCTGAAATGGGCGCTCGCGCTGACGGCGACTTTCTTGATCGCGGAGGTTGTCGCCGGCGTCTGGACACAGAGCCTGGCTCTGATTTCAGACGCTGCGCACATGCTCACGGACGCTGCTGCGCTGGCCATCGCCTTGGTGGCCATCCGCATCGGCAAGAAGGCGGCCGACAGCCGGCGCACCTACGGCTACTACCGCTTCGAGATCCTCGCCGCGGCGTTCAACGCCGGGCTCCTGTTCGCCGTGGCGATCTACATCGGCGTGGAGGCCTGGGAGCGGTTGAAGGCACCGCCACAGATCGAATCCACCGGCATGCTGGTCGTGGCCTTCCTGGGTCTGGTGATCAACCTCATCAGCATGCAGCTGCTGCGCAGCGGTACCCAGGACAGCCTCAACGTCAAGGGCGCCTACCTGGAGGTCTGGAGCGACCTGCTGGGGTCCATCGGCGTGATCGCCGGTGCCCTGGTGATCCGCTGGACCGGCTGGCAATGGGTGGACTCCGTCATCGCCGTGGGCATCGCGCTGTGGGTCCTGCCTCGCACCTGGGTGCTGCTGCGCGACAGCCTGAACATCCTCCTCGAAGGCGTGCCCGAGGGCGTTCAGTTCCAGGAGGTCAAGGACGCACTGATCCAGACCGAGGGCGTGCAGGCCGTCCACGACCTGCACATCTGGGCCATCTCCAGCGGCAAGGTCAGCCTGACGGCTCACCTGGTGGTCGGCGCCACTACCCGCGATGCCTATTCCATCCTGGCCGACGCACGCAGCGTGCTGGCCACGAAGTTCCATATCAGCCACTCGACGCTCCAGCTCGAACGCGAACCCTGCGAGCTGGCCGACGAGCGACATCAATACGAAGCGGCCTAGATGGCCGCCGCATGCAAGGAGTTTTCATGCCTCGCACATCACCACGAATCCTTCCGATCTCGATCCTCCTCGGAGTCCTGCTCGCCTTAGCCGGCTGTTCGACCACGTCGGCCGAGATGCAGCGCTATGCCACAGGGTGGCGACGGGTCACTGTCCTCGAGGTCGACGTCGGGAACAAAGCCGTCAGCGCCCCGTCCGGCGATTGCCGCGAGATGGAGGCTCCGCCCCGGACGAAGCGATACGCACTGGTCTCCTACCGGGGCGGAAGGTTGCAAGTCAGCAGGGTTGTCGCAATGCCGACCGATGGAACGGGCATCGAAGTTGGCCGCTCCTACCAGGTGAACGTCGCCCAATGCGGCTCCCGCTGGGAACCCGCGATCCTCAACTGATCCGAGCCATTCCGGCGCCATCCCTGCCAACAGCCTTCTCATCATGGACAAGCACCTTCCCGTCTCCGATCCTCAAGGTGGCTGTGCCAGCACCGGATGCGGCAGCTGCGAGGCGCCGCAAGCGGCGCCGGCCGCTGCCGCGCCGGCTGGAGCGACGCTCTTTCGCATTTCCAACATGGATTGCTCTGCCGAGGAGGCGGAGATCCGCCGCGCGCTGGAGCCGGTGGCCGGCATCCGGTCGCTGGGGTTCCAGCTCGGCGCACGCACGCTGGCCATCACAGCGCCAGCGGACGTGGTGGCAAGGGCCGTCGAAGCGATCACCCAGGCCGGCTTCCGCCCACAGCCGCTGACGCCGAGTGGCTCCGCAGATGCGGCCGCACCAGGCGATGAGCACGGGCATGCGCTGGGCGGCGGCATCGCGCGCCTGGTGCTGGCCTTGCTGCTGGCCATCGCGGCCGAGTCCCTGGAGTTCTTCGCTCCGGATGCGACTTGGCGCACGGGAGCGGGCCTGGCACTGGCAGCAGGCGCCATCTGGCTGGCGGGCCTGGAGACCTACACCAAGGGCTTTGCGGCCCTGCGTCGCGGCAAGCTCAACATCAATGCCTTGATGTCGGTGGCCGTGACCGGCGCCTTCGTGATCGGCCAGTGGCCCGAAGCGGCCATGGTGATGGCGCTCTACGCCATCGCCGAGTTGATCGAGGCGCGCTCCGTCGACCGTGCCCGCAACGCCATCAAGGGCCTGCTGGACCTGGCTCCGGACAGCGCCTTGGTGCAGCAGGCAGACGGCAGCTGGCAGTCCGTGCCGGCGGCCGAGGTGCCCGTCGGCGCAGTCGTTCGCGTGAAACCGGGGGAGCGCCTGCCCCTGGACGGCAGCGTCGTGCGCGGCAGCAGCGCCGTGAACCAGGCCCCGGTTACCGGCGAGAGCATCCCGGTCGAGAAGACGGTTGGTGATCCGGTCTTCGCCGGCACCGTCAATGAGTCCGGCGAGCTGGAGTTCCGCACGACGGCACCGGCGTCCGACAGCACGCTGGCGCGGATCATCCATGCGGTGGAGCAGGCCCAGGGCAGCCGCGCCGAGACCCAACGTTTCGTCGACCGTTTCGCGGCCGTCTACACGCCATCGATCTTCGTGCTTGCACTGGGCGTCGCCGTCCTGCCGCCGCTGGTGTTGGACTGGACCTGGCTGCAGGCCGTGTACAAGGCGCTGGTGCTGCTGGTGATTGCCTGCCCGTGTGCGCTGGTGATATCCACGCCGGTGACCGTGGTCAGTGCACTCGCCTGCGCCGCGCGCCGCGGCATCCTGGTCAAGGGCGGTGTCCACCTGGAAGGCGCCCGTCTTCTTCGCGCCGTTGCGCTCGACAAGACCGGTACGGTGACCGAGGGCAAGCCCAAGCTGGTCGCACAGAAGATCTTGTGGGGCGACGAGAACCATGCGCTGCGGCTGGCAGCCGCCCTGGCTGGCCGTTCGGACCACCCGGTCTCGCAGGCGATCGCGTCGGGCCTGAAGGTCCAGGTGCTTGCGGTGGACGCTTTCTCCGCGTTGCCCGGGCGTGGCGTGCAGGGCACTGTGGGCGGCCAGCCGGCTGTGCTGGGCAACCACCGCTTGATCGAGGAGCGCAAGCAATGCAGACCCGAGCTGGAGGCCGAGCTGAAGCGGCATGAGGAAATGGGGCGCACCGTGACGCTGCTGGCCGATGACAAGGGGGTGCTGGCCCTGTTCGCCGTGGCCGACACGATCAAGGCTTCGTCCAAGGACGCCGTCTCGCAACTGCGCGCCCTGGGCGTGTCGCCCGTCATGCTGACTGGCGACAACATCGCCACGGCCCAGAGCATCGCGCACGAGGCCGGCATCGAGGAGGCCCGCGGCAATCTGCTGCCTGAGGACAAGCTGCAGGCCATCGAGGATCTGCGGAAGCGTGCGGGCCCCACCGCGATGGTCGGTGACGGCATCAACGATGCACCCGCCCTGGCACGCGCCGACATCGGCGTGGCGATGGGTGCCGCCGGCACCGATACCGCGATGGAGGCAGCCGACGTGGTCGTGATGAACGACGACCTGCGCCGCATCCCCGCACTGATCCGCTTGTCGCGCAAGACACATGCAGTGCTGTGGCAGAACATCGCCTTCGCGCTGGGCGTGAAGGCCGTGTTCTTCGGCCTGGCCGTCTTCGGCTCGGCCACCATGTGGATGGCGGTCTTCGCCGACATGGGCGCCAGCCTGCTGGTGGTCGCCAATGGATTGCGGCTGCTCAAGGTGGACATCGACCGGAGCTGAGATGCCGACAGCTCCTGGTCATGCAGCCGGCCCGCGTTCAACCACCTTCCTGGTCATTGCGGCTGACGTACACCTTCACGGCTTTGTCCAGGAACCCCTGTGGTGCGATCGCCTGCAGGTCGAAGGCCGCATGGTTGGCCACCTCGAAGCGCCAGGAGAACGTCCGATCGCCGTTCTTGAAGGTGACCACGTCGCCGCAAGTCACGTTGATGAAGGAGCGCTGCAGGGAGGCGACGTCGACGACACGCTGGGTCTGCGCGACCTGCACCGGGATGCCGAACGATGACTGGCCGTTCATCAGCGTCTTACTCGTCGAGGCCTGCGCCAGCCCCGGAGCCAGCACGGCGGACGCGGTGACGGCGAGTGCGATGAGCGTTTTCATGAAGTGCCCTTTCTTGAATCCGCCAAGCCGGCGGAGGCGTTGCGATGCTCGCAATCTAGAGGTGCAGGGCTTGCATGGCGGCAACCAGCCGATGACAAATTCGTCATGTTGGTCGCAGCCGGGCGTGCACAGAATCCCCGAATGAAGCTGCTTGTGATCGAGGACGAGGTCAAGCTTGCCGGCTACCTTCAGAAGGGCCTGAGCGAGGAAGGCTTCGTCGTGGACGTGGCACACGACGGCGTGGACGGCTTGCACCTGGCTTCGCAAGCCGACTACGACCTGGTCGTGCTGGACGGCATGCTGCCGGGCATCGACGGCTTGGCCGTCCTTGCCGCGCTGCGGCAGTCCAAGGACACGCCCGTGTTGATGTTGACCGCGCGGGCGCATGTCGAAGACCGCGTCCAAGGGCTGCGCAGCGGTGCCGACGACTACCTGGTCAAGCCCTTCGCGTTCTCCGAACTCCTGGCGCGCATCCAGGTGCTGTTGCGACGGAATGGCACCGTGCGTGCGGGCGCCGAGGCAACGGTGCTGCGACTGGCGGACTTGGAGATGGACCTGATCAAGCGCAAGGCCATCCGAGGCGGCCAGCGCCTGGACCTCACGCCCAAGGAGTTCAACCTCCTCAGTCTGCTGCTGCGACGCCGCGGCGAGGTGCTGTCGCGGACGGAACTGGCCTCGCAGGTCTGGGGCATGAACTTCGACAGCGAGACCAACGTGGTCGAGGTGGCCGTACGCCGGCTGCGGGCCAAGCTGGACCAGCCTTTCGGCTACAGCCTGCTGCATACGGTGCGCGGCATGGGATACGTGCTCGAGCTGCGTTAGACAAGATGGTCCAGCGCAAGATCCGGCTCGGCCTGGGTGCGAACCTGTCGCTGTGGCTGGCGCTGCAAGCCAGCATCGCGCTGGGCCTGATCTGCGGCGCGGTGTACGTCGTCATCTCGCTGGTGCTGTCGCAGCGTCAGGATGACACCCTGGATCAGAAGCAAAGTGCCGTCTACCGCTTGCTGACGGACGACAGCGCGCAGCGCGAGTTGCGGGACCTGGAGTACCCGCTCAAGGACATGCTGGCCGGGCATGCCGACCTGTCGCTGCGGATCGTCGACGCCGGCGGTCGGTTGCTGTTCGAGCGTGCTGCCACGCAGGAAGGCATCAAGGGGCCACCAGCCTCCAAGCAGCGGTCGTTCAGCCTTGCCGCATTTCCCGGGCGCGGGCAGCCGGCGCGGGTGGATCTGACGCTGGACCTGCGTGCCGACAACCTGCTGCTGCGCCAACTCGCCTGGACGCTCGCGCTGTCGGCCCTGGCTGGGGCAGCAGCCATCTCAGCTGGGGCCTATTGGCTGGTGCACAGGGGCCTGCTGCCGCTGCGCCGGCTGGTGGAGCAGACGCGCCACCTGACGACCCACGACCTGGAGCAGCGATTCGACGGGTCGCATCAACCCAGGGAGATCCAGCCACTCATCGAACAGGTCAACGCCTTGCTGGACCGCCTGACGCTGGCCTACCGGCAGATGGAGGCCTTCAACGCCGACGTCGCCCACGAGCTGAACACGCCCTTGGCCAGCCTGATCAGCAGCTGCGAGCTCACGCTCAGGCGCCCCCGCAGCACGGCGGAGATGACCGACGTGCTGGGATCCAACCTGGAGGACCTGCGGCGCATGTCGGGGATCGTCGCCGACATGCTGTTCCTGTCTCACGCCGACAGCGGCTCTGATGCCCGAAGAGAACCTGTGAACAGCATGGCGGCCGTGGTCCACGAGGTCGTCGAGTTCCACGACGCTGCCATGCAGGAAGCCGGCGTCCAGGCGCAGGTACATGGGGAGTCGGCAGCGCAGGTGGATACCCGGCTGGTGCGTCGGGCGGTGTCCAACCTGCTGGGCAACGCCACGCGGTACGCCAGACGCGGCTCCACGATCGCGGTGCGCATCGGCCACCGTGACCGGACGACGCTGGAGATCTGCGTGGAGAACGAGGGGCCCTCGATATCAGAGGATCACCTGCCGCACCTGTTCGATCGGTTCTACCGGGCCGACCCGTCCAGGCGGGATGCGGACCGCAACCATGGCCTGGGCTTGTCCATCGTGGCGGCCATTGCCCGGATGCACGGCGGGGCCACCTTCGCCTCATCCGGCGATGGCTTGACGCGCATCGGCTTGACGCTGCGCCTCTAGCGTCCAGCGACGCTGCCGACGGGTGGGCTCAGCTCTGGAGCGTGGCCAGGATGCCTTGCCACGCCTGGTAGCCCGACTTGGGATCCGCATCCAGGTGCATCTGCTCCAGGTGACGCATGGCCCCCTTGGCGACGCCCACGTAGTCGACCGGCGTCGATTCGTAGTTGGCGCGCTCCTGGTCGGTCAGTGGAACCAGTTCGCCGTTCGGCCCCACCTTGCCCAGCGGGATGCCGGCTGTCTGCAGCATGTGCAGCTGCGTGATGTCGATCGTCCCGGCGCGCCATAGATCTTCGGCGACGCCCTTCATCTCGGAAGGCGTCATGTGCTCGAAGTTGCCCTCGGCACGCTTGCCGGCGGCGGCAAGGACGGCACGTGCGGCGCTGGACAGCTCGACGCTGTCGACGGCGACGCTGTCCGACGCGCCGGCAGCCGGCGACGGTGAGGTCTCGCGCGTCGTGGCCTGGCGCTCGAAAAGACGGGATGCGGCGGATGCTCCGATCTGCATGGCCGAAGGTCTCCGGACTTGGATCCTTCCAAGCGTAGGCGAACACCCTCCGCAGCCGACACGACAACTGAAGGGCAATGACCGGCCAAATCGTCGCCGGTGCGGCTGGTGCGCCCGAGCCGCTTCCCCGGCCGCGGGGACGGCGTCCGCTCATCGCTTGTTGGGATCGGAGGAGGCGATCCTGAACTCCTCGAGCTCGTCGCCCAGGACGGTCAGCGCGAACTGGTACTGGATCGCGTTGAGGGCAAGTGCTGCCCGCTCGCGGTCCATGTCGACCGTGTTGCCGTCCAGGGCCGGCTGGACGGCATTGGCGTACCGGACGAAGCTGACGGTGCTGGGGATCTCGGCGGCGGCCGCACCGCCGATGTGCCCTTGGGACGTGATGGTCATCCTGGGCGGCTCGGCCTGGCTGGTGGCCAGGCGCAAGGCATCCGAGAAGTTGAAATCCCTGGCTTTGTAGCCTGGGGTCTCGGCATTGGCGATGTTGCTGGCCAGCAGGGACTGGCGGTATCCGCGCAGGACCAGCGACTTGGCTTTCCATTCGTCATCGGCGGCGGAACTGGCTGCGGGGCCGACCGGGATCTGGCGAGGCGATTCCATCGCGTCTCCTCAAGACTCGAAGAGCTGGCCGCAAGGGCCAGGCGGCAACGCAGCGGGACCGAGACATGCGCCACAGGGGCGATCTGTCTCCAGGTCCGACGCAGGGTAAGCGTCCAGCCATCCCATCTTGAACGCCACCAAGGCTCATAGGAGCCTCGTGTCCACTACAACTCTTGGTGGACACGTGAACACTATCCCGGACCAAGCCGGTGGCCAGCGCCGCCGCCGTCGGCTGCACAGCGACGAGTTCAAGGCCGACGCAGTAGCCGCGTGCACGCAGCCTGGCGTGTCGATGGCGGCCGTTGCGCTGTCGCGCGGCGTCAACGCCAACCTGCTGCGGCGCTGGGTGCGCGATGCGGAGGTCGGCACCAACACCAAGGTGCCGATGCTCGATGCCCCGGCCCAGTTGCAGGCACCCGCGCACCCGCCAGCCGCGCCGGCCTTCATCCCCGTCCCACTGCCCGGCTCCACGCCGGCACCCGCGGCCAAGGACATCCGCGCGGAGGTGCGCCGCGGCGCGACGACCATCGCGGTGACCTGGCCGGCCGAGGCCGCCAGCGAGTGCGCCCTGTGGATCCGGGAGCTGCTGCGTTGATCCGCATCGACGCGATGTGGCTGGCAGTAGAGCCCGCGGACATGCGCGCCGGCGCCGACCGGCTGCTGGCGCGCGTGGTGCAGGTCTTCGGTGCCGCGCGGGCCCACCATGGCTACCTCTTCGCCAACGCGCGTGGCACGCGCATCAAGCTCGTCGTGCACGACGGCTTCGGCGTGTGGTGCGCCACGCGCCGCCTCAACGCAGGCAGCTTCCAGTGGCCGGCGCCGCACACGCCCGCGCTGCCCGCCCTCACGCGCGAGCAGTTCCAGGCCCTTGTCGTGGGCCTGCCCTGGCAGCGGCTGCAGCAGCTGCAGGTGATCACGCGCATGTAGGCCGCAGGATGCAGACGTGGCTCTTCGCATCGGCAACGAGACGTTGCCATCGATTGCCCCGCCTCCATCGGCCTCGCACAATGCCCCTCCATGCTCGACGTGCACCAGCTCAAGGCCGCAGACCTGCAAGGGCTGGACGCCGAGGCCGCCACCCGCATCGCGCTGGCGTTGCTGGACCAGGTCGGCACGATGAGCGCACAGCTCGACGAGCGCGCCCAGGCGATCAAGTACAAGGACGCCAAGCTGCAGCAGGTCAGCTTCGAGTTGGCGCGCCTGAAGGCCTGGAAGTTCGGCGCCAAGACCGAGGCGATGAACACCGAACAGCGGCGCCTGTTCGAGGAGACGGTGGCCGAGGACGAAGCCGCGCTGCAGGCCCAGCTCGACGCACTCCAGGGGCCGGCGGCTGCCACGCCCGGCACCGAACGCCGCCGCCCGCGCCGCCAACCACTGCCCGAGACGCTGCGCCGCGTCGAGCACCGCCACGAGCCGTCGGACACCCAGTGCCCCACGCCCGGCTGCGGCCGGGCGATGGTGCGCATCGGCGAAGACGTCAGCGAACGCCTGGACATCATCCCGGCCGAGTTCTTCGTGCACCGCCACGTGCGCGGCAAGTGGGCCTGCAAGTGCTGCCAGGTGCTGGTGCAGCAGCCGGTGGATCCGCAGATCATCGACCAAGGCATCCCGGCACCGGGCCTGCTGGCCGCCACCCTGGTCAGCCGCTTCGTCGACCACCTCCCGTACTACCGGCAGGAGGCGATCAACGCCCGCTCGGGCGTGCACACGCCGCGCGCCACGCTGGCGGCGTGGGCTGGCATGGCCGGCGCGGGCCTGCAGCCGCTGTACGAGGCGCACAAGGCCTTCGTGCTGGGTGCGCCGGTGCTGCACGCCGACGAGACGCCGGTGAGCCTGCTCGATCCGGGCGCCGGCAAGACGAAGAAGGCCTACGTCTGGGGCTATGCGCGCGGCGAGCACGACGCACTGCCGGGCGTGGTCTACGCGTTCTGCGCAGGGCGCAGCGCCAAGTACCCCGTGGCCTTCCTGGAGGGCTGGGACGGCACGCTGGTGTGTGACGACTACCAGGCCTACGACGCGGTGCTCAAGCTGGGCCGGCGCGTTGAAGCCGGCTGCGTCGTACACGCGCGGCGCAAGTTCGACGAGCTGATCAAGCACGGCCACAGCGAGGTGGCCGCCGAAGCAGTAAGGCGCCTGGCCTGGGTGTTCAAGGTCGAGCAAGAGGCCCGCGACGCCAGTGCGGCGGACCGGCTGGCCTTGCGTCGGCAGCTCACCCGCAAGCCCTGGGACGAGCTGCATGCCTGGATGCAGCGCGAGCGCCAGCGCGTGCCCGACGGCAGCGGCATCGCTCGGGCCCTGGACTACAGCCTGCGGCGCTGGACGGCCTTGGGCCGCTTCCTCGACGACGGCGAGGTCAGCTGCCACAA
Organism: Pseudomonadota bacterium; assembly: GCA_049321005.1. Lineage (GTDB taxonomy): Bacteria > Pseudomonadota > Gammaproteobacteria > Burkholderiales > Burkholderiaceae_C > Aquabacterium. The sequence continues at coordinate 18,668 of JBMOQL010000004.1, forward strand.
CAACCACCTGGAGAACCTGCTGCGCCCGTGGGCCATGGGGCGTAAGGCGTGGCTGTTCGCCGGCAGCGAGCTGGCGGGGCAGCGTGCGGCCATCGTGATGAGCCTGGTGCACTCGGCCCGGCTGTACGGCCATGACCCCTGGGTGTACCTCAAGGATGTGCTGGAGCGCCTGCCCACGCACCCCAACCGCCACATCGACGAACTGCTGCCGCATCGGTGGCAGGCTCCCGGCCGCTGACATACTGTGCGGCCATGAACATCGACATCAGCAAGCTCGACGAGGCCCAGCTGGTGGAGCTGAACCAGCGGATCGTGGCGCGCTTGAAGTACTTGCAGGAGGCGCGTACGCATCACCAGATGCTCAGCTTCCACGTCGGCGAGCGCGTGCGCTTCCATCCGCCCGGACACGATCCCAAGACCGGCATCATCGTCAAGTACAACCGCAAGACGGTGACGGTGGTCACCGATGATCGCCACCAGTGGAACGTGGCACCTACGTTCCTCAGCCGCGTGGTCGAGGCGGACTCCGCTAAGCGCGACAGCTCTGCGCAGGTTGTGCGGCTACCAAGCAAGCCGTAGCCAGTCAGCGCCTTACTGGCAAGGTGGGGCGACGAGACGCTTACGACGCAGGCAAGGCGTTGCGGGACGAGGGGGAGGACTCGACGAGCGCCGCTGTCCCGTGGCTTCACGCCATGAGACGAGGCAAGGAAGAGAAAGGGAGTGGAAAAACGCCCGCCGAGCTCAGGCGGCAGGCCAGTTGGGCCGCTCGAGGCGATCAGGGTCGCGCGTCCGCCAGGAACGCGTCGTAGCTTCGTGGCGGTCGGCGCCGGCTTCGAGCATCAGGCCGATGGATTGCATCGGCACGGGCTGCGCAGCGCCCAGGTGGCAGAAGCCGCAGTCATGGTCGACATACGCCAGGCCGGCCGGCTTGCCAGCCTTCTGCTCCGCGGTGGAGGCGGTGGCTTCGTGGTCATGGGCGTGGTGACCGAAGTGCCGCACGCTGGCGGCCTTCTCGTGCTGGCAATACGGCGCGGCCACCGCCCAGGTGAACTGGATCGGCAGGACCAGGACCAGCAGCAAGGTCAGCCAGCGTCGCATGGGTGAAGTGTACGAATGCGAGGCGGGCCGGCCTAGTGGTGAATTACCGATCTGCATGTCTGGAGGGGAGGACGCGGACCCTACTCATGCGCAGTCAGCCTGCTGACCCACGAACGAGACCTGGGCGTAGACCAGGTGCCCCAATGGCTCTCCGTCCGTGAGGAGATCGTGCGCACGACGGTCAGCATGCCCTCGGCAAGCACGCGCCGAAACGCGCCAACTGGCAAGGGCATCCGCGTCTACGCTCCTAGGCGAGTCAGGCCCCGAACAATTGGCGCTCCAACAACTCTTTGCTCGGTACGGCGCGATCGTCCAGGATCTTTTGCAGGATCCTGCCAAGCAGAGTGAACGACGCCAGAAGGTCTTCCTGCTCGTGTTGCGGCTTGCCATGGGCTGCCGCAGAGCGCTTGTCGTAGAGCTTGGCAACGCTGCGCTGTAGATCGTGTCGGGTCTGACCGGGCGGTTCCAGGTAGGCTGGGCAGTCGGCCATCGTTCGGCAACCCAGGCAGCCTCTCCAGGCCCGATCGCATCGGTCTCGGTGTCGAGCGGGAAATAGCGCGGCAAGAACTCGTTAGGTCGAAGCCAGCTTTCTCGCTCCGGTCGCTCACCCATCGTTGCGAAGGGATGGTTGGCGAACGCTGGGATTCGCAAACTCGGATGCACACCCAGGCGCAGCAGGACGCCGATTATTCGGGCGATCTCCATTTGCGACCCATAGCGGTCTTCAAGCGCGGCTGGAATGCAGACCTCGGCGTCGATATCGAAGTAGAAGCCGCCGCCAAGTGACTTCCAAGGGCCGGGATGAGGCTGATCGTATTCAGCGGGCTTTTTGAACGCCATCATGAACGGGGCCATCAGGTGCGCATAGGTCCGGCTCAGCGTCACCCCTTCGCCGAGATCGAAAGATTCTTCCGTGAGCTCAAGCCCCGAAAGACCGGCGTATATGTCGAATCGCGGCTTCATCGCCTCATGGCCCCCTATGCACGATCAGCCCACAGCGTGCAGGTCAATCATCAACTTGCAGCAGGGCTGCAATGACTTTGAAGTCCTCGATCAATCCGTCGTAGAGCGTATCGACGGCACGTCCCCAGCCAGCTGCTTGCGCCGTCTGCTCGATGCCAAAGACGACCAGATCTTTCGTCAGCGACTCCGCAAACCCAGCTCCCGTGCGGTGAGCAGCTTTGATCCGCAGCTGGTTTATCGCAAACAAGCGCTGCAAGGCAGGAATCTTCGTCTCATGGTTCCAGCCCTCGACGACATACTCAGCGTCCCGCGGCCAGCGATGCCCAGCATCCCGGCAGGCAGTTGCAAGTTGGCATACAGCCGCAAGGAGCTTCATGCTCTTGAAGTTGCGCAGCTTCTCCCGTTCGATGCCAAGCTGCGCCACCATGTTCCTGAGTGGCGCTTCCTGGATCGACTCCCACAGGACGACCAGATCCACGGCACGGTCGAGAAATGCGTCCAACGGCATGTCGAGGAGGGCGATATTGGCAAGCGATGAGAGCCCATCGGTAGTCCACCAGCCTCTGTGCTCGACCTCCTTTGCCTCGAAGCCTCCAATGTCGATTTCACTGAACGCCAGCCCGAGCCTGTCGGCAAGCTGGACCAAGCTTCGAGTCAGTCCAAGATGCGCCAGGACCAACTCTTCCGCCCGTACAGCGATGTTTCTATTGCCGTCGAGCTCGTCGATGGCGGCTTTAGCCTTCGCCACGGCATGGCGGTGCCAGTGTTCGATAACAGGAGGCGGACTTCCCTCGTAGAGCTTCTTCAGCTCCAGCGCGATGTGGTTGCGGCCTACGCGGTGGCAGAAGCTGACTGACCACTGGCCTCGGTAGCTGACAGCGCCCGACGGAGGGTGGATCTGGAACACCGACCGGCCCTCATAGTCGAGCAGCACCTGGTCGCGAACGTAGGCCATCAGGCCGGACTTGGCGGCTCGCTGCAGCGACATGAGCCCGTCATGATCCGGCCACTCCAGCGCTGGATCCTGGACATCCAGGACGCGGCGCTCGCCCTTTGGTACCACCATGCGCCGGCCCCACACCTGAGCAAGTTGCCGGGGGGGATCGTCAGGGCTGTGCTGGATACGCTTGAGGCACAGCAGCCGGCCTGGCAAATGGAAATCTTCACCCTCACGATCGGCCAGTACACGGTCAAAGACGGCATCGCCTTCTGAATATCGCTCTTCGAAGAAGAAGGCAACGGCCGCGGCCTGCTTGATTCGACAGTACTCCAGGAGATAGTCGCGGCGAATCTCGACAAAGGCACGTTGACGCTGCTCTTTGGGGCGCTGGTGGTCCCATACAGAGCTGACCTTCACCACGTCGTAGACCGGGCCACGCACGTCATCCCAGGACATTTGAGCCTGGCCCGTCTGGCGTGGCACCAAGCCGAACACCATGAGAAGGTTGTTGTCGGGGACCAGCACGAATGCATCGCTTCCCTTCCAGGCGTTCACAAGTGGCTCGAACCGATCGGCGCGCGTGAGGCCGTCAATCCAGAACCCACTGCGATGCGGCGGGCCATCGTCGTCGACACACGGAAGTGGGCCCTCCGCGCTGACCGCATCTCCAGAGCCGGCCGCCGATTGGAGCAAGGCGTCCACGTCTGCAAGGGGTACAAGGCCGAGCGCAACCCTCTGATAGCCCTCGAAGCCTTGAGTTGGTGCTTCTGATATCTCTGCCAAGGTGATGTACTCGCCGCCCGTGTCGTAGGGACGAGCAAGATGAGCCAGGGAAGGTGGCCAGAAAGCAGCCGGGTCATCGACGCCGGGCATCTGCGGCAGGGGAGGGATTTGGGGGAGGTCCATCGGGGCAAGCTCTTTGGGCAACCGGTTCGACTTGCCGAGTTTCGCCCATTCGAACCAGATCTCCTCTACAGCAGGAATTCGCGCAGCTTCTGCTCGCGTGCACCGAAGGAGTTGCGTCCGCGCTGGAACAAGGTGCTCAGCTTGGTCAGGTCGTGCTCGAGCAAGTCGGTGGCCATCTCCGGCTCGGAGTAGGTGTCGCTGATGCGGATCGTGGGCACGTCGGCGAACAGAACCTCTCGCAGCTGATCCATGGACTGCGTGTTGATTTCCAGCGTCTTCTGCAGGAGCTGCACGCTGACCAGCCTCTTGGCGAACCGCATCTTCCAGCCCTCCCAGCTGATCCAGCTCTTCCAGCCTGGCTTCGGCTCCGGATAGACGCCAACGCCAATGCTGACCAAGCGGATGTCCTGGCGCTCGACCTTCAATGCGCGCACGGCATCGGCTATGGCGTACAGGGTAGGGTTGTTGGCGCAGTAGCCGCCATCGATGAGCTCGATTTGTTCTCCTGCGGCCGTCCCCACCACTGTTCGCTCGAAGAACGGATACGCTGAGCACGACGCCTGCACAGCGTCTGCGATCTTTACCCCGAAGCCCGGTATGAAGGTCGCCTTGCGGCCGTGGGCCTGGCCGACATGGGCCTTGAAGATCATCGGCCGCTCGGTGAGCCAATTCGCAGCCACCACGCCGATGCCGGTCTTGACCTCATCGAACTTCGCATCGCCGAAGACATCCTTGGCGAGCTTGCGTAGTGCCTGCGTGCGCCCGGGGCAGTTGGTCTCGCTCATGACCTTCGGCACATTGGTGCGGTACAGCTCGATGATCTCGTCGACGCTGCGACCCAGAGCGATGAGCGTGGCGATGATTGCCCCCGTGCTCGTGCCGAACACGAGGTCGAACTTCTCGTGCAGACGGCAGCCACTCATGGCCTCGATCTCTTTGAGCACGCCCAGGGTGTAGAACCCCTTGGCTCCGCCGCCGTCCAACGTCAGGACGCGCAGCAGCTTCCCGCTTTGCGGATTGGAATCGTCCCCGGTCATCGAAATGCCGCCTCTCCAAGTTGTGGCGGCAGATTGTCAACTCAGCCCGGAAGCGAGATCTCCCTCCGTTGTGACACCGCCGGGAGGGGTGAGTGCGGGTTATCCCGCGACTCTCGCCGGACTTTGCGCGCTGAAACCGAGTTCACCCCGACTGCCGATGCTGACCGTAGCCATCGACCGCGAGAAGGCCGCCCGCTATGGCTTGAACATCGGGGACGTGCAAGACACGGTGGCCGCCGCCACCAGCGGCCGGGAGGCAGGAACCCTTTTCGAGGGCGACCGACGCTTCGACATCCTGGTTCGGTTGCCGGAGCAACTGCGCGCGGACCTGGAAGCGATCAAACGCCTGCCGATAGCGCTGGCCAAGGCGGACGGCGCGCGCACCCGCTTCATCCCGCTCGGCGAGGTGGCCGAGCTTCAGCTGGCACCCGGGCCCAACCAGGTGAGCCGAGAAGACGGCAAGCGCCGCGTCGTCGTCAGCGCGAATGTGCGCGGGCGCGACATCGGCTCCTTCGTCGCTGAGGCCCAGCAGGCGCTGCAGCAGCAGGTCAAGGTGCCGCCGGGCTACTGGACCACCTGGGGAGGACAGTTCGAGAACCTGCAGTCGGCCAGCGAGCGCCTGCGCGTGGTGGTGCCGGTGTCGCTGCTGTTGGTCTTCACGCTGCTGTTCGCGATGTTCGGGAACCTGAAGGACGGCCTGCTGGTGTTCACCGGCATCCCGTTCGCGCCCACCGGCGGCGTGCTGGCCCTTTGGTTGCGTGGCATCCCGCTGTCCATCTCGGCCGCCGTCGGGTTCATTGCCTTGTCGGGCGTGGCGGTGCTCAACGGCCTGGTGATGCTGTCGTTCATCCGCGGCCTGCGCGAGCAGGGGCTGCCGCTGGACCAGGCGATCCGCGAGGGCGCACTGACGCGTTTGCGCCCGGTGTTGATGACCGCGCTCGTCGCCTCGCTCGGCTTCGTGCCGATGGCCATCGCCACCGGCACCGGTGCGGAGGTCCAGCGCCCGCTGGCCAACGTGGTGATCGGAGGCATCTTGTCCTCAACCGCGTTGACGCTGCTCGTGTTGCCGGTGCTGTACCGCATCGCCCACCGCCGGGACGAGGAAGACGAGAACGCCCTCGCATCTGAAACTCACCCTCCGGTGCTTGCTGAACCGCGCACCGGCCTTTCACCTACCTGAAGGAGAGACCCCCCATGAAGATCCACCCCATTCTTTGCGCGCTCGCGGCCAGCGCGGTGCTCGCGCTTCCTGCGCTGGCCGGCGGAGATCACAAGGCCACTGTGACCGGCACCGGCGCCCATGCCGGTCACGACGACAAGGCCCGCCACGGCGGCGTTGTCCGCGTGGAGAAGGACGTCAACTACGAGCTGGTCGTCAAGCCGGACGTGGCGGCGCTGTACATCGCGGACCACGGCAAACCGGCGGATCTCAAAGGCGCCACCGCAAAGCTGACGCTGCTGACCAAGGCAGGCAAGACCGAAGCCAACTTGGTGCCTGCGGGGGACCGGCTGGAGGCGAAGGGAGGTTTTGCGAGCGGGCCTGGCACCAAGGCGCTGGTGAGCGTCACGCTGGCCGGGCAAGCCCCGGTCTCCGTTCGTTTCACGTTGAAGTGAGCGAAATGAGAAGGCGTTTATCGTCATAGTGCCGGGGCCGGTAGCGAATGTGGCTCCTCGTGCTGCGCCCGCTTGCGGGCGCGCAGCAGCAGGTAGACGGCCGGCACGACAAACAGCGACAGCAGCGGCGCACTGACCATGCCCCCTAGCATCGGCGCCGCGATGCGGCTCATCACCTCGGACCCCGTGCCGCTGCCCCAGACAATCGGCAACAGGCCGGCCAGGATGACCGCGACCGTCATCGCCTTGGGGCGGACCCGCAGGACGGCGCCCTCACGTATGGCATCTGCCACCACCTCCCGTGTCACTGGCAGGCCGGCTCGGATGCGATCTTCGAGCGCATGCTTGAGGTACAGCAGCATGACCACGCCGAACTCGGCCGCAACGCCGGCCAGCGCAATGAAGCCGACCCCGGTAGCCACTGACAGGTGGTAGCCCATCAGGTAGAGGAACCAGATGCCGCCGGTCAGTGCGAGTGGCAGCGTGGCCATGATCAGTGCCGCCTCGTCGAAGCGCCGGAACGTCAGGTACAGCAGCACGAAGATGATCATCAAGGTCGCCGGCACCACCACCTTGAGCCGGGCGTTCGCGCGTTCGAGGTACTCGAACTGCCCCGAATAGGTCACGCTCATCCCCGGCTCCAACTTCACCTGTTGGGCCACCGCGCGCCGCAGGTCGTCCACCACGGAAGCGAGGTCGCGCCCCCGCACGTCGATGTAGACCCACCCGGACGGACGCGCGTTTTCGCTCTTGAGCATGGGTGGTCCATCCACCAGCTTGATGCGAGCGACCGTGCCGAGCGTGACCTGCTGTCCCATGGGGGTCAGGACCGGCAGGTTGCGCAGCTTCTCGGGTGTGTCCCGCAGTTCCCGCGGATAGCGCAGGTTGATCGGGAAGCGCGCCAAGCCTTCGACGGTTTCGCCGATGTTCTCGCCGCCGATCGCACCGGCCACCACGGCCTGCACGTCGCTGATGTTCAGGCCGTATCGAGCGGCGGTCGCGCGATCGATTTGCACGTCCACATAACGCCCACCGGTCAACCGCTCGGCCAGCGCCGAACTCACGCCGGGCACCGTCTTCGCGATCGTTTCCACCTGCGCCGCGGCCCGATCGATCGCTGCCAGGTCCGTACCGGCAACCTTGACGCCGATTGGGCTCTTGATGCCCGTGGCCAGCATGTCGATGCGGTTGCGAATCGGCGGGATCCAGATGTTGGCCAGCCCGGGCACTTTGACCGCCCGGTCCAGCTCCTCGACCAGCTTCTCCGGCGTCATGCCCGGGCGCCACTGCTCCCGCGGCTTGAGCTTGACCGTGGTTTCGAACATCTCCAGCGGTGCCGGGTCGGTGGCCGTCTCGGCGCGGCCCGCCTTGCCGAACACCCGCTCGACCTCCGGCACCGTCTTGATCATGCGATCGGTGATCTGCAGCAACTCGGCCGCCTTCTGCGACGACAGGCCGGGCAGCGCCGAGGGCATGTACAGCAGGTCGCCCTCGTCCAGCGGCGGCAGGAACTCGCCACCCAGGCGCATCAAGGGCCAGGCGGTGGTGGCGAACACCGCCACTGCGATCACCAGCGTCAGCTTCGGACGGCGCAACACCCAGTCCAGCGCCGGCCGGTAGATCGCGATCAGGCCCCGGGTGATCGGGTTGCGCTGCTCCTCGGGGATGCGTCCACGGATCCAGTAGCCCATCAGCACCGGGATCAGGGTGACCGACAGGCCGGCCGAGGCCGCCATCGCATACGTCTTCGTGAAAGCCAGCGGACCGAACAGGCGGCCCTCCTGCGCCTGCAGCGTGAACACCGGCACGAACGACAGCGTGATGATCAGCAGCGAGAAAAACAGCGCCGGTCCGACCTCGACCGCCGCGTCGGTGATCACCTTCCAGCGCGCCTCACCCACCAGCGCCTGACCGGGATTTGTGTGCTGCCAGGCCTCCAGCTTCTTGTGGGCGTTTTCGATCATCACGACCGCAGCGTCCACCATCGCGCCGATCGCGATCGCGATGCCGCCCAGCGACATGATGTTGGCGTTCAGGCCCTGCTGCTGCATCACGATGAAGGCGGCCAGGACGCCGAGCGGCAGCGAGATGATGGCCACCACCGCCGATCGCAGGTGCCACAGGAACACCGCGCAGACCAGCGCGACGACGACAAACTCCTCCAGCAGCTTGACCGAGAGATTGTCGATCGCCCGCTGGATCAGGTCGCTGCGGTCGTAGGTCGTCACAATCTCGACGCCCTTTGGCAGGCTGGCCTGCAGCTGCGTGAGCTTGTCGCGCACCGCGGCGATCGTGGCCTGCGCGTTCTTGCCGCTGCGCAGGATTACGACACCGCCCACTGCTTCGCCCTGGCCATCGAGTTCGCCGATGCCCCGCCGCATCTCCGGGCCCAGCTGCACCGTGGCGACGTCGCGCAACATCACCGGCACCCCGGCGCGAACCGCCAGCGGCACGTTCCTGAAGTCCTCCAGCGACTTCAGAAAGCCGCCGGCGCGCACCATGTACTCCGCCTCTGCCAGTTCGAGCACCGAGCCGCCGGTCTCCTGGTTGGCGTTCATCAAGGCCTCGCGCACCTGGGCGTGTGTCACCCCGTAGGCGACCAGGCGCGCCGGATCGAGCACCACTTGGTACTGCTTGACCATGCCGCCGACGGTCGCCACCTCGGCCACGTTGGCCAGCGACTTCAGCTCGAACTTCAGGAACCAGTCCTGCAGCGCGCGCAGCTGTGACAGGTCGTGGCGGCCGCTGCGGTCGACCAGCGCGTACTGGAACACCCAGCCGACCCCGGTGGCATCCGGGCCCAGCGAGGGCTTGGCGCTGGCCGGCAGCCGCCCCTGGACCTGGCTCAAGTACTCCAGCACCCGTGAGCGTGCCCAATACAGGTCGGTCCCGTCCTCGAACAGCACATAGACGAAGGAGTCGCCGAAGAAGGAGAACGCGCGCACCGCCTTGGCCCCCGGGACCGACAGCATCGTCGTTGCCAGCGGGTAGGTCACCTGGTTCTCGACGATCTGCGGTGCCTGGCCCGGGTAGCTGGTGCGGATGATCACCTGCACGTCCGACAGGTCCGGCAGCGCGTCGATCGGCGTGGCGCGCAGCGAGAACACCCCTGCAACGGCCAGGAACACGGTGGCCAGCAGCACCAGGAAGCGGTTGCCGACCGACCAGCGGATGATGGCACCGATCATTGCGTGCCTCCCTCGCGTTGCAGGCTGCGCACCTCGAAGCCGTCGTCGGTCTGCGCGAAGCGGAAGCGCACGCGGTCGCCGACCTTGAAGCCCTGAGCGATCCCCGGCTGCTGCAACTTGAAGCCCATCTCCATTGCGCCCCATTGCAGGGACGGCACGGGTCCGTGGTCCAGCGTGATCTCGTCGCCCGCCAGCGCGGTGATGCGGCCGCTGCCTTCGTGGAGCGGCGCCGGCGCGGCGGCGGTGCTGGCCACCCCGGCAGCAGACGCGGCCGCAGCCGGGGCTGCCTGGCGCTGCAGCAGGCCCTGCATGCTGGCTTCGGAGTCGATCAGGAACTGGCCGGACGCCACCACCTGCTGCCCGGCTTGGAGACCCGAGAGGATCTCCAGCTTGTCGCCGAGTTCGCGGCCTACGCGCACCTCCACCGGCCGAAAACGACCCTGCGGCTCAACCACGTAGACCAGCGCACGCTGGCCGGTCCGGATCACGGCTTCGCCCGGTACCACCAGCGCTTCCTTGCGTTCGCCGTTGAACCTGACCTGCGCGAACATGCCGGCGCGCAGGCGGCCGGAAGGATTCGGCAGCTCGATGCGCACCCGCAGCGTCCTGGTCTCGGCATTGGCTTCGGGCAGCACCGCGGTGACCTTGCTAGTCAGCGCGGTTTCGCCGGGGAAGGCCGACAGCCGCACCTCGATCGGCTGGCCGGGCCGCGCCGCCCAAGCCTGGCCCTCGGGCAGCGACCCTTCCAGCCACACCGAAGACAGCCCGTTGATGCGCGCCAGCGTCATGCCGGCCGACACCGTCATGCCCGGTCGCACCATCAGCTCCTGCAGCAGGCCGCCGATCGGCGTGCTGATGCGCAAGATCGGCTGCACGCGGCCACTGCGTTCGACCTGCTCGACGAGGGCCGGCGGCATGCCGAGCAGCACCAGCCGCTGGCGTGCGGCGCCGGCCAGTGACGCGTCGGCCGTGGCCTTGACCGCCAGGTACTCCTGCTGGGCGGCCGCCCATTCAGGCACCAGGATCTCCGCGATCACGGCACCGGCTGGCACCACGTCGCCGACCGCGCGGCGGGGCACCTGGTGCACGAAACCACTGGTTCTGGCCTGGACGATCGCCACGTCGCGTTCGTTGAGCTGCACGGTGGCCGGCACGTCGATCGTGGCGCCGGTGGACTGCTTCTCGACCACGGCGGTCCGCCATCCGAGCGTCTGGGCCAGCCGAGGATCCACAGCGACGCCGCCGGCAGGTGACTCGTCGGCGTACTTGGGCACCAGCTGCATGTCCATGAACGGCGACTTGCCGGGCTTGTCGAACTTGTGCTGCGGCACCATCGGGTCGTACCAATAGAGAACCTTTCGGCCCTCGGGTGCGGAGGCGGCCGTGGGTGCGGCCCGGTCGGCGGGCTGGCCACGCCAGGTCGCCACCGCAAAGCCGATGGCACCCCCGGTGGCCAGCAGCAGCACGGCCGCCAGGAGCTTGTTGCGTTGCTGAGCAATCATGGCGGTCACTCCAGAATCAGGTAGGCCAGCTGGGCGCGCTGCACCATCAGTTGGGCTTCAAGGTCGATGGCCCGCAGGCGGGCCTGGGCCGCCTCCTTGCGGGCAGCCAGGACGGCCCCGAGGTCGGCACGGCCGCCTTGGTAGCTGGCCGTCGCAAGGCGAACGCGGTCCGTGGCGAGCGGCAGTGCGGCCGCGTTTTGACGTTGCAGCGCGCGCTCCAGCCGATGCAGCTCCGCCGCTTGTGCCTCGACCTCCGAGCGCAGGCGTCGCAATGCGTCCTCACGCTCTGCCTGGACCTGGTCCAGCGCTTTGCGGCGTGCGGCGATCTGCGGGTCCTGCCGGGTGCTGGGCGACACCGGTAGCTCGAAGTTCAGCTGGAACGACACCATGTCGCCGTAGCCGCGGGCCCGGTTGGCGTAGGCCACCTCCCAGCCCCAGTCGCCGCGCCGGCCCGCCTGCGCCTCCTCGAGGTCGGCCTGCGCCATGGCCAGCATGGGCCGGTAGGCAGCGAGCTCGGCGTGACGGTCCAAGTTGGACAGCAACCGACCGATGTCGAGCGGGATTTCCGAAGAGCCCGAGGTCTTGCCGTCGAAGGCCTCGCCGAGCCAGCGTCGCAGGCCTGCGGCGGCTTGGGCGACGGCTGCCTGCAGCTCGTCCTGCCGCTCGGCCAGTTCCAGCGCCTCCTGCCGGGCCATCACCGCGTCGGCCGGCATGGCGGAGCCGGCAGTGACGCGGGCGGCCAGCGTGTCCTGCAGCACGCGGTTCTCGCGCAGCAACTCGTCGAACACTTCCAGCCGGCGCTGTGCGTAATGGTGCGCGAGCCAGGCGGTGGCGGTTTGACGGCGCACGGCCAGCTGCTCGGCCCGAAGCAGCGCTTGTTCGCGCTCGGCCGCAGCCTGCGCGGATGCCTGCTGCGCCGCCCGTTTGGCGCGGTTGGGCACGTCCTGCATCACGCCGACCCGGCGCATCGTCATCGATTCGCGGTTCCAGCTGAACCGGTCCGGACCGCTGACCGGCAAGTTCTCGACGCCGACGCTGAGCTTCGGGTCGGGGAGCCGGCCGGCGGCGGTGCGCTGCTGCTGGGCGGCGTCGGCGCCGGCGCGCCGGGCCGCGAGTGCCGGTGCCTGCTGCTCGGCGATTAGGAGCGCCTGCTCCAGTGTGACTGCCTGGGCCTGCAGCGCGATGGACATGAAAGCGGTCGCCGCGAGGGCGACGTATCGCGAGCACCGGTGGGGCTTGCGCAGCAGCGGGCCGCGCCAAGCGCCCGCAAGTTTGATGGCCATGAAGCCTCTCCACAAAAGACCTGGGAAACGACCAACACCACGAGCGGCCGCCAAAGGCAGCCACACGAGCGGTCAGCAGGTCAATTGCGAAGGACGAGGAAGGCCAAGTAGGCCGGCGGCGTGCCGGCCGGCGGCGCGCTGTGCGCCGTTCGCACCGCAGGAAGCGGCGAGTCGTCGGCCACGGCCAGGGCCATGGCGGCGCGGCTGAGCAGCCAGTCGATGGCGAGCACCGCCGCGGCGTCCGGGATCGGCGCCGGCAGCGTGTTGACCGACTGCTTGTCCTGGTCGCAGTGCGCCTTGCACAGCTGCGGTTGATCCGGGTCGAGCGGTTCGGTCATGCCGGCGCAGTCCGGCATGGCGGCCATTGCCGCGGAGCCGGTGTCACCGCCCGTCGGGCAGGCGTAGGCCGAGGTGACGAACTGCAGGCACAGGAACACCGCCGCGAGCAAGCTCGCAAGCCAGCGGCGGGTGCCTGAGTGCAGTTTCATGGTGACAAGTCTATCGGGGCCGGCGTGTCATTGCGAAGATGCGGCTTTGCGCTGTGTCAACTCGGACACGGATGGAGCCCTCCCTTCAGGGATGCTGCTTGAGCCAGCGGTCGAGCTTTTCGATTTCCTTGCGCTGTTCTTTGATCATCTTCTGAGCCATCGCCTTCAGCTCCGGCGACTTCCCGTGCTGAACCTCGGCCTGGGCCATCTCCACCGCCTGCTGGTGGTGCATCTTCATCATCATCACGAAGTCCTTGTCGGTGTCGCCGCTCGGCTTCATCTGCCGCATCGACTCCATGCCGGACATCATCGCCTGGTGCATCTGCTGTGAGCCGTGCGAGGCGCCGGCGGCAGAGGCGCCGTGGCCCGCGCCATGGGACGACTGGGCCCAGGCGGCGGCGGGACCGAGGAGTGCGAGGCTGACCAGCGGCGCGACAAGGTGGGAGGACAGGTGCTTCATCGGTTTCCTTTCAGGTGGGGAGCGCCGGCACGGCGCGATGCCCAAGGGCGGGCAAGCCGCGCACCTGTCACGCCGGCAGCTCGAAACCGACTTCGGTGAGCCCCTCACCGCTGTGGGCGAACGTCTGCCCGCCGTGCAACTGCGCCACGGCGCGCACGATCGCCAGGCCCAGGCCGTGGTGGTCGCCGGTCCGCTGCCTGGACGTTTCGGCGCGGTAGAAGCGCTCGAACAGCCATGGCAGCGCCTGCGGGTCGATCGCCGGCCCCGGGTTGCGCACCGCCACCTTGACCCGGTCGGGCGCCGCTTCGATCGCAATGACGACCTGCTGTCCGGACTCCGTGTAGCGGATCGCGTTGCCGACCAGGTTGACCAGCGCGCGCCGCAGCAGCGCCGCGCTGCCGCTGACCTGAGCTTGGCCCTCGATCTGCAAGGACAGCAGGCGCTCCTCCAGCGCGGCCTCGAAGAAATCCGCCACCGCCAGCGCCTGCTCGCGCAGGTCGACCGGGTGCCGTTCGATCTCCTCAAGACCGCGGTCGGCTTTGGCGAGAAACAGCATGTCGTTGACCATGCCCGCCAGCTCGCGCAGTTGCTCCAGCTGCGCCCCCAGCAGATCGGCCAACTCGGCGGCGGGCCGAGGGCGCTTCAGCGTCACCTCGGTCGCATTGATCAGCGCGGCCAGCGGCGTGCGCAGCTCGTGGGCGACATCGGCGCTGAAGGCCTCCAGGTGCTCATAGGCCGCCGCCACCCGGTCCAGCGCCCGGTTGAAACTCTCCACCAGTGGCTGCAGCTCGGTGGTGGGGACCGGCGACAGCCGCCGTGACAGGTCGGCCGGTTGGATGGCAGCTGCCTCTGTGGATAGCCGCTGCAGCGGGCGCAGTGCACGGCGTGCCAGCCAGGCCGCAGCCGCGATCATCAGCACCACGCCGATGCCGCTGATCAGCCCGAGCGAGTGCCGGTACCGGTCCAGCAGCCGATCCTGCTCGCGCGTGTCGAGGGCGACGATCAGCTGCAGGCGGGGCAGCACCCCGCTGGCCGGCACGTCGAGCTGGCGGCCCTGCAGCAGCAGTCCGTCTTCGCGCCACACGCGCATCCGCCCCGCGGCCGCGGTCTGCGTTCGCGGCCGCTGACGCCCCCCGTAGATCACGACGCCGTCGTCGGTGACGAGCCAGATGCGCAGCTGGCCGTCGCCGATCAGCACGTCGTCCAGGTGGTGCCGCAGCTGCAGCAAGTCCTTGGGCTGTTGCACCTCGTCGAGGAAGTGCTGCACGACCTCGACCTTGCCGTCCAGGTCTTGCTGCTGCGCCCGGTCCAGCTCCCGCTCCAGCGTCCACAGCAGCAGCACCGCCATCGCGCTCAGCACGGCGGTAGCCACCGCCGCGATGGCCAGCGTCAGCCGTGCCGACAGCGAGCGCACCGCCAGGCTCAATCGCGCAGCTCCAGCACGTAGCCCATCCCGCGCACGGTGTGCAGCAGCGGCTTGTCGAACGGCTCGTCGAGCTTGGAGCGCAGGCGCCGCACCGCCACGTCGACGACGTTGGTCTCGCTGTCGAAGTTCATGTCCCAGACCTGCTCGGCGAGCACGGTGCGTGAGAGCACCTCACCGTGCCGGCGCAGCAGCAGGGTCAGCAGCGTGAACTCCTTGGGTGTCAGGTCCAGGCGCTGGCCGGCGCGGGTGGCCTTTCGTCGTGCCAAATCGACTTCGAGGTCGGCCAGGCGCAAGGTGGTGACCGGCTGAGCGCTCTTGGCGGCGCCACGGCGCAGCAGTGCCTCCACCCGCGCCAGCAACTCGGAGAACGCAAACGGCTTGACCAGGTAGTCATCCGCGCCGCCCTTGAGCCCTTGGACACGGTCCTCGACCTTGTCACGGGCAGTCAGCATCAGCACCGGCGTGTCCTTGGTGCTGCGCAGGGCCTTGAGGACGCCGAAGCCATCAATACCCGGCAGCATCACGTCCAGGATGACCAGGTCGTACTCGCCTTCGACGGCCAGGTGCTTGCCGTCGATGCCGTCGTGCGCGACATCGACCACGTAGCCGCCTTCGGTCAGCCCTTTTTTCAGGTACTCCGCGAGCCGTTGCTCGTCTTCCACCACCAGGATCCGCATGCCGCCAGTGTCGCGCAGCCGGCCTTGTCTTCACATTACGAAACCGTAATGGAACGGTGCGCGTCCTGTCGGGGCGTGGTTTCTACAGTGAAGGCCATGGAACAGCGAACACCTCTGCATGCCAACACCGGTCGCTCGTTGTCCCGGTTTCCGATCCCCCTCTAGGAGTTCACCATGTCGATCCGTTCCAACACCGCTGCCGCCCTGATCGCCGCACTGCTCGCAGGGCCGGCCTTGGCTACCCAGGGATTCACGCCGGCGAACAACGAGGCCGGCGGCAATTTCCACGCGATGCCGGCCGCGAAGAGCCGGGATCAGGTCAAGCAGGAGCTTGTCCAGGCGCGCCGCGCCGGCAGCCTGCAGCAGAGCCAGGGCGAGGTCACCTTCGCGCCGGAGATCGAGGACGCCCGCAGCATGCGCAGCCGCGCCGAGGTGAAGCACGAAGCCGAGCACGCGCGCGACGACCAGGAACTGCGCCAGCTCTACATCAACTGAGCAACACCCACTCGAACCCGTAGAAAGGACACCCGCCATGAAACTCAACGCACTCTTTCTCGCCGCCAGCCTCGCCGCGGTTGCACCGTGGACGGCGATGGCCACGACCGATGGCGCCGCCAACACCGGCTCCTCGGCGCCGGCCTCGGCTGCCGGCTATACCGATGCCGAAGTCAAGAAGGTCGACGCCGAGCAGGGCAAGGTCACACTCAAGCACGGTCCGATCGAAGCCCTCGGCATGCCGGGAATGACGATGGTCTTCCGCGCCGACCCAGCGCTGCTGGCCAAGGTCAAGCCGGGCGACCTGGTGAAGTTCAAGGCCGACCGCGTCGACGGCAGCTTCAAGGTCACCGACCTGGCGGCTCGGTAGGCCGGGCGGCCGCGGGAGTGGCAAACAGGCAGGGGCCACAGGCTGTCGGCTACGCACGCCGATTGCTCCACGCCGCTGCACCTTGTCTGCAGTGCCGGAATAACCCTTTGTTGACCGCGATCAACTAGACTTCGTCGCCATGTGGGTGTTCATTCGGACCGCGCTGATCTGGCTCCTGGCCGCCGCGCTGCCTTTCCAAGGGGCAGTGGCTGCGTCCATGGTGGCTTGCGGTCCCGGGCACCACGGAGGGGCTGCTGCGCAGCATGACGTCGCCCAACACCACTCCGCCGAGGCGGCCGGCCATGACCACAGCGGTCACGACCATCCGGAGGCGGATGCCGCTTCCAGCGCCGGGATGCCCGACAGTGCAACGGCAGATTCGGAAGCGGCGGTGAAGGCCGCGCCCAAGAGCAGTTCGAAGTGCAGCGTCTGTGCGAGCTGCTGCACCGGCGCCGCGCTGCCAGCCGCAGCCATCCGCTTCTCACCGCCGCCCCTCGGCGACAGCCCCTTCCTCGCAAGCGCGTCCGCCTCGGTGGTCTTCATCACCGACGGCCCGGAACGTCCGCCCCGAACCTTCCTCGCTTAAGGCCCTGCCGTGGGCGCTGCCATGCCGGGCGTGATCCACGTCCGCCGGCTGTCGCTCAACCGCTGACCTGAGCCTCCATGCGCCGTGCCACCAAGGCCCGGCTGGAGGCTATCCGCGAGGAATCCATGTCGATCAAGAGAACCGTCTTCACGACGGCCGCACTCAGCGCGGCGTTGTGCCTGCCACCGCTTGCCGCAGTTGCGCAGGCCGGCGGCCATGCCGGCCATCCACCCGCCACTCCCGCCACTCCCGCCGCTGCCACGACGACCGCCCCGGCTGCTCCACCGCCTCAAGCGGCCTACCGCTCCGCCTTTGACGGCTACCGCCGCTTCACAGACGAGCCAGTGAAGTCGTGGAAGGACGCCAACGACAACGTGGGCCGCATTGGCGGGTGGAAAACCTACGCCAAGGAAGCCGCGGCCGAGAGCGGCGATGGCGGCAGCGCCGCCGGCAACGCGGGTCACATCGGCCATGGTGCGCCGTCTGCCGCATCGGGCCAAAACCCGCCGCGCGCGGGCACCGCCAACACCGACAAACCGTTCGGTCAGACGGAAGCGACCAACCCGCCGAAGGTGGCTCCACGGCCGACCCCTGCAGCGCCTGCAGGCTCCCAGCCCAAGGCACCCGCCGGGCACTCACAACACCACTAAGGAGTGCACATGACCTTCACGGTCGCATCCCGACCGCGCCGGGCAGCGGTGGCCGCCGCACTGGCCGCACTGCTGCTGGGTGGCTGTGCCACCACAGCGGTGGACAACAACTTCAAGGCCGCACAGAGCCTGACGCAAAGCCGCCTGGGGGCGGACGTCAAATGGCTGCACACCGACGAGGCCCGGCGCGAAGCGCAAGCCGAGGTCGACCGCCTCCTGGCCAAGCCGCTCAGTGCCGACGACGCGGTGCGCATCGCGCTGGCGCACAGCCCGGCGCTGCAGGCGGCTCTGTTTGACAGTGCAGCCGCCTCGGCCGGCGCGACGCAGTCCGCACGCCTGCCGAACCCGATCTTCACCTTCGAACGCCTGGTCCGCCGGCATGACGGCGAGGTGTCGCTGGACATCGGCCGCATGCTGGGCATCTCGGTGTTCGACCTGCTGCTGCTGCCGACGCGCCTGCGCATGGCGGATTTCCAGCAACAGCAGATCCAGCTGCGCTTGGCCAGCGATGTGGTGCAGGCCGCCACGGATGCACGGCAGAACTGGGTGCGCGCCGTGGCTGCACAGCAGTCGCTGCAGTACTTCGAGCAGGTCAAGCAGGCGGCCGACGCCGGTGCGGAACTGGCTCGCCGAATGCAGTCGGTCGGCAACTTCAACCGCCTGCAGCGTGCGCGCGAGCAGGCGTTTGCGGCCGACGCCGTCGCCCAGTTGGCCCGAGCCCGGCAAGCCGCGCAAAGCGCCCGCGAGGCGCTGGTGCGTTCGCTGGGCTTGAACGAGGCTCAGGCGCGCCGGCTCCAGCTGCCGGACCGGCTGCCGGACTTGCCGAAGGCACCGAGGGCCGAAGCCGAAGTGGCGCAGCAGGCAGTCGACCAACGGCTGGACGTACGCATGGCGCGCGCCGACCTGGAGTTCACCGCTCGCGACATGGGCCTGACCCGCATCAGCAGCTTCGTCAACGGCTTCCACATTGCCGGGGTGCGCAACAGCGAGACCGGCGAGCCACCGCAAAAAGGCTACGAGCTGGAACTGCCGATCCCGATCTTCGACTTCGGGGACGCGCTGCGGGCCCGCTCGCAGGCGACCTACATGGCCGCGGTCAACCGCACTGCGCAGCTGGCGGTCGATGCCAGCTCACAAGTGCGCGAAAGCTATGGCGGGTACCGCACGGCGTATGACGTGGCCAAGCACTACGCGGAGGAAATCGTTCCTCTGCGCAAGACGATCGCCGACGAGAACCTGCTTCGCTACAACGGCATGCTGATCGGCGTGTTCGAGCTGCTGGCCGACGCGCGCGAGCAGATCGGCAGCGTGGTGCAGGCCATCGACGCGCAACGTGACTTCTGGCTGGCTGACGCGGCGTTGCAAGCCGCGCTGATCGGCCGGCCCACCGGCGGTGTTGCCATGGAGGCCCGTCCGGCGGCCTCTGGTGGCGGCGCCGGCGGCGGACATTGATCCTGACGGAGAACACATCCATGACGACATCAAGACGGCGCTTCCTGGCCGGCTCGGCGGCAGCCGGTGCCGCGGTGGCGGCCTCGACGGTCAGCAAGGTGGCCATGGCAGCGCTGCCCGAGCCGGTGATCCAGACCGACCCGCGTACCGCGCCCCCGCTGATGCCCAACACTGGGCGCCCCTACAACCCGATGGTCACGCTCAACGGCTGGAGCTTGCCTTGGCGCATGAACAACGGCGTCAAGGAGTTCCACCTGGTGGCCGAACCAGTGGTGCGCGAGTTCGCACCCGGCATGAAGGCCCACCTGTGGGGCTACAACGGCACCTCGCCAGGGCCCACCATCGAAGTGGTCGAAGGCGACCGGGTGCGGATCTTCGTGACCAACAAGCTGCCGGAGCACACCACCATCCACTGGCACGGCCTGCGCCTGCCCAACGGGATGGATGGCGTGGGTGGTCTGAACCAGCCGCACATCCCGCCCGGCAAGACCTATGTCTACGAGTACGTGATCCGGCGCAGCGGCACCTTCAAGTACCACCCGCATGCCGACGAGATGGTGCAGATGGCCATGGGCATGTACGGCATGTTCATCGCGCACCCGAAGGATCCGAGCTTCATGCGGGTGGACCGCGACTACGGCTTCATCCTGACCGCGTTCGACATCGAGCCGGGCAGCTTCACCCCACGGGTGAGCGAGATGACGGACTTCAACCTCTGGACCTTCAATTCCAGGGTGTTCCCCGGCATCGACCCGATGGTCGCGCGCTTGGGTGAACGGGTGCGCATCCGCATGGGCAACCTGACGATGACCAACCACCCGATCCACCTGCACGGCTACGAGTTCATGGTGACCGGCACCGACGGCGGCTGGACACGCGAGAGCGCGCGCTGGAACGAGGTCACGACCGACGTGGCGGTGGGTCAGATGCGCGCGGTGGAGTTCCTCGCCGACGAGCCTGGCGACTGGGCTTTCCACTGCCACAAGAGCCACCACACGATGAACGCGATGGGCCACGGCCTGCCGACGATGATCGGCGTGGACCACACCGGCATCGCCAAGCAGGTCAACAAGCTGATTCCGGATTACATGGTGATGGGCGAGCGCGGCATGGCCGACATGGCCGAGATGGAGATGCCGATCCCGGACAACACGCTGCCCATGATGACCGGCCAGGGACCGTTTGGTCCGGTGGAAATGGGCGGCATGTTCACCGTGATGAAGGTGCGGGCCGACCAAAAACGCGGCGACTACAAGGACCCGGGCTGGTACCAACACCCCAAGGGTGAGGTCGCCTACGAGTTCACCGGCACGCTGCCGGAGCCGGCCCGCTCGTTCGGCGCCGGTGGCCAGTCGATGCCGCTGGCCCGCAAACCCACCAAGGAAGTGGTGATGCGCGCACGCAAGCCGAACGGCCGCAGCAGCGGCGGACACGGCAACCACTGAACACCAACACCGACTCCACCGAAAGGACCTTCATGAACATCCGACCCTTGCGCACCCTGCAGGCCGCAGCGCTCGCCATCCTGCTGGGCGCCTCGCTGGGCGCATACGCCCACGGCAATGACGACCACGGCAAGAAGACAGCACAACCGGCCAAGAAGGAACAAAAGCCGTGGGGCATCGCCGGCGATGCCAAGAACGCCAAACGCACGATCGAGATCAAGATGACCGACGACATGCGGTTCACGCCCAATCTGATCAATGTCAAGCAAGGCGAGACCGTCAAGTTTGTGATCCGCAATGCGGGCCAGGTGATGCACGAGCTGGTCATCGGCACGAAGAAGGAACTCGACGAACACGCCGCACTGATGGCCAAGTTCCCCGAGATGGAGCACGACGAGCCGTACATGGCGCACGTCGCACCCGGCAAGACTGGGGAACTGGTCTGGAACTTCAACCGTCCGGGTGACTTCGACTTCGCCTGCCTGATCGCCGGCCACTACCAGGCCGGCATGGTCGGCAAGATCAAGGTCGCCGCCAAGTGAGTCTTGAAGCGCCGGCTGTGTCAGCGACGGCGCCTTTCGTTTTCATCGTCAACCAAGGAGCCATCGAATGAACAAACCCATTGCCATGATCGCCGCGTCTTTGCTGCTGGCCGGCAGCGCGGTCTACGCCGGAGGCGATCACGGCCACGGCGGCCATGGCACCGCCCATGGCGGCGGCCCGAAGGCCGATGCGACCGCTGCCGCGAAGATCGAACAGATCGAGGGCGAGGTGCGCAAGGTCGACACCGACGCCAAGAAGATCACGATCAAGCACGGCGAGATCAAGAGCCTGCAGATGCCGGGCATGACCATGGTCTTCCAGGTCAAGGATCCTGCTCTGCTCGGCAAGACCAAGGCAGGCGACAAGATCGTGTTCTCTGCCGAGAAGACCGGCGGCGCCTTCGTCGTCACCGACATCCAGCCTGCAAAGTAAGCCCAGCTGCACGGCGGCGCAGATGCACGAGTTGCGCGGCATCGACAAGATGCCCCACGACTTCTTCACCACGACGCTGGTGCTGTCGGGGATCTGTGCTGTCGGCATGGCGCTGCTGGTCTGGCATCAGAAGCGCCGCCACACGCGCAAGCCGGGCGCCCGCCACCCCGTCCCGCGTGCCAAGCCCGTGCGCCACAAGCGCAAGCGGCACCGTTTGTGACCGCATGACATTCGACACCATGGAGACCACCTTGCCCCGTTTGATCATCACGCTCGCGGCGCTGACCGCCTGGTCGCTGCCGGCCCTGGCTGCCGAGCACATCGTCGACATCGCCTGGGACGCCAAAGGGCAGTTCCGCCACGAAGCCCGTGTCGTCCCGAAGAAGTTCGTCGAAGTCTGCGGCAAGCTGGCCCAAGGCACGAAGGTGCGGTGACACTTCGAAGGCGGCGCGCCGATGGACTTCAACGTGCACTATCACGAGGGCAAAGACGTGCGCTTTCCAGCAAAGCGGGCGCAGGTCAGCAAAGCAGACGGGACCCTCGATGTGTCGGTCGACCAGGACTACTGCTGGATGTGGTCGAACAAGGGCGAGACACCGGCCTCGCTGGTGCTGCATCTGGACAAGGGCGGCTGACTCGAATCACACCACGGAGCACCGACATGTAGTACGCACCGGCCCGCCTGCAGGATCTACAGCGCATCCGTCATGGTGCCGCGGTTTTCCGCCGGCAGGCACGGATGCGTTCTGAATTGACCCCTGCGTCCTGGGATCGCACCTTGCCCGCATCGATGACGCCGAATCCCCGGCGTTTCTAGCAAGGAGAGACCCCATGGCACATCAGCAGTACGCCTCTTGCATCGAAGCCTGCCTGGACTGCGCGGTGGAGTGCAACCACTGTGCAAGCGCCTGCCTGCAGGAGCAGGACGTGAAGATGATGGCCCGGTGCATCGCGCTGGACCTGGACTGCGCGGCGGTTTGCGAACTGGCCGCCGCCGCGATGGCGCGCAACAGCGAGAACGTGTCATCGATCTGCGCGTTGTGCGCGGACATCTGCGAGGCTTGCGCGGACGAGTGCGCCAAGCATTCGCCGATGGAGCACTGCCAGCGCTGCGCAGAGGCCTGCCGCCGCTGCGCGGACGAGTGCCGCCGCATGGCCCAAATGCCCCGTGGGCAAGCGAACCAGACGATGGGCGGCCACGCTCATTGAGGCGGGCGGACCACGCCTTTGACGCGTGAACCTGGCGAACGACGGTGATGGCTATGGCTGCTGCCTCCCAGACGAGCGGAGCGAACAGCAGTGCGGCTCACCGCCTTCGAACGATCAAGACCATGAACATCGAATAGCCTTTCCTGGCCGCCGCTGGACATTGCCATCGTGGAAAGCTTCACAGTGACACCACCCGATAACGCTGCTTGAAGGAGAGCACGATGATTGCGTTCGAAGTGAATGACATGACCTGCGGCCACTGCGTGAGCATGATCACCAAGGCGGTGAAGGCCACCGACAAGGATGCGCAGGTGAAGGTCGACTTGGCCACCAAGCGCGTCGAGATCGAGCCGGCGTCCAGCGACGCGGCGGAATTCAAGGCGGCGATCCAAGAGGCTGGCTACAGCCCGGTGGAAACCAGCCGTGCGGCGGAGGCCGCACCGGCGCCCGGCGGCAGTTGCTGCGGCAGCTGCCACTGACCGGGGCTGGCTTGACCGGCATCAACCAAGGTGGCGCCTGGTTCGCGGAGCATGGCTTCATGAACGACACCGCTACTCCTGCCGCGTCAAGCCGCAACCGTCGCTGGCTCGCCATTGCCGCCTGGCTGCTCGGGGCCATCGGCGCGTACTTCCTGCTGACGCGCCACTTCGACCACGTGCTCCAGGCGGTGCCCTTCCTGCTGCTGCTGGCGTGCCCGTTGATTCACGTCTTTGGCCATCAGCGGCATGGCGGGCATCAGCACCATCACGATGCACGCGACAAAGCGAGTGACAAACGCTGAGCGTGAGCTTGGTGCGCTGAAAGCCGCAGAGCTGCTCTCGACCGTGGGAGCGGCAGTCCTGGGCGCTGGGCTTGCGCTGCTGATCCCCCGCTTGGCGGACCAGGCCGTTGCGCTGCTGGTGACCGGCCTGCTCGTGCACGGCCTCGGCATGGGCGTCAAGCATCGTCTGCAACAAGGCCAACCGCAGCCCCGCTGGAGCCGTCGGTTGGTCGCCGCTTGCTGGGTGTGGCTGGGCGTCCTCGCTGCTGCACTGGCCTGGCACATCCTGTGGCGCGGATGAACGGAGAACAACTCATGGATTCGCAGCATCACGAAAACAGGGGTCACCACAGAGCATCTGCGACTGTGGGCGCCACCACGGTCTACACCTGCCCGATGCACCCGGAAGTCCGGCAGGGCCAGCCGGGCAACTGCCCCAAGTGCGGCATGCACCTGGTTCTCGAAGGTGCGGCAGAGGCCGACGGTGGGCCTGGTCATCAGGCCCAACACAGCCCCCTCGCGGGCCTCGGCGGGGCGGTTCATCCACATGGCCATGCCCATCCGCGCCCGCAGGCCCCACCTGCGGACGGACAGACCGCAGAGCATGCCCCTGCAACTGCCTTGCGGCCGACGGCAGCAGCAGCCGGAGCAACGCCTGCAGCCACCGAGGGTGGTACCGCTGCCATCTACACGTGTCCGATGCACCCGGAGATCCGGCAGGAGCGCCCCGGCAACTGCCCCATCTGCGGTATGACGCTGGAGCCGCTTATTCCGGAAGCCACGGCCGACGACGACAACCCCGAACTGCGCGACTTCTCTCGCCGCTTCTGGTGGACGCTGCCGTTGACCGTGGTGGTGACGGTGCTGGCCATGGCCGGCCACAGACTGGGCTGGATCGACCCTGATCGCCAAAGCTGGATCGAGCTGCTGCTGTCGCTGCCCATCGTGCTGTGGGCAGGCTGGCCCTTTTTCGAGCGCTGCGCCCAGTCCATCCGCAACCGCAGCCCGAACATGTGGACGCTGATCGGCATCGGGACGGGGGCGGCGTTTGTCTACAGCGTCGTCGCCACGGTGGCCCCGCAGCTGTTCCCGGCGAGCTTTGTCGCACACGGGCGCATCGGGGTGTACTTCGAGGCCGCCGCGGTGATCATCTCGCTGACGCTGCTCGGCCAGATGCTGGAGCTGCGCGCCCGTTCGCAAACCTCCGCGGCGATCAAGTCGCTGCTCGGGCTTGCCCCTAAAACCGCCCGACGCATCGAGCCGGACGGCAGCGAATCGGACGTGCCACTCACCCATGTGCACGTCGGTGACCGGCTGCGCATCCGTCCCGGCGAGAAGGTGCCGGTCGACGGCATTGTGCTGGAGGGTTCCAGCGCGATCGACGAGTCGATGCTGACAGGGGAGCCGGTGCCGGTGACCAAGCGGCCCGGCGACAAGGTGATCGGTGCGACGATCAACACCTCGGGCTCGCTGGTGATGCAGTCCGAGCGCGTGGGCTCGCAGACGATGCTGTCGCAGATCGTGCAGATGGTGGCCCAAGCCCAGCGCTCGAAGGCGCCGATGCAGCGCATGGCCGACAAGGTGGCCGGCTACTTCGTGCTGGTGGTCATCGGCATCGCGCTGGCGTCGTTCTTCGCCTGGGGCCTGCTCGGCGGCGAGCAAGGCTGGCAGTACGGGCTGATCAACGCGGTGGCCGTGCTCATCATCGCGTGTCCCTGCGCGCTCGGCCTGGCGACCCCGATGTCGATCATGGTGGCCACCGGCAAGGCTGCGACGCAGGGCATCCTGTTCCGCGACGCTTCGGCAATTGAACAGATGCGCCGCATCGACACGATGATCGTCGACAAGACCGGCACGCTGACCGAAGGCCGGCCGGTCTTTGACCGGGCGGTGGGGGTCGAGGGGGCGTCCGAGTCCGAAGTGCTGCGACTGGCCGCCAGCCTCGACCAGGGCAGCGAGCATCCGTTGGCACAAGCGATCGTAGAGGCCGCGCGTTCGCGCAGCCTCGCGCTGTCGCCCGCCACGGATTTCGAGTCGTCCACCGGCATCGGTGTCCGCGGCCTCGTCGGCGGCCGCCGGCTCGCCTTGGGCAACACCGCCTTGATGGAGCAGGACGGTGTCGATGTGGCTGCCTTACGTGCTACAGCCGAAGAGCTGCGCAGCCAGGGCAGCAGCGTGATGTTCCTCGCGATCGAGGGCCAGCTGCTGGGGCTGCTGGCTGTGTCCGATCCGGTCAAGGCCAGCACACCCGAAGCCGTGCAGGCGCTGCACCAGGCCGGCATGCGCGTGGTGATGGCCACCGGGGACGGCGTGACCACCGCGCAGGCGGTGGCATGCCAGCTCGGCATCGACGAAGTGCATGGCGAGGTCAAACCCGCAGACAAGCTGGCTCTGGTCGAACGCCTGCAACGCGAAGGCCGAGTGGTCGGGATGGCGGGCGACGGCATCAACGACGCGCCGGCGCTGGCCAGGGCCGACGTCGGCATCGCGATGGGCACCGGCACCGATGTCGCGATGAACAGCGCCCAGGTCACGCTGGTCAAGGGAGACTTGCGCGGCATCGCCCGCGCTCGGTCGATTTCGCAGGCGACGGTGGGCAACATGCGGCAGAACCTGATGTTCGCCTTTATCTACAACGCGCTGGGCGTACCGATTGCTGCCGGGCTGCTGTATCCGCTGACCGGCTGGCTGCTGTCGCCGATGCTGGCTGCGTTGGCGATGAGCTTGTCGTCGGCTAGCGTGGTTGCCAACGCACTTCGTCTTCGAGCAACGGGCAAGAATGCTTGATGTGAATGGGGCGATGTAGTCCCTCTAGGCCTACGCCGAAGTGAGGCGCGGTGTGATTCATTAGAAGGAGATCGAATGAACCGAAACACTCATGCCCGCGACACCCGCGCCGCGGGCCAACCCTCCGCGACCATGCATGGCGGCTCAACCGCCCGCGCTTATTGGATGTTTGCGCTCAATCTCGCCTTGAGCCTGATTCCAATGTATCTCGCGATGTTCACGATGATCGACGGGTGGGGCGACTACCGGAACAACTTGAACATGCTCTACATGGCGCTGACGATGCTCGCGCCCATGGGGATGATCATGCTCGCAACGATGAGCGCAATGTATGGCAACAAGCCACTGAACCTTGCGCTGTACTTGGGGCTCGCGTTCCTGTTCGCAGGATCACTTTTCGCAACCAGGAGCCAAGCCTTGGTCGATGACAAGCAGTTCATCGACTCAATGATTCCCCACCATTCCGGCGCCATTCTGATGTGCCGGGAGGCACGGATCACCGATCCGGAGCTTCGCAAGCTCTGCGACGAGATCGTCAAGGCACAGCGAGCAGAGATCAGCCAGATGGAGGCGATTTCCGCACGTCTGCGGTCTAGAGAGTAGGCGTTCTCCTGAACGGTTAATGCGGGGGGATGTGCCCCCGATAGTCCGCGTGTCCCTATCCTAGGGCTGCCCTGCTGTTCTTCGCGGCCGGCTTCCGCTTCTGCGCCGCCACGACTTTGCCGGGCTGTGCCACTTCACAACCCTAGCTTCGCGCGGGGATTGCGCTAGCCGGAGCTTGACTCTTCCATGATGGCAAGGTTGAGACTCTCTTTTGTGTCGGCACTACCTGTCGGCAGGAAAGGAAGAACATGAATGCCGTTGCCTCCGTTGCTTCTGCTGCGGCCAGCCGCCGCTGGTCGTTTCCCGTCGAGGGCATGACCTGCGCCTCTTGCGTCAAGCGGGTCGAGAAAACGCTAGCCGCCGTGCCGGGTGTCAAGGAAGCGACCGTCAACCTCGCCACGGAAGCCGCCACCGTCGAGGCGGAGCCGGGCGTGAGCATCGACGCCTTGCGTGCCGCCGTCGAAAAAGCCGGCTACGACATCCCCGAGCAGACGGTGGAGTTGCAGGTCGAGGGCATGACCTGCGCGTCGTGCGTGGGCCGTGTCGAGAAGGCGCTGAAGAAGGTGCCGGGCGTGGTCGGCGCCGAAGTGAACCTCGCGACGGAGCGCGCCCAGGTCCGGCTGTCGGCGCGGGAGCCGGACACGGCGGCGCTCCTCGCCGCGATCGAAAACGCCGGCTACACCGGGCGCACCGTCCGGAGCGAGGCAGCACAAGCGCCCGCCAGCGGCCGTCGTTGGCCCGACTGGTGGCCCGTGGCCGTCGCGGCCGTGCTGTCGCTGCCACTGGTGCTGCCCATGCTCGGCGGCCTGTTCGGCGCCGACTGGATGCTGCCCGGCTGGTGGCAGTTGGCGCTGGCCACACCGGTGCAGTTCTGGCTCGGCGCGCGCTTTTACCGTGCCGGTTGGAAGGCGCTGCGCGCGGGAGCAGGCAACATGGACCTGCTGGTCGCGCTGGGCACCAGCGCCGGCTACGGCCTGAGCCTGTACCTGCTGTTCAAGCACGCCGACCATGGCATGCCGCACCTTTACTTCGAGGCTTCCGCGGCGGTGATCACGCTGGTCCTTCTCGGTAAATGGCTGGAAGCCCGGGCCAAGCGCCAGACGACGGAGGCGATCCGCGCCCTGAACGCGCTGCGACCGGAAGTGGCCAGGGTGCGCGGCACCGACGGCGTTGACCGTGAGATCCCGGTCGCCCAGGTGCGCGTGGACGACCACGTGGTGGTCCGCCCGGGTGAACGCATTCCCGTCGACGGCGTGGTGCTGGAAGGTGCCAGCCAGGTCGACGAGTCGCTGATCACCGGCGAGAGCCTTCCGGTGGCCAAGCATGCCGGCGACCGGGTCACCGGCGGCGCGGTCAACGCCGAAGGACTGCTGCTGGTGCAAACCACCGCGGTCGGGGCGGAATCGACACTGGCCCGCATCGTCCGGCTGGTCGAGTCGGCGCAGGCGAAGAAGGCGCCAATCCAGCGCCTGGTCGACCGCGTCAGCGAGGTGTTCGTCCCGGTGGTCATCGGCATCGCCGCGGTGACGCTGCTGGGCTGGGGCTTGGCCACCGGCTACTGGGAGGCGGCCATCCTGAACGCCGTCGCGGTACTGGTCATTGCCTGTCCCTGTGCGCTCGGCTTGGCAACGCCGACCGCGATCATGGCCGGCACCGGCGTCGCAGCCCGGCGCGGCATCCTGATCAAGGACGCTGAGGCGCTGGAAGTGGCGCACAGCCTGCAGACCGTGGCATTCGACAAGACCGGCACGCTGACCGAGGGCAAGCCGGAGTTGGTGGCGTTTGAAGCGGCCGACGGCGACCACCCCGCGCTGCTGGCGGCCGCCGCTGCCATCCAGGCCAACAGCGAACACCCGTTGGCCCGGGCGGTGATGGAGGCGGCGCGGCGCGAACGCATCGGTGTGCCGCCCGCCAGCGACGTGCGTGCGGTCGCCGGCCGCGGGATGGCGGCGAAGGTGCGGCAGCGCGAGCTGCGCCTGGGCAGCTCGCGCTACACGCAGGAACTCAGTGTCGACGTGGGGCCGCTGCAGGTACGCGCCGATGCGCTGCAAGCGCAGGGACGCACGGTGTCCTGGCTGGCCGACGTCACCGAGTCTCCGCGCCTGATCGGGCTGCTGGCCTTTGGGGACACGGTGAAGGCGTCGGCTCGTGAGGCCGTCCAGCAGTTGCACCGCCAGGGCGTCGAGACGGTGCTGGTCACCGGCGACAACAAGGGCAGCGCCCGGGCCGTGGCCGAGCTGCTGGGCATCGACCAGGTGCGCGCCGAGGTGCTGCCGCAAGACAAGGCGCAGATCGTCGCCGAGCTGAAGGCAGGCGGCCGCCGCGTGGCGATGGTGGGCGACGGCATCAACGATGCGCCGGCTCTTGCGGCCGCCGACGTGGGCATTGCGATGTCCACCGGGACGGATGTGGCGATGCACGCAGCGGGTGTCACGCTAATGCGCGGCGACCCGGCGCTGGTGGCCGACGCGATCGACATCTCGCGGCGCACCTACGCCAAGATCCGGCAGAACCTGTTCTGGGCTTTCATCTACAACGTCGTCGGTGTGCCGCTGGCCGCCTTCGGCCTGCTCAGCCCGATGATCGCCGGCGCCGCGATGGCCTTCAGCAGCGTCAGCGTGGTGACCAATGCGCTGATGCTCAAGCGCTGGAAAGGAAACGCCTGATGAAGCCGCAGCCAAACCAGGGCCCGTTCAACATCGGCGAGGCAGCGGCTCGCTCGGGCGTGTCGGCCAAGATGGTGCGTCACTACGAGTCGCTGAGGTTGCTGCCCCCGGTCCAGCGCACCGACTCGGGCTACCGGCAGTACGGCGACAAGGAAGTGCACACGCTGCGCTTCATCCGCCGCGCCCGCGACCTGGGCTTCAGCATGGCCGAGATCGCGGAGCTGCTGAAGTTGTGGCAGGACCGGCGCCGCACGAGTGCCAGCGTCAAGCGCATCGCACAGGCGCATGTGGCCAACCTCGACCAGCGCATGGCGGAGATGGAGCAGATGCGACGGACGCTGCAGCACCTGGTGGAGTGCTGCCACGGCGACGACCGGCCCGACTGCCCGATCCTCGACGAACTGGATCCTGCGGCGAACGGGCACGACCACTGAGCGCCCGCCGCGGAGGCCGGTGTGCGGGCCTGCCAGGGGCGACGCCTGGCGGCATCCGCTCATTTGAGCGATAATTTGTGCTCAAAGGACGAACACCATGCCCAAAGCTGCAGTATCCAAAGCAATGACGCCGGCACGGCCGGCGGCGCGCAAGGCGGCAGCGCCTGCCGCGAAGGCACCGGCCCCCGCGGCCAGGAGCACGTCGGTGATCGCGACGAACTTCCGCCAGGTCTTCGAGGCGGACGCGATGGAACGGGTTCGCATCGTCAAGCTCGGCGTGCCGGCCAGCGTCGTCGAGGTGATGGCGCGGCGCATGGCGATGCCGAAGGAAAAGTTGGTCGGCACCCTCGGCTTGGCCCGGGCGACGATCGATCGCAAGGCGCGCGAGAACAAGCCGCTGTCCTCCGACGAAAGCTCGCGTGTGCTCGGCATGGCCCGACTGGTGGGCCAGGTGCAGGCGATGGTCGAGGAGTCGGGCAATCCTGAGGGCTTCGACGCCGCGGCCTGGGTGGCACGCTGGCTGGACGAGCCGCTGCCTGCGCTCGGCGGCCAGCGCCCCGCCGAACTGATGGACACGCCCGAGGGCCAGGGCATCGTTTCGCAGATCGTCGATCGCATGCGCAGCGGGGCCTACGCTTGACGGTAGTGCTGTGGCGCATCGCCACCGACACCCCGGAATACGAAGCCCACGACCTGGGCGGCAAAGGCGCCGAAAAGACCGGCGGCCGCTGGAATCGGCCCGGCCGCCCGGTGGTCTACAGCGCGTCGTCGGTGGCGCTGGCCTGCCTGGAGACGGTGGTCCACCTGAACGCCGCCGGTCTGCCGCTGAACCGGTTCCTGGTGCGCATCGAGGTGCCCGATGAGCTCTGGCAAGCGCGACGGACGTTGACGCCTGCCGACTTGCCGGTGGGGTGGAGCGCGATTCCGGAAGGCAAGGTCTCGCTGGATATCGGCGATGGCTGGCTGCAAGACGCTCGGACGGCGCTGCTGGCAGTGCCGTCGGTCATCGTGCCGGAAGAATCCAACGTCCTGATCAATCCGCTGCATCCGCAAGCAGCAGGCATCCACGCCGCGAAGGTGCGCCCGTGGTTCTATGACCAGTGGCTGGCCTGATCGGCGCCGCCCCACCTGGCATCTCATGAACGATTCCAAAGACGCCAAAAGCGCCGTCGCCGACGAACTGCAGCGCATCGAGGAGGACTGCATCCACTCCGGCAAGGCCCACTTCAATGCCGGTGACAGGTGGCGCAACTACCACTACTGGCTCGGGCTGCCCTCGGTGGTGCTCAGCGCGATCGCCGGCGCCGCGTTCCTCAAGAGCGAGCCGGAGTGGGCAGCCGCCGTGTCGCTCGTCGTCACGGTGCTGACAGCCCTGATGACCTTCCTGAAACCGTCCGAACGGGCGTCTTCGCACAAGGCCAGCGGCGACCAGTACCTGGCCCTGCGCAACGATGCGCGCGTGTTTCGGCAGATCCGGCTGCTCCACGTCTGCGACGACCAGGCAGCGATCGACGGTCTGGATGAGTTCACCAAGCGGCGCAACGAACTGAACACCAGCAGCCTGCCGTTTGCCCGGCGTGACTACGAAAAGGCGCGCAAAGGCATCAACCAGGGCGAAGCGGCGCACCGTGTCGACACGCAGAGGCGCTGATGTCCGTGCTGTCGTACCTGCAACGGCGTAGCGCCCAAGCGATCCTCTCCGGCAAGGAGGAGGAGTCGATCAAGACCTCGATCTCGGCGCTGGGCTACCGGTTGACGCTGCTGTTCGGCAGCGAGCTGGCCGAGCAGTTCCGCTTCGGTTCGTCCACCCGAGGCACCATCCTGCCGCGCTCGATGGACGAGCACTCCGACATCGACTACATGGTGGTCTTTGCAGACGCCAGCTTGGCGCCGCAGACGTACCTGGATCGCCTGCGGCGCTTCGCCGAGACCTACTACGCCAGCTCAGCCATCAAGCAGTCGTCGCCGACGATCGTGCTGGAGCTGAACCACATCAAGTTCGACCTGGTGCCGGCACTGAAGGGGTGGTGGTCCGGCTACAAGATCGTCGACGGCCAGGGCGGCTGGCGTGACACGGACCCCAACGACTTCAACAACACCCTCACGGCCAAGAACAACAGCTGCAACTCGCTGATCAAGCCCACGATCCGGCTGCTCAAGCTGTGGAACGCGGCCAACGGCTATGTGTTCGAGTCCTTCGGCCTCGAAAAGTGGGTCGTCGGCCGGTCGTACTGGCTGTGCTCCAACCTGCGCGACTACGTCTTCGAGGTGTTCGACAACCTGCCCCAAACGGGGATCCAGTGGCGTGACGAGCGCATTCAGCGCGCGAAGAACATCTTGAACCAGACCCGTGCCTATGAGCGCATGGGGGTTGTGGCGCTCGCCGAGTCGGAGATCAAGAAACTGATCCCGGAGTGACCCCTTGAGCCACTTCCGCCGCCCTGTCACACCGGCCGAGATCGGCCCCACGCTGCAGCAACTGATCGACGAACTGGTGCCTGGCGGGCAGCCGATCTACGTGGACGTGCGGCCGCTGGAAGGCGCCCCTGCGAACGAATGCTTCCCGCTGGTGGACGCGCTGGTAGAACGCCTGGGCGGCCAGCGTCTGCTGGGATGGTCGCTGTGGGAGTTTCCGACGCTGTTCGTCGAGGCGGAATTCCACGCCGTGTGGCAGATGGGCACGGGCCGCCTCGTGGACCCGGCGCCCAAGCAGGAAGCGACCGAGCGGGTGCTGTTCCTGCCGGACACCAGCAGCACCTACACCGGTCTGCAGGTCAACAACGTGCGCCGGGCCATCCGTCAGGATCCGCTGCTGCAGGCCTACCTTCGGACCTTCGATGCACAGTTCGAGCTGCTGAATCGCGGCGAACGAGCGGGGCAGCATGGCATGGTCAGCCTGCTGGATGACGAGGCGCAGGAGATGTACGAGATTCAGCTGCAGCGTGAGCAGTTGCACTTGCAGCTGGCCGCGTGCTTTCCGGAGGTCGGTCCATACCACCCCTGTCCATGCGGCAGTGGCAAGAAGGTCCGGTGGTGCCACCGGGAAGCGGCGCCCAAAGGCCAGCCACGCTGAAACGCTCAGGCAGCGTCCCACCAAGGTTCTTGCATCACCCACGCTAGAGGATCTCCAGCAGTGTGGCGAGCGTGCTGATGTGCACGTCCGCCGTCCTGGGCTTAGCGCCGCGCACCAAGTGGCACGCCTGCATCCCGAAAGCCGTCGGCCCGAGCACGTCGGCTTCCAAGGTGTCACCCACCATCAGCACCTGGGAGGGCGGCAATGCCAGCGCTTCACACACCGCTGCGTAGATCTGCGGCTGCGGCTTGACGGCACCAAGGGAGAAGCTGAAGCCATACACGTCCATCGCCGGCAGCAGCAGATGGGCAGGGATGGCATACGGCGATGCGAGGTTGGAGCACAGTCCGAGACGCAGGCCGCGATCGCGCAGCGCCGTCAGGGTAGGGAGCGCGTCCTCGAACAGACGGACGCTGGCGAGCTCCACAAACAGCTCCCGCTCCAGGTGCGCCAGGTCTGCTGGGGCGAGTGCCGCGCCCAGCGTCTCTGCAATGCCTGCGAGGCCGGCGTCGATGGTCATCACCGTGGCGGCGTCGTTGGGGTTCGGCGGGCGCCCGCCGCGCTGCAGCAGGTTCAGCAGCTGTCGATAGGGTCGGCGCGGCCGTTCGATCGCCAACAGGGTCCCGTAGAGATCGAATACCACCGCCCGCACCGGCGTCCCCTGAAGCCGAGTCCCCATGGCATTAGTCGGTTGCAGCGAGCGCCTGCAGGGTTTGCAGGGGCTGGATCCACCGCTGCAGGACGCCGATGGTCTCCTGCACCTCGTCCAGCACCACCCCCGCCAGTTCGGGCAACGACTCGCCCGCAGGCGCCGACAGCCGGGCGCCATTGATCACCGAGTGCGCCATTGCGTGCAAGCTCAGCAGTTGATCCCGCAGTCCGTCTTCCTGCCGCGCTGGACTCGTGAAGCGATCCAGTTCCTCGACCATCCGAAGCAGGACCCGGGCGTCGAACGACTGCTCCGCCTCCTGGAGCGCTTCAGTGTCCAGCAGGCCGTAAGGGGTGGAGGTGGTTTGATCGGTCACGGTGCAGCAGGTGTTGCAGGGGAGTCGTCCGGAGTCTGCCTCGCCTTGCGCGTCTGGCGCGCCGCCTCCTTGAAAAGTGCCTCCTTCAGCCACGCCTCCGGCGGCTTCTTCAGATCCAGCCGGTAGTCGCCGAAGCGCTTGAAGTTGCGGCCGTAAGGGCTGAGGAAGCCGATGTCCGACACGTCCACCGGCTCGCCGCGGTGGTACATGTCCTGGAGCACCCGCGTCATGTCGACGGTGTTTTGCAGGATCACCGCGGATGCGACCAGGTCCAGGTAGCGCAGGCGCTTCTGCTGTTCCACCGGGTCGTTCTCGTTGATCACCTCGCCACCAAAGTCCAGCCACTTCGTGAACGCGTGGTACGACTCGATCTTGTTGGTGGTGCCGGTGACTTCCTGCCGCATGTCCTTGCTGCCGATCCAGCGCAGCAGGTACACCGTGCGCAAGGCCCGGCCGAGTTCGCGCGAGGCCCGGAACAGCCGGTTGTTGCGGCCTTCGGCACTCAGCTTACGCAGCAGGATCGGCGACGCGACCTTGCCTTGCTGGACCGATATGGCGACTTGCATCAGGTCGGGCCAGTGGTCGAGGATCAGTTTCCAGTCGACGACGTCCGTGAACAGCCCATCGATGTGGCGGTAGCGGGTGCTGCGGTCAGGTCGGTAGAAGGTCAGGTCCTTCCAGCCGCGAATGCGCGGCATCAGCTGCACCCCCACCAGATGGGTATAGGCGAACACGGTCTCCGACTGGCCGTGGGTGTCCGAATAAACGGTGTCCGGCTCGACGCTCAGCCCGGCCTTGAGCAGCCCCTCGATCACGTAGATCGCCTCCAACACGCCCGGGGGTATGAAGTGCCGGAAGTAGGCGATGTAGTTGTCGGCGACATGCCGGTACGCCACTGCGCCCATCTTGCGGTAGCGGAAGTGCATGCCGGCGAGCAGGTTCTGATCGTAGAAGTCGTACTGCGTGCCGTCGGCGGCGACCTTCTTGCCTTCGCCCCACAGCTTCGGCAGGTCCAGCCGCAAGTACAGCTCGGTCAGATCTCGGCATGCGTTGTCCAGCTGGTCCAGGCCCAGGTGCCGCCTGTTGGTGTACGACAGCTGGTGCGGCGTCACGCCATTTGACAGGTGCCGCGCCGCCTGGTTCGGGCCTAGATTGCAGCCGAGTGCGAAGACCGTGAGCAGGTAGCGCTCGCGCGCGTTGCGCAGCTTCGGTTCATCACCGCTCAAGGGACCAAAATGCCGGGTGAACCCTGTCCAGTGCTCGATGTTGGCCAGGATGTCGAGTATGTTGCGCGGTGGGACCCGGCTCTCGATCGCGGCCTGCAAGGCGATGGCCGAGGGCGGCACTTCCTTGGCCGTGAGCCGCTTGAGCGTTGGCTCTCCGTTGCGGCCAATCACCACGTCACCCGCGTGCGTCGGAAACTCGTCGTCCAGGCGCTGAGCGGTGTCGCGAAGCAACGCCCTCAGTCCATCGACAAACTCTGTCGCGGTCTCGGGAATGCCGACACGCGCGCAGTACGACGGCAGCATCGCCTCGCACGCCTCCCAAGGCACGAGCTGCCGACGGTAGTCGGCAAACGACTCCGAGCCTTCCACACAGATGCCGCCGGAACGCAGTTCGCTGGCGAGGTGGCTGAAGACACAGATTTCAAGCAAACGGCGGTTCGTGGGGTTGCCGTGCCCGAGCGAGCGGCGTACGAGCTTGCGCCACCGTTCAGAGGCGAACTCCAGGTTGACGTCTTCCTCGATCCACTCGGCCTTGCGGTGCTCGTTGGCCAACACCACGTTGAGTGCATCGAGCAAGTGATGGTCGGGGCCTGGCGCTTCGAAGTGCAGCGCCTGGGCCATGCGGAACATCACCGCCCGATGGCTGCTGAACGGCTTCCAGACCAGCGGAAGGTGATTGCTGCCGCTCCACACCCGGATGGCGGCGCAGTCCTCTCGCAGCCTGTTGAGATCGCCGTGCGGGGCTAGCAGCTCGCGCACGCGGGCACCCGTGGTGGCGTCGTCGAGGTTCTCGCCGAGAATCTCCAGCACGTCGTCCAGTGTGGCGACCAGGTGCTCACTGAGTTCACGCTGCCGCTTCTGGATTTCCACGAGTTCCTCTCGGGCAGTCTTGTGGATCGCGCTGATGCGTCGAATGAACATCTCGGCGATGTCGTCACGCGCTCGAACGCGCATCTGGTAGATCAGCGCAAGGATCAGCGCGTGCCGCTTCGCAGGACGAAGGTCCTTCATATCGCCGGCGTCCAGTGCGGCTGCCACGTCTGCCATGTGCTTGACCTTCGTCGTCGGCACACCGGCCAGCATCTGATCGCAATCCGGGAGCGACTCCAGCCACTGCAGCTGCTCGATCAGCGCATCCAGGTGTTTGCGCGAGGACTTCTTGGCGGAGCGCTTGAGCTGGTTGTAGCGGGTTTGGCGAGCAGGCAGCTCTCCGCTGAGAAGATCATCCAGCCACTTGCGCTGTTCCGGCGAGAGCTTCTGCGCGATCGCTATGTGGAGGTCAGCTTCCGCCGCCGTATGGATCTGTTCGGCAATGTCATCCAGCGTTCGAAACACCGGCAGCTCGTAGCCGAGCCGAACCATCTCATTGATCGCAATGTTGATGAGGTCAGTGCGCGTATTGACGACGCTCGCGGCCTCATGGGCGACCCGCATTAGCAGCTTGCGGCCTGTCTTGTCGTCGTACCGGTGTACGCCCAACAGATTGCGAATAGCGTTGTGATGGCGGTACATGGTGTCCGCCAGGGGCCCTCCGTAGTCCAGGCTGCTTGTCGAAGGCAGGCCCAGGGAGGCGCTCACGTGTTCGACGATCTCCGGCGGTATTGCCTTTGGGCTCGGAAAGTAGTGGAGATATTGAAAGCACTTGAGAAGAGTGGCCAACGCAATCCGAAGATTGGTGCCCCGGGCCTTGCTCTTGGCCCAGTCGATCTCCCCACCGTCAGGTGTGAAGGACGCCTGAAGATCTTTCAGCGTCACCGTGCGGGGAAAGCGGGGGTACGCGGTACGTTCAATTGATGCCATCGCAACTCCGGCGCCCGTGGGGCGGTGGAATTGTTGATGACCATCAGCCTTATGTACCAGCGGCTTGACGAAGCGTTACTGCAAGTTCGCGGCAGGAGAACTTCAAGCTGCCGGGTTGCGGCGGGCGAAACTTCCTTATTCGCGCCTACGCCTCCTGCGCGATCCCCTTATTCCTCGCCGGCTTATAAAGGAATACTGGCCTTATCCCGGCACACCCCCATGAAGATCAGCACGCCGGCCAGCGCGTACTTGAGGTAGTGGAAGCGATGCACCATGGCCGCCAGCGCGAAGTACAGCGCCCGCAGGCCGAGGATGGCGAAGATGTTGGACGTGTAGACGATGAAGGCGTCCGGCGTGATGGCGAAGATGGCGGGCACCGAGTCGATTGCAAACACCAGGTCGGCCACCTCGACCAGCGCCAGGCACATGAAGAGCGGCGTGGCCCATAGCGCCAGCTTGCCCGTCTGTGGGTGAGGCTCCCGCACGAAGAATCGCTCGCCGCGCAGCTCGGGCGTGACGCGCAGGTGCTTCTTCATGAACTTGAGCACCACGTTGTCGCCCACGTCCACCGGCTCGTTCATCGACATCAGCATCTTGATGCCGGTGACCACCAGGATGGCGGCGAAGACGTACATCAGCCAGGCGAACTGCATCAGCAGCGCTGCACCCAGGCCGATCATCAGCGCGCGCAGCACGATGACCCCCAGGATGCCCCAGAACAGGACCCGGTGCTGGTAGAGCCGTGGCACGGCGAAGTAGGTGAAGATCATCGAGATGACGAAGACGTTGTCCATCGCCAGCGTCTTCTCCACCAGGTAGCCGGTCACGTAGAGCTTGACGGCGGTCCACGCGCGGTCGGTGGCGTCGGGCAAGGCGGCGATCTGCGGATCCACAGAGCCGGCGCCGGAATATCGTGCATACAGGTGCCACACCGCCACGGACCAAGCCAGCCCCAGGCCGATGTAGAGGGCCGACATCCAGAGGCTCTCACGCACGCCGATCTCGTGAGCCTCCCGGTGCATGACGCCCAGGTCGAAGACGAGCAGGGCAATGACGACGCCGATGAAGGCCATCCAGGCCCATGCGGGCATGCCGAGCCAGGCGGTGGTGAGCAGTTCCATGGTGAGTGGATCAGCGGGTCGATGAAGGGCGGATGCGGCTTATCGGGCGCGCAGCCGCCGCGCGAAATCGGTGGCGCTGCGCTCCAGCGGATGGAGCTCGCGGGGCATGGCCCACGGACCGACGTCCCAGCACTCGCCCAGGGCGCGCAGCACGATGGTCTCGCCGTCGTGCAGCACCTCGTCGACCTGCATCAGCTCCCAGCACATCTCCAGCAACTGCAGGCGCAGCTGCGGCTCGGCCACGTGGGCCAGCACGCCGCGAATCAGGCGCGGTGTGAGCCGGCAGGTCTCGCCGTCCTCGTCGCTCAGCGCCATGAGGTCGTCGCAGAAGCCGCCCAGTACGTCGTGGAAGCCGCTCCACGACAGGCCCAGGCGCTCGGCCACGCGCAGCTCGCGCAGTGCGGCGGTTTCAGGGCGCTGGAGCTGCCCGTCGGCCACCAGGGCCAGGCAAACCACGCGGGCCGCGGCCTGAGGCGAGTCGGTGGGATAGGGGCGCAGGGTAGGGGGCATGGTGGGTCTCCAGAAGGTGGGTGAGGCCGATGCCACGGTCCCGAAGGCTCGCGCGCATCGGCCGCGCTCATGGGAACAAGCCGGCGGGCTCAGTCGAAGTCGAAGATCTCGCCCAACAGCGACTTGCGCTTGCGCACGCCGTAGCCGTGGCCGTGATGGCGGTAGTCCGAATCGACGAAATCGGGCCGGTGGGGCGGGGTGTGGGGCGCCCCAGGTGTGGCGGCGGGTGGCGTAGCGGCAGCGCGAGCCGGCACGTCGGCCGCAGCGCGCTCGATGAGCTTGTCCAGCTCGCCGCGGTCCAACCAGACGCCGCGGCAGCGTGGGCAGTAGTCGATCTCGACGCCCTGGCGGTCGGCCATGACGAGCAGGGTGTCGGGGCAGTGCGGGCATTTCATCGCGGCCTCACTCGTCGGAGCCGCCCATGCCGAACAGGCTGAGCAAGCTGGTGAACAGATTGAAGATCGACACATACAGGCCGATCGTGGCCAGGATGTAGTTGGTCTCGCCACCGTGGACGATGCGGCTGGTCTCATACAGGATCAGCCCGGCCGACAGCAGCACCACCATCGCAGAGATCGCCAGGCCCAGTGCCGGGATATCGAAGAACGCTGCGCCCAGCCCGCCGAGCACGGCCACGACCATGCCGGCAAACAGCATCCCGCCCATGGCGCTGAAGTCGCGCCGCGACACCAGGGCCCAGGCCGACAAGGCAAGGAAGGTGACAGCCGTTGCGCCCAGCGCCATGGCGATCACCTGGCTGCCGCCGGGCAGCCCGGCCACGCGGCCCAGCACCGGGCCCAGCGTGTAGCCCATGAAGCCGGTGAGCGCGAATACCGACACCAGCCCCCAGGCACTGCGGCTGAGCTTGTAGGTGAGGAAGAGCAGGCCGAAATAGCCCGCCAGCGTCAGCAGCAGGCCGGGCGCGGGCAGGTTCATCGCCATGCTGGCCGCAGCCGTGCCCGCGCTGAAGAGCAGGGTCAGACCCAGCAGCGCATAGGTGTTGCGCAGCACGCGGTGGCTGCTGAGGCCGCCGCGGGTGCCGGCAGGGCCGCTGAGCAAGCCGGGATGCGCAATGGCCGTCGTAACGGCGCGCGGCGTGGTGTCAAGGCGGTTCATGTGGACCTCCATCAATGTCGGGTTACGGAATGGATGGCAATGGACGGTCGATCAGCGGGCGGGCTCTCGAGCGGCCAGAACAGCCGCGGCCTCCTGGCGCGGCAGGAAGCGCTGCAGCGACTCCTGCTGCACGCGCTTGCGCACCGCGCGGCTGGCGCTGGCGAAGCAGCGGTCGATCAGGGCCGGAAGTTCGTCGCCCGTGCGCTCGATGAAGAGCGCCGGGCCATGGTCCAGGTGAATGAGCACGCCGCAGCGCTTGTCCACGCCGCCGCGCGGTCCGTTGATGTCGGCCAGGTGCAGCTCCAGCCGGGTCAGCCGGCTGGCCACGCGGGACA
This sequence comes from Pseudomonadota bacterium, assembly GCA_049321005.1. Lineage (GTDB taxonomy): Bacteria > Pseudomonadota > Gammaproteobacteria > Burkholderiales > Burkholderiaceae_C > Aquabacterium. The sequence goes on from JBMOQL010000004.1 coordinate 58,888, forward strand.
GGGCGAAGCTCGCGCGTCGCTGGATGAGCTCGCGCAGCTCGTCGCTGAGCGCGATGCGGCAGGCATGGATGTCGATGCGCATGGGCCACACTCCTTGCAGGCAGGTCACGACGACCGTGACAAGCTTCAATTTAGGGCCGATGACTTTTCGGGAAAATGCGATTTATCGTTGGCAATACTTCGGCTTTGCCGAAGTATTGCGGCCGACCCGAATGCAAGCCATGTGCTGGGCGCGAACCGTGCAGCAAGGAGGCCGGGGATGAACTACAAGCACCTGCAGTACTTCTGGGTGGCCGCCAAGGCCGGCGGTGTCATGCGCGCGGCCGAGCAACTGCACGTGACAGCGCAGACGCTGTCCGAGCAGATCAAGCTGTTGGAGGACCGACTGGGCCGCAAGCTCTTCAAGCGGGTGGGCCGTCGGCTGGAGCTGACCGACGACGGCCGCCTGGTGCTGGGCTATGCCGAGGAGATCTTCGGCCTGGGGCGCGAGCTGGAGACGGTCCTGCGCCAGGGCGGCGCCGCACGCTCGCTGGAGTTCCGCGTTGGCGTGGCCGACTCGGTGCCCAAATCCATGGCCTATCGGCTGCTGGAGCCCGCGCTGGACGTGCCCGAGCCGGTGCGCCTGATCGCCGAGGAAGGCCGCTTCGAGGAGTTGGTGGCCCGCCTAGCCGTGCACCGCCTGGACCTGGTGATCGCAGACGAGCCGCTGCGCCGCACGATGAGCATCAAGGCGTTCAATCACGCGCTGGGCAGCACGCCGATGAGCTTTTATGCCGCGCCGGGGCCGCTGGTGCGCTCGGCAAGGCGGGCTGGCTTCCCGGCCTGCCTGGACGGCGCACCCATGTTGCTGCCGGGCGCCGCATCGCCCAATCGCGGCCGGCTGGAGGCTTGGCTGTCCCGCCACGGCCTGCGGCCGCTGGTGATCGCGGAGTTCGACGATGGCGCCCTGATGAAGGCTTTTGGCCGCGAAGGCCGCGGCGTGTTCGCGGCACCGACCGTGCTGGAGGCCGACACCGTGAGCCAGTACGGCGTCACCGCGCTGGGCCAGACCAACGAGGTGATCGAGGAGTTCTTCGCCATCTCGGCTGAAAGACGGATCACGCATCCATGCGTGGCAGCCATCACGGCGACGGCCCGGAGCTTCCTGGTGGCCTAAAAGCCGGAGTGTCCGCAAGGGACCAATGGCGCCACCTCGGGCTCAATCAAATAATGACAATGTATATTATGTCAAATTGAGGCGATGACGCCGGTGCGGTAAAGCGTCCACGCGCTCGGGTGGCCCGCTCGGCCGTCCAAGCGCCCCGGCCGAGAGTCAAGTTTCTGCCCGCCCCGGCTCTGCCTGCGACAGCCAGGCGATGACGTCGTCCGGGTTTACTGGCTTGGTCAGGTGCGCGTCGAAGCCGGCGGCATGGGAGCGCTGACGGTCGCTGTCCTGGCCCCAACCGGTGATGGCCAGCAGGCGCATGCCCGGGCCGCCGGGCACGGCCCGCAGGCGCCGGGCGACCTCATGTCCATCCAGGCCCGGCATGCCGATGTCCAGCAGCGCCACCGCCGGGCTGACCGATGCGGCCAGCGCCAAGGCTTCTTGGCCGTCGTGCGCCACGTGCACGACACAGTCGTGAGCTTGCAGGACCAGGGCCAGGGCGTGAGCCGCATCGACGTTGTCGTCCGCCAGCAGCACCGGCAGCCCTCGGCCGGACCACCGCGCAACAGGCATGGGCCCATGTGATGGCACATGCGGAGCGGACGCCCCGGCCGCCGAGCGCAGCGGCAAGGTCACCGTGAAGGTGGACCCGGTGCCCGGGCCGGCACTGGTCGCCTGTATCCGACCGCCGTGGAGCTCCACCAGCCCGCGCGTGAGAGCCAGACCGATTCCGAGGCCACCTTGTGATCGGTGAGTCGCGGTGTGGACCTGGCGGAACATCTCGAACACCGCGGACAGCGCCTCTGGCGCAATGCCGATGCCGGTGTCAGCGACCTCGATGACGGCCTGTTCTTGTACCTCTTGTACCTCTTGTGCGTCTTGTGAGCTCTGCTCGGTTGGTGCGCCCGGTCCGCGCTCACTGCGCACGCTCAGGCGGATCCGGCCGCCCGGGTCGGTGTACTTGGCCGCGTTGGTCAAGAGATTCGTCAGCACCTGTTCGATGCGCAGCGGATCGGCCTGCAGGGGCAGCCCCTCGCCCTGAAGATCGAGTTCGACCTTGTGCTGCTTTGACTCGATCAGCGGGCGGGCTGTCTCCAGCGCGGCGCGCACGGCGGCATGCAGGTCCATGGGTTGGATGCGCAGTTCGAGCCGCCCGCTGGTAATGCGGGACACATCCAGCAGGTCGTCCAGCAGCAAGCCCATGGTGTGGGACTGACGACTGATCAGGTCGGCGCACCAGACCAGTCGCTCCCGCGGCAGCTCGCCGCCCTTGAGCAGGTGGGCCGCTGTGCGGATGGAGGCCATGGGGTTGCGCAGCTCGTGGGCGAGCGTGGCGACGAACTCGTCCTTGCGCCGGTCGGCCTCGCGCAAGGCCTGCTCGGCGCGCTTGCGATCGGAGATGTCGATAACGAAAGCCAGCAGCTCTTCCGTCTCGGGAAAGCGTGCGACGGCCAGCATCACCGGGACGCGGCGCCCGTCGGGCAGTGCATATTCCTTCTCGTAAACCGCGGAAATGCCGTGCGCGAGGCTTTGGCGTACTGCCTGCTCGTCCAGCGCAAGATATTCCGGCGGCGTGATCAGGTCCCAGCGCAGGCGGCCGTCACGCACGTCCTGGGGCGTCATTTGCACGATGCGCAGGAACGCTTCGTTGGCATCGACGACGCGCCCGTCAGCATGGCCGGTGACCATGCCAATCGGGTTGACCTCGAAGACCCGGCGCAGGCGGCTCTCGCTGGAGCGCAGCGCCGCCTCGGCCGCGTGGCGCTCGCTGACGTCACGGAAGAACACCGAGATGCCGTCGCGCGAGGGATAGCAGCGGCATTCCACCCACATGTTGAGTGGCTCGGGGTAGTAGTCCTCGAAGTGCGCCGGCTGGCGCGTGGCCATCACGCGCTCATACTCGGCACCGAATCGCGTGGTGCGGGCATGGGGGAACAACTCCCAGAAGTTGCGGCCAACGATGTCCTCGCGGCGCAAGCCCAGCATGCGGGCGCCTTGTTCGCTGAAGTAGGTGTAGCGCCAGCTGCAGTCGAGCACGGCCAGACCGTCGGTGATGCTGTCAAGGATGGCCTGCAGTTCTTCTCGGCTGCGATGCAGCTCGTCTTCGAGCTGCTTGCGCTGCGTGATGTCACGCGAGACGCCGAGCAGGCCCACCACCCTGCCCTGCGCGTCGCGATAGGGCATCTTGCGAGACAGCCAGACCCGGCGCGAGCCGTCCGGGTCGGGCACGACCTCCTCGATCTCCTCCTCCTGGCCGCTGGCCATGATGCGCTGGTCGTTGTCCATGACATGGCGCGCGGCCTGGGGGTCATCGAGGAACTCGTCGTCCCGGCGGCCCAGCACCCGATCGGGTGGCTTGCCTACCAATCGCAGCGTGGCGGGGTTCGCAAAGAGCAGCCGCCCGGAGCGGTCCTTGGCAAAGATCACGTCCGGTGAAGCATGGCTGATGGCCGCGAGCAGCTCCGCTCGGTCGTCCGGCTGAACGGACTCCGGCCACACCTGTCCGGTGAGCAGGATGCCTGCAGCCATTCCGGCATCGTCATGAAGCGGCGTGGCGCTCCAGTGCACGGCTTGCCCGCCATGCTGCAGCAGCCGATCGAAGGCGGCCCGGCCGGCTCCAAGCAGGCTCGCCAGCGCGGCCCAGCCCGGGCCGCCCTGCTCCAGCGACCGGCCCATCGCAGGCGGCGCGCCGAGCAACCTCACGGCTGCGTCGTTGTGCAGCAGGATCTCTTCTGCATCCCACACGACGACCATGGGCTGCGAGGCCCGCGGCACCACCAGGCTGAGCGCGGCCAGCTCCAATGGCCAGTGGGCTGGCGCGTCAGATTGCGGCAAACCATCGAGCGCCGCCTGCGGTTCGGGGACCGGGTGGGAGGCGGCGGGAGCAGCGCCGGGGGCGGGGGAAGGTGGCAGAGGCATACCCGTCTGCAGGCTGCCCCGGGGTGGAGGGGAGGTGAAACCGGCGCGGCTGCGGCCTCGATATTAAGCAGCCGCCGCGCCGCAACCGCGCAAGCCGTCCTGCGCGCCTGACGGCGGGCGGCGCCGCCAGGCGCTCATGGCGCCTTGGCGTTGGCGCTGGAGGGCGCCCCGGAAGACGCCATAAACGGCGTGGCCGCCGGGGCTGTCCAGCCACCACCCAGCGCGCGGTATAGCGCGATCTCGTTTTGGCGTTGCGCCAGCCGCACCTGGATGGCCGACTGCTGGGCCGCGAAGACCGAGCGCTGGGCGTCCAGCACGTCCAGTGAGCTGGCCACCCCGTTGCGAAAGCGCAGGTCGACCAGGCGGGCACGGACGGCTTCGGCCTCGGCCTGGGCCTGCTGGGCGCGGGCTTGTTCGGCATACGTGGCCCGGCCGGCAAGGGCGTCAGCCACCTCGCGGAAGGCGGTCTGGATGGCGCCCTCGTACTGCGCCACCGCGATGTCACGGTTGGCCGTGGCGATGCCCAGGTTCGCCTGGTTGCGGCCGGCGTCGAAGATCGGCAGCACCAGTTGCGGCGCGAAGCTCCAGGCGCGTGTGCCGTCCTTGAACAGCAGATCGAGCTGGTCGCTCACCACGCCGCCGCTCGCGGTAAGCGAGATGCGCGGGAAGAAGGCCGCGCGCGCCGCACCGATGCTGGCGTTCGCGGCGATCAGCTGGTGCTCGGCTTGGCGAACGTCGGGCCGGCGCAGCAGCACGCTCGAGTCCAGCCCGACCGGCAAAGGACGCGTGACCTCGGTGCCTTGATAGAGGCTGCCGGGTTCGCCGGGGGCAGCCGGCATGCTGGTCGGCGCCATGCCGCAGAGCTGCTGCAGCGCGTTGGCGGCCTGGGCCTGGGCACGCTGCTGCTGGGCGACGGCGGTGCGGGCCGTCTCCACCAGTGACTCGGCCAGGCGCAGGTCGATCTCCGACGCCACGCCGTTGTCGAACTGCAGTTTGGCCAGCCGCCACGACGACTCGCGCGTGGCCAGCGTCTCGCGCGCCAACTGCAGTTGCTCGCCTGCGGCCTGCCAGCTCAGGAAGGTCTGCGCCACGTCGGCGATCAGGGAGATTTGCGTGGTCTTGCGCGCTTCTTCTGTCGCCAGGTACTGCTCCAGCGCCGCGGCGGAAAGGTTGCGCACGCGGCCGAAGAAGTCCAGCTCGAAGGCCGACAGCCCCAGGCCGGCGGTGTAGGCGCTGGCCACGCCCTCGCCATCGTTGCCGGTGTTGGGCTGCTGGCGCGAGCCGGTGACCGACAGGTTCACCGTTGGCAGCCGGTCGGCACGCACCACGCCGTATTGCGCGCGGGCCCGCTCGATGTTGAGGATGGCCACGCGCAGGTCGCGGTTGTGGGCCAGGGCCGCCTCGATCAGCTGCTTGAGCCGCGCGTCGGTGAAGAACTCCTGCCAGGGCAGGTCCGCCGGTGCGGCGGCCACGCCCTGCTCTGCCCCGGGCAGCGTGCCCGGGACGGGCAGCGCCGGGCGCTCGTAGGTAGGTGCCAGCGAGCAGCCGCCCAGGGTGGCGGCCGCCACCGCGGCCAGGCTCAGCGCCCGCGCGGCACGACGGCCTTGGGGGCGGATGGGGTCAGCGCGGCGGCTCATGCCGGCTCTCCTTGCGTGCCGGCCTCAGCAGGCGGCGGCGAGGCATAACGCCCCTTGCGGCCCTTGAAGATCCGGCTGATGACGACGTAGAAAACAGGCACAAAGATCACGGCCAGCACCGTGGCCGAGATCATCCCGGCCATCACGCCGGTGCCGATGGCGCGCTGGCTGGCCGACCCCGCGCCGCTGGCCAGCACCAGCGGCAGCACGCCCAGGATGAAGGCCAGTGAGGTCATGATGATCGGCCTGAAGCGCAGGTGGCAGGCCTCCAGCGTGGCCTCGATCAGGCCCTTGCCCTGCTCCCGCAGATCCTTGGCGAACTCGATGATCAGGATGGCGTTCTTGGCTGACAGGCCAATGATCGCGATCAGGCCGACCTTGAAGTACACGTCGTTGGACAGCCCGCGCATCGACGCACCCAGCAGCGAGCCGATCACGCCCAGCGGCACCACCAGCAGCACCGCCACCGGCACGCTCCAGCTCTCATACAGGGCGGCCAGGGCCAGGAAGACGGCCAGCAGCGAGAAGGCCATCAGGATGACCGCCGTGGAGCCGGCGATCTTTTCCTCGCGCGACTGCCCGGTCCACTGGAAGCTGAAGCCTGGCGGCAGCTGGGCCGCCAGCCGCTCCATCTCCGCCATGGCGTCGCCCGAGCTGTAGCCTGGCGCCGCATCACCCGCGATGCGCATGGCGGGGTAGCCGTTGTAGCGGATGGTCTGGATGGGGCCGGTGACCCAGCTGGTGGTGGCGAAGGTGGACAGCGGCACGGCCACGCCCTGGCTGTTGACTGCGTTCAGCCGCAGCAGATCCTCAGGCTGCATGCGCCGCGGCGCATCAGCCTGCACGATCACGCGCTGCATCCGCCCCTGGTTGGGGAAGTCGTTCACGTAGGACGAGCCCAGTGCCGTGGAGATGGTGGCGTTGATGGCGTCGAAGCTCACGCCCTGCGCGGCGGCCTTCTCGCGGTCGATGTCCACGCGCAGCTGCGGCGCCGGCTCCAGGCCGTCAGGGCGCACGCCGGTCAGCACCTTGCTCTGCGAGGCCATGCCCAGCAGCTGGTTGCGCGCGGCATACAGCGCCTCGAAGCCCTGCCCCGCTCGGTCCTGCAGGCGGAAGGAGAAGCCCGTGGCATTGCCCAGCTCGGGAATGGGCGGCGGGCTCAGCGGGAAGATGAAGGCATCACGGATCTGCGACAGCGCGCCGAACGCCCGGCCGGCCACGGCCTGTGCCGTGTGCTCTGCCCCCTTGCGCTCGTCCCAGTCCTTGAGCGTGACGAAGGCCAGGCCGGCGTTCTGCCCACTGCCCGAGAAGCTGAAGCCCAGCACGCCCACCATGCTCTTGACCTCGGGCTGCTTGAGCACGAAGCCCTCGACCTGCTTCATCACCTCCAGCGTGCGCTCGCGCGTGGCGCCCGGCGGCAGTTGCACGTTGACGATGATGTAGCCCTGGTCCTCATTGGGCAGGAAGGCCGACGGCATGCGGATGAACATCCAGGCCACCGCCGCCACGATCGCACCGAAGAGCACCAGCATGCGCCCGCTGCGGCCCAGCAGCCGGGCCACCCAGCCTTCGTAGCGCTTGGCGGTTCGTGAGAAGCCGCGGTTGAACCAGCCGAAGAAGCCGCGCTTCTCGTGGTGATGCCCGGCCTCCACGGGCTTGAGCAGCGTGGCGCACAGCGCCGGTGTCAGCGACAGCGCCAGGAAGGCCGAGAACATCATCGACGACACCATCGCCAGCGAGAACTGGCGGTAGATGTTGCCCACCGACCCGGCGAAGAAGGCCATCGGCAGGAACACCGCGATCAGCACCGTGGTGATGCCGATGATGGCGCCCGAGATCTGCCCCATCGCCTTGCGCGTGGCCTCCTTGGGCGACAGGCCCTCCTCGCTCATGATGCGCTCGACGTTCTCCACCACCACGATGGCGTCGTCCACCAGGATGCCGATGGCCAGCACCAGGCCGAACATGGTCAGCACGTTGATGGTGAAGCCCGCGGCCAGCATCACGCCGAAGGTGCCCAGCAGCGCCACCGGCACCACCAGCGTCGGGATCAGCGTGTAGCGCATGTTCTGCAGGAACAGGAACATGACGATGAACACGAGGACCACCGCCTCGATCAGCGTCTCCACCACCTGCGAGATGGAGATGCTGACGAAGCGCGAGCTGTCGTAGGGGATGTCGTACTTGACCCCGGCCGGGAAGAGCTTGGAGAGCTCCTCCATGCGCTCGCGGATGGCCTTGGCCGTCTGCAGCGCATTGCCGGTGGGCGAGAGCTGCACGCCGATGCCGGTGGATGGCGAGCCGTTCAGGCGCGCCGACGTGGCATAGGCTTGGCCGCCCAGCTCGATGCGGGCCACGTCGCGCAGCCGCACGCTGGAGCCGTCGGCATTGGCGCGCAGCACGATGGCGCCGAACTGCTCAACCGAGCCAAGCTGCCCCGTGACCACCACCGGTGCCCACACGGTCTGGCCGGCGTCCAGCGGCAGGTCGCCGATGGTGCCCGAGGCCACCTGAGCGTTCTGGGTGCGGATGGCAGCGGTCACGTCGGCAGCCGACAGGCGGAAGCCCACCAGCTTGTCCGGGTCGATCCAGATGCGCATCGCGCGCTCGGTACCAAACAGCTGCGCCTGGCCCACGCCGGGGATGCGCTGGATCTCGGGCAGCACGTTGCGCGAGGCGTAGTCGCCCAGCTCCACCGGATCGCGCCGCCCGTCGGCGGATGCCAGCGTGACGAAGAGCAGGAAGTTCGATCGCGCCTTGTCCACCCGCACGCCCTGCTGCGTCACGGCCGATGGCAGCCGCGGCGTAGCGCGGCTCAGGCGGTTCTGCACGTCCACCTGGGCCAGGTCCGGGTTGGTGCCAGGCTCGAAGGTGACGGTGATCTGGCCGGTGCCGTTAGCCTGGGTCACCGACTCCATGTAGATCATCCCGGGCGAGCCGTTGAGCTCCTGCTCGATGACGCTGATGACGGTGTTCTCCAGCACCTGCGCAGTGGCGCCCGGGTAGCTGGCGTTGATGACGATGGACGGCGGCGCCACCACCGGGTATTGCGACACCGGCAGCTGGGTGACAGCCACGCCGCCCATCACCATGATGAAGATCGCGATCACCCACGCGAAGATGGGCCGGTCGATGAAGAAACGTGCCATGGATGCTGCTCCGAGCTCTTAGCGCGCGCCGCCTGCCGCGGGCGCCCCGCCGGCCGGAGTCGACGCGCCAGACGCGCTCTGGGCTGCCGGTGCCGCAGCGGCAGGGTCCTGCCAGGGCACCGGCTGCACCGGCGTGTTGGGCCGGAGCTTCTGGAAGCCGTCGACGATGACCTTCTCCCCGCTCTTCAGCCCGTCCAGCACCACCCAGCGGTTGCCCTGGGCCGGGCCCAGCTTGACCGGGCGCGGCGCCACCTTGCCCTGCGCGTCGACCACCATCACGGTGTCGCCCTGCGCGCCACGCGTGACGGCCTGCTGCGGCAGCAGGATGGCGCCTTCAACCTTGGCCTGCTCCAACTGCGCCCGCACATACATGCCGGGCAGCAGCAGCCCTTCGGGGTTGGGGACTTCGGCGCGCAGCGTGATCTGGCCGCTGGCCGGGTCCACCGTCAGGTCCGAGAAGAGCAGCCGGCCGGCATGCGGATAGACCGTGCCGTCATCGAGCATCACCTTGACCGAGGCGCCCTGTCCGCCGGCGCGCTTGTACTGGCCGGCAGCCACCGCCTTGCGCAGGCGCAGCACCTCGCTGGCCGGCTGGGTCACGTTGACGTAGATCGGGTTGATCTGCTGGATCACGGCCAGCTGCGTGGCCTCTCCCTGCCCCACCAGCGCGCCTTCGGTCACCAGCGCGCGGCCGATGCGGCCGCTGATCGGCGCCGTCACCCGCGCATAGCCCAGGTTGATCTGTGCCGTCTGCACCGCGGCCTTGCCAGCAGCGACATCGGCCTCGGCCTGCTTCTGCGCGGTGACGGTGTTGAGGAACTCCTGCTTGCTGATGGCATTGGCCTCGACCAGCGGGCGGTTGCGCTCCACCAGTGCGTTGTATTGCGCCAGATTGGCTTGGGCGCGAGCCAGCGTTGCCTGCGCACTCTGCAGTGCGGCCTGGTAGGGCGACGGATCGATCTGAAACAGCACCTGTCCGGCCTTGACGTCGCTGCCCTCCTGGAAGAGGCGCTTTTGCAGGATGCCGGCCGCACGCGCACGCACCTGGGCCACGCGCAAGGCCTCGACCCGGCCCGGCAACTCGTTCGCGAGGCCCACGGCCGCGGGCTCCACCGTCATCACGCCCACTTGGGCGGGCGGCGGTGCGCCGCCGCCGGCAGCAGGGGCGCCGCCCTGTTGACCCTTGGAGCCCTCCCCGCACCCCGCCAGCAGCAGCACGGCAGCCAGCGAGGCGGCGCTCAGCCCGCGCAGGACGGAAGGAGGAATCGGGTGGTGTGCTGCAGCCGGCATGGACGTTCGCCTTTGTTCGGAATCAATACACGTCAAGACAAGCGGGCCATTCTTACATACATGCTTGTATGTAACCGCTGGCAACGCGGACAATGCCCTCAGCGTCCGTCAGCCCTTGCGGCTGACGGCTAGCTGTATTCATCGGAGTCTGCACACATGGCCCGCCGCACCAAGGAACAAGCCCTTGCCACTCGCAACCTGCTGCTCGACGCGGCTGAGGAGGTGTTCCATCGTCAGGGAGTGGCCCGCTCATCGCTCGACGACATCGCCCGCACCGCCGGCATGACGCGCGGCGCGGTGTACTGGCACTTCAGCGACAAGGCCGACCTGTTCGCGGCCATGATGGACCGCGCCGTCCTGCCGATGGAGCAGGCCTTGCGCGCGGCCACCGACGAGCCGGGCCCTGACGCCATTGCCGCCATGCGACAGACGCTGATCGAGGTGCTGCGCAGCGTTGCACATGACCTGCGGATCCGCCGCGCGCTGGAGATCGCCATCTTCCGCGTGGAAGCAACCGGCGACATGGCCGCCATGCAGGCGCGTCGCATCGCGGTGCGGGCGGCGTTCCTGGCGCTGTACGAGCGCTCCCTGGCTCGTGCGCAGGCCAGCGGCCAGATCCATGCCTCCCAGTCGCCGCAGGTGCTGGCACTGGGCCTGTTTGCCCTGGTAGACGGGCTCACCCAAAACTGGCTGCTGCAGCCGGACGGTTTTGATCTGGTGGGTGATGGCACGGCTGCCGTGGACCTTTACCTTGCCGGACTGGGTTGGCACGCCGGAGCCTTGCGGCCCCAGCCAGCTGCCAACGACTGAGTCGGAGTTGTAACGTTTGCTGCAGCGCAACAAAGCGCTTGCACGCCGGGTGACAAGGTCTATACTGACAGTCATGTTGCAGTGCAACATCCGCTGTGTTCCCGTTCACCCCCTTCACCGGAGCCGCCAACATGCTGACTGCCGAACAACTCCTCGCCGCCCAGAAGTCGAACATTGCCACGCTGTTCGACCTGTCCCAGAAAGCCTTCGAGGGCATGGAAAAGCTGGTCGAGCTGAACCTGCAGGTGGCCAAGGCCACGCTGGATGAAGCCTCCCAACACACCAAGGCTGTGCTGTCGGTGAAGGATGCGCAGGAGCTGCTGTCCCTCCAAGCCAGCCTGCTGCAGCCCGTGGCCGAGAAGGCCGCCGCTTACGGCCGTCACCTGTATGACATCGCCTCGGGCACCAGCGCCGAGATCAGCCGTCTGGCCGAAGGCCAGCTCGCCGACGCTCAGCAGAAGTTCATGGCCGTGGTCGACACCGCAGTCAAGAACGCGCCGGCCGGCACCGAAAACGCCGTGGTACTGGTCAAGTCCGCCGTGGCTGCGGCCAACAACGCCTTTGACACTGTGCAGAAGGCCGCCAAGCAGGCCGCTGACGTCGCCGAGGCCAACATCCAGGCCATGACCAGCACGGCGGTCAAGGCCAGCCAGGCCGCTGCTGCCAACGTCAAGGCGCCGCGCCGCGCCGCCTGACGGCGACCTGCCGGGCGGCCCGCCCGCCCACGTACCTTGTCTCCTCGGTACCTCCTCGAAACCTCGTTTTCAAGGTACCTTTCAGGGCCCGGTTCACCGGGCCCTTTTTTCTTTGTGCGCCCCCCGGGGCCCTGCAGCCCCTGCATGCCGGCTGACGATGAAGCGGCCCGCGAAGGGGGCTGCTCCCATCCCACCTTCCATGATCCGCTGGCTCGCCCCGCACGACCTGCACTTCCCGGACACGGCCCAGGCGCTGGGGCCCGACAGCGAAGCCGCCGGCCTGCTGGCAGCGGGGGGCGACCTGCGCGTAGAGCGCCTGCGTGCGGCCTACCGGCGCGGCATCTTCCCGTGGTTTGCTCGCGGGCAGCCGCCCCTGTGGTGGAGCCCCGACCCGCGCATGGTGCTCAAGGTGGCCGACTTCAAGGTCTCGCGCTCTCTGCGCAAGACGCTGCAGCGCTTCATCCGCACGCCCGGCTGCGAGATCCGCATCGACAGCGCCTTCGAGCGTGTCATCGGTAACTGCTCGGCCACGCCCCGGCCGGGGCAGGACGACACCTGGATCGTGCCGGAGATGGTGGCGGCCTATACCGCCTGGCATCGCGCCGGGCAGGTCCACAGCTTCGAATGCTGGATAGCCGGCGAGCTGGTCGGCGGTCTCTACGGCGTGAACCTGGGGCGCATGTTCTTTGGCGAGTCGATGTTCGCTCACCGAACCGATGCGTCCAAGATCGCACTGGCCGCGCTGGTGGCCTTCTGCCGCGAGTACGGCGTGGCCTGGATTGACTGCCAGCAGCAGACCTCGCATCTGGCATCGCTGGGCGCCGCCCCCGTACCCCGCACGGTATTCGAGGCGCATCTGCGGGAAACCGTCGATGCCCAGGGGCCGCGGACCTGGACCTATCATGGGTCGATGTGGCGGCAGGTGCTGCCGCAAGAAGACGGCCAGCCGCCTGCACCAGACTGAGCCGGCGGCCGGCGTCCCCTCCCCGCCGAGAGCCGACCCCGCCGACCGAGGACGACCGTGACGCATCTCAAAGAGCTTCCGCTGGCTTCTTTGCAGTTCTATGCGACGGCGCCCTACCCATGCAGCTACCTGGACGGCCGCATGGCGCGCTCGCAAGTGGCCACACCCAGCCATCTCATCCATGCCGATGCCTACTCCGGCCTGGTGGAGCGCGGCTTCCGGCGCAGCGGCATGTTCACCTACCGGCCATATTGCGACGGCTGCCGCGCCTGTGTGCCGCTGCGCATCCCCGTGAACAGCTTTGCGCCCAGCCGAAGCCAGCGCCGGGCCTGGGCTGCGCACGAGGGCCTGCAGGCGCGGGTGCTGCGGCTGTGCTTCATCCCGGAGCACTACGAGCTCTATCTGCGCTACCAAGCCGGGCGCCACAGCGGCGGGGGCATGGACCATGACTCGGTGGACCAGTACACCCAGTTCCTGCTCCAGAGCCGCGTCAACTCTCGGCTGGTGGAGTTCCGCGAGCCGGCCGAGCCTGGCAGCGGCCGGCCCGGCGCGCTGAGGATGGTGTCCATCCTGGATGTGCTCAGTGACGGGCTGTCGGCCGTCTACACCTTCTACGAGCCCGACGAGCGCGCCAGCTACGGCACCTACAACGTGCTGTGGCAGATCGAGCAGACGCGGCAGCTCGGCCTGCCGCATCTGTACCTCGGCTACTGGATTAGCGAGAGCCCCAAGATGGCCTACAAGGCGCGCTTCGGGCCGCACGAGCTGCTGATCGACGGGGCCTGGGTGCGTCAGGCCCGCGGCTGAGCGGCGCCGGGCTGCAGGGCGCCGCAGCCCGCGCCCGACGTGCGCTCAGCGTGTCAGCAGCACGTTGCCCGAGACGGTCACCGTGATGCTGCCCTTGCCGGCCTCCACGGGCAGCGGCGCGGCCTCCGCGTCGGCCATCTTGGCCATGGCCACGGCCATGCGCGGAACCGGCGGAGCGCCGGCGTCGCCAGAGCGCACGCTGACCTCGCCCAGGGTGTAGCCGGAGAAACCGAACGCCTTGGCCACGTCGGCCGCGCGGACGCGGAAGCGCTGGATGGCTTCGCGGGTGACGTCCGCCTCGTGTCGCTCGCGCAGGCCACGCGACAAGCCGTAGCTGACGCTGGAGACGTTCATCTGCGACAGCCGGCCGGCCAACTGGGCCACACGGGCGGTGTCGGTGCCTTCCAGGATCAGCTCGGCGCTGCCCTGCCAGCCATTGATGCGGCCCTCACGGTTGTAGCGCGGGCCCATGGAGAAGCCGCCCGTCTGGACTTCCAGCGCTCCGGGTGCGGCGCTGCGCCGGGCCTCGGCCAGGGCCTGATCCAGCACCTGCTTGAGCGCGGCCTGCACGGCGGCGGCCTCCGCGCCCTCCCGCGTGACGCTCAGCACCACGGTCATCTGGTCGCGTGGCACTTCCAGCGTCGCGCTACTGGAGAGGTTGACCAAGTTGTCACGCGGCGCCTCTGCGGCATGCAGGGAGGGCACAGTAGCGGCGGCGACAAAAGCCAGGCAGATGACGGCAGGACGAATCAGGGGCATGCAGTGGTCTCCATCAGGCGCACGGGCTGTGCGCCGGCGCATGCTAGCGCTGGGGTGGAAAGCCGCATGACTTGCGTGGCCGCCGAGCCAGCCGGGATAGCCACCGGCCGCCCGCAAGAGATGTAACAAGCGGTCAGGGTTGCCGAAATGGGCTTGCAGCCCGGCCCACAATGGCCGTTGTTACAAATATGAGGAGCAGATGATGAGTGCACCCAACACCCGCACCGACCGCATCCTGGTGGTGGACGACGATGCCCGCATCCGCGACCTGCTGCGCCGCTATCTCAGCCAGGAGGGCTTCGAGGTGCTGCTGGCCGAGGACGCCAAGGCGCTCAACCGGCTGCTCACCCGCGAGACGGTGGACCTGATCGTGCTGGACCTCATGCTGCCCGGAGAGGATGGCCTGTCCATCTGTCGCCGCCTGCGCGCAGCCAACGACCAGACGCCGATCATCATGCTCACTGCCAAGGTGGAGGACGTGGACCGCATCGTCGGCCTGGAGGTGGGTGCCGACGACTACCTGACCAAGCCCTTCAACCCCCGGGAGCTGCTGGCCCGCGTGCATGCCGTGCTGCGCCGCCGCCCGGCGATGGAGGCGCCCGGCGCCCCGGCCAAGGAGCCGCAGACGGTGAGCTTCGGGCCGTTCGAGTTCGACCTGGCCCTGCGCCGGCTGACCAAGAACGGCGAGCAGATCTCGCTGACCACCGGTGAGTTCTCCATGCTCAAGGCGCTGGTGCGCCATCCGCGCCAGCCGCTGAGCCGCGACAAGCTGGCGCAGTTAGCCCGCGGGCGCGAGTTCGAGCCCTTCGACCGCAGCCTGGACGTGCAGATCTCCCGCCTGCGCAAGATGATCGAGCCCGATCCCTCCCAGCCCCGCTACATCCAGACGGTGTGGGGCGTGGGCTATGTCTTCGTGCCCGACGAGGCGGGCGGCTGAGCACCCTGCCCTGCACGCCAGCCGCCGGCCGGCGGCTTTTTTCTGTTGACGCGCCGATCCGTCGCGCCTGACTGCCCATGCCTCGCAATCCCTTTGCGCTCAGCCTGTTCTGGCGCACCTTCATCCTGCTGGCCATGCTGCTGGGCGCGGGCATCTTCGCCTGGGTGCAGACCTTCCGTGCACTGGACTTCGAGCCGCGCGCCGTGCAGGCGGCGCAGCAGATCGCCAGCCTGGTCAACCTGTCGCGCGCAGCTCTGCGCTATGCCGACAGCATCAACCGCGTGACGCTGATCAAGACCATCTTCGATCAGGAGTCGGTGCGCCTGGCCCCGCGCGAGCCCAAGGACAAGTGGGTGCCCTTCGAGGTCAACCGCTTCACACGTGCCATTGGCTCGGAGCTGCGCTCGCGCCTGGGGCCCAACACGGTGGTGGCCAGCAGCGTCAATGGCGTGCCGGGGCTGTGGGTAGGCTTCGTCATCGAGAACGACGACTACTGGCTGCAGGCTGACCCCAGCCGGGTGCAGCCGCTGACCGGGCGAACGTGGTTCATCTGGATCAGCATCGCGGTGCTGGCCACGCTGGTGGGCTCCGCCGCCATCGCGGGGCTGATCAACCGGCCGCTCAAGCAGCTGTCGTTCGCCGCCAGCCGCATCCGCGAGGGCGAGTACGACTCGCAGCTCGACGAGACCATGTTCACCCGCGAGATCCGCGAGGTGAACCAGGGCTTCAACCGCATGGCGCGCGAACTGGCGCGCATCGAGGAAGACCGTGCGGTGATGCTGGCCGGCATCTCACACGACCTGCGCACGCCGCTGGCGCGCATGCGGCTGGAGGCCGAGATGAGCATCACCGACGAGGAGGCCAAGCGCAACATGGCCGCCGACATCGACCAGCTCGACGCCATCATCGACAAGTTCATGGACTACGCCCGCCCCGGCGAGGTCAAGCTGGTGCCGGTCCACGTGGCGCCGCTGGTGGACAAGGAGATCGCTGCCTTCCGCGACACCAGCCAGATCCGCATCAGCGCGCGCGTGCCGGTGGACGCCTGCGTGATGGCCGACCCGACCGAGCTGGGCCGGGTGCTGGCCAACCTGTTCGAGAACGCCCGGCGCTACGGCCGCACCCGCGGCACCGGTGTCGCCGAGGTGGAGGTCAGCTACGCCAAGTCCAACACGTGGGTACAGCTCAGCGTGCGCGACCACGGCCCCGGCGTGCCGCCGGAGAAGCTCGCCCAGCTCACCGTGCCCTTCTTCCGCGGCGATGCTGCTCGCACAGCGGCCACCGGCGCCGGCCTGGGCCTGGCCATCGTGGACAAGGCGGTGGCCCGCATGGGCGGGCGCTTCGAGATCGCCAACGCCGCCGAGGGCGGGCTGGTGGCCTACATCCGTCTCAAGCGGGTGCAGGCCTGAGCCGGCAGGGGCGCAGCGGCTGACCTCAGCTGCGCATAAGCAAGCACACCGCCCGGGCCTCAATGGCCCGGCCCTCGCCCACCGGGCCCATCTTCTCGGCCGTCTTGGCCTTCACGTTGACCGCGGCTTCTTCCAGCCCCAGCGCCTCCGCAATGCGCGCCCGCATGGCCGGGATGTGCGGCGCCAGCTTGGGCGCCTGGGCCACCACGGTGCTGTCCATGTTGACCAGGGACCACCCCTGATCGCGCACGCGGCGCGCGGCCTCCTGCAGCAGCACGACGGAGTCCGCGCCCTTGAAGGCGGCATCCGTGTCCGGAAAGTGCCGGCCGATGTCGCCCAGGCCGGCGGCGCCAAGCAGCGCATCGGTCAGCGCGTGCAGCAGCGCATCGGCATCCGAGTGGCCGAGCAGGCCGTGGGTGTGCGGGATGGTCACGCCGCCCAGGATCAGCGGGCGGCCGGTGACCAGCGCATGGGTGTCCCAGCCTTCGCCGATGCGCAGGGCGGGCCAGGAGGCGACAGGGGTGGTCATGGTCTGAATGAAGGGGTGATGCGGGTGGAACGCCGAGGGACGGTCGAGGCGGTGAAGCGCTCAGCGGGCCGGCACCTGCAGCAGCCGCTCGGCCAGTGCGAAGTCATCCGGCCAGGTGAGCTTGAAGTTGTCCAGGGCGCCGCGCACCAGCAGCGGCGCATGGCCCAGGGCCTCGATGGCACTGGCCTCGTCGGTGACGGTGTCGCCGGCATGGGCCAGGGCCGGGCGCAGCAGGCCCAGGCGGAACATCTGCGGCGTCTGCGCGGCCCACTTGCCGCTGCGGTCCAGCGTGGCGGCTATGCGGCCGTCGGGCGCGGCGTCCTTGAGCGTGTCGGCCAGCGGCAGGGCCAGCAGGCCGCCGATCTCGTCGGGCCAGCAGGCGTCGATCAGGCGGTCGATGAGGGCCGGCGTGATGAGGCAGCGCGCGGCGTCGTGCACCAGCACCCAGTCGTGCGGCTGCGCGCCGCGGGCGATCAGCTCGTCCAGGCCGGCGGATACGCTGGCCGCGCGTGTGGCGCCGCCGCAGCGGGCGGTCCATACGCGATTGCCGTGCAAGCCTGGCACCGCCTGCTCGAACTGCCCGTCATCCGGGGACAGCACCACCAGCGTGGCCTCGACGCGCGCCACCGCACCGAGTGCGGACAGCGTGTGTGCCACCACGGGCCGCCCCGCCACGCTGCGGTATTGCTTGGGCCCGCCGGGGCCGGCGCGCTGGCCGCTGCCGGCGCAGGGGACGAGGGCATAACAGCGCGGCTCGATACCGATGGCGTAGCCCGCAACAGCCGGTGCAGCAGCGCCTTCAACGTGGCCGGTCGGGGGCAGGGACATGGGGGGCGATTCTAGAATTCGCGACCTCTGCAGGCCCCCAGCACCGCTGTCGGGGCCGTTCGTCGTTTCTGGCTGGCTACCGACATGCAACTGCCCACCCTGGCCCCCGGCAAGCGCTTCACCCTGCCCCGCCCCATCGGCTCGTCAGACGCCCTGTTGCTGGCCGAGTTCGCGCGCGCGCGGGCGGCGGCCAAGCAGATCACGGCCATCGTCACGGCAGAGCCGGCTGATGCCCAGCGGCTGCAGGACGAGATCGCGTTCTTCGCGCCCGGGCTGCGCATCGCCGTGTTCCCGGACTGGGAGACGCTGCCCTACGACACCTTCTCGCCGCACCAGGACCTGATCTCGGAGCGGCTGGCCACGCTGTGGCGGGTGCAGCAGGGCGATCTGGATGTGGTGCTGCTGCCCGCCACCACGGCGCTGACGCGGCTGGCGCCGCCGTCTTTCCTGGCGGCCTACACCTTCCACTTCAAGCAGAAGCAGCAACTGGATGAGGCCAAGCTCAAGGCCCAATTGACGCTGGCCGGCTACAACCATGTCAGCCAGGTCGTCTCGCCCGGCGAGTACGCGGTGCGCGGCGGGCTGATCGACCTCTTCCCGATGGGCTCGCCGGTGCCCTACCGGGTGGACCTGTTCGGCGACGAGGTCGACTCCATCCGCACCTTCGACCCCGACAGCCAGCGCAGCCTCTACCCGGTGCCCGAGGTGCGCCTGCTGCCCGGGCGAGAGTTCCCGATGGACGAGGACGCGCGGGCGGCCTTCCGCAACCGCTGGCGCGAGCGCATCGAGGGTGACCCCACCCGCTCGCGCATCTACAAGGACATCGGCAACGGCGTGGCCACGGGCGGCATCGAGTACTACCTGCCGCTGTTCTTCGATGAGGTGGCCACCTTCTTCACGCACCTGGGCGCGCAGGCCAGCGTGGTGCTGCATGGCGAGGTGGACGAGGCGCTCAAGCGCTTCTGGGCCGAGACGCGCGAGCGCCACCGCTTCCTGCAGCACGACCCGGAGCGCCCGCTGCTGCCGCCGGAGGATCTTTTCCTGCGGCCGGAGGAGTTCTTCACCCTGGCCGGTGCGCATGCGGTGCTGGCGGTGCGCGGCACCGAAGCCGTCGACTGGGCGCGGCCGCTGCCCGACCTGTCGGTGGAGCGCGGCGCCCAGGAGCCGCTGCGCAAGCTCGACCGCCACCTGGCCAGCACCGAGCACCGTGTGCTGATCGTGGCCGAGAGCGCCGGCCGGCGTGAGAGCCTGCTGGAGCTGCTGCGCGAGCACGGTCTGGAGCCCACCACCGTCGAGTCGCTGCAGGCCTTCCTGGACAGCGACCTGAAGCGCGCGATCAC
Organism: Pseudomonadota bacterium; assembly: GCA_049321005.1. Taxonomy (GTDB): domain Bacteria; phylum Pseudomonadota; class Gammaproteobacteria; order Burkholderiales; family Burkholderiaceae_C; genus Aquabacterium. The sequence goes on from JBMOQL010000004.1 coordinate 78,105, forward strand.
CGTGGCGCCGCTGGCTTCCGGATTCTTCTGGACCGAGCCCGGCGTGCAGTTCGTCACCGAGACCGAGCTGTTCGATGCCACGCCCACCACGCGCCGGCGCAAGCGCCAGGAGCAGGTGAGCGACGTCGATGCGCTGATCAAGGACCTGTCGGAGCTCAAGGTGGGCGATCCGGTGGTGCATGCCAACCACGGCATCGGCCGCTACCAGGGGCTGGTCAACCTGGATCTGGGCGAGGGCCCCACCGAGTTCCTGCACCTGGAGTACGCCGACAAGGCGACGCTGTACGTGCCGGTGTCGCAGCTGCACCTCATCAGCCGCTACACCGGCGTGAGCCCCGAGGAGGCGCCGCTGCACCGCCTGGGCTCCGGCCAATGGGAGAAGGCCAAGCGCAAGGCCGCCGAGCAGGTGCGCGACACCGCCGCCGAGCTGCTCAACCTGTATGCCCGCCGCGCGGCGCGAGAGGGCTTCGCCTTCCGCTTCTCGCCGCAGGACTACGAGGCCTTTGCCGCCAGCTTCGGCTTCGAGGAGACGCCGGACCAGAACGCAGCCATCCACGCCGTCATCCAGGACATGATCTCCCCGCGCCCGATGGACCGGCTGGTCTGCGGCGACGTGGGCTTCGGCAAGACCGAGGTGGCCTTGCGCGCGGCCTTCGTGGCCGTGACCGGCGGCAAGCAGGTGGCGCTGCTGGCGCCCACCACGCTGCTGGCCGAGCAGCACTACCAGAACATCGCCGACCGCTTCGCCAAGTGGCCGGTGAAGGTGGCCGAGATGTCGCGCTTCCGCTCGGCCAAGGAAATCAAGGCGGCGATGCAGGGGCTGGAGGACGGCACCATCGACATCGTCGTGGGCACCCACAAGCTGCTGAGCGAGTCGGTGAAGTTCAAGCGCCTGGGCCTGCTCATCATCGACGAGGAGCACCGCTTCGGCGTGCGCCACAAGGAGGCGATGAAGGCCCTGCGCGCCGAGGTGGACGTGCTCACGCTCACGGCCACGCCCATCCCGCGCACGCTGGGCATGGCGCTGGAGGGCCTGCGCGACCTCAGCGTCATCGCCACCGCGCCGCAGCGCCGGCTGGCGATCAAGACCTTCGTGCGCAGCGAGACCAGCGGCGTGATCCGCGAGGCGGTGCTGCGCGAGCTCAAGCGCGGTGGGCAGGTCTATTTCCTGCACAACGAGGTGGAGACCATCGAGAACCGCCGCCAGAAGCTGCAGGAGCTGCTGCCCGAGGCACGCATCGCCATCGCCCACGGCCAGATGCCCGAGCGCGAGCTGGAGCGCGTCATGCGCGACTTCGTCGCCCAGCGCCACAACGTGCTGCTGTGCTCCACCATCATCGAAACGGGCATCGACGTGCCCACGGCCAACACCATCATCATGAGCCGGGCCGACAAGTTCGGCCTGGCCCAGCTGCACCAGCTGCGCGGCCGCGTGGGCCGCTCGCACCACCAGGCGTATGCCTACCTGCTGGTGCCGGATATCGAGGGCCTGACCAAGCAGGCCGCGCAGCGGCTGGAGGCCATCCAGAACATGGAGGAGCTGGGATCAGGCTTCTACCTGGCCATGCACGACCTGGAGATCCGCGGTGCCGGCGAGGTGCTGGGCGAGAACCAGAGCGGCAACATGATGGAAGTGGGCTTCCAGCTCTACAACGACATGCTGTCGGAGGCGGTGCGCAGCCTCAAGTCGGGCAAGGAGCCGGACCTGCTGTCGCCCACCGGCATCTTCGGCGGCACCACCGAGATCAATCTGCACGCCCCCGCCCTGCTGCCCGACAGCTACTGCGGCGACGTGCACGTGCGGCTGAGCCTGTACAAGCGGCTGGCCTCGGCCGACACGCTGGACAAGATCGACACCCTGCTGGAGGAGATCGTCGACCGCTTCGGCAAGCTGCCGCCCCAGGCGCAGACGCTCTTTGACACCCACCGGCTGCGCGTGCAGGCCAAGCCCTACGGCGTGCTCAAGATCGACGCCGCGCCGGGTGCCATGGCCATCACCTTCCGCCCCAAGGCGCCGGTGGACCCGATGCGCATCATCGAGCTGGTGCAGAAGAACCGGCACATCAAGCTGGCCGGCAACGACAAGCTGCGCATCGAAAAAGCCCTGCCCGAGCCCAAGGACCGCGCGCAGTTCGTGCGCGACGTGCTGCGGTCCCTCGGCACGCCGGTCGCGGCGTGACGTCCACAGCCCTGCACGCCGGTCGCGGCGTGACCGGCCAAGCCCCGCACGCCGGTTCCCGCGTGACACCGCGATGACCGCGCCGCCCGCACATTCGGGCCTTTGCGGCACGTCAACTAGGGGCGGCCGGGTGCTTGAGAGGGGCGCGGCCGCTTCCTAGACTGCGGTGATCACATTCACCTCAGGAGCCTGCCATGCCCAAGATGAAAGCCGCCATCTTCGTCGAGCCCGGTCGCATCGTGTTGGATGAGAAGCCGATCCCGGATGTCGGCCCGCTGGACGCCCTGATCCGGGTCACCACGACGACCATCTGCGGCACCGACGTGCACATCCTCAAGGGCGAGTACCCGGTGGCCCGGGGCCTGACCATCGGCCATGAGCCGGTGGGCGTGATCGAAAAGCTCGGCTCGGCCGTCAAGGGCTACCGCGAGGGCCAGCGGGTGATCGCCGGGGCCATCACGCCCAGCGGCTGGAGCAACGCCTGCCTGTGCGGCCAGTGCTCGCAGGACGGCGCCGGCACTGCGCACGGCTGGAAGGCCATCGGCGGCTGGCGCTTTGGCAACACCATCGACGGCGCGCAGGCCGAGTACCTGCTGGTGCCCGACGCGATGGCCAACCTGGCGCCCGTGCCCGACGGCCTGACGGATGAGCAGGTGCTGATGTGCCCGGACATCATGTCCACCGGTTTCGCCGGGGCCGAGAGCGCAGGCATCCGCATCGGCGACACGGTCGCGGTGTTTGCACAGGGCCCGATCGGGCTGTGCGCCACGGCCGGCGCCAAGCTCAGCGGCGCCACCACGGTGATCGGCGTGGACCGGGTACCTGAGCGGCTGGAGATGGCCCGCCGCATGGGCGCGGACCATGTGGTGGACTTCAGCAAGGTCGATCCGGTGGACGAGATCCTCAAGATCACCGGCGGGCGCGGCGTGGACGTGGCCATCGAGGCACTGGGCACGCAGAAGACCTTCGAGGCCAGCCTGCGCGTGCTGCGCCCGGGCGGCACGCTGTCCAGCCTGGGCGTCTACTCCACCGACCTCACCATCCCGCTGGGCCCGTTCGCCGCCGGGCTGGGCGACCACCGGATCATCACCAGCCTGTGCCCGGGCGGCAAGGAGCGCATGCGCCGGCTGATGTCGGTCATCGAGGCCGGGCGCGTGGACCTGGGCAGCATGGTCACGCACCGCTTCAGGCTGGACGAGATCGAGGCGGCGTATGAGCTGTTCAGCCACCAGCGTGACGGCGTGTTGAAGGTGGCAATCACGCCTTGAACGGCCGACGCCGCACGCGCGGCGGACTCGCTCAGCGCACCTCCGGCGTCCGCAATCCACCGCCCGCACCACCGCCACGCCGTCCTGAGCCAGAACCGGAGACCGGCATGACCCCGGCAGTGCTCAAGCCGGGTACATGTAGCCGCGGTTGAAGGGATAGTCGCTCTGCGCGCCGCGCAGGGCTTCACCGCCGGGCTGGCCGGGGCGGCCGCTGGGGTGTGCGGCCAGCAGCTGATAGAGCGAGATCCAGCCTTGCTCGAAGGCCATGGCGCAGCCGGCCAGGTACAGGCGATAGGCGCGCACCGTCTGCTCGCTGGCCACGCGCCGGGCCTCGTCCAAGCGGGACTCCAGGCCATCCGACCAGGCCCAGAGCGTGCGGGCGTAATGCGGCCGCAGGTTCTCGGCGTCCAGCAGCTCCAGGCCGCCCTCGGCCAGGTGCCGCGCCACATGCGCCACATGGGTCAGCTCGCCGCCCGGGAAGATGTACTTTTCGATGAAGCCGCCCATGCCCGCGCCCAGCTCGGCATGGTGCAGGCCGCCGGCGGTGATGCCGTGGTTCATCACCAGCCCGCCGGGCGTCACCAGCCGGCGCAGCTTGTCGAAGTAGGCGCTGAGCTGTGCGCGGCCCACATGCTCGAACATGCCCACCGAAGCCACCCGGTCGAACGGCCCGTCTGGTAGCTGGCGGTAGTCCATCAGCCTCACCTGCACCCGGCCTTGCAGGCCGTGCGCCTCGATCAGGCGGCTGACGTGCGCGTGCTGGTTGCGCGACAGCGTGATGCCCGTGGCCTGCACGCCGTAATGCTCGGCTGCCCACAGCAGCAGCCCGCCCCAGCCGCAGCCCACGTCCAGGAAGCGCTGCCCGGGCTGCAGCGCCAGCTTGCGGCAGATGTGGTCCAGCTTGGCCTCCTGCGCCTGGGCCAGCGTCATGTCAGCGTCCCGAAAGTAGGCGCAGCTGTAGACGCGGCGCGCGTCCAGCCAGAGCGCATAGAAGTCGTCGCCGACGTCGTAGTGGAAGCTGATCTGCCGCGCATCCTGGTGCAGGCGGTGCGCCAGCCTGGAGCGCAGGTGGCGCCATGCGCGCGCCCAGGGCATGGGCGGGCGGTTGTTCACCGGCTGGCGCGTGAGTTGGGCCACCACGGCCATCACGTCGCGCATGCTGCCGTCGATGTCCACTTCACCGCGCACATAGGCATCAGCCAGGGCGCCGACCTCCCCACGCGCCAGGTCCACCAGGCCGCGGGACTGGCTGAAGCGCAGCGCCACGTCGCCGCCCCGCCCGGCCCGCCCGCCTGGCCACTCCAGCACGACGGATCGCGGCAGGCTCTCCAGCCGCCGCTCGATGACCTGCGCGATGGCCGCCATGGCGTTCTCCTTTGCCGCACACACCACAAGGTGCATTGCAAGGACGATGCCGAACCCGGCCGCAGCGCACAAGTACGGGCACCCCAGTTCGTGCCTATCAGCGGGATTGCCCCAGGGCAATCCAGGCGCCTGGGCCGACCTTGCATTCCTTGCCTGCGGTGCCGACCGGCCCAACCCGCAGCCCGCTGCATGCAGGCGGAGGCCGGGCCGGCCGTGAGGGGATGGCGCCAGATAATCGTGGCTTTGCCCGTCCGGCAGCCACCATGCCCCAGCCGCAAGAAGTCTCCCCCGGCCTCGTCATTCAGGGCTTCACGCCGCCGCTTGCGCTGCGGCAGTTCCGTGCCATCGCCTTCGACATGGACTCGACGCTGATCGACATCGAGTGCATCGACGAGATTGCCGACGCGGTGGGCAAGAAGGCCGAGGTCGCGGCCATCACCGAAGCTGCCATGCGCGGCGAGATCGCCGACTTCAAGGAGAGCCTGATCCGCCGCGTGGCCCTGCTCAAGGGTGTGCCGGCCGGCGCGCTGCAGGAGGTCTACGACCAGCGGCTCAAGCTCAATCCCGGCGCGCAGGAGCTCATGGCCGCGGCACGCGCGGCCGGCCTGCGCACGCTGCTGGTCTCCGGCGGCTTCACCTTCTTCGCCGACCGCGTGCGCGAGCGCCTGGGCATGGACGAGGCCCACTCCAACGTGCTGGAGATCGAAGGCGGCCGCCTCACCGGCCGCGTGCTGGGCGACATCGTGGATGGCGCGGCCAAGCGCGCGCACCTCCTGGCCCTGTGCGAGCGCATCGGCTGCCCGCCGTCGCAGGCCATTGCCGTGGGCGACGGCGCCAACGACCTGCTGATGATGGGCGCGGCCGGCCTGAGCGTGGCCTATCACGCCAAGCCCAAGGTGCGCGAGCAGGCGATGGTGGCCATCCACAGCGGCGGCCTCGACCGGCTGCTGGAGGTCGTGGCCGCCTGAGGACACCCGGGGGTCACTGCGGCCCAGCGCGTCGGCCACCCTCCGGCGGGGGATTAATGAGGCTTTAAGGTTCCGTGAGGGTTCATTTACGAACCCTCGACGGGCTGCTTTCCTAGAGTGACGGCACGCGATGACGCCATCGCGCTGCCCCACTCATCAACAGCAAAGCAGAGGAACCATGAACACCCTCCCCACCCCGCCCCACGCCTCGCGCCTGGACCTGTACGCGTTCATCCACAAGGCGCTGCGCAGCCTGATGAGTGACACGCTGCTGCGCCTGGGCCGCGCCGATGCCGACGACCGTGCATCCGCCGAGGGCGCCCTGGCGCAGGTGCGCGAACTGCTGGCCGCCTGCGAAGCCCACATCGCCAAGGAAGAGCGTTACGTGCACCCACTCCTGGAGCGCGCGGTGGGCGGCGCCAGCTCGCGCATCGCCGACGAGCACCAGGACCATGCCGACAGCATCAGCGGCCTGCGCGCGCTCTGCGAAGGCGTGGAGCAGGCCACGGGCCCCGCGCGTGCCGGAGCGCTGCACCGGCTGTACCTGGAGCTCTCGAGCTTCGTCGGCGAGAACTTCGAGCACATGCAGGTGGAGGAGTCGCGCCACAACGCGGTGCTGTGGGCGCACTACTCGGATGCCGAGCTCAAGGCCGTGCATGACCAGATCCTGGCCGGCATCCAGCCTGCGGAGCTGATGTTCATCATGCGCTGGATGCTGCCGGCGCTGAGCCCGGCCGAGCGCCTGGGCGTGCTGGCTGGCATGCAGGCCGAAGCCCCGGCGCCGGCCTTCGCCGCCGTGCTGGACCTGGCGCGCGAGGTGCTGGATGCGGCGCAGTGGGCTGGCGTGCAGCGCGGCCTGGGCGTGGCACCAGAGGCGGAGCCGGCGCGGCTGGCAGCCTGATGCGGAGGGCGCCCCGGCACGCGGGCGCCCGAGCCGTAACGCACGGCCGGCTTCGCGGTCTTCAGCCCCCCAGGGCCTGCAGCAGCAGCGGGCGGCCGACCTCCAGCCGCAGCCGGCCGCGGCCGGCCTTGGTCAGCTGCACGCAGCCGCCGCGCTCGGCCAGCCGACGCGCCAGCAGCACCAGCCGGGCCTCCAGGTTGTCGACAACGTCGGGCAGGCGCACGCGCGGATCCAGCCGCAGCTCGCGGTTGGTGAACTCGCAGCGCCCGCTGGCCGCGTGGTCGCTGAGCAGGGTCCACAGCACGGCGCCGGCCACGCCCTTGATGATGTAGTCGCCGTCGAAGAAGACGCTGCCGTCCTGCTCGTAGTAGCGCACGTGCAGCGGGGCGGCGGCCGGGCTGCGTGGGTCGCTGCCCGCCGACTGCCCGGGGGGCGGCAGCTGGGCGCTGTGTAGTGGCGCATCCAGTGGCCCGTGCAGTGGCCCAGGTGCAGAGCCCTGCGGCACGCCATGCCGTGCGCCTGGCTCCACCTGATGCGCCGGTGTCGGCGCCGCATCAGCGGCTTCGCCATCCTGCAGCTGGCGCAGGCAGGCCGCCAGTTGCCCGCCCAGCGCCACCAGCGCGTCTTCGTCGTCATAGCTGAAGCGCAGGTCCTGCTCGCTCTCGACGAACAGCACGCCCACCAGCTCGCCGCAGGCCAGCAGCGGCACGGCCAGCTGGCTGTGCGGCTCGGCCAGGCCGGGCCAGGGGATCTCGCGCGCGGCGCCGGCATTGCCCGGCTGGTGCGGCGGCAGGTGCTCGCGCACGGCCTGCACATAGGCCTGCTCGCTGGTCAGGTGGCTGATGCGTACTGGCACGCGCTGGCGCGCGGCCACGCCGATCACCCCCTCGCCCAGGCCGATCTCCGAACCCACGCCCGAGCGGCCGTAGCCGCGGCTGGCCACGGTGTAGAGGCGCTGCGCGGCAGCGTCGTGCACCAGCACCAGCGCGTGGTCGATGTGCAGCTCGCGGGCCAGGCCATCCAGCAGCGCCTCCAGCAGGCTGTCCAGATCACCGCAGCCCTGCAGCGCCTGCGAGCAGCGCCGCAGCGCGGCCAGCCGGTTGACGCCGGGTGCCGGCGCCGGCAGGTCGGCCTTGCGCACGCGGTCGATGGACGCCACCTCGTACAGATCCGCGCCGAGCAGGTGGAAGACGCCAGCCATACCGCTGTGCGAGGCGATGCCCGAGAGCTTGGCCTTCATGCGCTCGAACAGCGGGCCTTCGGTCTGCGTGGCCAGGTAGCGGGCGCGGATGCGGTAGAGCGCGCCGGTGAGCGGATGAGCGACAAGGATCTCCACCCGCGGGTCGGCCAGCACGTTGCGCCGCGTCTTGTTGAAAAACTGGAAGGACAACGCCACGTGCCGCGCATCCACGTAGTCCACCTGCGACAGATAGGCCACGTTGGGCGTGCCGTCCGCCGCGCAGGTGGCCATGACGCCGGGGATGGCGCCCTCCAGGCAGTCGCGGATGTCGTCCAGCGTCAGGGGCATGGGCAAGAGGCAGGTGCAGGTGCAGGTGCAGGTGCAGGTGCGGGTGCAGGTGCAGGTGCGGGTGCGGGTGCGGGTGCGGGTGCGGGTGTGTGCTTGGCTCAGGGCTGTGGCGGCAAGGGCTCGCCCGCATGCGCGCCGGGCGTCTGCTCATAGGCCTCGCAGGGGGTGAAGCTCAGCACCTGCAGCGCGGCCGGGTCGTGGCTGAAGAGTGCCTCCACCATCTGCGGCGCAAAGCCCAGCAGGCCGATCTCGCCGGTCATGCGGCCGATGTAGCCGCGCACGGTGGCCGCGTCCTGCGGGCCCGCCGGCTCCAGCCGCGCATCGCGGCCCTTGATCTGCACCGTGCGGTGGGTGCTGGGCTCACAGAAGACCACGGCGACCTGCCGGTTGGCGCGCACATCGGCCAGCGTGTCCCCCGCCGCCGCACCGTCAATCAGCACGGCGATGCGCTCGCTGCGCGGCGGGCACTGCAAGCCCAACGCGCGCACCACGTGCGGCTGCTGCGTCGCGTCGCGCGTGGCCACCAGCACCGACACCGGGCGCTGCAGCAGCGGCAGGGTGGCCAGGTCCGGCAGCGCGGCGGTAGGCGCGCCCGGCTGCGCGGCAGCGGCTGGGCGGGTGGTGTCGCGGTTCATCGAGGGCGGCTGCCGCGTGGGCCCGGTGTCAGGCCAGCGGCCGGTCCGACACGACGATGCCGTCGGCATCGGCATACAGCCAGTCGCCCGGGCGCACCCACACGCCCTGGATCTGCACCGGCACGTCGGCCTGGCCCTGGTTGCGCTTCTCGGTGGGCAGCGGCATGGAGGCCAGCGCGCGGATGCCGACCTCGCACTCAGCCAGCTCGCCCACGTCACGCACACAGCCGTCGACGATCACGCCGGCCCAGCCGTTCCTGGCCGCGGCCTTGCCCAGGTTGCCGCCGACGAGTGCGCGGCGCAGCGAGCCGCCGCCGTCCACCACCAGCACGCGGCCGTTGCCCGGGCTGTCCACGGCGGCCTTGACCAGGGTGTTGTCCTCATGGCACTTGACGGTGGCCACCGGGCCGGCGAAGGCCCGGCGCGCACCGAAGTCGCGGAAGACTGGCGGCAGCACGCGGAAGGCGCCGTCGGTGTCGTTCTTGTGCTCGTCGCAGAAGTCGCAGGTGGCGAAGGTGGCGGGGGCTTGGCTCATGGCTGAAGTGACGGATGACGGGTCGATGATGGGCGCGCGGGGCGTTCCGCCGCAGCGCGCGGTGCAGGGATGGGTGGGGAGAGGATGGGCGATTGTGTCGCGCAGCCCCGGGCGCCTCCACCCCGTGACCGTTCACCCGGCGCGGCGCCGTGGCCGGCGCATCGGTATCCGCTACAGTGCCCGGCCTCTATCGGCACCTTCTGAAAGCCCCGGCTCTTGGGTCCTGCCTCCTGGGCCTTGCAGCCGGCCCCGGCCGGCCCATCAGGGCCCCGCCTTGCGCGCCCCGGCAGGCTGCCCGGAAGCGCAAGCCGGCCGTCATCCAACCGCCCTCTCGTTCCCGCACGCACGCACGCAAGCCGTGACCGATCTCTCCACCGTCCGCCGCCCCTGGCGCTTCTGGGCCCGGCATGGGCTCGCTTGGCTGGCGCTGCCGCTGGCCCTGCTGCTGGCCGCCGGCTGGGTGGCCGCCCACGGGCTGGACCGGCCGCTGCTGCTGCAGGCCAATGCGGCCCTGCTCGGGCGAGCAGAGGGCGGCGAGCCCCAGCGCTGGCTGGTGGTGTGGTGGTCCAGCCTCTCGCTGGCCGGCCGAGCGCTGGGCCTGCTGATCCTGTTCCTGCTGGCGGCCGGCCGCCGTCCGGACTGGACGGCCGCCGGCCTGATCGTGCTGCTGCTGGGCGGCCTGGGGGTCGATGCACTCAAGGGCGCCCTGGCGGCACCGCGCCCGCCCGCCGTACTGGCGCCCGGCGAGATCCTGGTGCTCGGCGCCGCGCTGAAGGACCGCTCCATGCCTTCCGGCCATGCGGCCGGCGCATTTGCCACCGCGGCCGTGGTGCTGCTCAGCCGCCGACACGGTCGGCTGCGCGCCTGGGCGGCCCCGCTGGTGCTGGGGCTGGCCACGGCCACCGCGCTGTCGCGGCTGGCCGCCGGCGTGCACTGGCCGCGCGACGTGCTGGCGGGCGCGGCGCTGGGCTGGCTGTTCGGCGCGTTTGCCGTACTGCTGGCGGCGCGCACCCGCCTCAGCGACTGGGTGGCGAGCTGGCATGGCCAGCGCGTGGCGGTGGCCGCACTGCTGCTGTGCGGCTTCCTGGCGGCGGCGCTGCCGCTGGGCTACCCGCAGGGGATGGCGGCACAGTTCGCGTTGGTGGCCGCCGCGCTGGGCGTGGGGCTGCATCGCGCCTGGCAGCTGACCGGTGAGGCGCGTCACAAGCCCGGCGTGGCTGGATCATGACCCGCCCGCCTTGGAAGAAGCTGCTCGGCTGGACGCTGGGCCTGGCGCTGCTGGCCTGGCTGCTGGCCCGGCTGCCCCTGGACAACCTGCCGCAGGCCCTGGCGCGCATAGGCTGGGACACCTGGCTGCTCGCTTGCATGACACTGGTCGTCAGCTACGGCTTGCGGGCCGCGCGCATGCAGGTGGTGCTGGCCCGGCAGGCCGGGCTGTGGTGGCCACGTCGGGCGGCGTGGCGGTTGATGTTGCGCTACAACGGCGCCGTCGTGCTGCTGCCCTTCCGCAGCGGCGAGCTGGCGTTCCCCTGGCTGGCCTCGCGCGAGCTGGGCACGCCCGCAGCCACCGCCGTGGCGGCCTGGGTATGGATGCGGGTGCAGGATTTGGCCGTGCTGGCCCTGTTGGCCGTCCTGGCCTGGCCGGGGTTCGGCCTGGGTGCGCGCGCCGGGCTGGTGCTGCTGTGGCTGGCCGGCGTGGCGCTGCTGGAGCCGGTGTCGCGCGCCGTCCTGGCCCGACTGCCCGCCTTCACCGCGCTGCCGGCGGCGGACGAGGCCGCGGCCGGTGGATGGCGGCGCAAGCTGGTCGGTGGCCTGGCCAAGCTGCGCCTGGCGCTGGACGACCGCGCCCACCACCATCCGCTGGCCTGGGTCTACACCCTGCTGAACTGGACGGTGAAGATGGCCGGCGGCATGGCCCTGGTGGCGGCCGCCGCGGGCATCGGCTGGGAGCCGGCCTGGGCCGGCATGGTGGGCGCGGAGCTCATCTCCATCCTCCCGGTGCAGGGCCCGGCGGGTTTCGGCACCTTCGAGGCCGGCGTGCACGCGGGCGTGGCCTGGCTGGGCGGGATGGGGGCTGCCACCCCGGCCGGCGTGATCCTGGCCGCACTGGTCTGGCACCTGACGCTGCTGGCCGGCGCCGTGGGCGGCGCGGTGCTGTGCGGATTGCGCGGCCTGCCCGGCGGCAAGAGCTGAAAAGCCCGCGCACTGCCTGCCGCCCTGCCTTGCCGGTGGGCACGGGCGCGCCGCGCTGAGACAATGGCGGTTTGCCCGCGCCGTCCGTGCCTGGACCGGCCGGGTGCCTCGCGCGATCGGCCCACAGGCTGCGACCACCCGGTTCCCGCCGTGCCGCCGCGCATCATCGCCCCGACCATGACTGCCGCCCTCTCCCCCGTTACCGGTCCCCTCGACCTCGACCTGCCCATGCCGCGCACCATGCCGGCCCACCGCCTGTCGGTGGTCGTGCCCATGTACAACGAAGAGGACAACGCGCCGGCCATGGTCGAGGCCATCCAGACCGCGCTGGCCGACTACCCGTGCGAATGGGAGCTGGTGGTGGTGGACGACGGCTCCAGCGACGGCACCGTGGCCGCGCTGGAGGCGGCCGCGCGCCGCTTCGGCCCGCACATCCGCATCGTGCCGCTGTGGCGCAACTTCCGGCAGACGGCTGCCATGCAGGCGGGCATCGATGCCGCGCGCGGCGATGTCATCGTGACGCTGGATGGCGACCTGCAGAACGACCCGCGTGACATCCCCAAGCTGGTCGACCGCCTGCTGCGCGATGACCTGGACCTGGTGGCCGGCTGGCGCGTCAACCGCCAGGATGGCCTGGTGCTGCGCAAGGTGCCCAGCAAGATCGCCAACCGGCTGATCCGCCGCATCACCGGCCTGCCGTTCCGCGACCTGGGCTGCAGCCTCAAGGCCTACCGCGCCAGCGTGCTCAAGCGGGTGCGCCTCTATGGCGAGATGCACCGCTTCATTCCCGGCTGGATGGCCACGGTGACGTCGCCGCGGCGCATGGCCGAGGAGCCGGTGCGCCACCACGCGCGGCTGCACGGCACGTCCAAATACGGCATCTCGCGCACCTTCCGCGTCATCGTCGACCTGCTGGCGATGCACTTCTTCCTGCGCTATGCCTCGCGTCCCGGCCACTTCTTCGGCGGCCTGGGGCTGGGGCTGACCGGCATCGGCGGCCTGGTGCTGATGTACCTGGCCGGGCTCAAGCTCTTCGGCGAGGACATCGGCGGCCGCCCGCTGCTGTTCTTCGGCCTGCTGTGCGTGCTGGGCGGGCTGCAGCTGCTGACCACCGGCGTGCTGGCCGAGCTGCTGATCCGCATCTACTACGCCCCGCGCGAAAAGCAGCCCGCCGCGGCGTATCACACCAGCGCTGCCGAGGCGCTGGCGCCCGACGCGGCCTGGCACCGCAAGGACGCCGCGGCGGCATGAGCGGGGCCGGGGCGATGCCCGACGGGCGCGATCAGCGCCTAGCGCGCATCACGGGCGCCGCGCCCCAAGCCGGCCCCGGCGGCGCCTGGGCCACGGCCGCCGCCGTCATGCTGGCGCTGCTGGCCTGGCACGTGTGGTTCATCCCGCACAGCGGCATGACGCTGTTCTACGACGAGGCCCAGTACTGGGACTGGTCGCGCGAGCCTGCCTGGGGCTACTACTCCAAGCCGCCACTGGTGGCCTGGCTGATCGGCGCCTCCACGGCCGTCTTCGGCGACAGCGTGCTCGGCGTGCGGCTGCTGATCATGCTGCTGTACCCGCTCACCGCACTGCTGATCGGCCGCCTGGCCGAGGACCTGCGCCCCGGCGCGGGGCCGGTGGCGGCGCTGGTCTTCATCAGCCTGCCGATCAGTGGGCTGCTGGGCATGTTCGCCACCACCGACGCGCCGCTGCTGCTCACCTGGGCCCTGGCGGCCTGGGCACTGTGGCGGGCGCAGACCACCGACGGCCTGCGCTGGTGGGCACTGCTGGGCGTGGCCGCTGGCCTGGGCGTGCTGGCCAAGTACACGGCCGCGGCTTTCTCGCTCACCGCGCTGATCGCCTTGTGGGCCGTGCCCGGCCCCCGGCGCGGGCTGCGGCGCGCGGGCCCGTGGGTGGCCGCGGCCATCGCGCTGCTCCTGATCGCGCCCAACCTGTGGTGGAACGCGCAGATGGGCTTCCCCACGCTGCAGCACACGGCCGACATCACCACGCGCTCCAGCCGGGGCGGCGGGCTGGGCGCGGCGCTGGAGTTCATCGCCGGCCAGGCGGCCATCCTGGGGCCGGTGGGCGCCTGGTATGCCCTGGCCGGTGTGCGGCGGCTGCGTTCCGCGGCCCACGCGCATCCGCCCGCGTCCGCAAGCCTGACTTCAGGCCGGGCCGCGGACCAGCCCCTGCCCGCCGGCGCCGGCGCCTACCTGCTGGCGCTGACGCTGCCGCTGCTGGGCGTGGCGGTGCTGCAGGCCTTTCGCGCCAGCGCGCACATCAACTGGGCGGCGCCGGCCCACGTGGGCAGCGTGCTGCTGGCCGTGGTGGCGCTGATGCCTGCTGGCGGGCTGCGCCGGCGGGCGCTGGCTGTCCTCGTGGGCAGCAACCTGGCGCTGACCCTGCTGGTGGCTCACCTGCCCGACCTTGCCCGCGCCACCGGCGCTACGTTGCCCAGCCGGCTGGACGTCTTCGTGCGCATGCGCGGCTGGGACCGCGCCTTTGCCGAGCTTGAGGCCCGGCTGCCGGAGCTGGCGCAGCCCGGCACCATCGTGCTGTCCGACGACCGGCTGCTGCTGACCGAGGCCGCCTATCAGTGGCGCGCCTTCAACGTGCGGCCGGTGGCCTGGAACCCGGAAGGCGGCGTGCGCGACCACTACGAGCTGACCACGCGCTTCGCGCCGCTGCCTGGCCAGCCCATCGTGCTGCTGGCCCGTGATGGCGAGCCGCGCCATGTGCTGGAGCACTTCGCCCGCGTCCAGCGCATCCCGCCGGCCATCGTGCGCGTCGGCCCCGACCGCACGGCCGAGGTGCACGTCTTCCGCCTGGGCGGCTGGATCGGCCCGCCGACGGCCTATGGCGCTGCCGAGCCCGAAGCCGCGGGCGCGCGGCTCGCCGCCTTGCGCTGAGCGCCATGCCCACCCGCCCGCCGCAGGCGCGCAGCGCCGGTTCGTCGCCGCAGGCGCGCAGCGCTGCGTCGTCGCAGCACGCGCCCACCGTGTCGCGCCCGGCCCCGCCGCCGCTGTGGACGCTGCACGACCGCCTGGCCGCTGCCGCGCTGCTGGCCGCCATCGCCATCTACCTGCTCTGGCCGCAGCTGGACCTGCGCGTCAGCCAGGCGCTCTACACGCCGGGCGCCGGCTTCACTGGCGACGCGCTGGGCTGGGTGCAGTGGTCCTATCTCTGGTCCCCGTGGGTGGGCCGTGCACTGCTGCTGGGGGTGTTCCTGGCCTGGCTGGCCGGGCGGCTGGGATGGCGACGGATCGCTCCCGCCCGCCGCGCCGCGGTCGGCGTCGCGCTATGCACAGCCCTGCTCGGCCCGGGGCTGCTGGTGGAAGGCGTCTTCAAGCCCGAGCTGCAGCGCCCGCGGCCGGTGCAGACGGTGGACTTCGGCGGCAGCCGCCCTTACCACCCGCCCCTGCGCCCGTGCTGGAGCTGCGACCAGCATTACTCCTTCGTCAGCAGCCATGCCGCGGCCGGCTTCTGGCTGATGAGCTGGGGCCTGCTCGCCTCGCCGGCCTGGCGGCGGCGCTGGTTTGCCATCGGCCTGGCTTGCGGCGGGGTGATCGGCCTGGGGCGCATGCTGCAAGGCGGCCACTACCTGGGCGACGTGCTCTTCGCCTTCTTCACCGTGTGGGCCAGCGGCCAGCTGGTGCTGGCGCTATGGCGCTGGCGGGCATCGGTCACGGCTGATGCCGCCGATCTCCCTTGCAGCCGGGCTTGACGGCCCCAACTTTCGCCCAGCGCCTCCCGCCGCCCCTGCGTCCGCCACAGCCGCACGCTCGGCACCGGGCCCCTGCTGCGGCTATCGTCCCGACTTCGCCCCCACGATCACGACGCCCGCGCTCGCCGGGCCTGATGCCATGAACACCGCCTCCCCCACCGTCGAATACGACTACACCCGCCAGGACGCCAGCGGCGCCTCGTGCGTGGCCCATGCCTGGGCCAAGGTGCCGCCTGCGCTGACGCCCGAGCAGCGCCAGCAGCAGAAGGCGCGCGCCAAGGCCCTGCTGGCCGAGCGCGGCGCGGTGCTGGTGGCCCACTACTACGTCGACGGCGACCTGCAGGACCTGGCGCTGGAGACCGGCGGCTGCGTGGCCGACTCGCTGGAGATGGCCCGCTTCGGCCGCGACCATGCGGCGCAGACGCTGGTGGTGGCCGGCGTGCGCTTCATGGGCGAGTCGGCCAAGATCCTGTCGCCCGACAAACGCGTGCTGATGCCCGACCTGGACGCCACCTGCTCGCTGGACCTAGGTTGCCCGGCCGAGGACTTCGCTGCCTTCTGCGACGCCCACCCCGACCGCAAGGTGGTCGTCTATGCCAACACCAGCGCCGCGGTGAAGGCACGCGCCGACTGGATGGTCACCAGCTCCTGCGCGCTGGCCATCGTCGAGCACTTGAAGGCCCAGGGCGAGAAGATCCTCTGGGCACCCGACCGCCACCTGGGCCGCTACATCCAGCAGCAGACCGGCGCCGACATGCTGATGTGGAACGGCGCCTGCATCGTGCATGACGAGTTCAAGGGCCTGGAGCTGGACCTGCTCAAGGCCGAACACCCCGGCGCGATGGTGCTGGTGCACCCCGAATCACCCGAGAGCGTGGTCAAGCAGGCCGACGTGGTCGGCTCCACGTCGCAGCTGCTCAAGGCGGTGGTCGAGGGCTCGGCCAAGGAATACATCGTCGCCACCGACAACGGCATCCTGCACCGCATGCGCCAGCTGGCGCCCGGCAAGACGCTGATCGAGGCCCCCACCGCCGGCAACGGCGCCACCTGCAAGAGCTGCGCGCACTGCCCGTGGATGGCGATGAACGCGCTGCAGGGCGTCATCGACTGCCTGGAGCGCGGCACCGGCGAGATCGAGGTGCCCGAGCCGGTGCGCAGCCAGGCGCATGGCTGCATCGACCGCATGCTGGCCTTCGTCGCGCAGAACCCGGGGGCGATCGCCAAGCCGGCCCAGGGCTTCGTGCCGGGGGTGGGCGCGGCCTGATCTGCGGCATGCCGCCTTGCGGCCACCGCTCAGTACTTGCCTTCGATCGGCTGGACCGGGCCGCTGTAGCGTTCCTTCAGCAGCGGACCCTCCAGCGGCGGGAAGTCCAGCGGCGGCGGGTCCACCCGCGTGTCCGGCAGCCGGTCCAGCAGGTCGCGGATCAGGTTCAGCCGGCCGCGGCGCTGATCGTTGAAATCGACCAGCGTCCACGGCGCGTGCTCGGTGTGCGTGGCCTGCAGCATCTCGTCGCGCGCCTGCCCGTAGTCGGCGTAGCGGGCGCGGGCCTGCACATCAATGGGCGAGAGCTTCCAGCGCTTGAGCGGGTCGGTCAGCCGCTCCTGGAAGCGCTCTTCCTGCAGCGCCTGATCCACCGTCAGCCAGTACTTGAACAGCAGGATGCCGTCGTCCACCAGCATGCGCTCGAAGACCGGCGCCTGCTTCAGGAACGCCCGCACCTGCTCGGGCGTGGCATAGCCCATGACCTTCTCGACGCCGGCGCGGTTGTACCAGCTGCGGTCGAAGAGCACGATCTCTCCGGCCGCGGGCAGATGCGGCACATAGCGCTGGAAGTACCACTGCGTCTGCTCGCGCTCGCTGGGCTTGGACAGCGCCACCACATGGCACTGGCGTGGATTGAGCTCGTCGCTGATGGCCGCGATCACGCCGCCCTTGCCTGCTGTGTCCCGTCCCTCAATCGCCACCACCAGCCGCTGGCCGGTGTGCTGCAGCCACCGCGCCATGCCGTTGAGCTCGATCTGCAGCTTCTCCAGCTCGGCTTCGTAGTCGGCCTTGCTCAAGCGGCCAGAGGCCTTGCCGTTGCCATTCCCTTTGCTGCCGGCCAGGTCCGCCTTGCCGTTGCGGCCCTTCATCTTTCCCTCGTCTTTCCCGTTCTTGTCACCCATGGAAGTGCTCCTGCTGTGATCCAGCGGCCAGCATAGACCCCGTGCGGAGCGTGACGGAAAATCGCCGCTTTGCCGTTGCCCCGCCCCGCCCATGTTCGACCACAACGAATCCCTTGCCCAAGCGCGCGAGCGCAACATCCGCGATGCGCTGATGGAAGACATCGGCATATGCGACTGGACGGCGCAGCTGGCGCCGGCGGGCAAGTGCATCACGGCGCGCGTGATCGTGCGCGAGGACGCGGTCCTGTGCGGTCGCGAGTGGTTCGACGGCTGCGTCCTGGCGCTCGATGACCAGGCGCAGATCACCTGGCACTACGCCGAGGGTGACCGCATGCGAGCCGACACACCGGTGTGCACCGTCGAGGCCGATGCCCGTGCGCTGCTGTCGGCCGAGCGACCGGCGCTCAACTTCCTGCAGCTGCTCTCGGGCACGGCCACACTTACCCGCCAGCACGCGGATGCCATCGCCGGGGCCTCACCCAACCCGCGCGGCTGCGCGGTGCTGGATACGCGCAAGACGCTGCCGGGGCTGCGCCTGGCCCAGAAGTACGCCGTCCGTGTCGGCGGCGGCCAGAACCAACGCCTGGCCCTTTATGACGGCATCCTGATCAAGGAAAACCACATCGCCGCGGCCGGCAGCGTGCGCGCCGCCCTGCAGGCCGCGCAGGCGCTGCAGGCCGGCGTGGGTATCCAGATCGAGGTGGAGACGCTGGCCCAGCTGAGCGAGGCCCTAGAGGCGGGTGCCACCAGCGTGCTGCTGGACAACTTTTCGCTGCAGCAGATGCGTGATGCCGTGGCGCTGAACGCCGGGCGCGCGCTGCTGGAGGTGTCCGGCGGCGTGACGCTGGAGCGCCTGCGCGAGATCGCCGCCACCGGCGTGGACCGCATCTCCATCGGCAAGCTGACCAAGGACGTGCGCGCGGTGGACTACTCCATGCGCGTGATCGGCTGAGCGCTCCCCGCGCCACTCCTGCCGAGGGTGGGGACGACCCGCATGCCCGGGCCGCGGCTTTGGCACCCAGACGCCGAGGCCGCGCAAACGGGCCGTGACATAGCACCGCGCCAGGGCCAAGTCGCCCGCCGGCATGGGGCGGGGCTGCCGATACTGGGCGTTGCCACGTGACTTGTTGATCCGCTCAGGTCTTCCGCCCCATGTCCGCCGCCGACTTCAGCTCCATCCGCAACTTCCACGAGCGGGCCGTGTTCGAGGCCGTCACGGCGCGCGCCCCGCACTATCCGCTCATCAGTGCCGAGCAGTTGCCCGACGTGGCCTGCGTGGCGCTGAACCGGCTGCCGCCGCGCTACATCCGCCATGAAGTGGATCTGGTCTTCTACCTCACCGAGCGCGAGCGGCTGGAAAACGAACGCTCGGTGGACGAGTCGGTGCAGTTCGCCTTCGAGTTCGTGCAGGCCCGCACCGTGATGCGCGCGCGGCGCTGAACCGCCCGCGACGAGCGGGGCCGGCGGCCGGCAGAAGCCGCACGCCCCTACCATCGGCAGATCAGGCTCGCTGCGCCACCGCCACCGCAGGCACCGCCGCGGGCGCCAGCGGCTGCCCCAGCAGCTCGCCGATGCGCCGGTCCTTGTCCTGCCACATCTGCGTGATCCAGTCCTGCAGCGTCGAGCGGTAGGCAGCATCGACCAGCTCATCGCCCTGGCGCAGCGCGGCGGGGATGGCCAGCTTGTCCACGCGGACCACCACTTCGCGCAGGCGGCCGCACATCAGATCCCAGAAGTCAGGCACGCCCTTCGGGTAGACGATGGTCACGTCCACCAGCGCGTCGAACTTCTCGCCCATCGTGGCCAGCGCCATCGCGATGCCGCCGATCTTGGGTTTGAGCAGATGGGTGTAGGGCGAGCGCTGCTGGTCGTGCTTGGCTTGGGTGAAGCGGGTGCCCTCAAGGAAGCTCAGCACGGAGGTCGGGATCACCTTGAAGCGCTCGCAGGCCTTGCGCGTGGCCTCCATGTCCTTTGCCAGGCTGGCGCCGCCCTTGCGGCGCATAAAGGGGAAGTCCAGCGCCCACCAGCAAAAACCCATGATGGGCACGTAGATCAGTTCTTTCTTGAGGAAGAACTTGAGCAGCGGAATGCGCAGGTTGAAGACCTTCTGCAGCACCAGGATGTCCACCCAGCTCTGGTGATTGCTGCTGACAAGGTACCAGCCGCGGGGCTTGAGGCCTTCGACGCCGGTGACGTCCCATCGGGTGCGACCGGCCAGGGCCATCCAGCGGTTGTTGCCGCCGATCCAGACCGCGCAGATGCCATTGAGCAGCAGGTCCAGCACGGCGCGCACCGGCTTGATCGGCAGCAGCAGCTTGAGCAGCGCCACCGGCAGCAGCGCGGAGAAGCACACCAGGGTGTTGAGCGTGAGCAGGATGGCGGACACGCAGCCCTTGATCAGGGCGATGAGGCGGTTGGGCATGACGGGCGGACGCAAAGGCGGTGGTCTGCTTGCAGTGAACGACTGTAAACAGAAATTATCGCCGTGCAGAACCGCCCCACATCTGGCCAGGATCAAGCCCGGCGGAGATCACCGGCCGCTGCAAGTCGCAGGGGGCGGCGCCTGGAGCATCAGGGCAGCCAGGCGTCGCGCCGCTTAGGCTTGCGCTGCAGCACGGTCGGGAAGCTGACCGGCAGCGTCTGCGGATAGTCGCGGCTGTAGTGCAGGCCGCGGCTTTCGCGCCGGGTCAAGGCCGAGCGCACGATCAGCTCGGCGCAGTCCACCAGGTTGCGCAGCTCCAGCAGGTCGCGCGTGACGCGGAAGTTGGCGTAGTAGTCGTCGATCTCGCTGCGCAGCAGCTTGATGCGGTGCAGCGCGCGCTCCAGCCGGCGCGTGGTGCGCACGATGCCGACGTAGTTCCACATCAAGAGGCGCAGCTCGTCCCAGTTGTGCGAGATGACGACCTCCTCGTCGGCATCCTCCACCTGGCTCTCATCCCAGGGCGGCAGCTGGGCCAAGCCCACCGCCTCCTGCGCCAGGATGTGGTCGGCGCAGGTGCGGCCCAGTACTACGCACTCCAGCAGCGAGTTGCTGGCCAGCCGGTTGGCGCCGTGCAGGCCTGTGTAGGTGGCTTCGCCGACTGCATACAGGCCCGGCAGGTCGCTGCGGCCGTGCAGATCGGTGACCACGCCGCCGCAGGTGTAATGCGCCGCCGGGACCACGGGAATGGGCTGGCGCGCGATGTCGATGCCCAGTGCCAGGCAGCGGGCGTGGATGGTGGGGAAGTGCTCCTTGAGGAAGGCCTCCTCCAGGTGCGTGGCATCCAGCAGCACGTAGTCCAGGCCGTGCTTCTTCATCTCGAAGTCGATGGCGCGGGCGACGATGTCGCGCGGCGCCAGCTCGGCGCGGCCGTCATGGTCAGGCATGAAGCGGGTGCCGTCCGGCAGGCGCAGCAGCGCGCCCTCGCCGCGCAGGGCCTCGGTGATGAGGAAGCTGCGCTCCTGCGGGTGGTACAGGCAGGTGGGATGGAACTGGATGAATTCCATGTTGCCCACCCGGCAGCCCGCACGCCAGGCCATGGCGATGCCGTCGCCGGTGGCGGTGTCCGGGTTGCTGGTGTAGCGGTAGACCTTGCCCACGCCGCCAGTGGCCAGCACCACGGCCGCAGCGGGCAGGGTCTCGACCTGTTGCGTCTGGATGTTCAGTGCATAGACGCCATAGCAGCGGTCGGCATAGGTCTCCGGGCGGTCGACCTTGCGCAGGACCTGGCGGTTGGTGATCAGGTCCACCGCCATCCATTTCTCGCGCAGCGTGATGTTGGGATGACGGCGCGCCTCGTCCAGCAGCACGTCATGGATGGCCTTGCCGGTGGCATCGGCCGCATGGGCGATGCGGCGCACGGCGTGGCCACCTTCGCGCGTCAGGTGCAGCCCCAGCGGTCCGGTGGGGTCGGGCGAGAACGGCACGCCGCGTGCCACCAGCCATTCGATGGCCCGGGCGCTGTGCTGGGCAATGAACTCGGCGGTGTGCACGTCCACCAGGCCGGCGCCGGCTTCCTGCGTGTCGCGCACATGGCTGGCGATGCTGTCGTCGCTGCCCAGCACGCCGACGATGCCGCCCTGCGCCCAAGCCGTGGCCGCCTCCTGCAGCTGGCGCTTGGCCAGCACGACCACCGGGCGGCTCTCGGCCAAGTGCAGGGCCACAGTCAAACCGGCCAGGCCGGCGCCGACGATGACCACAGGGAGGTCGGCTGGATCGCTCTTGGACATGGTCGGGCGATTCTAGGCGGCGGCCGGCGCCCACTTGCCCGATTGCCACGATGAGGAGAGAAGCATGCGCTGGGAAGGACAACGCGAATCGAGCAATGTGGAAGACCGCCGTGGCGCGGGCGGCTTCGGTGCCCTGCCGATTGGCGGCCGGGGCTTGAGCCTGGGCGCGGTGGTCATCGCGCTGGTGGCCGGCGCGGTCTTCGGCGTCAATCCGCTGACTGTGCTCAGCCTGCTGAGCGGCGGCTCGCCAAGCGCCGTGCAGCAGGCCCCGGCGCACAGCGCCCCGGCCGACGACCCGCAGACCCGCTTCGTCACCACCACACTGGGTCTGACCGAGGACGTGTGGCGCGAGCTCTTCCGCCAGGCCGGCGGCAGCTACCGCGACCCGACGCTGGTTCTCTTTCGCGGTGCCACGCCCACCGCCTGCGGCACGGGGCAATCGGCGATGGGGCCGTTCTACTGCCCGGCCGACCAGAAGGTCTACATCGACCTGGACTTCTACGACACGCTCAAGAGCCAGCTCGGCGCACCGGGCGACTTTGCGCAGGCCTATGTCATTGCCCACGAGGTGGGACACCATGTCCAGAATCTGCTGGGCACCAGCGAGCAGGTGCAGCGCCTGCGCGGCCGCGTCAGCGAGCGCGAGGCCAATGCCATGAGCGTGCGCCTGGAGTTGCAGGCCGACTGCTATGCCGGCGTCTGGGCCCACCATGCCGACCAGGCGCGGCAGATCCTGGAAAGCGGCGACGTGGAGGAAGCGCTCAACGCCGCTTCGCGCATCGGCGACGACGCGCTGCAGAAAGGCGCCGGCGGCCCGGTGCGGCCCGACAGCTTCACCCACGGCAGCAGCGAGCAGCGCGTGCGCTGGTTCAAGCGCGGGCTGGAGTCCGGCGAGTTGGCTGCCTGCGACACCTTCAAGGCCGCGCAGCTCTGAGCCCGCCCAGCGTCGTGGAACGGCGGTCTCCAGCCTCTGCGGCCACCCGCTGTGCAGCATCGACCGCGACGGCGTTCCGCCAGCCGGTCCACCGCGGCCGCCTGCGGTGTACGTTTTCGTACGCAATGCATGGCCGCCCTCTCCCAGCACGGCAGGCTCTCTGCCATCATCGCGGCCGTCGTTTTTTGCCGAACCGCTTGAGGAGACACCATGCACGCCTGGCTTTGCGAGAACCCCGTCGGCCCCGAGGCCCTGGTCTGGAAGGAAGTGCCGACGCCCGAGCCGGGCAAGGGCCAGGTCCGCGTGGCCATCAAGGCCGCCAGCCTGAACTTCCCCGACCTGCTCATCGTGCAGAACAAGTACCAGATGAAGCCGCCTCTGCCCTTCGTACCGGGCGCGGAGTTCGCTGGCGTGGTCGAAGCCGTGGGCGAAGGCGTGTCTCACCTGCCGGTGGGCACGGCCGTGGCCGGCTTCGTGGGCACCGGCGGCTTCGGCACGCACACGGTGGCGCCGGCTGCGCAGCTGATGCCGCTGCCGCCGGGGTTCAAGTTTGAGGATGCCGCGGCCTTCCTGTGCACCTATGGCACCACCTACCACGCCCTGATGGACCGCGCGGCCCTGCAGCCCGGCGAGACGGTGCTGGTGCTGGGCGCCGCAGGCGGCGTGGGCACGGCAGCCATCCAGATCGCCAAGGCCGCGGGCGCCAAGGTGATCGCCGCGGCATCGACCGATGAGAAATGCGCGCTGTGCAAGACGCTGGGCGCCGACCTGACCATCAACTACAGCCAGGGCGACATCCGCGAGCAGATCAAGACGGCGACCGACGGCAAGGGCCCGGACGTGGTCTACGACCCGGTCGGCGGCGACCTGGCCGAGCCGGTCTTCCGCTCCATCGGCTGGCGCGGCCGCTACCTGGTCGTGGGCTTCGCCGGCGGCAGCATCCCCAGCCTGCCGCTGAACCTGACGCTGCTCAAGGGCGCGTCCATCCTGGGCGTGTTCTGGGGCGAGTTCGCCCGTCGCGAGCCGATGAAGAATGCCCAGGCCCTGATGCAGCTGGCCATGTGGTACGGCGAGGGCAAGATCAAGCCGGTCATCGAGACCCAGCTGCCGATGAGCGAGCTGAAGAAGGGCTTCGAGCTGATGGCCAGCCGCGGCGTGCGCGGCAAGGTGGTGCTGGTCAACTGATCGGCCGCCCACTCACCTCGCCGATGAAGAAAGGCCGGCCACCCTCCCGGGTGCCGGCCTTTTTCATGGTGGCGCGATCCGGGCCGTGCTGGACGGCCCCGCCCGGTCTTCAGTGCACCTTCAGTGCACCGTGCGCCCGAAGGTGAACGCCCCGGACTCGTCCACATCGACCGGGATCACGTCCTTCGGTCCGAAGCGGCCTTCGAGGATCAGCTTGGCCACCGGGTTCTCGATGCGGGCCTGGATGGCGCGCTTGAGCGGCCGGGCGCCGAACACCGGGTCGAAACCGACCTTGGCCAGCTCGGCCAGGGCCGCGGGCGACACGTCGAGCTTCATGTCCATCTTCTCCAGGCGCTGCTCCAGGCCCTTGAGCTGGATCTTGGCGATCGACTCGATGTGGCGCTGGTCGAGCGCGTGGAAGACCACCGTCTCGTCGATGCGGTTGAGCAGCTCGGGGCGGAAGTGCGCCTTGACCTCGGCCCACACCGCGTCCTTGATGACCTCCGGGTCCTCGCCGGCCAGCTGCATGATGTGCTGCGAGCCGAGGTTGGAGGTCATCACGATGACCGTGTTCTTGAAGTCCACCGTGCGGCCCTGGCCGTCGGTCAGGCGGCCGTCGTCCAGCACCTGCAGCAGCACGTTGAACACGTCCGGGTGGGCCTTCTCCACCTCATCCAGCAGCACCACGCTGTAGGGCTTGCGGCGCACCGCCTCGGTCAGCGCCCCGCCCTCTTCATAGCCCACGTAGCCGGGCGGCGCGCCGATCAGGCGGCTGACCGAGTGCTTCTCCATGAACTCGCTCATGTCGATGCGGATCATGTGGTCGTCGCTGTCGAACAGGAAGCCGGCAAGCGCCTTGCACAGCTCCGTCTTGCCCACGCCCGTGGGGCCCAGGAACAGAAAGGAGCCCAGCGGGCGGTTGGGGTCGGACAGGCCGGCACGCGAGCGGCGGATGGCGTTGGACACCGCCACGATGGCCTCGTCCTGGCCGACCACACGCTCGTGCAGCCGGGCCTCCATCTGCAGCAGCTTGTCGCGCTCGCCCTGCATCAGCTTGGACACGGGGATGCCGGTGGCACGCGAGACCACCTCGGCGATCTCCTCCGCCCCCACCTGCGTGCGCAGCAGCTGCGGGCCGGCGCCGCCCTGGGCCTTGGCCTCTTCCTTGGCCTGGGCTTCCTTCAGGCGCTTTTCCAGCTCGGGCAGCTTGCCGTATTGCAGCTCGGCCACCTTGTTGAAGTCGCCCTTGCGCTTGAGCTCCTCGATCTGGAAGCGGATCTTGTCGATCTCTTCCTTGACCGTGGCCGAGCCCTGGGCCTGGGCCTTCTCGGCCTTCCAGATCTCCTCCAGGTCGGCGTACTCGCGCTCCAGTTTGGCGATCTCCTCTTCGATCAGGCCCAGGCGCTTGATGGACGCCTCGTCCTTCTCCTTGCGCACCGCCTCGCGCTCGATCTTCAGCTGGATGAGCCGGCGGTCGAGCTTGTCCATCGCCTCCGGCTTGGAGTCGATCTCGATCTTGATCTTGGCCGCGGCCTCGTCGATCAGGTCGATGGCCTTGTCGGGCAGGAAGCGGTCGGTGATGTAGCGGTGGGACAGCTCGGCCGCGGCGACGATGGCCGGGTCGGTGATCTCCACGCCGTGGTGCACCTCGTACTTCTCCTGCAGGCCGCGCAGGATGGCAATCGTCGCCTCCACGCTCGGCTCGTCGACGATCACCTTCTGGAAGCGACGCTCCAGCGCGGCGTCCTTCTCGATGTACTTGCGGTACTCGTCCAGCGTGGTCGCGCCGATGCAGTGCAGCTCACCGCGCGCCAGGGCCGGCTTGAGCATGTTGCCGGCATCGATGGCGCCCTCGGCCTTGCCGGCGCCGACCATGGTGTGGATCTCGTCGATGAAGAGGATGATGCGGCCCTCGTCGGCCGTCACCTCTTTGAGCACGGCCTTCAGCCGCTCCTCGAACTCACCGCGGAACTTGGCGCCGGCCAGCAGCCCGGCCATGTCCAGCGACAGCACGCGCTTGTTCTTCAGCGACTCGGGCACTTCGCCGGCCACGATGCGCTGCGCCAGGCCTTCGACGATGGCCGTCTTGCCCACGCCCGGCTCACCGATCAGCACCGGGTTGTTCTTGGAGCGGCGCTGCAGCACCTGAATGGCGCGGCGGATC
Organism: Pseudomonadota bacterium; assembly: GCA_049321005.1. Lineage (GTDB taxonomy): Bacteria > Pseudomonadota > Gammaproteobacteria > Burkholderiales > Burkholderiaceae_C > Aquabacterium. The sequence goes on from JBMOQL010000004.1 coordinate 104,053, forward strand.
TCCTCGTCGCGGCCGATCACCGGGTCGAGCTTGCCCTGGCGGGCGCGCTCGGTCAGGTCCAGGGTGTACTTCTTCAGCGCCTCGCGCTGGCCTTCGGCCTCGGCGTTGTCCACTTTCTGTCCTCCACGAACGGCCTCCACGGCCGACTCCAGCGCCTTGCGGGTCAGGCCGTGCTTGCGGGCCAGCGCGGCGGTGTCACCCTTGTGGTCGCTCAGGGCCAGCAGGAACATCTCGCTGGCGATGAACTGGTCGCCGCGCTTGATCGCCTCTTTCTCCGCCGCTTGCAGCAGGCTGACGGTGTCGCGCCCGGCCTGCACCTGCTCCGCCCCTTGCACCTGCGGCAGCTTGGCCAGCTCGGCCTCCAGGTCGCGGTCCAGCGCGGCGGTGTTGACCCCGGCGCGCTGCAGCAGGGCCTTGGGGCCCTCGTCCTGGCGCAGCATGGCCAGCAGCACGTGCGCCGGCTCGATGTACGGGTTGTCGCGGCCCAGGGCCAGGCTCTGGCCTTCGGCCAGCGCCTCTTGGAATTTGGTGGTGAGCTTGTCCAGACGCATGCAGCAATCCTCCTTGACTGTCGGCCTATCTGAGGAGCCTGCACGCGATTTCAAGACGACCGATGCACGCCGTCCAGCGGACGGCCGCAGCACCGCCCGGGGTATTTGACGAAGATCAGTTGCGCAAGTCGGCAGGTCCCATCAGGCACCTCCGGTCACCACCCGGTTGCGGCCGGTCTGCTTGGCAACGTAGAGCCGCTCGTCGGCCCGCTGCAGCGTCTGCTCCAGGGTACTGCGGGCCTCGTGGTAGGCCACACCGATACTCACCGTCATCGCGATGGGTCCCTGTGCCGTCTGGCAGGGCGTCGCCTCGATCACCGCGCGCAGCCGCTCGGCCACCACCACGGCCTCGTCGTTGGCCTGCAAGGGCAGCAGCACGGTGAACTCCTCACCGCCGTAGCGGGCCACCAGGGCCTCGGCACGCAGGTGCTCGCGCATCAGCCGGGCGATGTGGCGCAGCACCTCGTCGCCGCACAGATGGCCATGGCGGTCGTTGACGGCCTTGAAGTGGTCGGCGTCGATCATCAGCACGGCCACGCCGTTGGGGTCACTGGCCTGCAGTGCGAGCATCTGCTCGCCCATCTCGCGCAGGCCGCGGCGGGACAGCGCGCCGGTCAGGTCGTCCGACAGCGCGCGGTTGCGCAGCGCCTGCATCAGCCGCTCGTTGATCAGCGCGAACACCACCGCGGCCACGCCCAGTGGCAGCACCGCGTAGCTCAGCGCCGACCAGCCGCGCAGCCAGGGCGGCGCGTAGATCCAGTCGGCCGGCACGCGGTCGGCAGATGTGAAGGCATGGTGGGTGATGAACACCCAGTCGGCCAGAAAGAGGCCGATGATCACCAACAGCGCCGCCTCGCTAGGCTGCACATGCGGGCTGCGCAGGATGATCCACATCTGGTCGACCAGGATTACTGCGCTGACCAGCGCGAAGCACACGGGAAAGGTGCGGGCATAGACCAGCGCATCGGGCTGCCCCATTGCCCAACCCAGCGGCAGCGCCAGTGCGCTGATCGTCAGCACCGCGACGACCGGCGAGGCGTGCCGACCGTTGAGCAGGTGGAAGGCCCAGCCCAGTGCAGCCACGCCCAGGCAGGCGAGCGTGATGGCCAGCTGCGCCACGCCCGACCGCGCCGGCGGCGGCATGAAGGCCGGCACCGACAACCCAATGAGCAGCATGAAGCCCAGCCGGTACAGCCGCAGCGCCTCGCGCACCCGCGGCTGGTCGCTGCGCAGCAGGTGCATCAGCCCGAGCCCGAGCAAGGACCCCGCGCCGGACACCGCATAGCAGGTGTAGGTGTCGACGACGAGCATCAGGCAGCGCCGCAGCGGCAGGCAGGGGGAGAGGCAGGCATGGGCAGAAGGGGGCCGGCACGGCGGACGCGGCTGCGGCTGCCGACGCCTTCGTCCCGCCGTGCAGGCGGGGCCTACCGGACCACCTGGCTTGTTCGGCACTTCACGCGCCGTCTTGAGCCTTCAGGCCGGCCTGCTTGAGGCAAGCTGCACGGAGCCGGCCGCCACGCTGCCGTGCGCGTGGCCTCAGCAGCCCGCCGCAGCCGCCTGCTCAGCCAAGGACGAACCGGGCCACGCGGCTGCCCAGCGCCGCACAGCCCAGCGCGCCCAGCAGGTGCAAACCGCTGTGCAGCAGGGCCAGGTCCCATCGCTGGCGCTGGATGAGGAGCAGCGATTCGGCCGAGAAGGTCGAGAAGGTGGTCAGCCCGCCCAGGAACCCGGTCACCAGCAGCAGCCGCGCCATCTCGTTGGGCAGCCGGGCAAAGGCCACCAGCGCCACTCCGGCGAGCAGCCCGCCCACGCAGTTGACCGCCAGGGTGCCCAGCGGAATCTGCGGCATCACCGGGTTGAGCCACACACCGGTGCGCCAGCGCAGCAGCGCGCCCGCGGCCGCACCGGTGGCGACGGCCACGCCCTGCATCCAGCCGCTCATGTCGGGCCCGCGGCGTTGCCCGAGCGCCGCCCCCAGCGCGCCAGCGCGCGGTCGTCCGCTTCGCGTGCGTCCACCCAGCGGCTGCCGGCGGCCGTGTGTTCTTTCTTCCAGAAAGGCGCATCGGTCTTGAGCCAGTCCATCAAGAAGGCACAGGCCTCCAGCGCCGCGTGGCGGTGCGCCGCCGCAGCCATCACCAGCACGATCCCCTCGCCCGGGGCCAGCCGGCCGACTCGATGCACGATGCGGCCAGCGCGCAAGGCAAAGCGCCGCCGCGCCTCATCCAGCATGTCGGCGAGCAGGCGCTCGGTCATGCCCGGGTAGTGCTCGAGCTCCAGCGCCTGCAGTGCAGCCGCCTCGTCATCCGCCGTGTGGACGACCCCGTCTCCTGCCGTGTCGCCGGCCTGGGTGGCAGGGTCTCCGGTCGGCACCTGCAGGTCGCGCACCGTGCCAACGAAGAGCCCGATGCCGCCAATGCCCGTGTCCGCGCCCCGCATCTCGGCCAGCTCACGGGAGACGTCGAACGCATCCGCCTGCACCCGTACCTGCCAGGCCGCCGACTGCACTGCCGCCATGCTCAACCTCCGGTCACCGGCGGGAAGAACGCGACCTCGGCGTCCGCCGTCAGCACGGTCGACTCGTCCGCCAACGCCTGGTTCACCGCCACCCGCAGGCGCTGCCCGGGCCCTAGCGCCAGCCCGTGTTGCCCACCGCGCCCGGCCAGGCTCGTGCGCAGCTCGGCCACGGTCAGGCCGGCCGGCACGTTTAGTGCCTCGCCTTCGCCCAGGGCCTCGCGCACGGCCGCGAAGTAGCGCACGGTAAGCGTGATCGAGGCCATGCTCAGCAGCCCAGCTCGCCGAACGGCAGAAAAGGCACGGCCTCGCCGCGCTGCACCACCTGCCCCGGCGCCAGGTCCACCAGCCCGTCGGCCCAGTGGGCGGAGGTCAGCACGCCCGAGCCCTGGCGCTCGTGGATCACCACCCGGGCGCCGTCGCGCCGCGCGCGCAGGAATTCACGCCGCGCGGGGTCGGGCCGGGTCCACTCAAAATCGGCCTGCAGCAGCAGCGGGTGCACGGCTTCGGCGCTGCCCCCGGACAGCCGTTGCAGCAGCGGCCGCACCAGCAGCAAGAAGGTCACGAAGCTGGCCACCGGATTACCCGGCAGGCCGACGAAGGCCGCCGCGCCCACCCGGCCAAAAGCCAGCGGCTTGCCCGGCTTGATGGCCAGCTGCCACAGCGTCAGCTCGCCCTCGGCCTGCACCGCCGGGCGCAGGTGGTCGGCCTCCCCGACCGACACGCCGCCACTGCTCACGATCACATCGTGCCCGTGTGCGGCCTCGCGCAGCGCGCGGCGCGTGGCCTCCAGGTCGTCGGGAACGATGCCCAAGTCACTGCACTGCGCGCCGGCCGCCTCGATCAGGCCGCGCAGCGTGTAGCGGTTGGAGTTGTAGATGGCCCCGGGGTGCAGCGGCTGGCCCGGCATCACCAGCTCGTCCCCGGTGCTCAGCAGGGCCACGCGCGGCCGCCGGCGCACCGTCAGCCGCGCCGCGCCTACGGACGCGGCCACGCCCAGAGCCTGCGGCGTCAGCCGCGCGCCGGCTCTCAGCACCGTGCTGCCCGCGGCGATGTCCTCGCCCCGGCAGCGGATGTTCTGGCCCGGCTCCGGGATGCGGCAGATGCGCACGTGGCCGTCCCCGGCGGGCTCGGTGTGCTCTTGCATGACGACCGCGTCGGCGCCCACGGGGATGGGCGCGCCGGTGAAGATCCGCGCAGCCGTGCCCGGCTGCAGCGCCGCCCCTACCTGCCCGGCCGCGATGCGGGCGCTGACCGGCAGCGCCACGCCCTCGTCCGGCAGCTCATGGCAGCGCACCGCGTAGCCGTCCATGGCGCTGTTGTCCGCCGGCGGGACGTCGATGCCAGACACCAGGTCCGCAGCCAGCACGCGGCCCAGCGCCGTGGCGGTGTCCACCGTCTCGACATCGGCCACCGGCTGCATGCCGTCAAGCATGTGAGCCAGCGCCTCGTCCAGCGGCATCAGCGGCTTGCGCACGGGGACGGCTGCAGCGGGTTGAGACGGGACATCCATGCATGATCCTCCAAGCAAAAGACCTGCCGGCCCAGGCCCACACCCGGCTGCTGAGCCTCCGCGCCCGCTCCAGAGCTGCGGGCATCCCGGTCATTTGCCGGTCGTTCCGGCCCCTGTTCCGGCCGGTTCCGGTGAGTTTCCGGCGACGATCCGGGTTCCGCCCAGTCTTGCGCGAGTCGCCCGCGGCGCAGCCTCAGGCGCCGGCGCAGTGCTCGGCGATGTAGTCCTTGACCGCCTGCGCGCTCACCGGCATCACCTCGAAACGCTTGGGCAGGTCCTCGATGCCGACCAGCGCCGCCGGCCGCTCGGGCTCGCGGCCCAGCGCCTCGTGGATCGTCTGGGCGAACTTCACCGGCAAGGCGGTCTCCAGCACGATCATCGTCGTGCCCGGCTGCAGGTGCTCCCGGGCCACCTTCACGCCGTCGGCGGTGTGGGTGTCGATCATCACGCCATGCTGCTCCCAGGTCTGGCGGATGGTGCGCAGCCGGTCGGCATGCGTGCTCTTGCCGGAGGCAAAGCCGAAGTCCTGCACGCGCGCGAATTCTTCTGATGTCAGCGAGAAGGCGCCGCGCTGCTCCACCTCGTCCTTGAACAGCTGGCGCGTGCGCTCGCCGTCGCGGCCCAGCAGGTCGTAGATGAAGCGCTCGAAATTGCTCGCCTTGGAGATGTCCATCGACGGGCTGGAGGTCTCATAGGTCTCCGCACTCTTGCGCACGCGGTAGGTGCCGGTGCGGAAGAACTCGTCGAGCACGTCGTTCTCGTTGGTGGCCGCAACGAGCTGGCGGATCGGCAGGCCCATCATGCGCGCCACGTGGCCGGCGCAGATGTTGCCGAAGTTGCCCGACGGCACGGTGAAGCTCACCTGCTCGGCATTGCTCTTGGTGCCCTGGAAGTACCCGGCGAAGTAGTACACCACCTGGGCCAGCAGCCGCGCCCAGTTGATCGAGTTGACCGTGCCGATCTTGTAGCGGCGCTTGAAGGCCAGGTCGTTGGACACGGCCTTGACGATGTCCTGGCAATCGTCGAAGACACCCTGCACCGCCAGGTTGTGGATGTTCGGGTCCTGCAGGCTGAACATCTGCGCCTGCTGGAAGGGGCTCATGCGGCCGTGCGGCGACAGCATGAAGACGCGCACGCCTTTCTTGCCACGCATGGCGTACTCGGCCGCGCTGCCGGTGTCGCCCGAGGTGGCACCCAGGATGTTGAGCTCCTCGCCGCGGCGGCCCAGTTCGTACTCGAACAGGTTGCCCAGCAGCTGCATGGCCATGTCCTTGAAGGCCAGCGTCGGGCCGTTGGACAGGGCCTCAAGGCACAGGCCCGGCCGCAGCGGCTTGAGCGGCGTGATGGCCTCGGTGCCGAAGACCTCGCGCGTGTAGGTCTTGTCAACGAGCCGGCGCAGATCGTCCGCCGGGATGTCGTCGATGTACAGCGACAGGATCTCGAAGGCGAGGTCCGCATACCGCAGCCCGCGCCAGCGCTGCAGCGTGGTGGCGTCGATGCGCGGATAGGCGACGGGCAGGTACAGGCCGCCATCCGGCGCCAGGCCTTCGAGCAGGATCTCGGAGAAGCCGCGTTCGGTGCGGTCGCCGCGGGTGCTGATGTATTTCATGGCGGGTGGGGCAAGCGGCCGAGCGGCGTTCAGGCCAGCTCTTCCTTGCGGATCTTGACGATGGGCGCAAGCACGGTCGGCAGGCCCTGCATCTGCGCCAGCGCGGCGTTCATGCCGCCTTCCTCGGTGTCGTGCGTCAGGATGATGAGGTCGGTCTGGCCTTCGCCCTCGCCAGCCTCGCGCTGCAGCATGGCGTCGATGGAGATGCCGGCGTCGGCCAGGATGCGGGTCAGGCTGGCCAGCACCCCGGTCTGGTCGGCCACCCGCAGGCGCAGGTAGAAGGCGGTGCGCACCTTGTCCATCGGCAGGATGGGCGTGCTGGCCAGCGCGTCGGGCTGGAAGGCCAGGTGCGGCACGCGGTGGTCCGGGTCGGCCGTGTGCAGGCGCGCGATGTCGACCAGGTCGGCCACCACGGCGGACGCCGTCGGCTCCGCACCCGCGCCCTTGCCGTAGTACAGCGTCGTGCCGACAGCATCGCCCTGCACCACCACGGCATTCATCGCGCCTTCCACGTTGGCGATCAGGCGCTTGGCCGGGATCAGCGTGGGATGCACGCGCAGCTCGATGCCACCCACGTCGTCGCGCCGGCGCGTGATGCCCAGCAGCTTGATGCGGTAGCCCAGCTGCTCGGCATATTCGATGTCGGCGGCCTGCAGCTTGGTGATGCCTTCCACATGCGCCTTGTCGAACTGCACCGGCACGCCGAAGGCGATCGCGCTCATGATGGTGGCCTTGTGCGCCGCATCCACGCCCTCGATGTCGAAGGTGGGGTCGGCCTCGGCATAGCCCAGGCGCTGCGCCTCCTTGAGCACCACGTCGAAGTCCAGGCCCTTGTCCCGCATCTCCGACAGGATGAAGTTCGTCGTGCCGTTGATGATCCCGGCGATCCATTGGATGCGGTTGGCGGTCAGGCCCTCCCGCAGCGCCTTGATGATGGGGATGCCGCCGGCCACGGCGGCCTCGAAGGCCACCATGACGCCGCGTTCGCGCGCGGCTTCGAAGATCTCGGTGCCATGCACCGCCAGCAGGGCCTTGTTGGCCGTCACCACATGCTTGCCGGCCGCGATCGCCTCCAGCACCAGCGTGCGGGCAATGCCGTAGCCGCCGATCAGCTCGACCACGATGTCGATGTCCGGGCGGGCGATCACCTCGCGAGCATCGCCCACCACGGCCACGCCCGGGCCGACCAGCCGGCGCGCACGCTCGACATCAAGGTCTGCCACCACGGTGATTTCAATATCGCGCCCGGCGCGGCGACGGATCTCGGCGGCATTGCGTTCGAGCACCTCGTAGGTGCCGCCGCCGACCGTACCAATGCCGAGCAGGCCGACCCGGATCGGGCCGAGGGGGGGGTTCTTCATGGGATCTCTCCGGTCCGCGGCCCGCTTGGGGCAGGCGGCACTGTGCAGGGAAATAGAGCGATTGCGCGGCGCGCGCGGCTCGCCTTACTGGCTGTGGCGCTTGCGCATGCCGTCAAGGAAGCGGGCGATGCGGCCGATGGCATCTGTCAGATCGTCCGAGTTCGGCAGGAAGACCAGGCGGAAGTGGTCTGTGCCGGGCCAGTTGAAGCCCGAGCCCTGCACGATCAGCACCTTCTCCTCGGCCAGCAGGTCGTAGGCGAACTGCTGGTCATCCTGGATGGGATAGATCTTCGGGTCCAGCCGCGGGAACATGTAGAGCGCCGCCTTGGGCTTGACCACGCTCACGCCCGGGATGTCGCTGAGCAGCTCAAAGGCCAAGTCACGCTGCCGGCACAGCCGGCCGGTGGGCGCAACCAGGTCCTTGATGCTCTGGTAGCCGCCCAGTGCGGTCTGGATGGCCAGCTGCCCCGGCGTGTTGGCGCACAGGCGCATTGAGGCCAGCATGTCCAGGCCCTCGATGTAGTCGCGTGCCTGCCGGCGGTCGCCCGAGACCACCATCCAGCCGGCACGGTAGCCGCAGGAGCGGTAGTTCTTGGACAGGCCGTTGAAGGTGACGAACAGCACGTCGTCAGCCAGCGAAGCGATGCTGGTGTGCGTGTTGCCGTCGTAGAGCACCTTGTCGTAGATCTCGTCGGCAAAGACGATGAGCTGGTTCTGCCGCGCGATCTCGACGATGTCCTTGAGCAGGTCGTCCGGATAGAGCGCACCCGTGGGATTGTTCGGGTTGATCACCACGATCGCCTTGGTGCGCGGGGTGATCTTGGCGCGGATGTCCTCCAGATCGGGCAGCCAGCCGTTGGACTCGTCGCACAGGTAGTGCACCGGGCGACCGCCGGACAGGGACACCGCGGCCGTGTAGAGCGGATAGTCGGGCGCCGGCAGCAGCACCTCGTCACCGTCGTTGAGCAGCGCATTGAGCGACATGACGATCAGCTCGGACGCGCCGTTGCCCAGGTAGACGTCGTCGACCGTCACGCCGGCGATGCGCTTTTCCTGGCAGTAATGGACCACGGCCTTGCGGGGCGCGAACAGGCCTTTGGAGTCCGTGTAGCCCGCCGCGTCGGGCAGGTTGCGGATCATGTCCTGGACGATCTCGTCCGGCGGCTCCAGCCCGAACACGGCCAAGTTGCCAATGTTGAGCTTGATGATCTTGTGCCCGTCTTCCTCCATTTGCCGAGCCTTGGCCAGCACCGGCCCGCGGATGTCGTAGCAGACGTTGGCGAGCTTGCTGGACTTGGCGATCGGCTTCAAGGGGGGCTCCGGGCGGCGACCGGCGGGCGGCGGTCGAAAAGCTAGAATTCTATCCCCACGCCCTGTGCCGGGCCCCCCGCTCCACCTGCACTCACGCGTGCCGATCTGTGGGGCCCATCCCTCCAGCGAGCCCCACTTGAAACTGCAGCCCGACCGCGCCGACGGCGTCAATTTCATCCAGGCCCGCACGCCGGGCGAGCTGGTGATCAACGGCCAGAGCTGGAGCGAATCCATCCTGGTGCCCGCGACCGGGCCCGTGATGGCCTGGCCGCCCACGGACACCGCAGCGCTGCTGGCCGAACACATCGAGATGATCGTGGCGGCTGCACCCGAGCTGGTGATCCTGGGCACCGGACTGCGGTTGCGTTTTGCCTCGCCCGCCCTGCTGCAGCCGCTGATGAAGCGGCGCATCGGCGTGGAGACCATGGACACCGCTGCGGCCTGCCGCACCTACAACGTGCTGGTCTCTGAAGGCCGCGACGTGATGGCAGCCCTGATGCTGGCGCCTGGGGCCTGATCGTGACGGAGTGCCCGCCGATTTATAATTGCGTGTTACTCACCTGATGGCATCCATCTTCTGATTCTTCATGACGCCAGCACTCAACAAACCTCTGCCGGAATTTGAAGCACAAGCCACGGGTGGCGTGAAGTTCTCCCCGCAAGCCTTCGCGGGCCAGATCGTGGTGCTGTACTTCTACCCCAAGGACCATACCCCGGGTTGCACCACGGAGTCCATGCAGTTCCGCGACAAGCACAAGGAATTCGTCAAGGCGGGCGCGGTGGTGTTCGGCGTATCGCGCGACAACATGGCCTCGCACGAGAAGTTCAAGCAGAACCTGGAGCTTCCTTTCGAGCTGGTGGCCGACACCGAGGAAAAGCTCTGCCACATGTTCGGCGTGGTCAAGAACAAGATCATGTACGGCAAGAAGGTCAAGGGCATCGAGCGCTCCACCTTCCTGATCGACGCCGATGGCGTGCTGCGTCAGGAATGGCGTGGCATCAAGGTTGCTGGGCACGTGGACGATGTGCTCAAGGCCGTCAAATCCCTTCGCAAGGAAGCGGCCTGACCGCAGGAGCCGCAGCGCCCCGCCTCGCAGCGCTCCATCCGGCCTTCCTGGGCGCGGGGGCTCTTCCCCGGCGTGCCGCAACCCGGGTTGCTCCTGCGGCGAGGCTCTCCATCGGCCTGTGCATAATGGGCCCATGCTCTTGAGAGCCTGCGACGTTCCCCCGCTTCATCAAAAGCCGCACTGGCCTGGCCGTGCGGCTTTTTGTTTTTCCACCCGCTGACCTCCATGCCACTGCCCAAGCCCCCTGCCAAGCGCGCGTCCATGCTCAGCCCCGAGGACTTCGAGAACCAGGCGCCGCCGCGCCCGCGCAAGGCCTCTGCCCGCCGCTCGGCCGACGTGCCGGATGCTCCCGGCGTCATGGAGCTGCGCGAGCCGTCGGCCGCCGCGGCCGTATTGCCGCCCACACAGCGCCCGGCTGCGCGTCACCAGCCGGCCGAGCCAGCACCGGCCGCGGCGGCACCCGGCCTGCCGGTCAAGGCCGCCACGGCCGCGGCGCCCAAGCCCGCCACGCGCTCGGTGCGAGAGCGCCGGCGCGAGCGCGACGATGGCCGCCCCAAGCTCTTCGTGCTGGACACCAATGTGCTGATGCACGACCCGATGTCGCTGTTCCGCTTCGAGGAGCATGACGTCTACCTCCCGATGATCACGCTGGAGGAGTTGGACAACCACAAGAAGGGCATGAGCGAGGTCGCGCGCAATGCCCGCCAGGTCAGCCGTGAGCTGGATGCGCTGGCATCCGACGGCACGCTGGGCGCGGCAGAAGGCATCCCGCTGGCCAAGACCGGCCACCGTGATGCCCGCGGCAAGCTGTTCTTCCAGACGACGCTGCTCAACGTGCAGCTGCCGCCGGGCCTGCCGCAGGGCAAGGCCGACAACCAGATCCTGGGCGTGGTGCAGTCGCTGCGCGAGTCGCTCAAGGACCGCGATGTGGTGCTGGTGTCCAAGGACATCAACATGCGCATCAAGGCCCGAGCGCTGGGCCTGCCGGCCGAGGACTACTACAACGACAAGGTCCTGGACGACGACGACCTGCTCTACACCGGCGTGCTGCCGCTGCCGCCCGACTTTTGGGACCGTCACGGCAAGACGATGGAGAGCTGGCAGCAGGGGGGCGCCACCTACTACCGCATATCCGGCCCGCTGGTGCCCACCCTGCTGATCAACCAGTTCGTCTATCTGGAGTCTGCAGGCGCGGCACCGCTGTATGCCAAGGTCACCGAGATCACCGGCAAGACCGCCGTGCTGCGCACGCTCAAGGACTACTCGCACCAGAAGAACGCAGTGTGGGGCGTGACCGCGCGCAATCGCGAGCAGAACTTTGCGCTGAACCTGCTGATGGACCCCGACTGCGACTTCGTGACGCTGACCGGCACGGCGGGCACCGGCAAGACGCTGATGAGCCTGGCCGCTGCGCTGTCGCAGATCCTGGACGATCGCCGCTATACCGAGGTCATCGTCACCCGCGTGACGGTGCCGGTGGGCGAGGACATCGGCTACCTGCCCGGCACCGAGGAAGAAAAGATGTCGCCCTGGATGGGCGCGCTGGACGATAACCTGGAGGTGCTCGCCCGCACCGACACCAGCGCCGGTGAATGGGGCCGCGCCGCCACCCAGGAGCTGGTGCGCTCGAAGATCAAGATCAAGAGCCTGAACTTCATGCGCGGGCGCACCTTCCTGAACAAGTTCGTGCTCATCGACGAGGCGCAGAACCTCACGCCCAAGCAGATGAAGACGCTCATCACCCGCGCGGGCCCGGGCACCAAGATCGTCTGCCTGGGCAACCTGGCGCAGATTGACACGCCCTACCTCACCGAGGGCAGCTCGGGACTGACCTATGCAGTGGACCGCTTCAAGGGCTGGCCACATAGCGGGCATGTGACCCTCGCCCGCGGCGAGCGCTCGCGCCTGGCGGATTTCGCCTCCGAAGTGCTGTAGCGCTCGCATCGGTGCGCAGCCCGTTCGCGCGGGCCGCCCCCCCCCGAACAAGCCGGTGGCAGATGCCGGGGGAAATCCGCATGCCGGGCTTGTGGGAGATCAAGCGCATGCTGCACCGCAACCGCCCAGAATGCCCCATCCGCTGGCCGTGCGGCCAGTGACAAGACGGGGGATGCGGCATGTGGACACGACGCGCAGCAGTGACAGCCTTGTGCCTGATGGCGGCGGGTGGGGTGGCCACCCAGCCAAGCGAGGGCTGGCAGCCGATGAACCAGGCCGAGGGACGCGAGGCGGTCAACACCTGGTCCCGACCGGTAGAGGGCATGAAGGTCAAGGCCTTCCGCGGCATCACCGAGGTACCGCACAACGCGCTGGCCGTGCTTGCCCTCCTGGCCGACACGCCCGCGCTGCCGGCGTGGATCTTCCAGATGGAGACGGCCGAGACGCCGGCCGGGCAGTCGCCCGACCGCATCTATGCGCGCTTCAAAGGCATCTGGCCGGCCTCGGATCGTGATGTGCTGTTCCGCACGACGGTCAGCCAGAACAAGGACGGGCTCATCCTGGTGGAAAGCCGTCAGGTCGAAGGCGTGCCGCCGCAGGAGGGCTATGTGCGCATGCCTTACCTGAACAACGTCTTCCGACTGACGCCGCTGGATGGCGGCTGGACCCGGGTGGAGTTCGAGACCACCATCGACCTGGGCGGGCTGGTGCCAGGCTGGCTGGCCAATGCGGTGTCCACGCGCGCGCCGCTAGTGACGCTGCAAGGGATGCACCGGCAGCTGAAGAAGCCCGCCTATCAGGTGAAATCCGCGTCAGAGCTGCCGGGCCAGTATGGCCGCGGCATGCTGGTGCTGCCCGAGCGGCACCTGAAGGCACCGGGACCTCTGGCACCGGCACGCTGATCGCGCGAGCGGGCTGCTGCGCGCCGCCGCCGGGTACGGGGGAGGCTGCAGCGCTACAGCGGCTGGCCTGACGCCGCCTGCTCCAACAGGCTCAGCAGGCCCGCCTCATCCAGGATGGGCACCCCCAGGTCCTGTGCCTTGGCGAGCTTGCTGCCAGCCTCCTCGCCGGCCACCACATAGTGGGTCTTCCTGGACACCGAGCCCGCTGCCTTGCCGCCCAGGGCCTCGATGCGCGCCTTCGCCTCGTCGCGCGTGAGCGTAGGCAGCGTGCCGGTGAGCACGAAGGTCAGGCCCGCAAGCGGCAGCTGTGCCACGGCCGAGGGCTCGCCCTCCGGCCAGTGGATGCCGGCGGCGCGCAGCTGCTGGACCACCTCGCGGTTGTGTGGCTGGTCGAAGAAAGTGCGGATGCTATGCGCCACCACCGGGCCGACGTCATTGACCTGCAGCAGCTGCTCGACGCTGGCGTCCATCAGCCGATCCAGCGAGCCGAAATGCCGGGCCAGATCCTTGGCCGTGGCCTCGCCGACGTGGCGGATGCCCAGGGCATAGAGGAAGCGCGGCAGGGTTGTGGACTTGGATCGCTCCAGCGCCGCCAGCAAGTTGGCGGCGCTCTTGTCGGCCATGCGATCGAGTGCGGAGAGCTTGGCCAGGCCGAGGGTGTAGAGCTCGGGCAGCGTGCGAATGATGCCGGCGTCGACCAGCTGATCGACCAGCTTCTCGCCCAGGCCCTCGATGTCCATGGCGCGGCGCTGGGCGAAGTGCAGCAGCGCCTGCTTGCGCTGCGCGGCGCAGAAGAGGCCGCCGGAGCAGCGGTGATCGACCTCGCCCGGCTCGCGCACCACCGTGCTGTCGCAGACCGGGCAGTGGCGCGGCATGCGGAAGTTGGGCACATAGGCGGCACGCGGGCCCGGCACGCGGCCGACGACCTCAGGGATGACGTCACCCGCCCGGCGCACGATGACCTGGTCGCCGACGCGCACGCCCTTGCGGCGCAGCTCGAACAGGTTGTGCAGCGTCGCATTGGTGACGGTCACGCCGCCAACGAAGACCGGCGCCAGCCTTGCCACCGGCGTGAGCTTGCCGGTGCGGCCGACCTGCACGTCGATGGCCTGCACTGTGGTGACCTGCTCCTGAGCCGGGTACTTGTGGGCCACGGCCCAGCGCGGCTCGCGGGTGACGAAACCAAGCTGGCGCTGCAGGCTCAGGTCATTCACCTTGTAGACCACGCCGTCGATGTCGAAGGGCAGTTGGTCGCGCCGGGCGGCAACGTCCTGGTGAAACGCGACCAGGCCCTCGGCGCCTTGCACCACCCGGCGCTCGCTGCTGACGGGCAGGCCGAAGGCAGCCAGCGCGTCCAGCACCCCGCCGTGCGTGGCAGGTTGATCCCAGCCCTGCACCTCGCCAAGGCCATAGGCAAAAAAGGACAGCGGGCGCCGGGCGGCGATCGCCGGGTCGAGTTGGCGCACGGCACCAGCCGCCGCATTGCGCGGGTTGACGAAGGTCTTCTCACCCGCTTCGCGCTGGCGCTCGTTGAGCCGCTCAAAGGCGTCGCGGCGCATGTAGACCTCGCCACGCACCTCCAGCACCGCAGGCGCGTCGCCAAGAAGCTTGAGCGGGATCTGCTGGATGGTGCGGATGTTCTGCGTTACGTCCTCGCCCACCTCGCCGTCGCCGCGCGTGGCGGCCTGCACCAGGGTGCCGTGCTCGTAGCGCAGGTTGATGGCCAGGCCGTCAAACTTGAGCTCGCAGGCGTACTCCACCGGGGGCGAGTCTTCTGCCAAGCCCAGCTCGCGGCGCACCCGGGCGTCGAACGCCATGGCGCCGGCGCTGCTGGTGTCGGTCTCCGTCCGGATGGACAGCATGGGCACCGCATGGCGTACGGGCGTGAAACCCTCGAGCACCTTGCCCAGTACGCGCTGCGTGGGCGAGTCGGGCGTCAGCAGCTCGGGATGCGCGGCCTCGATGGCCTGCAGCTCATGGAAGAGGCGGTCGTACTCGGCATCCGGGATCTGGGGTGTATCGAGCACGTAGTACAGGTGCGCGTGGTGGTGCAGCAGGCGGCGCAGTTCCTCGGCGCGCACACGCGCTTCATCGGGCGAGGCTGGCGCGGGCTGAAAGAGCGGGGCTTGGGTCATGCGCCGTCTGTGGCTCAGCTGAAGACGCGTCGCGCCAGCGGCGAGCCGGCGGCCAGGTCGCGCTGGGCCAGAGCCTCGTACAGGCGGGCCAGCTCGCGGCCGATGGACTCGAAAGCCGCGGGCGGCAGCGGCTGGCCACGGTCATCGGTGAGATCCGCATCCAGCGTGGGCGCCAGCGCCTCGCCGGCTGCACGCCAGGCGAGGAAGGGCTCCTGCTCGGGTGCGGTCTGCGGCACGTCGAAGGACAGCGTCAGCTCACGCACCGCCACCTGCGACGGGTCCTCGGCAAATGCGGCCTGGGCATCGAACTGCAGGGTCAGAATGGGCGGGGCGCCTTCATCCGGCGACGGCAGCACCAGCCGTCCGGGCATGGCGCCCGGCACGAAGCCGTGGCGGGCGGCGTGCTGTTGCACATAGCCGATGGACCAGGCGCTGCCGCGGGCGCGCAGGTGCATGGCCAGCTGCGCGTCGTGCTCGCTGGCGAAGTGATCCAGCTCGCGGGCGCGTGCGACGACGTCCAGCATGTCGGGGAAGTCGGCCGCCGCGCCGAGCGCATCGGCAAAGGCCTGCACCTTGTGCACGAACTCGGAGTACTCGATTTCGTTGAGCGCGCCCAGGCGGTTGGCCAGCTGGACGCCGGCTTGGAACTCGCTATAGACCCGGCCGGGCTGCACCGGCTCCCACTGGCCGGTGTCGGTGGCCAGGCCCTCGATGGAGAAGGGCTTGCTGCCGGCGCGGCGCGTGGGTGGCAGGTGCGCTTGGGCCAGCTCGCCACTGACGGCCGCCTCGGGCGTGACGGTGGCCAGGGCGTCGATCAGCGGGTCCAGCCGCGCCGCCTCACGGCGGGCAACGGTCGCGGCCTGGTGCAGCACGGCGCCTACCGCGATGTCGGCCGGGTCACGCTCCTGCGGAAGCGTGTCGCCAGGGTCGAATACCGGCTCGGCCAGACGCGGCTCCTGAGGCGGCAAGGTGGCGGCCGACTTGATGCGCGAGCGGCGCGCCTGCCAGCTGTTCCAGGCGACCAGGGCCACCAGGCCGGCGACGCCGACCACGGCCAGGGCGACTTGCAGGGAATCGTTCATTCGTTTGCGGGCCTTCTCGTAAGGGGCAGCGGCGGGCCGGCGGCGCGCATCACGCCGCCTCGGCCATGCCCAGGGCGGATTCCATGTCCACGGCCACGATGCGCGACACACCCTGCTCCTGCATGGTCACGCCGACCAGTTGCTCGGCCATCTCCATCGCGATCTTGTTGTGCGAGATGAAGAGGAACTGGGTGTTGCCCGACATGCTCTTGACCAGCCGTGCATAGCGCTCGGTGTTGGCATCGTCCAGCGGGGCGTCCACCTCGTCGAGCAGGCAGAACGGCGCGGGGTTGAGCTGGAAGATGGCGAAGACCAGCGCGATGGCGGTCAGGGCCTTTTCACCGCCCGACAGCAGATGGATGGTGGAGTTTTTCTTGCCCGGCGGCTGGGCCATGACCTGCACGCCGGCATCCAGGATCTCGTCGCCGGTCATCACCAGCCGGGCCTGCCCGCCGCCGAACAGGCTGGGGAACATGCGGCCGAAGTGCTCGTTGACGGTGTTGAAGGTGGAGCCCAGCAGGTCGCGCGTCTCCAGGTCGATCTTTTTGATCGCGTCCTCCAGCGTCTGGATGGCGTCCAGCAGGTCGGCCATCTGCGCATCGAGAAAGCCCTTGCGCTCGCGCGCGGCGGTCAGCTCGTCCAGCGCGGCCAGGTTGACGGCGCCCAGCGCGGCGATCTCGCGCTGGATGCGGTCGATCTCGGTCTGCAGGCCGTAGAGCTTGACGCCGCCCTGCTCGATGCCGAGGGCCAGCTGCTCCAGGTCGACCTGCGCGGCGGTGAGCTGCTCCAGGTACTGCGCGCCGCCGAGCTGCGCGGCCTGCTCCTCGAGCTGCAGCTTGGTGATCTGCTCGCGCAGCGGCTCCAGGCTGCGCTCGAAGCTCAGGCGCTGCTCGTCGGCCCGGCGCAGCTGCGCGGACAGGTCGTCATAGCGGGCGCGCGTGGCGCTCAGGGCCGCTTCCTTGTCCATGCGGATGGCCAGGGCGTCTTCCAGACCCGCCTGGGCGGCGACGTCGCTGAGCTCGGCCAGCTCCTGGTGGACTTGCGCGGCCGACTGCTCGTTGGCGGCGATCTGCTGCGCGGCCGTCTCGATGGCGCGCTGCAGCTCGCCGCGGCGGGCCGCCAGCGAACGGGCGCTGAACTGCGCCTCCTGCGCCTGGCGCTCCAGCGAGCGACCCTGCTCACGCGCACCGTGCAGGCGGCGCTCGGCCTCGATCACCGCCTCTTCCAGCTGGGCATGGCGCTCCTGGGCGTCGGCCAGCGACAGGTCCAGCTCCTCGAAGCGGGCCTCGCCGGTGGCGCGGCGTTCGTTCAGCTCGTCGAGCTGGGCGTCGATCTCGGCGAGTTCGGCTTCGATCTGCCCGCGGCGGGCCTGGGCCTGCTCTGACTGCTGGGCCAGCTTGAGCGTCTCGACCTGCAGCTGGTGCGTGCGGGCCTGCTGCTCGCTCGCTTCCCGACGCACGACGGCCAGGCGCTGCGAGGCCTCGGTGTAGGCCGCCTCGGCACGGATGAGGCCGCTGCGTGCCTCGTCGGCCATCAGGGCCTGGGCACGCAGCTGCTTCTCCAGGTTCTCGATCTCCTGCGCGCGGGCCAGCATGCCGGCCTGCTCGGAATCCGGTGCATAGAAGGCCACCGCATGCGCGCTGACGGCATGGCCGGCGCGCGTCATGATGACCTCGCCCTGGGTCAGCCGGCTGCGGTTGGCCAGGGCCTCGTCCAGCGAGGCCGCGGTGTAGACGCCCTCCAGCCAGTCACCCAGCAGCGCCTTCAGGCCGGCGTCGCCCAGGCGCAGCAGATCGGCCAGACGCGGCAGCGTGTGGTGGGTGCTGGCCGGCGCCGCAGCGGGTGGCGTGTAGAAGGCGAGCTTGGCGGGCGGCGCGTCGTTCTCGAAGGCCCGGATGGTCTCGATGCGGCCGACCTCGAGCGCGTTGAGCCGCTCGCGCAGCGCCGACTCCAGCGCCGTCTCCCAGCCGGGCTCGATGTGCAGCCGGGTCCACAGGCCGCTCAGGCCGTCCAGGCCGTGCTTGGCCAGCCAGGGCTTGAGCTTGCCTTCGGTCTGCACCTTCTCCTGCAGCGCCTTGAGCGCCTCCAGGCGTGCAGCCAGCTCGGACTGCTTGGCTGCCTGGGCGTTGACCTCGTCCTGGCGTGCGCGGCGGTCGTCGTCCAGGGCCGGCACGCTGGTGGTCAGGTCCTCCAGCTGCGCCTCGACGACGGCCCGCTGCTCTTCGGCCGATGCCAGTTGCCGGCGCAGGTCGGCCAGCCGGGCTTCATCCGGCGCGGCCAAGTTCTGGCGTTCGCCGGCCAGGCGGTCGCGGCGCAGGTTGAGCTGGCGCGACTGTTCGTCGATGTTGCGCGACTCGGCCGCCAGCAGCTGGATCTGCTGCTGCACCTCGGTGACCTTGCTGCGCTGCTCGGTGGCACGCTGGCTGGCCGCACGCAGGGCGTCTTCGTGCGTGGGCAGGTTGCCGGCGACCTCCTCGGCCTGCGCGGCGAGGATCTCGGCCTGCTCCTCGGCTGCGGCGATCTGCTCGGCGATGGTCTCCAGCTCGGCGTGGGCCTGATCGCGGCGATCGGCCCACTGGTCGTTCTGGGCCTTGAGCTCCACCAGCCGCTGCTCCAGGCGTTGGCGGCCTTCAACGACGTAGCGGATGCGCTCTTCCAGCCGGCTCACTGCCAGGCTGGCTTCGGCCAGCGCGCCTTGCGCGGCATGCAGCTCGTCACTGGCGGCATAGTGGTCCTGGCGGACGTGCTCGAGCTCGGCCTCCACATGGCGCAGCTCGGCCAGGCGGGCCTCCAGCGCGTTGGTCGCCTCCAGCACGGCCTGCTTGACGCGGGCCTCCTCCGTGGCCGCGTCGCGGTGCTTGAGGAACCACAGCTGGTGCAGCTTGAGCGTGCCCTGCTCCTGCAGCGTGCGGTACTGCGCGGCGACTTCGGCCTGCTTCTCGAGCTTGTCGAGGTTGGCGTTGAGCTCGCGCAGGATGTCCTCGACCCGGGTGAGGTTCTCGCGCGTGTCCTTCAGCCGGTTCTCGGTCTCGCGGCGGCGCTCCTTGTACTTGGACACGCCTGCGGCTTCTTCGAGGAACAGGCGCAGCTCCTCAGGCTTGGATTCGATGATCCGGCTGATCGTGCCCTGGCCGATGATGGCGTAGGCGCGCGGCCCCAGGCCGGTGCCGAGGAACACGTCCTGCACGTCACGCCGGCGCACCGGCTGGTTGTTGATGAAGTAGCTGGAGGTGCCGTCGCGCGTCAGCACGCGCTTGACCGCGATCTCCGAGTATTGATTCCACTGGCCGCCGGCGCGGGCGTCCTCGTTGCTGAACACCAGCTCCACGCTGGCCCGGCTGGCCGGTTTGCGGTTGCCCGAGCCGTTGAAGATCACGTCCTGCATGGACTCGCCACGCAGCTCGGAGGCCTTGGACTCGCCCAGCACCCAGCGCACCGCATCCATGATGTTGGACTTGCCGCAGCCGTTGGGGCCGACCACGCCGACGAGCTGGCCGGGCAGCTGGAAGTTGGTGGGCTCGGCAAACGACTTGAAGCCGGAGAGCTTGATGGAGTTCAGGCGCATCGGTCAGGCAGGTCCGGGCAGCGGCCGGCCTCGCTAAGTCGTTGATACACAACAAAATTCCCGCCATGGGGCGGGAGCGGAGCGGGCCGGGATGATAGCATCGCGACCCCTTGCGCCGGCTCGGCTTGCCGCCTGTGTGCACGCCCCGCCTACCCCTGCGGCCGCGGTCGCGAATCCCGTCCGGCACGGGCCGCACAACGCCTGCCCCGCCCTGCTCATCCAGCGTGCCGCGCGCCTTCTTCCTTTCCTGTCCATGGCCAAGAAATCCGCCTCGGCGCCGAAGCAGCGCCCCGCTCCCGAAACGCCGCCGTCCGCCCCGTCGCGCGAGCTGCATGTCTTCCCCAACCCGGCACCGCAGCGGGACTACGTCATCCAGTTCCAGGTGCCGGAGTTCACGTGCTTCTGCCCGCTGACCAAGCAGCCGGACTTCGCCCACTTCACCATCGAGTGCATCGCCGACCAGCTCTGCGTGGAGCTCAAGAGCCTCAAGATGTACATGTGGAGCTACCGCGACCAGGGCGCCTTCCATGAGAAGGTGACCAACGACATCCTGGACGACATCGTGGCCGCCATCCAGCCGCGCTTCCTGCGCATCACCGCCAAGTGGTACGTGCGCGGCGGCATCTACACCAACGTGGTCGTGGAGCACCGCAAGAAGGGCTGGAAGCCGCAGCCGCTGGTGGACCTGCCGCGCCATACCGAGGAACGCGGCTTGCTGGGCTGATGCCTGCAGCGGCGGCTTGCGCGCCCCTGCGCGCCCCGCCGCCGCGCCGTTCTGGCGGCCTCCACCCGTGCCGCCATGGTGCTCCAGTCTCCCGGCCGATCTGCCGGCGCCCGCACGCCGGCATCCCACGCGCTTGCCCCGGGCGAACCGCCGGCCGATCGCCAGGCCGACGGGCCGTCGGCCCCCAAGCGATCTGCCGCCAGACGCTCTGCTACCGGTTCTTCAGCCACCGATGCTGCTGCCGCCGAGCGAGCGGCCGATCCGTCCGGCGCCGTGCGCATCGGCATCTCCGGCTGGCGCTACCCGCCCTGGCGCGGCAGCTTCTATCCCGACGATCTGCCGCAGCGGCTGGAGCTGGCGTTTGCCTCGCGTGCCCTGCCCAGCATCGAGCTCAACGGCTCCTTCTATTCCCTGCAGACGCCCGAGCGCTATGCCGCCTGGCATGACGACACGCCGGACGGATTCGTCTTCAGCGTCAAGGCGCCGCGCTACATCACCCATGTGCGGCGGCTGAAGGACATCGACGATGCCCTGCCCAACTTCTTCGCCTCGGGCCTGTTCAACCTGAAGGACAAGCTCGGGCCCATCCTGTGGCAGTTCCCGCCCAGCATGCGCTTTAGCGCCGAGCTGTTCGAGCCCTTTCTGGCCGCACTGCCGCATGACACCGAGGCGGCTCTGGCCCTGGCGCGCAAGCGCGATGGCCGCATGAAGGGCCGCTCGCGCCTGGCCATCGACGCGGTGCGGCCGGTGCGCCATGCGGTGGAGATCCGCCATGAGAGCTTCGCCACCCCGGCCTTCATCGCCCTGCTGCGGCAGCACAACGTGGCGCTGGTGGTGGCCGACACCGCCGGCAAATGGCCGCTGCTGGAAGACCTGTGCGCCGACTTCGTTTACCTGCGCCTGCATGGCGATGTGGAGCTCTACGCCAGCGGCTACACCGACGAAGCGCTCGACCGCTGGGCCGCGCGCATCCGCGCCTGGAGCGCTGGCTGCCAGCCAGCCGATGCGCGCCTGGCCAGCAGCGCGCCGCCGCCGCCGGCCGCGGCGCGGCCCGTCTACTGCTACTTCGACAATGACATCAAGGTGCGCGCGCCCTATGACGCCGCCGGGCTGCTGCGCCGGCTGGGACTGGACAGCGGCCTGGACGCCCAGGGCCGCTTTGCGGTGGACCCGGCCGCGGACCGGCACTGGCGGGCGGGCGCCCCGAGCTGATCTGCCGGACATCAAACGCTCCGATGGCGCGCTGCCCATAATCGGCCGATGACCGTGACCCTGGCGCAGAGCGCCGTCGCCGCACTCCTGCTGGCCCTTGCCCTGGCCTTCCGCCCGCTGCAAAGCCTGCGCCGTGCCGAGCTGCGCACCCCCTGGCTGGCGGCCATCGTGCTGCTGCCGCTGCTATGGGCGTCGCAGCGCTTCCTGCCGTCCGGCCTGGCGGTGCACCTGTCGGGCGCCTGCCTGCTGGTGATGATGTTCGGCTGGCCATTGGCGGTATGGACCTGCGTGCCAATTGCGCTGGCGGCCGCCTGGCTGACCGGCGGCGCTGACGGCGGCTGGGCAGCCTGGTGGTCGCTGGCCTTGGCCCAGCTGCTGTGGGTGGGCATCGTGCCAGCCAGCTGCGGCCTGCTGGTGGGAATGGGCGTGCGCCATGTGCTGCCCAAGCACCTCTTCGTCTACATCCTGGGCCGTGGCTTCCTGGGCACCGCGCTGGCGCTGATGGCCGCCGCGCTGCTTGAGACCGCCCTGGTTGCGTCGGCCGCGCAGCACACCCGTGGCGACCTCTGGCTGGCCCGCGCCCTGATCGCCTGGGGCGAGGCCTTTGCCACCGGCATGCTCACAGCCACCTTCGTGGCTTTCCGCCCGGCGTGGATGCTGACCTACTCCGACGAGCGTTATCTGCCGGCTGCGCCGCGGTCATGACGCCCCAAGGAGCCGGCCCCGGATAATCCGCGGCCATGAATCCCCTGCTCTCCCGTCTGCAGCCCTACCCGTTTGAGCGGCTGCGCCAGCTCGTCCAGGGCGTGACGCCCTCGCCTGCCCACAGCCCCATCAGCCTGGGCATCGGCGAGCCCAAGCACCCCACGCCGGCCTTCATCCGCGAGGCCCTGGCCGGCGCGCTGGACGGCCTGGCCAGCTACCCGGCCACGGCCGGCGAGCCTGCCCTGCGCCAAGCCTGTGCCGATTGGGTGGAGCGTCGCTACGGCGTCAAGCTGGACGCGGCCACGCAGGTGTTGCCCGTCAACGGCTCGCGCGAGGCGCTGTTCTCGTTGGCGCAGACGGTGATCGACCCCAGCGCAACGGCAGAGGCCGGCCCGCCCGTCGTTGTCTGCCCCAATCCCTTCTATCAGATCTATGAAGGCGCGGCCCTGCTGGCCGGGGCACAGGTGGCCTTTGCCAACTCCGACCCGAGCCGCAACTTCGCGGCCGTCTGGGCCAGCATCGACGACGCCACCTGGGCCCGCACCCAGCTGCTCTACACCTGCTCGCCCGGCAACCCCACCGGCGCGGTGATGCCGCTGGACGAATGGGCGCGGCTGTTCGAGCTGAGCGACAGGCACGGCTTCGTCATCGCGTCGGACGAGTGCTACTCCGAGATCTACTTCCGCGACACCGCGCCGCTGGGCGCGTTGGAAGCCGCCCAGCACCTCGGGCGCACCGACCTGCACAACCTGGTGGTGCTGACCAGCCTGTCCAAGCGCTCCAACGTGCCCGGCATGCGCTCGGGCTTCGTCGCCGGCGATGCCAAGGTGCTCAAGAATTTCTTGCTCTACCGTACCTACCACGGCAGCGCGATGAGCCCGGCCATCCAGCGTGCCAGCGTCGCCGCCTGGAGCGACGAGGCCCACGTGGCCGACAACCGTGCGCTCTACCGCCGCAAGTTCGAGCAGGTCACGCCGATGCTGGCGGAGGTGATGGACGTGGCCTTGCCAGATGCAGGCTTCTACCTCTGGGCCAAGGTGCCGGCGCAGGTCTGCGGCGGCTCGGATACAGCCTTCGCCCGCGAGTTGCTCGCTCAATACAATGTGGCGGTCCTGCCAGGCAGCTACCTGGCCCGCGAGGCGCACGGCGTCAACCCCGGCGCCGGCCGCGTGCGCATGGCGCTGGTCGCCGGCGTCGATGAATGCCTGCAAGCCGCCTCGCGCATCGTCTCCTTCATCCGCTCCCACACTGCATGACCTCCTCCCTCCAGACCACCATCGACACCGCCTGGGACAACCGTGCCTCCCTGTCCCCCGCCTCCGCCCCGGCCGAGGTGCGCGACGCGGTTGAGCACGTGATCGGGGAGCTCGATGCCGGCCGCCTGCGCGTGGCCGAAAAGATCGATGGCGCCTGGACCACCCACCAGTG
This sequence comes from Pseudomonadota bacterium, assembly GCA_049321005.1. GTDB lineage: Bacteria > Pseudomonadota > Gammaproteobacteria > Burkholderiales > Burkholderiaceae_C > Aquabacterium. Next base: position 127,664 of record JBMOQL010000004.1, read on the forward strand.
GATCAAGAAGGCCGTGCTGCTGAGCTTCCGCCTGCACGACAACGCCGAGATCCGCGCCGGTGAGCTGGGCTTCTTCGACAAGGTGCCGACCAAGTTCGGTGGCATGTCGGCCGAGCAGATGCGCGCCACCGGCGTGCGCGTGGTGCCGCCGGCCGTCGCCCGCCGGGGCTCCTTCCTGGCGAAGAACGTCATCCTGATGCCCAGCTACGTGAACATCGGCGCCTATGTCGATGAGGGCACCATGGTCGACACCTGGGCCACCGTCGGGTCGTGCGCGCAGATCGGCAAGAACGTGCACCTGTCGGGCGGCGTCGGCATCGGCGGCGTGCTGGAGCCGCTCCAGGCCAACCCGACCATCATCGAGGACAACTGCTTCATCGGTGCCCGCTCGGAGATCGTCGAGGGCGTGGTCGTCGAGGAAAACTCGGTGATTTCCATGGGCGTCTACATCGGCCAGAGCACGAAGATCTATGACCGGGCCACCGGTGAAGTGATGTACGGCCGCGTGCCGGCCGGCTCGGTGGTGGTCAGCGGCTCGCTGCCCAGCGCCGACGGCAGCTACAGCCTGTATTGCGCAGTGATCGTCAAGCGGGTGGATGCGCAGACGCGCGCCAAGACCAGCATCAACGACCTGCTGCGCGCCTGATCCGCCAGCGGGCGCTTGACTCACCGCCCGCCGGCCCGCAACCAAAGCAAGGAGAGCCTGGATGAGCGGTGGAAACATGGAGCGCGTGCTGCGCCTGATGGTCGACAAGCAGGCGTCGGACGTGTTCCTGTCGGCGAACACGCCCATCCTCATCAAGATCCACGGGCAGATCCTGCAGCTGTCGGACCAGGCGCTCACGCCGCAGCAGCCGCGCCAGCTGCTGGCCGAGATGCTCACGCCCACGCAGCTCGAAGAGCTGGAGGACACCGGCGAGCTCAACATCGGCCTGACGCTGCCGGGCGTGGCGATCTTCCGCCTGAGCGCGTTCAAGCAGCGCGGCTCCATCGCGGCGGTGTTCCGCTACATCCCATCCAAGATCCCCACGATGGACTCGCTGAACCTGCCCGACGTGCTGCGCACGCTGGTGCTGGAAAAGCGCGGCCTGATCCTGCTGGCCGGCGCCACCGGCACCGGCAAGAGCACGACGCTGGCGTCCATGCTGGAGCACCGCAACCAGAACATGACCGGGCACATCCTCACCATCGAGGACCCGATGGAGTTCGTGTTCTACAACAAGAAGTCGGTGGTCAACCAGCGCGAGGTCGGCCGCGACACCCAGTCGCTGCAGGTGGGCCTGAAGAACGCGCTGCGCCAGGCGCCCGACTGCATCCTGATCGGCGAGATCCGCGACCGCGAGACCATGACGGCGGCCATCTCCTATGCGCTCTCGGGCCACCTGGTGCTGTCCACGCTGCACGCCAACAACAGCTATCACGCGCTGGGCCGCATCCTGTCGTTCTACACGCCGGAGGCACGGCCGGCGCTGCTGTCGGACCTGGCCTCAGGCCTCAAGGCCATCGTCTCGCAGCGGCTGCTGCGCTCGACTACCGGCGGGCGCATCCCGGCGGTGGAGATCATGCTCAACACCAAGCTGGTGTCCGAGCTGATCGAAAAGGGCGACTTCACGGCAGTGAAGGAGGCGATGGACAAGTCGCTCGCCGAAGGCTCGCAGACCTTCGAGCAGGAGCTGGCCCGCCTGATCGGCGAAGGCCTGATCACCCGTGACGAAGGTCTGGCCTTCGCCGACTCGCCCACCAACCTGATGTGGCGGCTGCAGAACGCACAGGAGCCGGTCGTGCCGCCGGCCAGCGGCAGCATGCTCAGGCCGGATGAGGACGACGGCCCGTCCTTCACCGAGATCACGCTGGACGTGCGGCCGGACGACCGCAGCTTCATGACGACGCGGTTCTGAACACACCCGCCAGCCTTCACTTCACCCCTGATGCGGCCCGGACGGACACCGACGGGCCGCTTGCATTTGAGCCGGCGCGGCGTGCAGCCGCATCGAGCTCCATGTCACGAGGCTCTCTGCCTTCCGCCTCCACCCCGCGGCTGTCCGCGGCGCCGATCGACCCGTCATGACCCACCCCACGCTGCTCCTCACCGAAGCCCTGATCGCCCGGCCGTCCGTCACGCCTGACGATGCCGGCTGCCTGACGCTGATCGCCGAGCGCCTGGCCGCCATCGGATTTGCCTGCGACACGCTGGTCTTCGGCCCCCAGGACGCGCCGGTGACCAACCTGTGGGCCAAGCGCACCGGCCATGCGGGTGCGGCGGGCACGACGCTGGTCTTCGCCGGCCACACCGACGTGGTGCCCACCGGTCCGCTGGAGCAGTGGCGCAGCGACCCCTTCGTGCCCACGCACCGCGACGGCTTCCTGTTCGGGCGGGGCGCGGCAGACATGAAGACCTCCCTGGCGGCGATGGTGGTGGCCTGCGAGAGCTTCGTCGCCGCGCACCCGGATCACGCCGGCTCCATTGCCTTCCTGCTGACCAGCGACGAGGAAGGCCCGTCCATCGACGGCACGGTCAAGGTCTGCGAATGGCTGCAGCAGCGCGGGGAGCGGCTGGACTGCTGCATCGTCGGCGAGCCCACCTCGGTGCGCCAGCTGGGCGACATGATCAAGAACGGCCGGCGGGGCTCGCTCTCCGGCCGGCTGCGCGTGCTGGGCACGCAGGGGCACATCGCCTACCCGCACCTGGCCGACAACCCCATCCACCGCCTGGCTCCGGCACTGGCCGAGCTGGCCGCCCTGCAGTGGGACGGCGGCAACGAGCACTTCCCGCCGACGAGCTGGCAGGTGTCCAACATCCATGCCGGCACGGGTGCGACCAACGTCATCCCCGGCGAGCTGGTGCTGGATTTCAACTTCCGCTTCTCCACTGAATCGACGCCGGACGCGCTCAGGGCCCGTGTGCACGAGGTGCTGGATCGCCACGGCCTGCGCTACGAGCTGGCCTGGACATTGGGCGGCGAGCCGTTTCTGACGCGCCCGGGCACGCTGATCCAGGCCATGCGCGAGTCCATCCAGCAGATCACCGGCGTGGAGTGCGAGCTGTCCACAACGGGCGGCACGTCCGACGGCCGCTTCATTGCCAAGATCTGCCCGCAGGTGGTGGAGTTCGGGCCCGTCAACGCCAGCATCCACAAGATCGACGAGCACGTGGACGTGTCGGCCCTGGCGCCGCTGACCGACATCTACCGCGGCGTGCTGCAGCGGCTGGTGGCCTGAGATGCAGCCGATGACGCTGATCGACTGCATCGAGACGATGGCCGCGCGGCTGGATGCCGCTGGCGTCGCCTACGGCCACGGCACGACCTGTGGCTTCGACGAGGCCGCCTGGCTGGTGCTGTGGCGCCTGGGTCTGCCGCTGGACGGCCTAAACGAGCACCAGGGCCGCGTGTTGACGGCGCAAGAGCATCACGTGGTGGCCAAGCTGATCGACGAACGCATCGCCACCCGCCGCCCGGCCGCTTACCTGACCGGCGAGGCCTGGCTGCAGGGCGTGCCGTTCCATGTGGATGAGCGTGCGATCGTGCCGCGCTCGCTGATCGCCGAGCTGCTGGCCGACGGCAGCATCGACCCTTGGCTCACCGACCGCACGCAGCGCGTGCTCGACCTGTGCACCGGCAACGGGAGCCTGGCCGTGCTGGCTGCAATGGCATGGCCGGATGTGACGGTGGACGGCAGCGACCTCAGCGCTGACGCCCTGGCGGTAGCCCGGCTCAACGTGCAGCGCCACGGGCTGCAAGACCGCATCCGGCTGCTGCAGGGTGACCTCTTTGCCGGCGTCGAGGCGGCCCGGACAGGGCCCTACGACCTCATCCTGTGCAATCCGCCCTACGTCAACGCGCGGTCCATGGCGGCCCTGCCGGCGGAGTTCCGCGCCGAGCCGCAGCTCGCCCTGGCCGGCGGCGCCGATGGCATGGACTTCATCCGCCGGCTGCTGGCGCAGACGCCCGCGTACATGACCGCTGATGCCGTGCTCGTGCTGGAGATCGGCCACGAGCGCGAACACTTCGAGCGCGCCTTTCCCCGGCTGGAGGCCGTGTGGCTGGAGACGAGCGCAGGCGAAGACGCCGTTCTGCTGCTGACGCGTTCTGTTTTGCAGGCCTGATGCGGCGGCCGGCGCATGCGCCTGCTTCCGCCACGCGGGCCGGATGCATGCGCTTCGTGACCAAATCACGAAGCGGCGGCTCGCTCGTTCAATTTCGGTGCGAGCGCGCCGATTCCCACGCGAGCAAGCGTGATCGCTGATCCGCCTGTGCTGAATCGCTGGCCCCATGGCTGACCGCCAGGCTGGCCGCCCGCTCCGCCTGTACGGGGCAGCGACCAACGCTCCTACTCGATGCTCGACGCCAACGATCCGACGCCCACGCGCCGCCGACCCGCGGCCCTGATCGCGCCCCTGGCCGTACTGCTGGCCGGCCTGCTGCTGAGCTGGGCCGCCTGGCGCAGTGCCTACCAGGTTGAACTGCGTGAAAGCCACTTCCGCTTCGAGCGCCGCGTCAACACCATCGCCCGCAACGTGCAGGCCCGCCTGGAGGCCTACGAGCAGCTGCTGCGCGGGGCCGGCGCTCTGTTTGCGGCCACGCCGGAGGTCACGCCCGAGATGTGGCGGGACTTCGTCGACCGACTGGACGTTGCCCAAAACTACCCCGGCCTGCTGGCGCTGGCCTATGCCGAGCACATCCCGCACTCGGCGCTGAAGCAGCATGTCGAACAGATGCGCGGCCGGGGGCTGGCCAGCTACACGCTGCGTCCACCAGGTGAACGAGACGACTACGTCCTCACGCTCTTCACCGAGCCCGCTTCGCTGAGCAATGTGCGGGCCATGGGCTTTGTCATGGACGCCGATCCGGTACGCCGCGAGGCCATTCACCGTGCCCGCGACCAGGGCAGCCCCGCCCTGACCGGCCGTATCGTGCTGCTCAGCAGCGCACCCGGCAAACCCGACTCCGGCACGCTCCTTTACCTGCCGGTCTACCGCCGCGGCCTGCCGACCTTCTCCACAGCCGACCGCCAGCGCGCGTTGCAGGGCTATGTGTATGCGCCGCTGCGCATGCAGTCGCTGCTGCCCGGCGCCATCGGCGACAGCATTGCCGACCTGCTGTTCGAGGCCTATGACGGCACCGTAATGGAGCCGGGCACCCGGCTCTACGCCGCGCGCGACGAGTTGGCTGCCCAGCTGGCCAGCTACCGCCATGTCTTCGACGAGACGCGAGCCATCACGGTGGGCGGGCGGACCTGGACCCTCCGCTTCGCCACACTGCCGGAGTTCGACGCCACGCTCGACCATGGGCGCTCGCGGCTCGTGGCGGGCGCGGGCGTGCTCAGCTCGATGCTGGCTGCCATGCTGGCCTGGATGCTCACCCACACCCAGCGCCGCGCGGTGCACTTGGCCGCGCGTCTGTCGCGTGCCCATCGCGCCAGCGAGGACCGCGCGCGGACCATCATGGACGGCACCGCCGATGCCATCCTGACCATGGACGTGAACGGCATCATCCGCTCGACCAACCGCTCGGCCCAGCGCATGTTCGGCTACACCGAGCCCGAACTCATCGGCAAGCCAGTGCGCGAACTGGTCAGCCCGGAGTCGGTGGAGGTCATCGACCGCTTCTACCAAGACATGCGGGCTCTGGACGCACGTGCCCTCTTCGGCCAGCAGTTGGAGATCGCCGCCGTACGCAAGGACGGCCGACGCATGCTGCTGCGCTACACGCTTAGCCTGGTGGAGATCGACGACCAGCCGCATGTCGTCTGCCTGGGTGCCGACATCACCGAGCAGCGCGAGCACGAGAAAAAGGCGCGCGAGGCCGACAACCTTCGCCAGGCCATCCTGTCGAGCGCCCCCTTCGCCATCATCTCCACCGACACCCACGGGCTGGTGACCGCCGTCAACCCGGCGGCCGAGCAGATGCTGGGCTGGACCGCGCAGGAGCTGGTCGGCCGGCACACCACCGCGGTGCTGCACGACCCGGCCGAGCTGGAGGCCGTGGCGCGCCAGCTGAGTGCCGAGCTGGGAGAGACCATTCCGGCCGGTCTCAGCGTGCTGACCGTCAAGGCACGGCGCGGCCTGACCGAGCAGCGCGAGTTCCACTACATCCGCAAGGACGGCCACCGCGTGCCGGCCCTGCTGACGGTGTCTTGCCTGCGTGATGCCGAGGGCAACCTGACCGGCTATGTCGGCCTGGCGCTGGACATTTCTGAGCGCAAGCGTACCGATGAGTACATCCGCCACATGGCGTTGCATGACAAGCTCACCGGCCTGCCCAACCGGGTGCTGCTCCAAGAGCATGCCGAGGTGGCCATCGCCCGCGCGCGCCGCACCATGCATGCCGTGGGCGTCCTGCTGCTCGACCTGGATCGCTTCAAGCACATCAACGACTCGCTGGGCCACCACGTGGGCGACGAGGTGCTGCAGATCGTGGCCAAGCGGCTGTCGGACTGCGTGCGCTCCTCCGACACGGTGGTGCGCATGGGCGGCGACGAGTTCGTCGTCCTGCTGTCCGATCTCAACCAACGCGAGGAGGCGCAGAAGATCGCCGCCAAGATCCTCGACGTGCTGGCCGAGGACGTGGTCGTAGGCAGCCACGTGCTGCGCATCACGCCCAGCATCGGCGTGGCCTGCTATCCGCAGGATGGCGGCGATCTGTCCGCCCTGCTGAAGAACGCCGACGCAGCCATGTACCACGCCAAGGACATGGGCCGCAACAACATCCAGATCTTCACGCCCAAACTCAACGAGCGCCTGACCCACCGGCTGGAGCTGGAGACTGACCTCAGCCATGCCGTGGCGCGCGGTGAGCTGATCCTGCACTACCAGCCGCTGGTCGACGCCCGCACTGGCCTCATCTCGGGCGTGGAGGCTCTGCTGCGCTGGCGCCACCCGGTGCGCGGGCTGGTCTCGCCGGCCGAGTTCATCCCGCTTGCCGAGGAGACCGGCCTGATCCTGCCCATCGGCGAATGGGTGCTGCGCACCGCTTGCCAGCAGATCAAGGCCATCAGCGACACCGTCGGCACGCCGCTGCGGCTGGCGGTCAACCTGTCGCCCCGCCAGTTCACACAGCCCAGCCTGGTGGAGATGGTGCGCCACGCGCTGGCAAGCGCGCAGCTCATGCCCGATCAGCTGGAGCTGGAGATCACCGAAGGCGTGCTGATGCACGACATCGAGCAGACCATGCACACGCTGGAGGCCCTGCGCGAGATCGGCGTGCACCTGGCGGTAGACGACTTCGGCACCGGCTTCTCGTCGCTGAGCTACCTCTCGCGCTTCCCCATCCACACGCTCAAGGTGGACCGCTCCTTCGTGCGCGACATTGGCCAGGACAAGAACAACACTGCCATCGCATCAGCCGTGATCAGCATGGCCCACACGCTGGGCCTGAAGGTGGTGGCCGAAGGCGTGGAGACGCAAGCCCAGCGCGATTTCCTGCGTGAGCGCCGCTGCGATGAGCTGCAGGGCTTCCTCTTCAGCAAGCCGGTGCCCATCGAGGAGCTGGGCCAGCGCATTGAGGACGTGCAAGCGGTCTGCGCCGTGGAAATGTTCTGATCGGACGGGCCGAGCGGGGACAATCCCCGCTCCATGATCCAGCTCAAGACCCTCACGCTGCGCCGCGGCGCCAAGGTCGTCCTCGACGACGTCACGCTCACGCTCCAGCCCGGCGAGAAGGCCGCCTTGGTCGGTCGCAATGGTGCCGGCAAGTCCTCGCTCTTCGCCCTGCTCACCGGCAAGCTCCACGCCGATGCCGGCGAGGTGCTGATGCCGCCCACTTGGCGCATGGCCGAAGTGGCGCAGTCCATGCCGGAGACCGCCCAGCCGGCCACCGAGTTCGTGCTGGAGGGCGACACCCGCCTGATGGCCGCGCAGGCCGCGCTGCGCCGGGCGGAGGCCGATGGCGACGGTCATGCGGTGGCCGAGGCGCATGCCCTGCTGGCCGAGGCCGGCGCCTTCGATGCGCGCTCCCGGGCGCAGACGCTGCTCATGGGGCTGGGCTTTGCCGTGGCGCAGCTCGACGCGCCGGTCGACAGCTTCTCCGGCGGCTGGCGCATGCGTCTGCAGCTGGCCCGCGCGCTGATGTGCCCGGCCGACCTGCTGCTGCTGGACGAGCCCACCAACCACCTGGACCTCGATGCCCTCGTCTGGCTGGAAGGCTGGCTCAAACGCTATGAAGGCACGCTGCTGGTCATCAGCCATGACCGCGAGTTCCTGGATGCCGTCACCCGTGTGACGCTTCATCTGGACAACGCCAAACTGACGCGCTGGGGCGGCAACTACAGCGCCTTCGAGCTGATGCATGCCCAGGCGCAGGCACAGCAGCAGGCGGCCTACAGCCGCCAGCAGGAGCGCATCGCCCAGCTCACCCGCTTCATCGACCGCTTCAAAGCCAAGGCCACCAAGGCCCGCCAGGCGCAAAGCCGGGTCAAGGCGCTGGAGCGCATGGAAAAGCTCGCGCCGGTGCTGGCCGCGCGCGAGTTCGCCTTTTCCTTCCAGGAGCCACCGGCACTGCCCAATCCCATGCTCGTCATGCGCGACGTGGCTTGTGGGTACATGCCGGCCCCGGTCGCCGGGTACGGCGACGCGCCCCCCGCCGGGGCTGGCGTCCCGAGCTTGGGGCGGCCCGGCGCTCAGGACGCTGGCGCGGCGTCGAATGGGCGCGCCATCCTGACCGGCATCACCGCCTCCGTCCTGCCCGGCCAGCGCATCGGCATCCTGGGCGCCAACGGCCAGGGCAAGTCCACGCTGGTCAAGACGCTGGCGCATGAGCTGGCGCCGCTGGCGGGCACCGTTACCGAGGGCAGGGGCCTGGCGATCGGCTACTTCGCCCAGCAGGAGATGGACCTCCTGCGCCCGGATGAAGGCGCGCTGGCCCACCTGATCCGGTTGGCCAAGCAGGTCAGCCCCACGGCGCGCGAGCAGGAGCTTCGCGACTTCCTGGGCGGCTTCGCCTTCGGCGGCGACATGGCCACGCAGCCCATCGGGACCATGAGCGGCGGCGAGAAGGCCCGGCTGGTGCTGGCCCTGCTCGTCTGGCAGCGTCCCAACCTGCTGCTGCTGGATGAGCCCACCAACCACCTGGACCTGACCACGCGCGAGGCGCTGTCCGTGGCGCTCAACGAGTTCGAGGGCACGGTGATGCTGGTCAGCCATGACCGCGCACTGCTGCGCGAGGTCTGCGACGAGTTCTGGCTGGTGGCGCAGGGCAGCCTGCGGCCCTTCGATGGCGACCTGGACGACTACCAGCGCTGGCTGGCCGAGCAGGCACGGGCCGCGGCCCGCGCCCTAGCCGAGGCCGCGTTCCGCACCCCAGAGGCACTGGGCGCCTCTGCCTCATCGGCCAGCCGCCGCGACGAGCGCAAGGCCCAGGCTCAGGCAAGGCAGAAGCTGGCCGAGCAGACGCGGCCGATCAAGGCGGAGATGGCGCGCATCGAGCAGGCCATGGAGCAGGCCCAGGCCGGCCAGGCACAGGCGCTGGAGCGGCTGGGTGACGCGGCGCTCAGCCCCGCGGAGCGCGCCGACCTGGGCCGCCAGCTCAAGCAGATCGAAGCCGATCTGGCCGGCTGGGAGGAACGCTGGCTGGAGCTGAGCACCCAGCTCGACGCTCTGGCCAACCCATGAATATGTCGCGGGCGCGCCGCACCACCAAGCGGCAGACCGTGAAGACGTCACGACCTACGTCAGCCCAGCCACAGATTTCGATTGCAACTCCTTGTTTTTTCAGGACTTTTCGGGTTGACGGCAAATGCTGCGGCCGGTAGTCTGCCGGGATGCTGTTTTTTCCGACCCGCGCTGGTGCGCGCCGCGCCGTTCTTGCCCATGCCAGGACGTGCTTCACCGGTCGTACCTTGCGCAACGGCATCCTGGGCCTGGTGGTCACCGCGGCCTTCGCGCCGCTGGTAACCCGCGCCGAGCCCCCGGCGGCCACGCCCGCCCCGCCCTCTGCCCTGTCCGACGGCCGTAACACCGCCACGCGCGCGTTGCCCGATGCCCTCGCCCAGGACCCGGTCGCCCGCCTGCTCGCCGACAAGGGCCTGATCCCGGCCGGCGCCGCCCGCGCCGGCGAGATCGCGCGCCAGATGCGCGACACCGCCTCCGACGTCGCCTCCGACTTGGTGCTGTCGGCCATGAACTTCCTGGGCGTGCCCTACAAGCGTGGCGGCACGTCGGCCGATACCGGCTTCGATTGCAGCGGCTTCACGCGCTACATCTTCGAGTCGAGCGTGGGTTTGGTGCTGCCCCGCCGCGCCGAGGAGCAGGCGCGCGCGCCAGGCGTGGTCCACGTCTCGCGCGACGAACTCAAGCCCGGAGACCTGGTGTTCTTCAACACCCTGCGCCGCACCTTCTCGCACGTGGGTATCTACATCGGCGACAACAAGTTCATCCACTCGCCCCGCTCCGGCAGCGAGGTGCGCGTGGAGGACATGCGCCTGGCCTACTGGACGCGCCGGTTCGACGGCGCCCGCCGCGTGCCCCTGGCGGCAGCCGCGGGCACCAACCTGCTGGCACCGGCGCTGGCCGCGCTGCCCAAGTCGGGCGCCAACGCCATCGGCAGTGCTGGCGGCTCCGACGCCTTGGCGCAGCCCTGACACCGGCCGGGCGGATGCCGGCCGCAAGCCAATCCCAGCCACTCTGCTGGGCCGCCCCACACGCAGGCTGTTCTCTTCTGATCACCGGCTCACAGGCCGGTTTTTCGTTTTCGGCAGCCGATTCGCCGGCCGGCTTTTCGTCGTTTCCGGCAACCGGCTCGCAGCCGGCCGCGTCGCTTCGGCTGCCGGCAACGTGGCAGCCGTGCGGCGCCCAGGCGGCACAATCCTTCCATGCCCGCGCGCACCATCCCGCTCGTCGATCAGCGCCTGCTGCGCGCTGAGCCGACGGGCTTGCCCGCCGCCCCGCTGGCGTTGGACGGCGGCCTGCGCGATGCCCTGGGCCGGCCGCTGCGCGACCTGCGCATCTCGGTCACCGACCGCTGCAACTTCCGCTGCGGCTACTGCATGCCGCGCGAGCGCTTCAAGGGCCATCGCTTCCTGCCGCATGCGCAGGTGCTGAGCTTTGAAGAAATCACCCGCACCGCGCGGCTCTTCATGCAGCTGGGCGTGCGCAAGCTGCGCCTGACCGGTGGCGAGCCCCTGCTGCGCCGCGACCTGGACCGGCTCATTGCCATGCTGGCCGCCCTGCGCACGCCGCACGGCCAGCCGGCGGACCTCACGCTGACCACCAACGGCTCGGCGCTGGCGCAGCAGGCCGGCGCGCTCAAGGCCGCAGGGCTCAAGCGCATCACCGTCAGCCTGGATGCGCTGGACGACGCCCTCTTTCGCCGCATGAACGACGCCGACTGGCCGGTGGCCGACGTGCTGGCCGGCATCGAGGCCGCGAAGGCCGTGGGACTGGGGCCGATCAAGGTCAACATGGTCGTGCAGCGGGGCGTCAACGACGGTCAGATCCTGCCCATGGCCCGGCACTTCCGTGGCAGCGACGTGGAGTTGCGCTTCATCGAATACATGGACGTGGGCTCGACCAACGGCTGGCAGCTGACCCAGGTGCTGCCGTCCGCCGACGTGCTGCAGAGGCTGCGCGAGCTCGGCGAGCTGCATCCTGCCGAGCCGGCTGCCGATGGCGAGACGGCCGAGCGCTGGCGCTGGGCCGACGGCAGCGGCCAGGTCGGATTGATCTCCAGCGTCACCCGCGCCTTCTGCAGCAGCTGCAACCGCGCGCGGCTGTCCACCGACGGGCGCGTCTACCTCTGCCTGTTCGCGCACGGCGGTGCCGACCTGCGCGGCCTGCTGCGCAGCGGCGCCAGTGACGATGCCGTGCTGCAGGCCATTGCCGGGCTGTGGGCCCAGCGCAGCGACCGCTATTCCGAGCTGCGCGGCGCGACCCCAGCCGGGCCCGCGCAGCCCGGTGCCGGCCGTGTCGAGATGAGCTTCATAGGTGGATAGCCCGGCCGCCTCGCGCCCCCAGGTCACCGGCCTGCTGCTGGCCGGCGGACGCGGGCAGCGCATGGGCGGCGCGGACAAGGGCCTGCTGCCGCACCGCAGCCAGCCCCTGGCTGCAGCCGCGCTGGCGCGCCTGGCGCCGCAGGTGGATGCGCTGCTGATCAGCGCCAACCGCAACCTGGGCCGGTATCAGGCGCTGGCTGAGCCGCACGGCGCACAGGTCATCACCGACACCGTGCCCGGCCAGCCCGGCCCGCTGGCCGGCATGCTGGCCGGTCTGCAGCACACCGATGCAACGTGGCTGGCCACCGTGCCCTGCGATGCGCCCGACCTGCCCGCCGACCTGGTCGCGCGGCTGCTGCACGCGGCGCTTGGCGCCCAGCGACCGGCCGCCGTGGCGCAGACCGAGGGCCACGTGCAGCCCACCTTCTGCCTGCTGCACCACAGCCTGCTGCCCGCGCTGGCCGAGGCGGTCTCCGCCGCCCGCCTGGCCGCCGGCCGCTGGCTGGCGGAAGTAGGCGCCGTGCCGGTGCCCTTTGCCGACGCCAGCGCCTTTGCCAATCTCAACCACCCCGAAGACCTTGCCCGACATGGCTGCTGATGACGTGCCCGGCCCGGTAATCCGGCGCTTGACCCCGGCCGACCTGGCCGCCTACAAGGCCCTGCGAGACGAGGGCCTGGCTCGACACGAAGACGCCTTCGCCGCCGACGTGGAGACCGAGCGCGCCTTCTCGCCCGAGAGCTACCTGCCCCGCCTGGGCCTGTCGGACCCTCTGGGCGGCACCTTCCTGCTCGGCGCGTTCGTGGACGGTCAGCTCGTCGGCGGCCTCAGCCTGGAGCGCGCCGCGCTGCGCAAGCTTCGCCACACGGCCACGCTCTCGACCATGGTCGTGCACCCGGCTCACGGCGGCCAGGGCATCGGGGCGGCCCTGTTGTCCGGCTGCCTGGCCGAGGCACGCCGAGCCCACGGTCTGGAGATGATCACGCTCAGCGTATCAACCAGCAGCGCGCGCGCCGTGCGGCTGTACGAGCGCGCGGGCTTTGAGTCCTGGGGCCTGCTGCCGCATGCGCTGCGCGTCGGCGACGGGGCGCAGGCGCGGTATTTCGACAAGCTCTACATGGTCTACCGGCTGCACCCCAAGGTGGCTTGAGCTACAGTGACCGGCTGCTCCGGGGTGCGCCCGGCGGCAGCCGCAAGCACCGGTGGCGACACCGGCAGAGGCGGCCTCCGACGGGCGCTGAGATGGCCTCCCAGCAGGATGCACCGCATCCTGTGCCGAACCCGCTGAACTTGATCCGGCTCATACCGGCGAAAGAAGAGCCCCCGCCTGCCGGCCGTGCGTCCGCCTCATTCGACGCCCGCCGCCAACCGAGGCCCCTTCGGAGCACCACCGCCCGCAAGAGGAGTCCTCGATGAACGCCCCCGAAAGCCTGCCCCCCGAGCTGCAGCTCACCCGCGAGCCGCTGCCCGGCTCCCGCAAGGTCCACATCCCCGGCCAGCTGCATCCGCAGATCCGCGTGCCGATGCGCGAGGTGCAGCTCACCAACGGCGAGACGGTCACCCTCTACGACACGGCCGGCCCCTACACCGACCCGCAGGCCCGCATCGACGTGCGCCGCGGCCTGCCCGGGCTGCGCACCGGCTGGATCGAGGCCCGCGGCGACACCGAGCCGTACACCGGCCGGCAGGTGACCGAGGTGGACGACGGCGCCGGCAATGCCGAGCGCCTGGCTGCCCTGCGTGAGCAGGCCGCCGGTCTGCAGCGCCAGCCGCGCCGGGCCAAGTCCGGCGCCAACGTCACGCAGATGCACTACGCCCGCCGCGGCATCGTCACGCCGGAGATGGAGTTCGTCGCCATCCGCGAGAACGGCAAGCGCGAGTGGATGCGCGAGTACCTGTCGGATACCGAGCGCGAGGCCCGGCTGCGCGGCAACGGCATGGGCGCGGCCATCCCGGAGGTCATCACGCCGGAGTTCGTGCGCGACGAAGTGGCCCGCGGCCGGGCCATCATCCCGGCCAACATCAACCACCCGGAAATCGAGCCGATGGCCATCGGCCGCAACTTCCTGGTGAAGATCAACGCCAACATCGGCAACTCGGCCGTCACCTCCAGCATCGAGGAAGAGGTGGAGAAGCTGGTGTGGTCCATCCGCTGGGGCGGCGACACGGTGATGGACCTGTCCACCGGCCGCCACATCCACACCACGCGCGACTGGATCGTGCGCAACTCGCCGGTGCCCATCGGCACGGTGCCGATCTACCAGGCGCTGGAGAAGGTGGGCGGCGTGGCCGAGGACCTGACCTGGGCCATCTTCCGCGACACGCTGATCGAGCAGGCCGAGCAGGGGGTGGACTACTTCACCATCCATGCCGGCGTGCGCCTGCCCTTCATCCCGATGACGGCCAGGCGGCGCACGGGGATCGTGTCGCGCGGCGGCTCCATCCTGGCCAAGTGGTGCATCGCCCACCACCAGGAGAACTTCCTCTACACGCACTTCGAGGAGATCTGCGAGATCCTCAAGGCCTATGACGTCAGCTTCTCGCTGGGCGACGGGCTGCGGCCGGGCTCGCTGAGCGATGCCAACGACGAGGCGCAGTTCGCCGAGCTGCGCACCCTGGGCGAGCTGACGCAGATCGCCTGGAAGCACGATGTGCAGACCATGATCGAAGGCCCGGGCCATGTGCCGATGCACATGATCCAGGCCAACATGACCGAGCAGCTCAAGCACTGCCACGAGGCGCCCTTCTACACCCTGGGCCCGCTGACCATCGATGTGGCGCCGGGCTATGACCACATCGCCTCGGCCATCGGTGCGGCGATGATCGGCTGGATGGGCACGGCGATGCTGTGCTACGTGACGCCCAAGGAGCACCTGGGCCTGCCCGACCGCGACGACGTCAAGCAGGGGATCATTGCCTACAAGATCGCCGCGCACGCGGCCGACATCGCCAAGGGCCACCCGGGCGCGCGGGCGCGCGACGATGCGCTGTCCAAGGCGCGCTTCGAGTTCCGCTGGACCGACCAGTTCAACCTGGGCCTGGACCCGGAGACCGCGCGCGACTTCCACGACGAGACGCTGCCCAAGGACTCGGCCAAGGTGGCGCACTTCTGCTCGATGTGCGGGCCGAAGTTCTGCTCGATGAAGATCACGCAGGAGGTGCGCGAGTACGCCGCGCAGCAGGGCGTGGACGAGGGCGCGGCCGTGGCCCAGGGGCTGGCGGCCAAGTCCGAGGAGTTCAAGCGCGCGGGCGGCGAGATCTACATCCCCATCGCCTCATCGGATCGACAAGGAGCCTGAACACCATGGCCCATATCGGCATCGCAGGCGCCGGGCTGGCTGGCCGGCTGCTGGCCTGGTCCCTGGCCCGCGCAGGGCATCGCGTGGAGGTCTTCGACCCCGCAGCGGATGGCGGGCCGCGCAACGACGGCCAAGGCCCCGCGGGCTGGACGGCCGCCGGCATGCTCAGCCCGCTGGCCGAGCTGGAGACGGCCGACGCCGGCATCGCGCTGCTGGGCTGGCGCTCGCTGCCGCTGTGGCAGGCGGTGGCCCAGGCGCTGCCGCAGCGCCCCTACTTCGCCCGCCGCGGCAGCGTGATGCTGGCCCATGCGCCCGACCTGGGCGCGGCGCAGCGCGTGCTGGCGCGGCTGGCCGAGTCGCCGCGTGGCCGGGCCCAGCCGCTGACGCGGGCGGAGCTGGCCGCGCTGGAGCCCTCGCTGCACGGCGCGACCCTTGCCTGGCTGCTGCCCGGTGAGGGCCAGGTGCACTCCGTCGAGATGATGGCCGCGCTGGCGACGGACGCCGCGGACGCCGGCGTGGTTTGGCACTGGCGCCACCGCGTGACCGCGATCGCGCCGGGCCGCTTCGGCGTGCAGGCCGCCGACGGTGCGTTGCGCGAGGCGCGCTTCGACCAGGTCTTCGACGTGCGCGGCACCGGCGCGCAGCCGGATGCGCCGGTGCGGGGCGTGCGCGGCGAGGTGGTGTGGCTGCATGCGCCGGGCCTGACGCTCAGCCGCCCGGTGCGCCTGCTGCATCCGCGCCACCGCGTCTACATCGTGCCGCGCCCGGGCGATCTGGTGGTCATCGGCGCCAGCGAGATCGAGAGCGAGGATCGCTCCCCGGTGTCACTCAAGACCGCGGTGGAGCTGATGGCCGCCGCGCACAGCGTGTTGCCCGAGCTGGCCGAGGCGCGCATCGTGCACCTGGAGACCAACCTGCGCCCTGCCCTGCCGGACAACCGGCCACACATCGATGCGCAACCCGGATTGACCCGGCTCAATGGGCTATTCCGCCACGGCTGGCTCATGGCCCCCGCCTTGGTGGAAGATGCGCTGCGGGCCAGCGGGCTGGGCCCGCATCTGCTGGGCGAGCCGGTGGCCGACACCTGGGATGGCGACGCACCTGGCACCCTGCCGCCCGCGTCCCCGTCCCTGGTGGAGGCTGCATGAACGGACCCCCGTCGTTTTCGCCCTCGTCTTATCCCTCGACTTTCGGCCGCGTGCGCCAGGCCGCCCTGCGCCGCACATCCGGCCCCGCAACGATCTTGATCTCCGTCACCGTCAACGGCGAGCCTCACGCCCTGGTCGAGCCGACCACGCTGGCCGCCCTCATCGAGGCGCTGGGCCATGCGCCCAATGCGGTCGCCACTGCCATCAATGGCCAGTTCGTGCCGCGCGACGAGCGCGCCCAGCGCCCGCTGCAGGGCGGCGACGCCGTCACCGTGTTCCAGGCCATCGTGGGCGGCTGAGCGCCGCTCGCGGTTCTTCACGCTTCCAGGGCTCTGCCAGGCGCGGGGCTCCTGGTTCTTTCCAGGCAGTACCCGTGTCCGCTCCTCAACCATCCACCTGGACCCTCGCCGGCCAGGTGCTCACCAGCCGCTTCCTGCTCGGCACAGCGGGCTATCCGTCACCGCAGGTGCTGCGCGAGGCCATCGCCGCCTCCGGCACGCAGGTGGTCACCGTGGGCCTCAAGCGCACGCTGGCCGCCGGCGGCGACAACGGCTTCATCGAGATCATCCGCGAGGCCATGCGCGAGCGCGACGCGCGGCTGCTGCCCAATACCGCCGGCTGCCGCAGCGCGCGCGAGGCCATCGCGCTGGCCCACATGGCGCGCGAGCTCTACGACACCACCTGGCTGAAGCTGGAGGTGGTGGGCGACGAGCACACGCTGCAGCCCGACCCTTTCGAGCTGGTCACCGCGGCCGAGCAGCTGGTCAAGGACGGCTTCACCGTGCTGCCCTATTGCACCGACGACCTGGTGAGCTGCCAGCGTCTGCTGGACGTGGGCTGCACGGTGCTGATGCCCTGGGGCGCGCCGATCGGCTCCGGCCAGGGGCTGGTCAACCCGTTTGCGCTGCGCACGCTGCGCGCCCGGCTGCCGGATGTGCCGCTGATCGTCGACGCCGGCATCGGCTCGCCGGCCGACGCGGTGCAGGCCATGGAGCTGGGCTACGACGGCATCTTGCTCAACTCGGCCGTGGCCCATGCTCGCGACCCGGTGGGCATGGCGCGGGCCTTTGCCCTGGCGATCGAAGCCGGGCGGCTGGGCCATGAGGCTGGGATCATGAGCAAGCAGGACATGGCCGTGCCGTCCACGCCGGTCACCGGCCGGCCCTTCGTGCTGTGACGGTTGCCGTGACCGCGCTGATCGACCACCCGGGGCCGCGGTCTGTGATCTGGAGCGTGGCCGGCTCCGACAGCGGCGCAGGCGCGGGCATCCAGGCCGATCTCAAGGCCGGCCAAGCCTTCGGCGTGCACGTGTGCACGGCGGTGGCGGCCATCACCGCCCAGCATTCGCGGGCCGTCACCCGCGTGCAGGCGGTGGCGCCCGACCTGCTCGACGCCCAGCTCGCCGCCTTGGCCGAGGACCTGCCGCCGGCTGCCATCAAGACCGGCATGCTGGGCAGCGCGGCCAATGTGCGCGTGCTGGCCGGCTGGGTGCGCCGGCTGCGGCAGCGCGCCCCGGTGGCGCTGGTGGTGGACCCGGTGCTGCGCGCCACTACCGGCGCCGCGCTGGCCGATGCCGAGCTGCAGGCCGCACTGCGCGACGAGCTGCTGCCCCTGGCCGACCTGGCCACGCCCAACCAGCGCGAGGCTGCCATCCTGGCCCGGCGCCCGGACGGCAGCCCGCCGCCCGAGCTGTCGGCCGACTGGCGGACCCTGGGCGTGCGCGCCGTGGCCGTGACCGGCGGCGATGCGCCCAGCCCGGACGGCCTGGTGCACGACTGGATCGACACGCCGCTGGCCAGCGGCTGGCTGCGTCTGCCGCGCGTGGCCACGCAGCATCACCACGGCACCGGATGCGTGTTCGCCACCTCGGCCGCAGCGGCCATGGCGCTGGGCTACCCCGACGCCGATGCGCTGGTGTGGGCCAAGATGGCCACGGTCCGCGCCCTGCAGCTGGCCTACCCGGCCGGCCAGGGCGCGGGCCCGGTGGCGCCGCAGCCGCGCTTCCAGCTCGACGCCGCGCTGCTGCCGGGCCTGAGCCTGCCCGGCGGTGCCGCGGCGCCCCCCGCACCCGATGCCCCGTTTGCCGCCCTGCGGGAGCCGCAGCTGGGCGTCTACGCGGTGGTTGACAGCGCCGACTGGGTGGCGCGCGTGCTGGACGCCGGCGTGCGCACAGTGCAGCTGCGCATCAAGAACGCGGCCCATCCGCAACTGCGCGAGCAGGTGGCGGCCAGCATCCGCGCTGCCGATGCCGCCGGGGCGCAACTCTTCATCAATGATCACTGGGCCCTGGCGCTGGAGCTGGGCGCCTACGGCGTGCACCTGGGCCAGGAGGACCTGCAGACGGCCGATCTGCCGGCCCTGCAGCGCGCCGGCCTGCGCCTGGGCCTGAGCAGCCATGCCCCCTGGGAGGTCTGCCGCGCCCTGGCCCTGCGCCCCAGCTACATCGCCTGCGGGCCCATCCGCGAGACCGACAGCAAGGCCATGCCCTGGAAGCCCCAGGGCTTCGGCAACCTGGCGTACTGGGCCGCCGTGCTGCCCCTGCCGGTGGTGGCCATTGGCGGGCTGGATGCGGACGGTGTGGAGCGTGCGGCCCGGGCCGGCGCGGCCAGCGCCGCGGTGATCCGCGCGCTGACGCAAGCCCGCGATCTGCAGGCCGCGGCGGACCATCTGCACCAGGCCTGGCTGCGTGGCCGGCAGGCCGTGCCGGTGGTGCCGCCGGCCTGGCCACACAGCACGCTGGCGCAGGCGCCGCGCTGATCGGGGCTGTTAGGCCGCTAAACGGGGGCACGTCAGCGCCGACCGGGCCCCGCCCAGGGGGTCGTCGCGCGCCGCCTTGCCGGCCCCGAATACGGCCCCGAACACGGCCACGAACGGCCCTCGGCGGCCCGCCGGCACCCGTGCCGGCGAGTGGGCCGGGCCGGCGCTCAGCCGCCGGCCAGCAGCTCCAGGTCGTCCATCTGGCGGCGCGCGTCCACCAGGGCGCTCTGCACGTCCTTCAGGCTCAGGTCGAGCGCGCGGGCATAGCGCTGCACCACCTGGTTGAGCGCGGCCATGCGGCGTGGCGGCGGGCTGAGGTGGGCGGCTTCGATGATCTCGTTGGCGGCGCTGGCAGTGGCCCGCATCACGCCGGCATGGTCGTCGGGCTTGCGCACCGGCGCCTGGCGGCTGAGCGGGTGCATGGCGCTGAGCACCTGGCTGTCCAGCCCCCATTGGCGCACCACGGTCACGCCCACCTGCTCCAGGTCCAGCCCCAACACGGCGGCCACCGCGGCCTCACGGCTCATGCCCGGGGTCTCTGGCTCACCGGGGGCAAGGGGCGGTGCCGGCTGCTGCAGCCGCTCGATCTGCGCCGCCTCGTCGGGCATGTGGTAGAGCAGCACCAGCCGGCCCAGCGACTGCAGCATGGCGGCGATCAGCGTCTCTTGTGAATCCGTGCCCGGCGGGCAGAGGATGTCGGCCACCACGCCGGCCATGCAGGCGCGGCGCAAGCCCTCCTCCAGTGCATGGGCAGCCGGTGAATCAGGCCCACCCACCAGCGCACCCGGCCAGGGGCGCAGGCCCTGGGCGGTCTGCGCGACGCCGCGCAGGCCCATCAGCAGCACCGCACGGCGCATGGAGGTGACGGCACCCGTGCCGTGGCCGTGGAACTGCGCGGCGTTGATCTCGCGCAGCAGCGCGCAGACCAAGCCCGGGTCCTGGTGGATCAGCTCCACCATCTCGTCCAGGCGCTGGCCTTCCATGCGGGCCAGGCGCGCGATGCGTGCAGCCAGCCCCCTGCGCCCGGGCAGCACGCCCACGGTGGCCACGCGGTCCAACAGGGCTGACAGCGGGCCGCCGGCCGACTGTGCCTGGGCCTCCAGCCAACCCTGCAGCGCGCGCAGCAAGGTGCGCGCGCTCAGGTAACGCTGGCGCGGCTGGCGGTCGCAGGCCCGGTTGGCGATGGCGCGCAGCGGCTCGGGCACCGGCTGCGGCGTCGTCCAGGGCAGGCGCACGATCTCGCGGCCGATGCGCTCGGCCACGCTGGAGAGGTCGCCGTCGTCCAACGGCGGCTGATCAGCCAGCAGCAGGTGCAGCAGCAGACCCTGCATCAGCACGTCACGCTCTGCGGCCTCGCGGCGCTGGTGAGGGTCGTCCAGGTCCAGGGGCTGGCGGGCGGGCATGGCCGCCGGGGTGCCGGCCGCCGGGGGGCGGGCCAGCGGCCAGGCCAGGCCCATGCCGATCAGGGCCACATGGTCATTGGCATCGATCACCTGGGTATGCAGGCCCACGTCCAGGTGTACCAGGCCGGCCTCGTGCGCATAGGCCAGTCCTTCGAGCGCGTCGCAGCACCACTGGGCCGATTCGGACGGCGGCGGTGTCCCGGTGGCCACGCGCTCGGCCAGGGTGACGACGCCCTCGCGCGGGTAGACGGCATAGGGCCACTGGTCCTCGCGGCCGACCTCCAGCGGAGCCAGCAGCCGCGGGTGTTCCAGACGCGCGGCGCGCCGGGCGCTCTGCTGCCAGGGGCCCAGCCAGGCGGCTGGCAGCGGCTGGCGCGGCAGGCAGACCAGCACCTCCCGCGCAGCGGCCGTGTCCCAGGCCAGCCAGGTCATGAGCTGCGCACTCTTGCCCAGCAGGCGGCGCATCTCGAAGCGCCCCAGACGGGTGGCGAGGGACGGAGCAGCAATGACGGGCATGCGCCGATTGGACCCTGCCCGCACGGCCGGTGAAACGTGAATTAACCCACTGGCGGCCCGGCTTCTCGCCCGCTTTTGGCATGGATCAAGCCCAAGAGCCGCGCCCCCGCCCCGCCAGACCATGCAGCCCCGGTCAAGCCGTCTTGATCTCCGCGGCGTGCAGCCGCTGCAGCATCGAGAAGGCCAGGTCGCTGAGCAGCTGCTGGCGGGTGATGTGGGCGGGGTCGTACCACACGGCCAGCTCGTAGGACGTGGCGCCGCCGCCGGGGTTCGTGATGAGCACCTCGGGCTGCGGCTGGGCCTTGACGGCGTCATGGCTGGCGACGGCGGCCAGCAGCTCGCGGCGGACCTGGTCCGGATCGTGCGCCGCGGCCACGTTGACTGGCACGCGCAGGCGCACCGGCTCATGGCGATGGGTGAGGTTGACGACGTTGTCCAGGATGAACTTCTGGTTGGGCACGAGGATGGCCACGCGGTCATTGGTGAGCACCGTGGTGCGGCGCGCACCGATGTCGGTGATCTGGCCCTCCAGCGCGCCCAGCTCGACGCGGTCGCCGATCTTCACCGGGCGCTCGATCATGATGATCAGCCCGCTGATGAGGTTGCTGAAGAGGTTCTGCAGCCCGAAGCCGATGCCCACGCCTACTGCGCCGGCCACCACGCTGAGCGCGGTGAGATTGATGCCGGCGTTCTGCAGCACCAGCACCAGGCCGATGGCAAGCACGGCGTAGTGAATGACATTGCCGATGCTGCGGCGGGTGCCGTCGTCCAGGTTCCAGTGGCGCAGCGCGCGGCCCATGACCCAGCGCCGCGAGGCGTTGGACAGCCAGAGAACGAAGATGAAAGACAGGACCAGCTTGAGGATGGACGAGACGGTGAAGTCGGTCTCGTGCCAGGTGAACAGCGTGACATCCAGGGCGGCAAGGCGGGCGGTCCAGTCGGCAAGCGTCATGTCTGAGTCGGGCGCGGGTGGCGCAGGTGGTGGCGATGCGGCCCAGCAGCAGGCTGCATGCCCGCAGCCGCATCAGCCGCCCCCTCACACCGGGCGCGGGCGCCTGCTTCAGGCTGCGGCGCTGGCCGCGGCCGGGGCCTGGCCTGCTGCGGCGGCGTCCTGGGCGCAGGCCTGAGCGAGCAGCTCGACGACCGCGGCAGGCTCTACCGGCTTGGTCAAGTGCAGGTCAAAGCCGGCCTGCCGGGCGCGCTGGCGCATGTCCTCGCTACCCCAGCCAGTCACCGCCACGAGCAGCAGCGGCCGGCCTGCAGCCAGGGCGCGCAGCCGCGCGGCCACCTCGAAGCCGTCCATGCCCGGCATGCCGATGTCCAGCAGCACGGCACGTGGCATCCACGCGCCGGCTTGCCGCAGCGCCCGCGCGCCGTCGTGCTCGATGCGCACCTCGTGGCCGGCCAGCTGCAGCACCGTGCCCAGGCTGTCAGCGGCGTCCACGTTGTCGTCCACCACCAGCACGGGCCAGCCGGCAGGACGACAGGCCGCCTCGGCCGCCGGGTCCGGTGCCGGCAGTCCCGCCTGCTGCGCGGCGTCTCCCACGGGGCCGGCGGCTTCTTCAGCCGGGGCCAGCGGCAGCGTCAGGGTGAACGTCGCGCCCTGCCCCGGACCATCGCTGTGGGCGCTCACGCTGCCACCATGCAGCTCCACCAGCCTCTGCACCAGGGCGAGGCCGATACCCAGCCCGCCGTGGCTGCGCTGCAGCGCGGGGCCGGCTTGAGCGAACATGGCAAAGATGCGCGAGAGCTCCGCCGGCGGGATGCCGATGCCGTTGTCGGCCACGCTGAGCTCCACCCGGGCATCGTCCACGCGCGCGTGCAGCCGGATGCGGCCCCGCTCGGGCGTGTACTTGGCCGCGTTGTTGAGCAGGTTGGCCACCACCTGGGCCAGCCGCACGGCGTCGCCGTGCAGCCAGACGGGCTCGCCGGGCAGGCAGAGCTCCACCTCGTGCCGCGCGGCCTCCAGCAGCGGGCGGCTGGTGTCCAGCGCGCTGTCCACCACGGCCGACAGCAGCACACGCTCGTGGCGGAGCTCGATCTTGCCGGTGGAGATGCGGGCCACATCCAGCAGGTCGTCGATCAGCCGCACCATATGGTCGACCTGTCGCTCCATCATGTCGCGGATGCGGGCGCCGGCCGGGTCGGGCGGCTGTGTGCCTGCGGCACGCTTGAGGATGTGCAGCCCCGTGCGGATGGGAGTGAGCGGGTTGCGCAGCTCGTGGGCCAGCGTGGCCAGGAATTCGTCCTTGCGGCGGTCGGCCTCCAGCAAGGCGTCGGCGGCGGCCTTCTGTGCCGTGCAGTCGTGGGTGACGCCCAGCGCAGACACCACCTGTCCGTCGGCGCCCCACTCGGGGATGAATCGGCCCTGGAAGTGGCGCACGCCATCAGGCGAGCGGTAGCTGAACTCGATGCCCTGCGGCTGCCCGGTCTCGAACACCGCCCGCAGGCAGGCGTCCCAGCGATCGCACAGCTCGGGCGGCATGCCGAGCTCACGGTTGGTCTTGCCGATGAAGTGGCTCGTCGGCTGGCCGGTGGCGCGGGTGACCGCCGCGTTGACGAACACATGCCGCAGCTCACGGTCAAAGCGGCTGAGGATGTCGGGCGTGTTGTCGGTGAGCGAGCGCAGATCCTCTTCACGCTCGCGCAATCGCTGCATCACCGACTCCAGCATCTCGGCGCGCTCGCGTTCGCGCCGCTCGCTGTCGCGCAGCGCGTCGGCCGTGGCCTGCTGCTGGCTGATGTCGGTATTGGTGCCGAACCACATCAGCACCCGGCCATGGTCGTCCTTGAGCGGCGCCACGCGGGTGAGAAAGGGCCGCAGCACGCCGTCGGCGCCTCGCAGCGGAAAGACCATCTCCAGCGGCTGGCCGTTGCTGATGCCGGCCTGCCATTCGCGCATCACCCGGGGCAGCTCGGCCGGGTCGTGCACGCTCTGCCAACCCCAGCCCTCCATCTGCGCGGGCGTGGTGCCCGTGTAGTCGTACCAGCGCTGGTTGAACCAGGTGATGTAGCCGTCCTCACGCGCGATCCAGGCCAGCTGCGGCATGGTCTCGGCCAGCTGGCTGAAGCGCGCCTGGCTCTCCTGCAACCGGCGGCGGCTGCGCTGCACCACGGCGGCAAAAGCGGCCAGCGACAGCAGAGCCAGCGCGGCCACCACGTTGGCGCCCCACACGCCGCGGCGCGCGGCGGCGTCGTTCTGCCGGCGCAGCTCCACCAGGCGCCTGGACTGCTCGTCGTGCAGCCGCGCCAGCAGGCTCAGTAGATCGCGCAGCGGCGCCTGACCCGCTTGGGACAGCACGACCAGCGCCTCATCCGGGCGGTTGCTCCGGCGCAGGCTGGCCGCATGCTCCCAGATGGCCAGTACCGCCTCCGTCTGCCGCCGCACGCGCTCGCGCGCGGCGGCCGCCCCGTTGGCCGGGCCGGCAGCCTGCGGTGGGCCGGCCTCAGGCGCAGGCGGGGTGGCCAGCAAGCGGTCCAGCTGGGCGCGCACGCGGGCGGTGACAGCCTGCGGGTCGGCCCCGTCGAGCAGATGCCGCAGGTGGGCGTTGTCCGCGTCCAGCAGCGCAGCCTGCAGCGACTCCAGCGCAGCGGCGCGGGACGAGGCGTCGGCCAGCTCTGCTCCCGTGGCGGCCAGCGTGCGCGCATTCCACCACCCGACCAGGCCGCTGGCAGCAATGATGGCCGCCGTGAGCACCAGCGCCACACTGACCGGCGCGCGGATCAGCCATCGGCGCAGCGGATCGGCAGGGGGCGGCAGGTGGCTGTCGGACATGGAGGCGCGAAGGGGCATGCAGCGATCGCGGGACGTTACACCACGCGGGTGATGGCCCACGGCGCCGCGCGCGCCAGCTCGCCCGGGCCTTGCACGATCCGGGTCATCCAGCGGCCGCCCGCAGGCTCAGCCCGCCACCGCCCGCAGCGCGTCCATCCAGTCCGCCACGAAGCGGTCGATGTTGAAGCGCTCCATCGCCGTGCGCCGGGCCGCCTCGCCCCAGGCGCGGGCCTCGGCCGGGTCGCGCAGCAGGCGCTGCATGGCGTCCACCAGCTGAGCGGGCCGGGTGTCCACCCAGCCGTTCTCGCCGTTGCGGATCACGGTGACCAGCTCGGTCGTCGCCAGCCCCACGATGGGCAGGCCGACCATCATGGCCTCGATGATGGACAGCCCCAGGCTGGTGTAGCGGATGGGGTTGAAGAAGAAGCGGTAGTCGGCCATGAAGCCGGGCAGCTCATGGTTGGCCACCTCGCCGCGGCCGCCGATGTGGGCCAGGCGGTCGGCGCCCATGCCGACGAGCGCAAGCGGCACCTGGTGGGCCATCTGCTCGTACACGTCCAGCCCTAGGCGCCGGCCGCGCTTGTCCAGGTTGTTGACGACGACGATGCCCTCGCCCTTGCCACCCGTGTAGCGCGCGGGCTGCAGCGGCTTGACGCCGTGCTCGATCACCCGCACCGGCGTGCGGCCGCTGTCCCACATCAGCGCGTTGAACGGCGTGCAGTGCACCAGCAGCGCGCCGGGGTCGTCCACCCAGTGGCGCGTGTTGGTGGGGTGCTCCTGCGGCGGGTCGTGCTCCAGGTAGATGCGCGGCAGGCGCTGCTGGGCCTCGCTGAGGATGCGCGGGCCCTCTTCCTCATACGCGGCGCGCGACTGGTAGAGGACGACGTCGAAGTCCATCTCGCGGATGCGCTCGACATCGGCCTCGAAGACGTTGTCGCCCCACGGCAGCGTGCCGCTGCGGCCGCTGTGGTGGGTGGAGCGCGCGGCATCGGTCACCAGATAGAAGTGATGCGGCACCTGGGTGAGGTACCACAGATAGTTGCCATGCACATGCCACGTGAGGATGCGCAGCGGGCGGGGGGTTGCCATGGCGGTCATGCGTCGGGGGTGGGTTCAGGACAGGCTGCGCGGCCGCTTGAGCATATGCGCGGCGACGCCCAGCACGACGGCTGCGTCGATGTCGTCGGCGCAGCTGCGCGGATAAGGGCAGGTGGCGTGGGCGCAGGGCCGGCATTCGCGGTCGGCCCAGAGCACGCGGTGGGTGTGGAAGTCCGCCGGCGCCCAGCGCGAGACATCCGACCCGCTGCTGATGACCACGCTGGGCGTGCCCAGCGCGGCGGCGACGTGCGAGGCGCCGGTGTCGTTGCACACGACGAGGCTGGCGGCCTCCACCAGCGCGCCGAAGGTCCACAGCGTGGTGCGGCCCACCAGATCCAGCGGGCGGTGAAGCATGGCGGCTTTGACCGCCTGGGCCAGCGGTGCCTCGCCGGCGGTGCCGGTGAGCACCACGGTGCAGCCTTGCTCGGCCAGCGCATCGGCCACCTGCGCGAAGCGGGCCGGCGGCCAGCGGCGCGAGGGCAGCTGCGCGCCGGGATGCACGACGACGTAGCGCTCGCCCAGCGGTGCGGCCGACGTGGCGGGCAGGCGCTGTCCGGCCCTTCCTGAGACCGACTGTGAGACCGACTGCGCCACCAGCAGCGCCATCGCCGCGGCCCGGTCCTCGTCGGTCAGCGGCAGGGCGAGCGCATGGCTGACCGCCGGGGCGCCCAGGTGATGCGGCAGACACAGCAGACGCTGCACCTCGGTGCCCTCGCGCGGCCAGGGGCAGCCCAGATCGGGGTCGGGGCACCACGCTCCGGGCTCGAAGAACGCCGCGACGCGACGCGCCCCCCAGGTGGCGATCATCGGATTGACCGTGCCGCCGCTGCCGTGCAGCTGCACCGCCAGGTCCAGCCGGCGGCCCTGCATGTCGGCGATGAAGTCGGGCAGGTCTTCCACCGCGCAGGGCTTCTCGGGTAGGCCGGGCCAGCCGGGGAAGGCGATGAACTCGTCCACCTCGTCCACGCGCTGGGCCCATTCACGCGCCCACGGCAGGCCCACCAGGGCGATATGCGCCGTGGGGAAGCGGGCCCGCAGCGCGCGCAGCGCCGGCAGTGCGCACAGCATGTCTCCCAGCACCAGCGCGCGGAAGACGGCGATGCGGCGCACGCGGCCCAGCGGGTCCTCGGACCGTGCGTCGTGGAGCGATCCGCCGATCATCTGCCGCCCTCTGCTGCCCTCACCAGAAGAGGACCTTGAAACGCAAGGCCCCGCGGATGCGCCAGTACACCGACAGGAAGGGCAGCGCAAACGACGTGAGCACCATGTCCGACACATGGGCCGGCGCCAGGGACGCGCCGCGCAGCCGGCGCCAGATCAGCCGTGCCACGCCCATCAATGCCACGGCGCCAAAGCCCGCGGCCCAGGCCGGCTCGCGCAGCGCCAGCGCCACGACGGCCGCCAGCGTGCAGCCGACGATGAGGTAGTAGCGCCAGGGCGGGCCGGGCTGCACCTGCTCGCGGTACAGGCGCGGGTACTTCTTGTAGAGCAGCGCATCAAACGCCATGTTGGCCTGCTGCTTCATGCTCACGCCCCAGGGGGCCTCGCGGGCCGGGTGCAACACCACGGCGTCGCGCGCCGGGGCGACCCTCAGGCCCGCATGGATCAGCGCGAAGTAGAGATCCGTGTCCTCCCGCCAGGCGCGCTTGAAGCGCTCATCGAAGCCACCCACCCGCTCCATCGCCGCGCGGCGCACGAAGACGTTGGCGGTGACGAAGGTTGCGCCCTCCAGGCCCTTGGTGTTGCGCTCGTTGTCGGTCGGCCGGCGATCGGGAATAGGCACCCGCACATGGCCCCAGACGGCGGCGCGCGTCTCGCCGGGCTTGAGCAGTGCGGCGCGGCCCTGCTCCAGCCAGTCCGGCTCGGGGATGGTGTCGTCGTCGGTGAAGGCGATCACGGCTGCCTCGCTGGCGCGCCAGCCGGCATTGCGCGCGCTGGCCGGGCCCTTGGTGCCGGCTGGCGGCATCACATAGCGGATACGCGGCGCGCCGGGGCGGCCGGCCAGCTCCTGCACGGCGGCCTGGGTGTCGGCACTGCGGCCATCGTCAACCACGATGATCTCGAAGGCTTCGGCCGGGTAGGTCTGGCGCAGCAGCGCCTCCATGCAGCGGCGCAGCAGCGTGGGGCGCCCACAGGTCGGGATGACCACCGACAGCTCGGGCACCGGAGGCGGCAGAACGACGGTGGCCATCATCACTTCTTCTCCAGCAGGAAGGACCCGATCACCAGGGCATCGAGCGGCGTGCTGTAGAAGGCATCGACCGCATCGCGCGGCGTGCGCACGATGGGCTCGCCGCGCACGTTGAACGAGGTGTTGATCAGCACCGGCACGCCGGTCAGGTCACGGAAGGCGCTGGCCAGCGCATGGAAGCGCGGGTTGGCCTGGGCCGAGATGGTCTGCACCCGCGCGGTCAGGTCGGCATGGCAGGCAGCCGGGATGCGCGGGGCCTGCTCGGGCCTGGTGTCGAAGATGAACAGCATGAAGGGCGACTCGCCGCCCGGGTTGGGCCGCTGGGCGGTGAACCACTCCTGCGCATGCTCTTCCAGCACGGCAGGCGCGACGGGGCGGAAGTCCTCGCGGTCCTTGAGCTCGTTCAGGCGCTGCTGCATGTCGGCATGCAGGGGCGAGGCGATGATGGAGCGCGCGCCCAGCGCACGCGGGCCGAACTCCATCGGGCCCTGGAACCAGCCGATGATGCGGTCCTGCGCCAGGATCTCGGCCGTCTCCCGGGCCATGTCGTTCAGCCGGCGATAGGGCAGCTTGGCCCACTTGAGGAAGGCCTCGATCTCCTCGTCGCTGTAGCCGGGGCCGAGGTAGGCATGCTCCATGCGCCAGACGCGCGGGGCCAGCGGCACGTCCGACGGCATGGCCGGCTCGCTGACGGCTGCGCCGCTGCGCTGGCGGGCATCCACCCACAACGCCGCGCCCAGCGCCGTGCCGGCATCGCCCGCGGCCGGCTGCACCCACACCTGGTCGAACACGCCGCTGTCGCGCAGCCGCGCATTGGCCACGCAGTTCAGCGCCACGCCGCCGGCCATGGCCAGGTGGCGCTCGCCGCTGGCCTCGCGCAGCCAGGTGGCGAGCTGGATGATGGTCTCCTCCAGCACCACCTGCAGCGAGGCGGCGAGGTTGAAGTGGGCCTCGCCCAGCTCGCCACCGCGCTCGCGCTGCGGCACGAGCGCGTTCAGGTCGATGGGCTCGATCTCGTAGTGGCCGCCGCCCTGGATGCGCACCGCCCGGCGCAGCGCGTCGGCATGCACCGGCTTGCCCAGCGCGGCCAGAGCCATCACCTTGTATTCATCCGACGAATGCAAAAAGCCCAGGTGGCTGGTGACGCGCTCATAGAGCATGCCCAGCGAATGCGGCATGCAGACCTCGCCCAGGCCGCGGTAGCGGCCTTGTTCCGCTCCCCGCCCTTCCACATCGATCGGCCCGCCCTTGTAGACACCGTAGGTGGTCGTGGCCTCCTCGCCGCGGCCGTCCAGCGTCATCACCGCGCAGCTCTCGAACGGCGAGGCCAGGAAGGCGCTGGCCTGGTGCGCATGGTGGTGGTCGACGAAGTGCCACTTGAAGGGCCCGTCGTGCCGCACGCCGGCAAAGCGCTTCTTCAGGTGATGCGGCGCGCCGCTGGCAAGCTGGCGCGGGGCGTTGAGGATGTAGCTGATGAAGAGCGGATCCCAGGGGTTCTCCCAGACCCCTTTGCCCTGGGCCGAGGGCTCCAGCGGCAGCGTGATGGTGTCGCCCACCGCCCGCTCGCGCAGGAAGCGCCGCGGGTCGTAGCTGTAGGCCACGTGGTCCACGTCGGCCAGCGTGACGCCCGCCTGCTGCAGGCAGAAGTCGATGGCGTTGAACGGCAGCTCCCAGGCGCTGAACGGCACCGGGCGCTTGCCGTGCTTGATGCGGGTGAAGCGCTCTTCTTCCGCGGCGGCGACGACCCGGCCATCGACCACGATGGCGGCCGAGCTGTCATGGAAGGCGGCGTTGATTCCGAGGGTGATCATGGTTGCAGGGCTTCCTGCGCGAGCGGCGAGCCCGCGCTGCGGCTGAGGGGTACGGAAGCAGGCCGGCTGGCGCCGCCCCCGCTGCGTGAGGCAGGCGCGCCGGCGGCGGCCTGCAGGAGGTCGAGCGCGGCCTGCGCCACCGCTTGCGGCGGCACCTGGCGCAGGCAGTCGTGATGGCCCATCGGGCAGGTGCTGCGCAGGCAGTCGCGGCACGGCACCTCATGGAAGAGCACGCGCGACGGCACCTGCCACGGCGTGTGCTGCGGGTTGGTCAGCGCATACAGCACCACCACCGGCGTGCCGACGGCCGCGGCCAGATGCGCCGGGGCGCTGTTGTTGCCGATGAGCAGCGCCGCATCCTTGATGAGCGCGCCGAGCTCGCCCAGCGACAGCGCGCCGACCAGCGCCGGCAGCGGCTGGCCGCCCTGTGCGGCCACGCTGGCCTGCAGCTCGGCCACCAGCGCGCCTTCGGACCCGCCGGCCACCGCCACCACCTGCACGCCGGCCTGCTGCAGCCGGGCGACCGCCGCGGCATAGCCGGCCAGCGGATAGCGACGTGACGAGGCGGTGGCGCCCGGGTGCAGCACCACATAGGGCTGATCCGGCCGGCTGCCGGCCTGGGCCAGCTTGGCCGCGGCCGCGCGGCGGTCGGCGTCGTGCACGGCAAAGACCAGCGGACCAGCCGGCTGCATGGGCGACAGGCCCGCGGCCGCCACCAGGTCCATCTGGCGCTGCACCTCGTGGCGCATGCCCGGCGCGATGGCATCGGGCTCGCGGAGCCAGTCGCTCAGCAGGTCATAGGGGTTCTCGCGGCTGTGGGCCAGGCGCAGCGGGATGTCGGCCTGGCGCAGCAGCAGCGCCGCAGGCAAGGCGCTCTGCGTGCAGACGGTGAAGACGATGGCCGCATCGAATCGGCCCTGCATCAACCGGCGCACCAGGCGGCGGTCGATGGAGCCGTCGTTGTCGCGCGGCTGGCTGCCCTGCACCCAGGGCGCGTCGTAGAGGATGGCCTCGTCCAGCATCGGCAGGTGTGGCAACGCCGCCGCCCCTGCGCCGCCGCACAGCAGGGCCAGATGCGCATCGGGCCGCTGCTGGCGCACGGCGGCCATGGCCGGCGAGCTCATCAGCACGTCGCCCAGGTTGTCCAGCCGCACGAAGAGGATGCGCCGGGCCGCGCGCCAGGCGGCCTGGCGCGGGGGCTCCAGTGCAGCGGGCGATGCAGCGCCCGGCATGCCCCCCCGCACGGGGGACAGCGCGGCAGGCAGCGATGCGGGCGGAGCGCTCATCGGCCGCTGCACTCAGCACGCCGCCGGTGCGGCAGGTGCCGACACGCCGCCTGCTGCCGCCAGCACGCCGGTAGCCGGCAGGCCGCTGCCCACCTGTAGCAGGCCGTCCGTCGCCAGGGCCTCCGGCAAGGCATCCGGGAACAGGGCGCGCTGGCCGGCGGCGCGCGCATCGGCATCCAGGATGAAGCTGGCGGCCTCCATCAGGTGCCGGGCACGGAAGTGCGGCTGGCGCAGCGGCGCCATGTCCCACTCGGTCTCGTTACCCACGTCCAGCAGCACGGTCTTGCAGCCCGCGCGTCGGCCAGCCTCCACGTCGTTGAGGATGTCGCCCACCATCCACGAGCGCGTCAGGTCGATGCCGTGCTCCAGCGCGGCGCGGCGCAGCAGGCCCGGCTGCGGCTTGCGACAGCTGCAGCCGGGCTCGCCGGGCTCCGGCGGTGCGTGCGGGCAGGCATAGAAGCCGGCGAGCAGGATGCCCGCGTCGCGCAACTGCGCCGACAGCGCCTCGGCCAGGCGATCGAGCGCCGCCTGGTCGAAATACCCCCGCGCGATGCCCGACTGGTTGGAGATGATGATCAGCGGGTAGCCCTGCTCCTGCAGCAGCTGCAGCGCGGGGATGGCACGGTCGGTGAAGCGCAGCAGCGCCGGGTCCACGTTGTAGGGCACGTCCTCGACCAGCGTGCCGTCCTTGTCCAGGAAGACCGCCGGCCGGCCGGCCGCCGGCAGCGGCCCAACGTCAAAGAGGTTCAGGGCCATGAGGTCTCCTGCACCGGCAGCACCATGATCTCGGCGATCACCGACTCCGGCGGCACGCTGGCAACAAACCGCACCGCCTCGGCCACGCGGGCCGGGTCCTGCAGCTTGCTGGCGTCGATGTCCGGGAAACGGTCGAGCAGGAAGGGCGTGCGCATGCCGCCGCAGACCACCGTGGACACGCGCACCTTCTTGGCCCGCAGCTCCGCGTGCAGCGCATGCGACAGGCCCACCAGGCCGAACTTGCTGGCGTGGTAGACGCTGGCATTGGGCCAGCAGCGGCGCGCCGCCGTGGACGCGATGTTGATCACCTGCCCGCCCGTGCCCCGCGCGCCCTCCTGCAGCGCGGTCAGCGCCGCCTTGGTCAGCACGAACGGCCCGCGCAGATTGGTGGCCATCACGCGGTCCCAGTCGGCCACGCTCAGCTCCTCGATCGGTGCGGTCACGTCGGTGCCGGCGTTGTTGACCAGCACATCCAGTGAGCCGAAGCGCTTGAGCACCTGGGCCACGGCGTCATCGGCAGCCCGCTCGTCGGCCACGTCAAAGGCCAGCGGCAGCACGCGCTCGCCCGTCTCGTCGATGGCGTTGGCGATCTTCTCGGCCTTCTCGCGCGAGATGTCGGCCACCACCACCTTCATGCCGGCCTCGTGCAGCGCACGGGCGATGGCCGCCCCCAGGCCGCTGCCTGCGCCGGTCACCAGCGCGGTCTGATCCTTCAACGTCGTCATGCAAGCTCTCCCTCAAGAAGAAGTGGGTTGAACACAAGAAAACAAAACCAGTTGCCGCCGCGCGGGTGCACGCACAGCGGGGCGCATCAATGCACCAGCGACACGCCCAGGCGCGGGCTCATCGGCCGCGACGACACCAGTCGCAGCGGCCGGCTGCGCGCCGGCAGCGTCTGCAGCACGGCCAGCGGGTCGCAGACCTCGTCGTACACGTCGGCCAGCTGCGCGGCCACGTGGTCCCAGGTGAACATCGAGCGCACGCGCTTGACGCCGGCCAGCCCCAGCGCGCGGCCCAGCGCGGGCTGCGCCTGCAGCTGCGCCAGTCGCAGCGCCAGCGCCGCCGGGTCCTTGGGCGGCACCAGAAAGCCCGTCACGCCATCGGCCACGCTGTAGGCGATGCCGCCCACAGCCGAGCCGATCACCGGCGTGCCGCAGGCCATGGCCTCCAGCGGCGTGATGCCGAAGGGCTCGTACCAGGGCGTGCTGACGAAGACGTCGGCCGCGCTGAAGTACGTCCGCAGCTCGTCGCGTCGGCGCTGCCCGGTGAAGAGCACGCGCTCGGCCACGCCGGCCTCCTGGGCCACCTGCCGCAGCCGGGCGATCTCGGGCGTGCGGGCCTCGTCGGGCTCGCGGCTGTCCCCGCCCACGATCACCAGCCGCACCCGCGTCCGGTCGGGCAGGAAGGCCAGCGAGCGGATCACGTTGTCAACGCCCTTGCGCGGCACCAAGCGGCCCAGCTGCAGCACGATGAACTCGTCGGGGTCCAGCCCAAGCTCGGTCCGCGCGGCGACCTTGTCCATCGGGCGGAACTCTGTGGGGTCGATGCCGCAGGGCACCATGCGCATGCGGCCGGCGGTGGCGCCGTAGAGCCGAGCCAGGTCTTCGCGGTCCTGCGGGCACTCCGCGATCACGCGGTCGCTGCGCTCCACCAGCATGCGCTCGATGTCAATGCGCTGCGGCGGGAAGGCATCGGCCGACTGCTGATGCTCGCGCCGAACCAAGCCCAGGGCATGGAAGGTGGTGACCAGCGGCAGGCCCAGCGCCGACTTCAATCGCAATGAAGCCAAGCCTGACATGAAGAAGTTCGCATGCACCACATCGCAAGGCGCCACGCTGCGGACCATGCGTTCCAGCCCTGCGGCGAAGGCCGGCATGTGGGGCAGCAGCTGCTCCTTGGGCACAAAGGCCGCCGGGCCGGCGGTGACATGACGCACGCGTACACCGGGGCGCAGATCCACGACAGCGGGCAGCGCGGGATCGTCCCGCCGCGTGAAGACCTCCACCTGATACCCGAGCGCCGCCAACCCTTTGGCGACATGGGCCACATAGACGTTCTGCCCACCCGCATCCACGCCGCCCATGGTCGCCAGCGGCGAGGCGTGTTCGCTGACCAGCGCCACGCGCAGCGGCTGGAGGGGGCGGGCAGGAGGGTTCGTCATGGCGATCTCGCTGTGTGTCTCGGGTGTGCGTCTGTAGATGCGTTGGCGGCGGGCAATGGCGACAGGTCGCTTCATGCCGTCGCTTCGTCTGTCGAGACGGCCGGGGGCAAGGTGCGTGCCGCGCATGCGACAGGGCTGGCTCGGCATCAGCGCCCTCACCTGTCCTCCGGCACCGCGGGGAGAGCCCTTGAAGCCGTCACACCCTTCAAAAACGCAGAAGTTGCCTGCTGCGTCAGCGGGGTCCTACAGCGGTTACGGCGATCCGGGAGGCGAGACTGGTACGGGCCCTCGTTTGAAACGAGCCGTGCGCGGCACTGGACCCGTCAAGCCTGCTGAAGCAAAGTCAGGGCATTGCGCAAGTTGCTGCCGCGCATGCCCCTTGCCGCGAAGCAGACACCGCTTGCCAAGCCGCCCATGCCCCACCGCCCTCCGCCCAAGCTGCATCCCGCCGGCGCCCTGCCGCAGTCGCTGTCCGCCCTGCCCCGACCCTGGGTGTTCACCAACGGCGTCTTCGACGTGCTGCATCGCGGCCACGTCAGCTACCTGGCGCAGGCCCGGGCTCTGGGCGCCAGCCTGATCGTCGGCCTCAACAGCGATGCCTCCGCCCGTCGTCTGGGCAAGGGGCCCGACCGCCCGCTCAACCGTGAGGCGGACCGCGCCTGGGTGCTGGGCGCACTGGAGAGCGTCTCGGCCGTCGTGCTCTTCGACGAGCCCACGCCGGTGACCCTGCTGCAGAAGCTGCGCCCGGAGGTCTACGTCAAGGGTGGCGACTACGACATGCGCCGGCTGGCCGAGACGACCGTGGTCGAAAGCTGGGGCGGCCGCGCCGTGGCCATCCCGTTCGTCGAGGGCTACTCGACGACGAAGTTGGTGGAGAGGATCCGCGGTCAGACCGAGCGGTGAGCCTGGCTGGCGGACCGCGCAGTGCGCGGACCGTGCCACCACCGCTGGTTCAGCAGACAGGCAGCGGGGCGGCGCTGCACAAAGACCTTCGCCCCGGAAGTGAGGTCTCCATGCAGCCGTGGTCAGCCCGCGATCCCCAGGTGCTCCTCGATCAGCCCGCACCACGTGTGGCCGATGAAGATGTGCGCCTCCTGCACACGCGCCGTGGCGGCGCAGGGCACCACCACCGCGTCGTCGCAGACGCGCGCCAGTTCGCCGCCGTCGCGGCCGGCCAGGGCCACGGTGACCAGGCCGCCTGCGCGTGCGGCACGGGCGGCGCGCAGGATGTTGGGCGAGTGGCCGGAGGTGGAGATCGCCACCAGCACGTCACCCGCGCGGCCCAAGGCCTGCACCTGCCGCTCGAACACGTGCTCGAAGCCGTAGTCGTTGCCGATGCAGGTCAGCGCCGAGGTGTCGGTGGACAGCGCGATGGCCGCCAGCGGCGCGCGGTCGCGCAGGAAGCGGCCGGTGAGCTCGGCTGCCAGGTGCTGGCTGTCGGCGGCCGAGCCGCCGTTGCCGCAGAAGAGGATCTTGTGGCCGGCGCGCAGGCAGTCGGCCAGGGTCAGCGCGGTGCGCTCCACCGCGCCGCGCAGGGCGGCCAGGGCCTCGAAGGTGCGGCGGTGCTCCTCAAGGTTGCGGTCAAAGAGGCGCACCGCAGGCTCCTGGGGCCGCGGCAGCGGCAGGACCTGCACGGTGGCGGCGCCGCCAGCCCGGCGGTGGCCCACGGCGTGGTCCAGCACGACGTCCTGCAGCAGTTGGGCGCCTACCGCCGGAGTCGCGGCGGCATCCAGCAGCGCGTCCAGGTCGCCCGGCCGGGTATCAGCGTCCAGCGTGCCCAGGTCGGCCACCTCCAGCCCGTCGATCAGGGCCTCCCGGCTGGCGGCATCGGCGGCTGCGCGCTGCAGCGGGCGGTCAGAGGGGTTGGTCAGCATGGTCGGGTGGCAGGGTGGCAGTAGCGGGAGGCTTTGCTCGGCGGCGCGCCGCGGGGCCGGCAGGCGCCGTGGTGGACGGCAAGCGCGAGGCGGGCGCCGCAAGCGGGTCGGGTGGCTCGTCCGGGGCCAGCTGCGTGCGCCCGGCCGCTGCGGGCGCCGCATCCTGCGCCGCGGCAGTGGCGGGCGCCTCCTGCTGCACCATCGCCGCCTGGAGCTCGCCCAGCGTCACGGCTGCCGTGCCGAACTTGCCGACGACGATGCCGGCCGCCGTATTGGCCCAGCGCATGGCGTCGATCACCGGCATGCCCTGGGCCATGAAGTGCGCCAGCGTCGCCAACACCGTGTCGCCCGCGCCGCTGACGTCATAGACCTCGCGCACCCGTGCCGGCTGCTCAACCACCGTGCGCCCGCCCTCGGCCATGGAGGGGCCGAAAAGGCACATGCCGTCCTCGCCGCGTGTGACCAACAGGTAGTCCAGCTGCAGCCGGCGCCGCAGCGCCTGCCCCATGCGGCGGAACTGGGCCGCGCCGTCGAAGTCGCCCGCACAGCCACGGAACTCGGCCAGGTTGGGCTTGACCAGCGTGGCGCCGCAGTACCGGTCCCATGCCTTGCCCTTGGGGTCCACCAGCACAGGGATGCCATGCTCGCGGGCCGCGCGCACCAGCGGCTGGCATTGCGCCAGCGCGCCCTTGGCGTAGTCCGACAGCACCACCAGGTCATGCCCGCGCAGCAAGGCCGCGTAGCGGTGGGCCAGGGTCTCCAGCATGCCGGCGGCGGGACGGGTCTCGATGTCGGCGCGCAGCAGCTGCTGGCGGCGCGCCACGCAGCGGATCTTCTGCGTGGTGCTGTAGCCCGCATCGGCCACCCGCTCCATGAAGACGCCTTGCGCCTCCAGCATGGACTCGAGCTGCAGCGCCGCTTCATCGCGGCCCACCAGCGTCAGCAGTGTCACCTGGCTGCCCAGGGCGGCGAGGTTAAGGGCCACGTTGGCGGCACCGCCGGGCACCGAGCGCTGGCCTTCGATCCGCAGCACGGGCACCGGTGCCTCCGGCGAGATGCGCTCGACCGCGCCGCTCCAGTAGTGGTCGAGCATGGCATCGCCCACCACGAGCACGCGCGGGCCGGCCGCCGCACGCCCCTGCGCCGGCACCAGCCGGGCCCGCACATCGCGCGCAGGCCGGGCCGGCGTCTGGGGCAGCTCCGTCGGCGGCAGGCCGGCGGCGCGCGGCCCGGGGCGGCGCTCAGCGCGGGCCATGCGGGCGCACAGCCGGGTCGGCCTGCCGCCCGGTGCGCAGGGGCGGGTTGTCTCCCGGGGCGGGCTCGTCGCCGGCGGCCTCCTCCTGCGGTTGCTCACCGGGGAAGCGGCCCTCCTGGAGGTCGTGTGCGGTGCGCACCAGGTCGACGGGGCGCGGCTCGCCTTCGCCGGGGTCGGCATCGGCGTCGGCCAGGCTGTCGGCCTCTATCAGCTGATCCGGGTGGTTCACCACATGGTCGGGCGCGATGTCCAGCCCCACGGGGTCCTGCGTGGCGTCAGCCCAGGCGCGCTCGCCGGTGCCGGTGGAGTCAGCCCCGCTGTCTTCGCCGATCGACGGATCGAAGCCCTGCACGCCCTGCAGGTCACTGCCGCTGTCCGACGTGTCACTCGGCCCCAGGGAGCCGGTGCGGTGCAGCGTGCCCGGGCGCATGGCTTCGGGGTTGATGGGGGAGATGGCCATGCCGTTACTCCCAATAGGGCCGCGCGCCGTAGTACTGGTGCACCGAGTCGATGAAGCTGGTGTCTGCCTCCTCTGGCCAATGATCCTTGTCGAAGCCGGGCGCATCCTTGAAGCGCGTCTTGTCGGCGTCGAGCACGAAGCACTTGCGATCCGTGTCCAGCGTCAATGCGCTCCAGGGGATGGCGAACAACTTGTCGCCCAGGCCCAGGAAGCCGCCACTGCTCATGACTGCATAGGCGATGCGCCCGCGCGGCACGTCCAGCATGATTTCGCTCAGCGTGCCCAGTGTCTCGTTCTGCCGGTTGACGACCTTGTCGCCCTCCAGCGTGCTGGCCGTCATCAGGCGCGGGCCGGGGCCGCTGTAGTTGACAGCAATACGGGCACCGCCCATGTCGGCAGCAGAGGCCGAGCCGGTTTGGTGGATGGGGTTCATGCGGGTCTCCTGCTCAGGTCGCCCACGCGGCAGGCCACATGGGCAAAGCTGGCCAGGCATCAGGTGCCGGGCCGTCGAGACCCTTCCGGGCAATGGGTGTGCCCGCCGCGGGCCGCGCCCGGGACGTCGCTCTAGTCGTCGTATCTGACGGTCACATAGCGCCCCGGCGCCGCGCAGAGGGCGTTGCCCGGGTCCACGGCACGGGCGGCCACGCGGCGGCTGCCGTGGGCGGCCAGCCAGATCTGCCAGCGCAACCACCAGGAGCCCTCGTGCGGCGTGGCCGCCGCCGGCCAGTCGGTGGGCGGCAGCCAGGCGTCGAGAGGGCCGGCCGTGCGCACGCGGTAGCTGCGCCGGGAGTGGCCGGGCTCGCTGACGATGCCCGCGTTGTGCCCGCCACTGGCCAGCACGAAGGTGACCGGCGCCTCGACCAGGCGATGGATCTTGTGCACCGACTGCCAGGGGCAGACGTGGTCCTTTTCTGTACCGACCACGAACATCGGCATGCGCAGGTCACGCAGCGACACGGCACGTCCGTCGACCTGGTAGCGGCCCTCGGCCAGATCGTTGTGCAGGAAGAGCTGGCGCAGGTACTGGCTGTGCATGGTGGCCGGCATGCGGGTCACGTCGGCATTCCAGGCCATCAGGTCATTGGGGTGCTCGCGCTCTCCCAGCAGGTACTCGCGCATCGCCCGCGAATAGACGAGCTCGCGCGCATGCAGGAACTGGAACGATCCGGCCATCTGCCGGCCGCTCAGGTAGCCGCGCTCGGCCATCTGGTCCTCCAGCCACTCCACCTGGGCGTCGTCAATGAGGACGCCAATCTCGCCCGGCTCGGTGAAATCCACCTGGGCGGCGAGCAGGGTCAGGGTCTTCAGTCGGGGCAGCTCAGCGTAGGCCGAGGTGCAGGCCTGGGCCCGGGCACTGTGTGCATCCAGCTCGAACTGGGCCAGGGGCGGGCGGGCGAGCGTGGCCGCAGCAATGGCCAGCAGCGTGCCGCCCAGGCAATACCCAACCGCGTGCACTTGCTCGCCGGGCACGATGCGGGCCATGGCGGCCAGCGCGTCGAGGATGCCCAGGTGCAGGTAATCGTCCAGGCTCAGATGGGCGTCGTCGGCGTCCGGGTTGCGCCAGGACAACATGAAGACGGTATGCCCCTGCCCCACCAGCCAGCGCACCATGGAGTTGTGCGGCGACAGGTCCAGGATGTAGTACTTCATGATCCACGACGGGACGATGAGGATGGGTTCCGCATCCACCTCTGACGTCGCCGGCTCGTACTGGATCAGCTCGATGAGGTGGTTGCGATAGACCACCGCACCGGGCGTGACGGCCACCTCCACGCCGGGGCGCCAGGCCGGCGCATCGTCGGCACGCTCCGGGGTGACGGTGCGCTTGCCCTGGGCCGCGGCAGGCCCGGCGCCCTCACCACCTGCCGGCGGTGACACCCGCTCGCCGTGCGGTTGCGGCAAGGCGGCCTGCGCGGCATGGGCTGCCCCGGCCGGCCCGCCATGCCGTGCCACCGGCGGCAGCCCGTAGCGCTGCCGCCAGTCATCGTGCAGATGGCGCCAGCCACGGGCCAGGTTGTCGCCGCGGCTGTCCATCAGCGCCTGCTGCACCTCAGGGTTGAGTGCCGTGTGGCCCGGTGAGAGCATGTCCAGCCATTGCCGGCCGAAGAAGCCCACCATATCGGCATGGTGCGGCGCCATGCCAGGCAGCGCGGCGGCTTCGCGCAGCCAGTCGGACCAGGCCAGGTGGCCCCGCGCCCAAGCCATGTAGGGCAGGCTCATCCAGGCGGGCGCATCGGGGGCGGCCGCATCCGGTTGTCGCTCGTGCGGCGCCGGTGCCGGTCGGCTCAGCACCTGCATCACCTGGCCCCACGCACGCATGCCATGCTGGTGCGCACGGGTCATCAGCCAGCCGGCCGTAGCCGGTGAGCCCGCCAGGTTCAGCAACCAGTCCGCGCCGGCCAGTGCGAGGGCCACCGGGGACAGTCCGCCGTGCAGCCCGGCGACATGGGCACGCAATGTCCGGTCCAGCCGCTGTGCCGCGGCGCGGGCCTGCAGGGCGATGTCTTCATCGTCGACATGGCGTATGGGGTCCAGCATGGGCCTCCCGGCTGATTCGAATGAATCCGGCCTTGATAGAGCAGCCACATGACACTGTCGTGGCAGAGCTGCCTGAGCTGACGGCAGGCCCGGCCCCCAGCCAACCCGCCCCGGTGCCGCGCCGTCGTCACGAAACTGCCTTCAAGCCTGCCCACACTGGCCTGCGCGGCATGCGCAACCAGCGACTCGGCCGCCAAGCCAATATGCAGGGGGGATTCATGCAAAAAGCCGAAGCCGTGGCTGCGCTGGGCAGCAGCAGCCTGTCGCTGCCTGCCTGGGTGTGCGCGGCACTGGGCGCCAACGACCGGCTCAAGCTCTATCTGTCGGTGCTGCAGGCTGCCGCGGCCCATGCGGATCACCCGGAGCGCGCCGCGCTGGATCTCAGCCGGGAGATGGCCGCCGCCAGCGTGGCCGATGACTGGCTGCACGATCTGCCCGCATCGGCCAGTCGCGCGGGCACGGCGCTCTTCATCCCGGACCTGGCCCGGCTGCTGCAGCGCCTGGACGAGGATCTGCAGGTGATGGCCCGCCCCGTGCTCGCCACGCCGAGCGACGAGCGCGACGCGCTGCAGGCGCGCGTCACGGCTTGGCACCAGAGGCTGCGCGACCGCGCCGCGGCCGCGCAGTCTGCCGGCGGCGAGCGCCTGGAGCCCGCCGAGCTGCACGAGCTCACACACGGTGACCGCCAGGTTGGCAGCAGCCTGCACCTCCTGGTGATGGATCTGCACAAGGCGCTCAACCGCCTGTCGGCGGCACTGGCCAGCGACACCGTGGCCGGCGCCCATACGTGGGGACTGGGCGATGCCGACCGCCCGCGCGTGGAGGCGTTCATGCGCGGCTTGCAACGCACCGCCCCGCTCAAGCTCGACCACCCGGGCCTGGAGACGGCCGCCACCCGCGATGGCACGCGGCTGCTGCTGCAAAACGACATCGGCACCAACGACGCCCATGTGCTGGTCATCCAGGTCGAGGGCCTGCGCATGCGGCTTACCTACTCCGACCTGCACCGCAGCCGCTTCGCCTTCTTCCAGGAAAGCCTGGGCGAGCTGGGCGCGCAATGGTCGGTGGTGGAGCCGCGCATCAGCCCCGGGCTCAACAGCGGCCAGGCCTACTTCACCGGCACCGCGCAGTTCGACTGCCACGACGAGGCGGCCCTGCTGTGTGCCCTGGAAGGTGTCGGCGCGCGCATCGTCTTCCTCATCGACTGGAACCGCGCCCGCAAGCGCCTGCTGCCCTTCGTCGACAAGGATGGCGCCATTGCCGTGCTGCACGAGGCGGCCCGGCGCCAGGCTGGCCACATGGCATGGCTCAAGGCCGGCGGCGAGCAACTTGTCTTCAGCGCCATGCAGGCGCTGGGCGAAGGTGCCTTCCGCATCGGCGACCGGCTGGACGAGGTGTTGGGCGAGGCTGCCGCGCGCAGCTTCCTCATCGAGGTACTGGCCCTGGCCAGCACCGCGCTGCGTGCCGGCCAGCCACAGGCCGCCGTCGCCGACCAGACCCGTCTGCTGCTGGCCCGCCAGGTGCAGCGCCGGGCCGACGAGTTCGACCTGCTGGCCGAGCATGCGGCCTGGTGCCATGCCCTGGCGCAGTCCGTGTCCGACGGACTGGCTCACGGCGCACAGGGCAGCCGCCACACCGCCGACGAGCTGGCCGCGCGCGCCAAGGCCTGGGAGCGCCGCGCCGACCACTTGGTGATGCAGGCGCGCGACCGAGCCGAGCGCCTGCCGCGCTGGCGCCCCGTGCTGCGGCTGCTGGAGCAGACCGATGACGTGGCCGATGCGCTCGAGGAAGCCGCCCACCTCCTCAGCCTGATCGCCGACGACCACGCGCAAGGCTGGCATGCCGACGTGCGCCACGTGCTGCAGGACTTGGCCACCACCGTGCTGGCCGCCACGCAGGAGCACATCAAGGCCGTCGAGGTGGCCCGCCACCTGGGCGCAAGCCCGGCCTGGCCGCCCGCCCCGGCGCCATCCGCCCTGCCCGGCTCATCCGACGACACGCTGGCACCGGCCGCGCCCGCCGGCGACAGCGACGCCTTCGTCGCGGCCACCTGGAACGTGGTGCGCGCCGAACGCCGCTGCGACGAACTGCTGCGCGCTGCCCGCCGCACGCTGCTGCGGCGAATCGAACAGCCGGCCGCGCTGATGCTGGCCAATGACTTGGCGCAGACGCTGGAGCTGGCCTCTGACCGGCTGCTGTCGGCCGCCTATGGCCTGCGCGACCTCGCCTTCAACCGGGCGGGGGCCGGCGCATGACCCACATGACCGTTCACGTGCAAGGCGCCGCGGCCCCTGCGTCGCCCGTGCCGCCAGGCTGGCCGCGCGAGCTCTACCTGATCGGCTGCGGTGCCTCCCCGGACTGCGGCACGCCGCCCAGCGCCCAGAGCATGGGCGTGAAAGCACACAACCTGCTGCGCATGGCCAAGCTGGGCCTGCGCGTGCCACCGGCCTTCGTTCTGGGCACCCACTACTGCGGCACCGCACCGTCGTCGGGCACGTGTGTGTCGCCTAACGTGTGGCGCCCCGGCCTGCATGCGTTGGAGCGGGCTTGTGGCCTACGCCTGGGCGATGCCCGCCGCCCGCTGCTGCTGTCGGTGCGCTCGGGCGCGCCGGTGTCCATGCCCGGGATGATGGAGACGCTGCTCAACATCGGACTGTGCGATGCCACGGCCGGCGGCCTGCTGCGCCAGACGGGCCACCCGCGCCTGGTCTGGGACGCCTACCGCCGCCTGGTGGCCACGCACGGCGAAGTGGTGGCCGGCCTGCCGGGCGATGTCTTCGAGCGTGAGCTGCGCGCCCTGGCCGGCAGCCGCGACGAGCGCGATCTCGACTTCGCCGAGCTGCGTGAGCTGACCCGCCGCTTCCTGGCCGCGTACCGCCGCGAGGCGGGCCGCCCCTTCCCCCAGGACCCGCTGGAGCAACTGACCGGCGCCATCGCCGCCGTCTTCGCCTCCTGGCAGGCCGGCAAGGCGGTGGACTACCGCCGGCAGCACCGCATCGGCAGCGACATCGGCACCGCCGTGGCCGTGCAGGCCATGGTCTTCGGCAACACCGGCGGCGCCTCGGGCGCCGGCGTCGGCTTCACCCGCGACCCGTCCACCGGCGAGCACGAGCTGTGGGTGGACTTCCTCTTCAACGCCCAGGGTGAGGATGTGGTCAGCGGCCGGCGCAGCGCCCACGGCCACGCCGCGCTGGCCGAGGTGCTGCCCAACACCTGGGCCGAGCTTCGCGCCGCCACGGCGCAGCTGGAGCGCGCCTTCGGCGACATGCAGGACTTCGAGTTCACTGTTCAGGACGCCACGCTCTACCTGCTTCAGACACGCAGCGGCAAGCGCACGCCGCAGGCCGCCGCCCGCATCGCGCTGGACCTGCTCGACGAAGGCGTGATCGACCGGAAGGAGGCGCTGCGCCGCACCGCGGGCCTAGGCGCCGCAGAGCTCGCCGTCCAGCGCATCGTGGCCGACGGGGGCCAGGCGCTCAGCCCTCTGGCCCACGCCGCCAGCGCCGCCACCGGCGTGGCCATCGGCCAGATCGCCTTCGACGGCGAGCAGGCGGCGGCGCGCCGTGCCGCTGGCGCCGACGTGATCCTGCTGCGCCGGGACGCCGAAACCAGCGACAGCGCCGCCCTGCAGTCCGCCCTGGGCCTGCTCACCCAACGCGGCGCCCGCACCTCGCACGCCGCCGTCGTCGCCCGCCAGCTCGGCAAGGTCTGCCTCGTCGGCTGCGAGGCGCTGTCCATCGACGAAGCCGCCCGCACCGCCCGCGTGGGCGACACCGTCCTGCGCGAGGGTGACGTCATCACCCTGGACGGCAACACCGGCGCGCTCTACGCCGGCGCGGCACGCACCGTCACCGAGGTGCCGCAGGATCTGCTGGACCGTCTGCAGGCGCTGCGCGGCTGAGCGGGCGGCCCGCCGTGACCGGGCGGCTCAGCCCTGCGCCCGCGCCAGCAGCACCGCCAGCG
Source organism: Pseudomonadota bacterium (assembly GCA_049321005.1). Lineage (GTDB taxonomy): Bacteria > Pseudomonadota > Gammaproteobacteria > Burkholderiales > Burkholderiaceae_C > Aquabacterium. The sequence goes on from JBMOQL010000004.1 coordinate 171,878, forward strand.
CCGCTGACGCCGACCGGGTGGCCGCGCTGTCGGCGCGGCTGGTCAGGGCGATGGGCACGCGGGCGCCAGCCACCACACCGCAGCCGGCCGCGCCAGCGAAGTACTCCAGCTGCTTGGCCAGCACGTTGCCGGCCTCCAGATCGGGCACCACCAGCACATCGGCATCGCCTGCGACCGGCGAGGTGATGCCCTTGATGCGTGCGGCGTGCGGCGAGATGGCGTTGTCGAAGGCCAGCGGGCCGTCCACCAGCGCGCCTTTGATCTGGCCGCGGTCGGCCATCTTGCACAGCGCCGCGGCGTCCAGCGTCGCGGGCATGCCGGCGCTCACCGTCTCCACCGCCGCCAGAATGGCCACCTTGGGCCGCTGCACGCCCAGTACGCGAGCCACGGTGACGGCGTTGGCGATGATGTCCACCTTGTCGTCCAGCGTGGGCTGCACGTGCAGTGCCGCGTCGGTCACCAACAGCGGCTTGGCATAGCTGGGGATGTCGAAGCGAAAGACATGCGACATGCGCCGCCCGGTGCGCAGTGCCGGCTGGGCCAGTACGGCGTGCATCAGCTCATCGGTGTGCAGGCTGCCCTTCATCAGCACCTGCACCTCACCAGCCGCTGCCGCTTCAGCGGCGCGTGCGGCGGCGGCGTGGCTGTAGGGCACGTCCTCCACCGCCCAGCGCGACAGGTCAACGCCCGCCTCCCGCGCCGCACCCTGCATGCGCGCCAGCGGGCCGATGAAGATCGGCGCGATCACGCCTTGCTCTGCCGCATGCACCGCGCCCGTGATCGCATCGGCATCCACCGGATGCACCACGGCGCAGCGCGCCGGCTCGCCGGTCAGGGCCAGACCCTTGATCCAGGCCTGCAGCCGCGCTTGCGGGTCCACCAGCGCCAGTCGCGGCAGGGTCGGCCGCGGACGGCTGATCTTCTGCGTGGGGGCCAGCACGCGCGCCACGCCGGTCAGCGTCACCTCGCCGCGCTGGTTGGTCACGGCGCAGTCCAGCGTCACGCGCTTCTTGGCCTCGTCGCGCTCGGTCACCGTCAGCCGGATGGTCAGGGTGTCCCCCACGCGCACCGGACGGCTGAAGTGCAGGGTCTGATCCAGGTAGATCGTGCCCGGCCCCGGGAAGGCCGTGCCCAGCACGCTGGATACCAGCGCACCCTCCCACATGCCGTGGGCAATGACGCCGCCGAAGATGCTGGCCTGCGCATAGTCCGCATCCAGATGCGCCGGGTTGTGGTCCCCTGAGACGACCGCAAACGCCTGGATGTCCGGCAGCGTCAGCGTGCGCGTCATCTCCGCGCTGCGGCCGATGTGCAGCTCGTCGAAGGTGACGTTCTCCATCAGGCCGCTGTCGGTCATCAAGGTCTCCGGCTAGCCGGCACGGTGCGGGCCAGCCATGTCAGCACATGAGGACGCGGGCATCACGCCGATCGCGAAGGCTGGGCACAGGCCCCACCACGGCGGCTGCCCTCAGCGGCCTGAGCGCATGCGCCAGCTCACCAGGGCCATGACGCCCAGGCCGGCGAGCATCATCAGCACCGACTGCGGCTCGGGCACGGGCGTCACGCTCACGTCGTCCACCAGCAGCGTGCTGGTGCCGGCGGCGTCGTCCAGATCCGCCACCCCCACGGCCAGGCGCACGGTGCCGGCCTGGGTGAAGGTAAAGCTCCAGGTCTGCCAGCCGGTCTCGCCCAGCTGGTGGGCGGCACCGGTGGGCAGCAGGGCCTGGTCGGCGGTGGCCAGTGTGTAGGCCTGGCCGCCGAAGGCCACAAAGGCCAGGTCCGGCGACAGCCCGTCGGCCGTCCGCAGGTTGTAGCGCAGGCTCAGCCGGTCGCCGGCGTGCACGTTGAAGCTCTGCCAAGCCACGGAGCCTTCAAGCGCGGCCCCGGCGCCGAGCAGCCCCGGCGCCACGCCGGCCGCGGTATCCAGATCACCGAACCAGTTGTCCAGCGCGCCGGTGCCGGAGACGTTCAGCGCGCCTACCGGCAGCGGGTAGTCGTCCTCGTACAGCGTGCTGGCGGTGCTGAGGATCAGTTCGCTGTGCAGCGCAGCCACGTCGCCGGCGGTGGACCAGCCGGTGCTGCCGTGGCTGAAGTCGCCGTTGGTGAGGCCACTCTGGGGAAGAGCCTGCGCGGCCGGTGCGGCCACGGTCAGCGCCGTGACCAGGGCGGCCGGGAGGGTGCGGATGAGGAAACTGCGGTTCATGGTGTGCGCCAGGTGGTGATCGGGATGGGGGCGTGGGGCCTCACAGGCCCAGGTCGCGGGCAGGCTGAATCTGGCTGGCGGACACGCCGCGCAGCGTCAACAGCGTGCGGGGAGCCAGCGGGCCTGCTGCACCATCGGTGTCGATCTGGATGGCGGCGCCACCGGCGCCATCGGCTACCCGCACCACGCCGCGGCTGACCGCCTGGGCCGGCGCCACGCCGGCCTGCGCCAGCACGGCAAGCAGGTCGATGCGGTCCTGTCCCGGAACGAAGTCCGTCACCACATCCCCCGCGTCGCGCAGGCTGCGCAGGACGAAGGTATCGCGGCCGGCCCCGCCGGTCAGCGTGTCGGCCGCCTCGCCGCCGATGATCTCGTCATCGCCCGGCGTGCCCGTCAGCGTGTCGCGTCCGGCCGTGCCTAGCAGCGTCTTGACCAGCTTCAGGCCCAGCACCACCGGATCGTGGTCGGACGAGCGATAGGGCGTGGGCGCGTAGAGGTCCTGCGGCTTGAACTCGGTGTTGTAGTCGAGCACGGACGGCTCGTCTGCATTGATGTGCCACTCCACCGCGCCGGTGACGCGTGCCGCGGCCGCTGCGCTGGCCAGGGCATGGTCCAGGTAGCCGGCCGCGCCGTCGAAGACGTAGCCATAGGCCGTTGCGCCGCCGTGGCGGGCGATGAGGTCGGTGTAGCCGCGGTCCTTCAGGGCGGCGATCGGGTCTTCCTGCGCATAGGAGTTGAGATCGCCCAGGATCACCACGGCAGCCGGTGCACCGGCTTGCACCTGCTCGGCCACGAACTCGGCCAGCGCCTGCGCCTGGCTCACGCGGCGCGCGCTGTAGCAACCCTGTCCGTCGCCCTGGTCCAGGTCTGCCGCAGTGGCGCCGTCACAGCCCTTGGACTTGAAGTGGTTCACCACCACAGTCACGCCCTCGCCATTGGCAGCGGCAAAGCGGGCCAGCAGCGGCGGGCGGTTGTGGATGGGGTCGGTGTCGCTCACCGGCGTGCCCTGCAGGGTCAGGCGGCCGGGCTTGTAGATCAGCGCCACGCGGATGGCATCGGTGCCGGTGCCGCCGGTGGGCAGCGGCGCGGCGGCATAGGTGCCGGCGCCCATCTGCGCATTGAGCGCGGCCACCAGGTCGTTGACCGCGGTGTTGCCGTTGTTCTGCATCTCCATCAGGCCCACCACGTCGGCGTCGATGGCCGCCAGCGCGGCCACGGTCTTGGCCTTCTGGCGCGTGAACTCGGCCGCGCTGTCGGCGCCGCGGCAGTCGCTGCGCGTGTTGCTGGGCGCGCACGCCGCGCCGCTCTGGTCGATGGTGGTGAAGTAGTTCAGCACGTTGAAGCTGGCCAGCTTCACGTTGCCGCCCACATCCTGGGGCGCGGTGGTGCGCGGGTTGGTGCGCGTGAACACCGGGGCTTGCGTCGCGTGCAGCTTGTAGGCGCGCAGGCCGGCAGCATCGGCCGTGATCGGGCCGAAGTCGATCACGCCCACCAGGTTGGCCGCCGCGTCACCCGCGCGCAGCGTGTTGTCCTGCGCGATGAACGGGATCGGATTCGGGTTCTGCGCGCTGCTGCCGTCATCCAGCACCAGCGTGCGGCGAGCGTTCTCATCGGCCAAGGCCAGCGCCTCGGGCGAGCCCGGCGCATGCACGTTGGTCGGGATGTAGAGCCGTCCGCCTGCAGCCAGCGTCACCTGGCCATAGCGGCCCTGGAAGTAGTTCTGCGACACGGTCATCGGCGAGGTGACCTGCACCAGCATGCCCTCCACCGCCTCCAGCTGGTCCAGGCTGGCTACCGGCAGGCTCAGCGGCTTGGGGGCAGGCGCTGGGCCGCTGCCCAGCCTGACCAGGTTGCCGGGGTTGGTGAGCTCGGTCACGGCGTTGTACTCCGCCACCGTGGCGGTGAGCCGCACGCGGTCGCCCACGCTCACCGTGATGCCAGCGGGCGAGTACACGAAGATGCCGTCTGAGGTCCGCTCATCGCCGTCGCCGGCCTCGTCCTGCAGCGTGTAGCCCGACAGGCCCGGGAAGACCGCCGTCACCACCCCCTGGGTCACCACCGTCTGGCCCACCAACGGGCTGGCCGCGCCGCTGCCCTGGATGGCGGGAATGGGCGTGACAGCGGCTGGCGCCTCCACCGTCACCGGCACCGTACAGGCCGCCGTCTGGCCGTCATCGTTGCTGAAGGACACGCCCACGCTGTAGCTGCCCGGCGGCACGCTGGCCGCGGCCTGCAGCTGCACGCGCGCCGTCTCGCCATCTGCGGCGGCAACAGCCAGCGCACCCAGAGCCAGTCCGGTCACTGCACCGCTGGTGATGGACACGGCCTGCACGCGGCTGTCGGCATCCGTGGCGGTCAGCTCCACCGCGCCCGCGGTGCCCGCAGCCACGGCCAGCGACGGGCAGCTCAGCGCGATCGGCGCATTGACCGGCGTCGTGCCGCAGGCCGCCAGAGGCGACGCAGTGGTGCGCGGCGCCGGCGTGCCCGCGCTCAGGTCGGCCGAGTTGTCGTTGCTGTCGCTGCAGCCGCCGGCCGCGCGCACCAGCGCCTGCGTGTTGCCCGGGGCCGCCGCGGCAGCGCCTTCGGCAAAGTTGGCGCTGCCGTAACCCACCAGGTCGACGATCTGCGCCAACTGCGCCGTCGTGCAGGGCTGCGCCGTGCTGCCGTTGCACTGCAAGCCGGCGGTGCCGGACACCAGCGCCACCTTGCCGCCGCTGGCACTCAGGTTGGGCTGGCTGGCCGCGATCACCTGGTCGGCCGTCAGCGCCGCACCGTTGCTGCCCGAAGCCAGCGCCAGCAGGAAGAACTGCCCCGGCTGCAGCGTCACATTGGCCAGCGCAACCGGTGAGTTGGCAGAGAAGAAGCCGGTGCCCGTGCCCGACGCGTACTGCACCGACATCCCGCCCAGCGAAACCGGCGTGCTGCCCGCGTTGAACAGCTCGACGTAGTCGCGCTGATACGGCGCACCTGCGTTGCCCCCGCCGGCAAACACCTGGCTGATGACCACGCCACCGGCCGCCCATGACGCCGCCGACGCCGTGGCACACAGCGCGGCCACGGCCACTGAAAGACGATTGGGAACAGACGGCAGGGCAAGACAGCGGCGAAGGCGCATGGCGTGATCTCGGTTCTGGTTACGACAGGGCCGCGTGTTTGGCCCGCAACAGCCTGCGCATCATGTGAATCGCCGGTGACGGCGCCATGAAGCCATTCCCCTGCCGAACGGATGCCGGGCCCTGCGCACGCCGTGGGCAGGGCCCATGCGCAAGGTCTTCAAGGGCCACGGTCAGGACGTCCACGTGGGGCCGCTCACCAGGGCAGGTCGATCAGCCGCGGCCCAGCGCCCCGCGCCACGCCGCTCTTTTCCGGTTGAACCCTCGCCTCAATGTGCAACGGGCCGGCACCCCGCAAGGGATGCCGGCCCGCTGGCCTTGTGGCAGATGGTCGTCAGGTGGGCGGCCTCTCGGCCCCAGCCCACCAGGGAGGCGTCCCGACTACGCCTGCTCAGAGCTCGTAGGTCAGCGTCAGCGTTGCATTGCGCGGCGCCCCGTAGATGGCGCCGTAGCTCAGCCCGCCGATGTACTTCTTGTCGAACAGGTTGTTGACGTTCAGCCGCAGCGTGGCGCGGTCGGTGAGCTCATAGGCCGCGAAGGCATGCGCCAGGAAGTACGCGTCCTGATGGGCGCCGCCATCCTTGCGCGTGTCGGACTGCCAGCGGCCGGTGATGCCCAGCCGAAGCTGAGGCAGGGCCGCCAGCCGCGTGTCGGCCGTCACGTTGACCGTCGTGCGCGGCACCCACTCGAAGGTGTCGCTGCCGTCCGGGCCGTCGAGCTCCAGATGCGTCACGCCCAGCGTGAGCTTGCTGTTCTTGTCGATGCGTCCGGTGGCCTCCAGCTCGATGCCCTTGGACTTCACGTCGCGGGCCTCGTAGTAGTACTGGCCGCCGCTGATGCCGGCATAGGTGGCCAGCCCCTTCTGCTCGGCAGAGAAGACGGCCGCGGTGGTCAGCAGCCGCTTGTTCAGCCATTCGGCCTTGACACCGGCTTCATAGTTGACGCCCTTGGTCGGGTCCAGGTAGCGGCCATTGATGTCGTACTGGTCCTGGTTCTGGAAGATGTCCGAGTACGACACATAGCCCGTCACCGCCGGCGTGAAGTCGTAGGTCAGGCCGGCGTAGGGGCTTACCTTCTCGGTGTCGGGATAGGCCGTGGCGGCCAGTACGCTGCCGTAGCGCGAGTTGCCCGACCGCGACAGCCGCACGGCGTTGACGCCCACCAGCCCCTTGAGCCGGTCGCTCAGCGTGAGCCGCGTCGCGGCGTACAGGCGCGTCAGCCGCTGCTTGCCGTCCGACGACGGCGCGCGCTCGCCCCAGGTCGGCTCGGCATAGGCGCTGCCGTCATACGGGAAGGCCGGCAGCGGCAGGAAGTTGCCGGCCACCGGGCTCCAGGTATCGGTCTCGGTCTTCTGGCTGGAATAGCTCAGCCCGGCCAGGGCTTCATGGCGCCGGCCGAAGGCCGTGAAGCGGCCCGAGGTGTTGACGTCGATCAGGTCGTTCTCGGTGACCGTGGCGCTGCGATACGCCCAGCCCAGCGCGCCGGTGTTGTCGGGGTTCAGGTACGCCGGGGTGGTCAGGTAGTAGGCGTACAGCAGCTTGGTCTTCTCGTCGCTGCGGGTGTGGCTGTAGGTGGCCTTGACCTCCCAGTCGGCGCTGATGCTGTGGCGGTACTCGACGAAGGCGGTGTCCGTCTTGGTGTCCCAATAGGTCCAGTCGGCCGAGGTGGACGAGCTGCGCGGGAAGTCCGCCATCGTGCCGTCCTGGTAGTTCAGCGTCAGCGAGCCCCACATCGGCGAGTCCTGCTTCATGTCCTGGTGGGTGTAGCCCAGGGTCAGCATGCCGTCGCGGCCGATCTGGCCGTCGACCACGGCATAGAGGGTGCCGCGCTTGTCGTTCAGGTCGCGGATGTAGGAGTCCTTGTCCTCCACCACCGCGACGATGCGGCCGGCCCAGCTGCCGTCCTGGGCCAGCACCTTGTTGTAGTCCAGCGCGGCACGCTTGGCGTTGTAGGAGCCTGCGCTGAGCAGCACCTCGCCGCCATCGCGGTTGAGGGGGCGCTTGCGCACGTAGTTGATCGTGCCGGAGGCATTGCCCACGCCGGTCAGCAGGCCGTTGGCGCCGCGGATCAGCTCGATGCGGTCGAACAGATACGTGTCCTGCTGGCCGACCACCGTGCCCCAGCTGTTGATCACGCCCAGGCCGTCGATCTGGGTGCTCTGCACCTCGAAGCCGCGCGAGTTGAAGACCGCACGGTTGGTCTCGTACTGCTCCACGTTCAGGCCGGTGCCCAGCCGCAGCGCCTCGTTCGAGCCGGTGGCGCCGAAGTCGCTGATCGTCTGCGCATCCAGGATGCTGATGGACTGCGGCGTCTCCTTCACGTCCAGCGGCAGGCCGGTGGCGCCGGAGGAGACACGAGCCGACCGCTTGGCGGTCACGACGATGGTCTCCAGGCCGGCCTCCTGGGCGACGGCTTGCGAGACGAAGGCACTGGCAGCGAGCGCGCAGGCGCTCAGGGCGAACAGTCGGTTCATGGCGAAGGTGCGGAAGAGCTGAGGGGTGTGACCGCCATCCGGCGCGTCGACGGGCAGCAATATAAATGAGACTCGCTATCAATTGCGAATGATTATCATGTCTGCTGCGAAGCCGCCACACCGGCAGGCTTCCGTCCCCTGCCGGCCGCTCCGCATCCCGGGCGGCTGTTTCCGCGTCTCCCGCCTGATCCGTTCACCATGAACCGCAACGCCCTCAAACGCTGGTCCTGGATCCACAAGTGGAGCAGCCTCGTTTGCACCGCCTTCATGCTGCTGCTGTGCCTGACCGGCCTGCCGCTGATCTTTCACCATGAGATCGGCCACCTGCTGGGCACCGAGGTCGAGGCGCCCGCCATGCCGGCCGGCACGCCTCGCGCCAGCCTGGACCGGGTGCTCGACGCTGCCCGCGCGCAGCACCCGGACCGCATCGTGCAGTTCGCTTCGCTGGACGAGGACGACGACAACATCTGGTTCGTCACCATGACGCCCACGCCGGCGCCGACCGACGACTTCCGCTCGGTGGCGGTCGACGCGCGCACGGCCCAGGTCCTGGCCCAGCCGCGCTTCGATCAGGGCTTCATGTGGATCATGTTCAAGCTGCATGTGGACCTGTTCGCCGGCCTGCCCGGCATGCTGTTCCTGGGCTTCATGGGCCTGCTGCTGCTGGTGGCCATCGTCAGCGGCGGGGTGCTCTACGGGCCCTTCATGCGCAAGCTCGACTTCGGCGCCGTGCGGCGCGACCGGCAGCCGCGGCTGAAGTGGCTGGACCGGCACAACCTGCTGGGCATCGTCACGCTGATGTGGCTGTTCGTCGTCGGCGCGACCGGGATGATCAACACGTGGGCCGATCTGCTCATCAAGTACTGGCAGCACGACCAGCTCAGCGCGCTGGTGGCGCCCTACAGGGGCCAGCCGGTGGTCAAGCCCGCCGAGCAGGCGCCGGCCCAGGTCGGCCTGGACGCCGCCATGCGGCAGGCGCCGGGCATGAAGCTGTCGTTCATCGCCTCGCCGGGCACGGCCTTCTCCAGCCCGCACCACGTCACCTACTTCCTGCGGGGCACCGAGCCGCTGACGTCCAAGCTGCTGCAGCCGGTACTGGTCGACGCGCGCACCGGCGGCGTCACCGCAGCGCCTGAACCACCCTGGTACCTGACCGCCCTGCTGCTGTCGCAGCCGCTGCACTTCGGCGACTACGGCGGCCGCCCCATGCAGATCCTGTGGGCCGTGCTGGATGTGGCCTCCATCATCGTGCTGGGCAGCGGCCTGTACCTGTGGCTGCGCAAGCGCCAGCCGGCCGCCGTGGCCGATGACGAGCCTGCTGTGCGCGGCATGGAGGCCCTGTCATGAACCGCGAGGCGCCCGTTTCCCCCTGGGCCTGGTCCATCTGGCGCTGGCCCGTCGTGATCGCGGTGCTGACCGCCGTGGGCCTGACTGCCGCCCTCTTCAGCGACGGCGGCTTCGGCGACGCCCTGGCCGGCGCGTGCCTGGCCGTGCCGGTGGCAGTGGCCGCCTGGTTCGGCTGGATCAAGCGCTAGCGCGCGACCACCGGCTGTCGCGCGGCCCCTCCGCGATTGGCAGCCCATGAAAAACAAAGCCCGCAAGGCGCGAGGCCTTGCGGGCTGGTCGATGAAGTGGTCGGGGCGGCGGGATTCGAACTCGCGACCCTCTGCTCCCAAAGCAGATGCGCTACCAGGCTGCGCTACGCCCCGAAGGGCGCGATTGTAGGCGGCTCACGGCAAGGCTGCGACGCGGATCCGTATACGCTGGAAGCGTCCCTGCTCATCCAGCGCGGTGATGGCATGCGCTCCGGTCTGGGCGAGCTGCAAGGTGACGCTCGCGCCGGCCCCGGCGCGGGCCTGTTGCACGCCGTCGATCAGCCAGTAGACGGGGCGGCCGGTGGCGGCGCCCAGTGCGCGCACCTGGATGACCACGCCGCGCTGGCCCGGCACCGGCTTGAGGACGGCGCCGTCGGCCAGGCCTTCGATCTGCAGGCGGCCGCCGGCCGCTGCGGCGCCGCAGGGGTTGGCGGCCTCGCCCACCCAGGGCTGCAGGGCCAGGGGCCAGCGGGCGATGGCGCTGGCTGAGTTCGCCCACGGCCGTGACAGGTGGACCGGGCGGGATGCAGCGGGTGACGGGGGTGCAGGCGACCGGGGTGCGGGTGCTTGATCCGCGGCCCGCTCGGTTGGCCCGGGCGCCAGCACGGCGGTGGCAGCGGCGTGCGCCGGGCCGCCACAGGCTGCCGCGCTGATCAGCAGCCCTTCGCTGCGCTCGCGCTCGGGCAGCGTTGGCGGGGCGGCGCCGTCCAGCAGCCAGGCGGTGCGCCGCTGGGCGCAGTGCTCGGCCGCCGTGGCGTCGGCGCGCAGGCCCAGCGGCCAGCAGATCTGCGCGCTGCTGACGCTGGCCGGGCGCGGGCGGGGCGCGGCGGCCGACGCGGGCAGTGCCGCCACGATATCGTGCAGCAGCGGCGCGGCGATGTTGGCGCCGAAGAAGCCGGGGTTGGGCGTGCCGTCCGGGCGGCCCACCCAGACGCCGATGGTGTGCTCGTCGGTCACGCCGATGGCCCAGGCGTCGCGGAAGCCGAAGCTGGTGCCGGTCTTCCAGGCGATGCGCCGGCCGCCCTCGTAGAACGGCCGGTCGGGGTGGCCGCCGGCTTCGAGGATGTCGCGCACGATGAAGGCGCTGCCCGGGCTCATCAGCCGCGCTTCGACACGCGGGGCATCGGCCGTCAGGCGCGGCTGGCCGCTCAGGCCGCCCCGGGCCAGCGCGCGATAGGCGCCGACCAGCTCTTCCAGCGTGGTGCCGGCGCCGCCGAGGATGAGGCTGAGGTTGGGCTCGGCCGCAGCCGGCATGCGCAGCCTCAGGCCCCCGGCGCGCAGCACGGCGGCAAAGCGCGCCGGGCCGATGCGATCCAGCAGGTCCACCGCCGGCACGTTCAGCGAGCGCTGCAGCGCCTCGGCCACGCTGACCGGCCCGCTGAACGAGGCCTGGAAGTTGCCCGGCTGGTAGCCGCTGAAGGACTGCGGCGCATCCACCAGCAGGCTCTCGGAATGCACGAGGCCGTCGTCCAGCGCCAGCGCGTACAGGAAGGGCTTGAGCGTGGAGCCCGGTGAGCGCACGCCGCGCACCATGTCCACATGCGCCGCGCGGCTGGCGTCCGAAAAGTCGGCCGAGCCGGCATAGGCCCGCACCTCCAGGCTGTCGTTGTGCATGACCAGCACGGCCATCGACACCTTGGGCGGCAGGCGGTCGATGCGGTCGCGCAGCATGCGCTCGATGCTCGATTGCAGCTCGATGTCGAGCGTGGAGCGGACGGTGCGGATGCCGGCGGGGGTTGAACCCGGCACGGCCGACGAGCCCGCCCAGGCGCCCAACCGCCGGGCCAGCGACGAGACGCCGGTCCGCAGCCGCGCGAGCAGGTCCGCGCCCTCGCCCGCTCCACCGGCATCCGACGCCGGCGGCCGGTGCCGAGTCGCGTCACCGCTGCGCAGCCGTTCCGCCGCCAGCGGCGCGATCCATTGCGCGCGCAGCGGCTGCACGGCCACCTGCTCCATGCGCGCATCGGCCACGTCCTGCGCAGACCACACGCCCGCGGCCAGCATGCGGGCCAGCACCTTGTCCCGCGCGGCCTGGGCGGCATCGGGCGCACGGTCCGGCCGCAGCCGCGACGGGGCCTGGGGCAGCACGGCCAGCATGGCGGCCTCGGCATGGCTGAGGTGGCGGCTGTCACGGCCGAGGTAGCTGCGCGAGGCCATCTCCACGCCTTCGACGATGCCGCCCATCGGCGCGCGGTGCAGGTAGATCGCCAGGATCTCGTCCTTGGACAGCCGCATCTCCAGCTGCACCGCGCGGGCCACCTGCCGCAGCTTGGCCGCCAGCGAGCGCGAGCCACCGGCCGGCGGGTCGAGGATGCGGGCCACCTGCATGGTCAGCGTGGAGCCGCCCGACACCACGCGGCCGTGGCGCAGCGCCTGCCAGCCGGCGCGCAGCAAGGCCGCCGGGTTGACGCCGGGATGCCAGCGGAACCAGCGGTCCTCATAGGTCAGCAGCGCCTGCAGGTAGAGCGGCGACACCGCATCCACCGCCACCGGTTGGCGCCAGATGCCGTCACGCCCGGGATAGGTGCGCAGCGGCGTGCCGTCCCGCGCGGTGACGACCAGGCCCTGGTCCGGGTGCGGAAGCGGCGGCGGGAAGGCCAGGTCCAGTGCCAGCAGCAGCGCCAGCGCCGCAGCCAGGGCCCAGCGCAGGCGGGTGCCGCGCGCGGCCGTGCCCCAGGCCGTCAGCAGGCCGCGCATCCGCATGAGGCGGTGCAGGAGCTCAGCGAGCCGCCGCGCCCGAAGCGGCTGGCGATGCCGCCGCCGAGCCCGCTACCGAGCCTGCCACGGGGGCCACCGCCGGTGCTGACGCGACCGCTGATGCCGCCGCCGCGGCCGGCACCGCCTCCGCCACGCCGCCGCCCTTGGGGTCGGTGATGACGATGCCCGCGCTGCCCTCGCCCACCCCGCGCAGCTCCGGCCGGTACATGGCCTCGGCATAGGGCGCGGGCACGACGTAGCGGCCGGGGGTGACGACACGCACCATGTAGAACACCGTCAGCGCATCCGGGCCCAGCCGTGCGGCGGCCACGTAGCGGTCGTCGCGGTACTCGCGGTGCTTGATGCGCTCGTCGCTCATGGCCTGCGCCAGGTTGACGCCGCCCACGGTCAGCTCGGCAGCCTGCGGCCCCTGCGAGAGGTTGAGGTTCTCCACCTCGAAGCCGGCCGGGATGCGGTCGACGATCAGGCCGTCTTCGAGGGTCTGGCGGGCGCGGGCCTGCAGCCGCACGATCAGCATGTCGCCCACCTTCAGCGGCCGGCTGCCCCAGGGCTGGCCGTCCATCGCGAACCACTCGCGCTTGAGCTCGATGGCGTCGGCCTTGGGTGCGGGGGCCTTGAGCGGATAGCCAGAAACCTCCAGCTCCACGAACAGCGGCTGGCTGTGCTGGTTGGTCAGCGTCACGCCGCGGGCCAGCGTGGCGGCATCGAAGCTGCGCATCTCGGTCTGGCGCGAGGCCATCCCCTGCGCGGCCTCGCCGATGCGCAGCGCGGCATTCCATTCGGCGCCCTTCTGGCCCGGCACGGCGCCGGCCGCCCGCGCAGCCAGATAGAGCGCCAGCCGCTCCTGCGTGGACCAGTACTGCCGGCCGCCCAGCCGGCTGGCCAGGTCGAAGAGCAGGTTGTCCTGCCGGGGCACGCGCGCATCGTGGCGCACCAGCAGCGCATAGCTCAGCGCCAGATCGCGCACCGGCGAGCCGTAGTCGCCCAGCCAGTCGTAGCCCCACCAGTCGTCGCGGTGCTTGAGCGTGATGCCGTAGGGGCGCTTCATCGCCTCGTCCAGCGCCACCTTGGCGCGCGGCTCGTCGCCCATCATCCGCAGCGCCAGGCCCAGGTGCACCAGCGGCAGCGGCGAGCGGGCGCGGTCGCGCTGCTCGTGCAGGTAGCGCAGCAGGGCCAGCGGCGCCTTCTTGTCGCGCGCCAGCACATAGCCGGCATGGGCCAGCTCGGCAAAGCGGCGGTGCTGGTCGCGCAGCAGCTCGAACTCACGCGCGGGGATGTTGCCCTGCGCATCCGGCTGGGCGGACTTGGGCAGCGGGCTGAAGCGGTTGGGCGCCTGGCGCAGCTGCTGCAGCAGCCCCTCCTGCCCGCTGGCATACAGGCGCTCGGGCACGGCAAAGCCCTGGTCCCGCGCGTCCTGCAGGAAGCCGATCACATAGGCCGACAGCCAGGCCTCGTACGGCCCGTCGCCCCACAGGCTGAAGCCGCCGTCGTGCTTCTGCATGCCGGCGATGCGGCCCATGGCGCCTTCGATGAAGCGGGCGCGCTCGTCACGGGTGCGGGGCTTGAGGCCATACGCCCGGGCCGCGGCCTCGTCGATGAACAGGTGCGGATAGGCCGCGCTGGTGGTCTGCTCCAGGCAGCCATAGGGGTAGTCGAGCAGGCCCTGCACCAGGCGCTGCACGTTCAGCGGCGGCTTGTCGGACACGCTCAGCGCCACGGCGGCCGAGCCCTTGTGGAAGCGCTCGATCCAGCCCGGCTCCAGCTTCAGCGTCCGACCCGGGTCGAGCTTGATGCGGCGGATGTCGCGCTCCAGCGGCGCGGCCGGCTGCACCTGCAGGGCCGACTGGCGCAGGATGCGCAGCGCAGCCGGCGAGCCATCCGGCGCGGCATTGGCCAGCTTGAGCGTCAGCCGCGCCAGGCCATAGGCATCGGTCGCCTCGGCGGTGAAGCGCAGCGTGCTGCGCTGCTGGTGCTTGAGCGTCACCGTCTGGCGGCCCTCGCGGATGCGCACCGGGTCGGCGCCGCTCAGCTCCACGCTGAGCGTCTGCGGCGCGCCGCTGAGGTTGGTCACGTCCAGCGCCAGCGTGGCCACATCACCCGGCGCGATGAAGCGCGGGGTGGACAGCTCGGCCACCACCGGGGCGGCCACCACCATCTGCGCCTCGGCGCTGCCGAAGCGGTCGGCCGTGGCGGCCACGGCCATCAGGCGCAGCGTGCCGTTGAAGTCCGGCACGTCCAGCGGGATCACCGCCTCGCCCTTGGCATCCAGCTTGACCGGCCCGCTGAACAGGTCCACCAGCTTGACCTTCTTGGGCATGCTGCGGGTGTCGCGCCGGTTGGCATCGCCGCCATAGGCCAGCTTGGCCGTCGTGCCGTCCATCTTCTCGATGAGCTTGCCGTAGATGTCCAGCAGCTCGGCGGTGTAGCGGTGCTTGCCGAAGAAGGCGTCCACCGGGTCGGGCGTCTTGTACTGGGTGATGTTGAGGATGCCCACGTCCACCGCGGACAGCGTGACAAACGCCTGCTGCGCGCCCTTGGCCGCGTCCATGCCCTCCACCTTGATGCGCACCTGGGTGCGCCGCTCCGGCAGCACCTTGGCCGGCGCGGACACGGCCACCTTGAGCTTGCGCGCCGAGCGGTCCAGCGGCAGGTGCACCAGGCCGACGGCACGCGCCGGGGTGACGCGGTCGCCCTGGCTGCCCGGGCGGAAGACCACCACCGTGGCATACAGGTCGTGGCGGGCCCATTGGGCGTCGATGGGGAGGTCCACCGTCGTGCCGCTGGTGGACACGCTGATGCGCTTGCTCCACAGCAGGCCGCCGCCTTCCACCGTGACGAGCGCCGTGCCGTCGTGCGGCGGCGTGATGCGCAGCCGCGCGTCGTCGCCGGGCTTGAAGGGCGCGCCCTCCAGCTTGAGCTGCACGCGGTCCGGACGGTTGCCGATGTCCTCGGCATCCTGGGCATTCCAGCCGGCATAGAAGCGGTAGCGCAGCGTCAGCCCGGTCTCGGGGTCGTCGACCTCGATGCGGTAGCGGCCCCACTTCACCGGCACGTCGAAGGGCGTGCGGCCCTTGATGGCCAGATCCAGGCTCTGCACCGGCTCGTCGGTCTCGGTCCAGCCGGAGTGCCAGCCCTTCTGGTCGTCGAAGCGCCAGTAGTACTCGCGCTCCTCGCGGATCAGGCGCACCGGCGCCTTGGCCAGCGGCACGACGCGGCCCTGGGTGTCCACGCGCACCAGCTCGAAGGCGGCCTTGCCGCCCTCCTGGGCGACGTCTCGGTCGAACAGCGGGCGCAGGGCCAGCAGCTTCGCCGCCGGCCACACGGTGCGCTCGATGGACCGCACCACCGGCCGCCCGCCGGTCTCCAGCAGGCTGAAGCTGCCGCGCACGCGCATCGGCGAGCGGGCGCCGGCCAGCTCCGGCGTCAGGTCTACCGTCGCCCGGCCGGCATCGTCCAGCGTCTGCTCTTCCCGCTCCTGGCGCTGCTTGCGCTCGTCGTCCGCGAAGTCGCCGAAGAGGAAGCCCGGCCACTGCCGCGGCAGCGCCTGGCGCTCGCGCTCCACCGCACGGCTGACCAGCAGCCGGTTGCCGGCAGCCGGGGCGCCGAAGAGGTAGTCGCCCTGCACCTCCACCGTGTACGCATCGCTCGGCGCCAGCACCGGCTTGTCGGTCTTGAGCTCCAGCTTCATGCGCTCGGGCAGGAACTCCTCCACCTTGAAGCTCCAGGTGGTGTCCGCCTTGGGCGCGCCGGGGTCGGCACGCAGCTCCAGCATCCAGGTGCCGGTCTGCGCATCGGCCGGCAGGGCGATGGCCTGCTGGAAGTAGCCGGGCAGGTCGCCACGCGGGCGCCACATCTGGGTGGACACCGTGCGGCCGTCGGCCCGCTTGACCGTGGCCTGCAGCGGCGCGGGCTGCACCGGCTTGCCGTCCGGATCACGGGCCAGCACCGACACCTGGAAGGTCTCGCCCGGGCGATAGAGGTCCCGCCCGGCATAGGCGAACAGCTTGGTCGAGGCCGGCAGATGCCCGCCGATGTCGAACTCCGACAGATCCAGCGCCGGCTGCGACAGCACGATCACCGTCATCTCGGAGCCGTCGCGGGCCACCAGCAGCGGCGCCTGATCCGGCAGGCGGTCGAAGGCGCCGCGGCCGTCGCCATCGGCCTGCGCCCGCGCCAGCACGCGGGCGTTCTCGTCCAGCAGATCGAACTGCACGCCCGAGCGCGCCTTGCCACTCTTCAGCGAGGTGGCAAAGGCCTGCAGGCTGGCGTCATAGCGCCGCGCATGCAGGCCGATGTCGCTCACGTAGAAGTAGGTGACCTGATAGTCGTTGTCGAAGCGGCCGGGCTGGCCCATGACCGCGATGTAGACGCCGGGCGCCTGCAGCGGCTTGATGTTCTCCACCGGCAGGAAGCTCACGTTGCGCCGGTTGGGGCGGTCATCGGTGCGGAAGCGGCCCAGATAGACGCTGGTGCTGCTCTTGCGCAGTTGGTCGAGCTGCCAGCCGTTGACCCGGCCCTGCAGCTTGCTGCTGGGCGGGGCGTAGACGTATTCCTCGCCCTCTCCGCCCTCTCCGCCCTCTCCGCCGTCGTCGTCGGCGCCGGCCGCCTTCTTGCGCGTGCCGGCCACCTGCTCCATGAAGCGCGG
Organism: Pseudomonadota bacterium; assembly: GCA_049321005.1. Lineage (GTDB taxonomy): Bacteria > Pseudomonadota > Gammaproteobacteria > Burkholderiales > Burkholderiaceae_C > Aquabacterium. The sequence continues at coordinate 188,625 of JBMOQL010000004.1, forward strand.
CAGGGCGTCGTCGTTGATGCGCAGGAACTGCACATCCACCTCCGGCTGGTTGACCGTGACCACCGGCAGGCCGCCGTTCTGCCCGGCCGGCAGCACCACGCCGCGGCTGGCGAAGTACCAGGACGGCGCCATGGCCTCGCTGCTGGCCTGGCACTGCGCGGCCTTGCCGAGCTTCACCCCGTCCACCGACAGCAGGCCGGCGGCGATCTCGATGCGGTAGCGATGCTGCGCGGGTGCGTACGGGAAGTAGGCGATGCGCGGGTTGTCGCCCAGCGTCCAGGCGCCCTGCACGAGCTGGCCCGTGGCCGCCGCGGCGGCATCGTCGGCGGGCTGGGCCGGGTCGGTCTTCTTGCCGTCCGGGCCCTGTACCGGGCCCAGGTCGAAGACATGGATCAGCTCGTCCAGCGCCTGCTTGTCCTTCAGCGGCTGGGTGAAGACCACCGCCAGCGCGGTGCGGTCGTCCAGCACGCGCGGCTTGCAATCGGCCAGGGCAAACGGCGCATCCGGTGGGGCGGCCTCCTGTTCGCCGGCCGGATGCCCACGGCCCGTCCACCACCAGGCCGCAGCACTCACCACCGCCGCGCTCAGCACGCCCAGGCCCAGTCCCAGCCGGGCCTTTTTGCTCATCGTCATCGCCATCCCTCCCTGCGCTTGCTGCGGCTTGGCGGCCGCCCCTGTCTGTTTCAGCCGGCGCGGCTCGGGCCACGCCGGGGTTCACCGTTGTTCAAATGCGTCCGGGCATTGTGGCCGGCGGCCCGTCAGGCCGAGAGCTGCGCCCAGGCCTTCTCCAGCCGCTTGACCGACACCGGCTGCGGCGTGCGCAGCTCCTGCGCGAAGAGGCTCACGCGCAGTTCCTCCAGCAGCCAGCGGAACTCCTCCAGCCGCGCATCGGCCACGCCCTTGCGCTCGGCCACGGCACGCTGCCAGCGCTGCTCCAGCGGGCGCAACTCGGCCAGGCGCTGGGCATCGCGTGCCGGGTCACCGCGCAGCTTGTCCAACCGCATGACGATGCCCTTCAGATACCGCGGCAGGTGCTGCAGCTGGGCATAGGGCGTCGTCGCGACGAAGCGCTTGCCGACCAGCCGCTGCAGCTGGGCCTGGATGTCGTCGGCCACCTCCTTGGGCGCGCGGGCATCCTTGAGCTTGCGCGTGGCCGCGGCGAACTCGGTCAGCACCGTGCCGGCCAGGCGGGCCACCTCCTGCGCGATCAGGTTCAGCCGCGTGCGGCCTTCGTCGATGCGGGCCTTGAAGCTGGCCTCGTCGTGGGGCAGCGGCTCGGCCAGGAAGGCGCGGTCCAGGGCCACGTCGATGATCTGGTCGCGCAGCTCCTCGCTCGTGCCCCCGCCTGCTCCATCAGGCGCCCGACCGACCTGCATGAACGCCATCGCCATCTTCTGCAGCTCCGGCAGGTTCTTCTCCAGGTACTTCAGCGGCTCGCGGATCTGCAGGGCGACCAGCCGGCGCAGGCCGGCGCGGTGCCGGGCGGCCGCGGCATCGGGCTCGTCGAAGACCTCGATCTCCACATGCGTGCCCTTGTCGAGCAGGGCCGGAAAGCCGATCAGCGTCTGGCTGCCGCGCTGGATCTCCATCAGCTCGGGCAGCTCGCCGAAGGTCCAGGCGGTGTAGCGGGCCGCCGTGGTGGGCGCGGGCATCGGCGCTTCGGCCGGCTGCGGCGCAGACGCCTTCGCCGGCCCGCGGCCGCGTGCATCCCGCCCGAGCCGGCCATCCTGTCGACCATCTTGCTGACCATCCTGCCCCCGGTCCGACGGGCCCCGGGCCGGCGCGGCTGAGGCCGCGGGTACGGATGCCGGGGCGCCCTGCCCGTCCGCCGACCCGCCCAGCGAGCCCTTCAGCGCGGCCAGCGCCTGGAAGGCGCCGCGCGCCTGCGCACCCCACTCGGCCTTCAGCGCGGCCAGGTTGCGCCCCATGCCCAGCTGGCGGCCGTGCTCGTCCACCACCCGCCAGTTCATGAACAGATGCGGCGGCACCAGCTCCAGCTTGAAGTCCGCCCGCTTGATGTCGAGCTGGGTGCGCTCGCGCACGTCCTTGAGTAGCGCCTCCAGCAGGCTGCCCTGGCCGAACGGCGTGGCCTCGACGAAGCTCTGGGCGTAGTCCGGCAGCGGCACCAGCCGGGCGCGCGGCTTCTGGTGCAGGCTCTTGACCAGCGCCAGCACCTTGTCCTTGAGCATGCCGGGCACCAGCCATTCGCCGCGCTCCTCGCTGACCTGGTTGAGCGCGTAGATCGGCACGGTCACCGTCACGCCGTCGCGCGCATCGCCGGGCTCGTGCAGATAGCTCGCCGCGCAGTCCACGCCGCCCAGGCGGATGGTCTTGGGGAAGGCCGCGCTGGTGATGCCCGCGGCCTCGTGGCGCATCAGCTCCTCGCGGGTGAGCATCAGCAGCTTGGGGTTGTCGCGTGACGCCTGCCGCCACCAGCGCTCGAAGCTCGCGCCGCTGACCACGTCAGCCGGCAGCTGCGCGTCATAGAAGGCGTAGATCAGCTCGTCGTCCACCAGCACGTCCTGCCGGCGGGCCTTGTGCTCCAGCGCCTCCACCTGGGCGATCAGCTTGCGGTTGTGGGCGAAGAACGGCAGCCGCGTCTCCCACTCACCTTCCACCAGCGCCTGGCGGATGAAGATCTCGCGCGCGGCCGGCGCATCGACCAGGCCGTAGTTGACGCGCTTGTTGTTGTAGACCACGAGGCCATAGAGCGTGGCCCGCTCCAGCGCGACCACCTCGGCGGCCTTCTTCTCCCAGTGCGGCTCCAGCAGCGTCTTCTTCAGCAGATGGCCGCCCACCGTGACCAGCCATTGCGGCTCGATGGCGGCCAGCCCCCGGCCGAAGAGCCGGGTCGTCTCCACCAGCTCGGCGGCGATCAGCCAGCGCCCCGGCTTCTTGCTCAGGTGCGCGCCGGGGTGGCGCCAGAACTTGATGCCGCGCGCGCCCAGGTACCAGTCCTCCTCATCGCTCTTCACGCCGACATTGCCGAGCAGGCCGGCCAGCATCGATAGGTGGATCTGCTCGTAGGTCGCCGGGCTGCCGTTGAGCCGCCAGCCATGCTCGGCCACGACCGTGTGCAGCTGCTGGTGCACGTCGCGCCACTCGCGCACCCGGCGCGGGTTGATGAAGTGGTCGCGCAGCAGCTGGTCGTACTTACGGTGGCTGAGCTTGTGCACGGGCGCCGCGTCCGCCGGGGCGGCGTCCTTGCCCTTGCCCGGCGCCCTGCCCGGGTCCTTGCCCTGGTCTTTGACCTTCTTCGGCCGCGCGCCGCGGCTGTCCTCCAGCCAGGTCCACAGCTTGAGGTAGCCCATGAACTCCGACTTCTCGTCGTCGAACTTCTTGTGCTTCTCGTCCGCCGCCTGCTGCTGCTCCAGCGGCCGGTCGCGCGCGTCCTGCACCGACAGCGCCGCCGCGATGATCAGCACCTCCTCCAGCGCCTGGCGCTCGCGCGCCTCGATGATCATGCGGCCGATGCGCGGGTCCAGCGGCAGCCGGGCCAGCTCCCGGCCGATGGGCGTGAGCTCCAGCCGCGCATCCACCCGCGCCGGCAGCTCGCCGGCGGCCGGCGTGTCATCCACCTGCGCGATGGCGCCCAGTTCTGAGAGCAGCGCATAGCCGTCGGCGATCGCCTTGCGCGGCGGCGGCTCGATGAAGGGAAAGTCCTCCACCGCGCCCAGCCCCAGCGACTTCATGCGCAGGATCACGCCGGCCAGCGACGAGCGCAGGATCTCCGGGTCGGTGAAGCGCGGCCGGCCCTGGTAGTCCTGCTCGTCATAGAGGCGGATGCAGATGCCGTTGCTGACCCGCCCGCAGCGCCCGGCGCGCTGGTTGGCTGCGGCCTGGCTGACCGGCTCGATCTGCAGCTGCTCGACCTTGTTGCGATAGCTGTAGCGCTTGACCCGCGCCAGGCCGGTGTCGATGACGTAGCGGATGCCCGGCACGGTCAGCGAGGTCTCGGCCACGTTGGTGGCCAGCACGATGCGCGGCGCCCCGCCGGTCTCGAAGACGCGGTCCTGCTCCTGCTGGCTCAGGCGGGCGAAGAGCGGCAGGATCTCCACGCCGGGTGGGTGGTGGCCGCGCAGCTTCTCGGCCGCCTCGCGGATCTCGCGCTCGCCGGGCAGGAAGACCAGCACGTCGCCCGGCCCCTCGCGCCAGAGCTCGTCCACCGCGTCCAGGATGGCCTGGTTGAGGTCGACCTCCTTGCTCTCCTCGAACGGCCGCCAGCGCTGCTCCACCGGGAACAGCCGCCCGGACACCATCAGCACCGGCGCGGGGCCCTTGCCTCCCGCGAAATGCTGCGCAAACCGCTCCGCATCGATGGTGGCCGAGGTCACGATCACCTTCAGGTCGGGCCGGCGCGGCAGCAGCTGCCGCAGATAGCCGAGCAGGAAGTCGATGTTCAGGCTGCGCTCGTGCGCCTCGTCGATGATCAGCGTGTCATAGGCGCGCAGGTCCGGGTCGCTTTGCGTTTCGGCCAGCAGGATGCCGTCGGTCATCAGCTTGACGCTGGCCCCCGGCTGCAGCCGGTCCTGGAAGCGGACCTTGTAGCCCACCACCTCGCCCAGCGGGGTCTTGAGCTCCTCGGCGATGCGCTTGGCCACGCTGGAGGCCGCGATGCGCCGCGGCTGCGTGTGGCCGATCAGCCCGCCGCCGTTGGCCCGCCCGCGGCCCATGGCCAGGGCGATCTTCGGCAGCTGGGTGGTCTTGCCCGAGCCGGTCTCGCCGCAAACGATCACCACCTGGTGCTCGCGCAGCGCCGCCTCGATCTCGCCGCGCCGCGCCGAGACCGGCAGCGACTCCGGAAACGTGATGGGCGGCAGCGGCGTGGCCGGCGCGGGACGGCGGGGTGCGGCAGCCGGGCGCACGGTGCGCGGCGGCGCGGGATCACGGGGCATCGGAGGCGGGGGGTCGTGCAGAATCGCGGATTATCCCGAGCGGCTCCGAGCCTGCCCCTGCCGAGAGCCCTGTCGCCCCTTCGGCGCCTCGTCGGCCAACCCATTCGCGCGCCGCCTTCGCACCGCGGCTCCTCGTCCGCGCTGTCTCCTCAGACGCTCCCCAGCCGCCTCCACGACGCCCCGCCCGCATGGACCTCGTCTTCCCCCACACGTTCGTCCCGTGGTTCCGCTCGGTGGCGCCGTACATCCACTCGCACCGCGGCAAGACCTTTGTCGTGGCCATCGCCGGCGAGCTGATCCACTCCGGCAAGCTGCCCACCTTCGCGCAGGACCTCGCCCTGCTGCAGGCCATGGGCATCAAGGTGGTGCTGACCCACGGCTTTCGCCCGCAGATCGAGGACCAGCTGCGCGCCAAGGGCCATCAGTCGCGCTTCTCGCACGGCATGCGCATCACCGACTCGGTGGCGCTGGACTGCGCGCAGGAGGCCGCCGGCCAGCTGCGCTACGAGATCGAGGCGGCCTTCTCGCAAGGATTGCCCAACACGCCGATGGCCGGCTCGTCGGTGCGCGTGCTGTCGGGCAACTTCATCACCGCGCGTCCGGTCGGCATCGTCGATGGCGTGGACTTCATGCACACGGGCCTCGTGCGCAAGATCGATGCGGTCTCCATCCGCCGTGCCATCGACAGCGGGGCCATGGTGCTGCTGTCGCCGTTTGGCTTCTCGCCGACGGGTGAGGCCTTCAACCTGAGCATGGAAGACGTGGCCACGGCCGCGGCCATCGCCCTGCAAGCCGACAAGCTGATCTTCGTCACCGAGGTCCGCGGCGTGCCGCAGGATCCGTCCCAGGCCGCCGACCCGGAGTGCGAAATCGACCAGGAGCTGGCCCTGGCCGATGCCGAGCGCCTGCTCGCCGCCCTGCCCAACCCGCAGCAGCCCACTGACACGGCGTTCTACCTGCAGCACGCCGTCAAGGCCGGGCGCAACGGGGTGGAGCGCGTCCACATCATCCCGTACAAGATCGACGGCGGCCTGCTGATGGAGGTGTTCACCCATGACGGCGTGGGCACCATGATCGTCGACGAGAAGCTCGAGAGCCTGCGCGAGGCCACGGTCGATGACGTGGGCGGCATCCTGCAGCTCATCGAGCCCTTCGAGAAGGACGGCACGCTGGTCAAGCGCGACCGCACCGAGATCGAGCGCGACATCCATCAATACACCGTCATCGAGCACGACGGCATCATCTTCGGCTGCGCCGCGCTGCACCCCTATCCCGAGGCGCGCACCGCCGAGATGGCCGCGCTGACCATCTCCCCGGCCGTGCAAGGCCAGGGCGATGGCGAGAGGATCCTGAAGCGCATCGAGCAGCGTGCCCGCGCCATGGGCCTGGACAGCCTCTTCGTGCTCACCACGCGCACGATGCACTGGTTCATCAAGCGCGGCTTCGCCCAGGTGGACCCGGAATGGCTGCCCGAGGCCCGCAAGCGCAAGTACAACTGGGACCGCCGCTCGGTGGTCCTGGTCAAGCATCTCAAATGAACACCGGCGCGCCGCCCCGCCCGCGCGCCCTCCCCTGAAGAAGGACCCGCCATGCCCCGCACCATCCACTGCACCTATCTGAAGAAGGAAGCCGAAGGCCTGGACTTCCCGCCCTACCCGGGCGAGCTCGGCAAGCGCATCTACGACAACATCAGCAAGGAAGCCTGGCAGCAGTGGATGCGCCACCAGACCATGCTGGTCAACGAGAACCGCCTGAACCTGGCTGATGCCCGCGCCCGGCAGTACCTCGCCCGCCAGATGGAGAACTTCTTCTTCGGCACCGGCGCCGAGCAGCCCGCGGGCTACGTGCCGCCCTCGCAGCAGGGCTGAGCGGCCCGCCGGCCCCCGCAGACACGGGAGACCCACGGGAAAACCTCCAACCACCTGCGCGGCAGGCGTGCGTTTTGTCACGCCCCTCACTAGGATGCGCGCACACCGAACCGTTTCGGTGCAACGACAAGCAAGGGGGTATCCCGTGAACATCCGCAAGACCGCCCTGGTCCTGGCCCTGCTGGCCGCCAGTGCAGCCTCTCACGCCATCACCATCGGCAACGACATCCCGGCCGGCACGCTGGGCCACTGGAGCGCAGACGTCACCAGCGGCGGCGAGACGCGGTTTGCCAACCTGACGGCCAAGATGGTGGGCGGCCAGATCGTCACCGGTGACATCGTCTACGACTACTACAGCTACGTCTCCACCGGCAGCGGCGCCTTTCGCCTGGATGGCGGCACGGTCACGACCATCGACAGCCACACCGTGCAGAGCACCGGCAGCTTCACCGGCAGCCTGGGCAACCAGATCAACTGGACGGTGACGAGCACCATCGGCGCCGACAGCAAGATCCTGAAGAACACCTTCAGCTTCTCCGCGGCCAACGGCCAGCTGGGCACCATCGGCCTGCTGCAGTATCTGGACGAAGACGTTGCCGGCTCGGGCGACGACCTGTTCTTCACCCGCGGCAGCGTGGCCGGCGACTCGCTGGAGCTCTACACCGTCGACCAGGCGGGCCTGTACGGCGTCAGCCACAGCGGCGCCTTCAGCGCGGCCCAGGGACTGGTCAACAGCAGCTTCACCGGCTGGGCCATGAACCAGTACAACCAGATGAAGCCGGCCATTACAGCCGGCACCCAGGCCGTGTCGCCCGACGGCGTCATCGCCCCGGGCCTGCCGAGCTACGACCAGGCCGGCATCGGCCCGGTCTACGGCGCGTTCGACATCGTCTCGGTCCTGGCCTGGAACGTGAACGCCGACGCCACCTCGGCCACCATCGTCACCACCCTGGGCGGCGTGCCGACCATCGACGACGTGCGCCCACCCGTGCCCGAGCCCGGCACCTATGCGCTGATGCTCGGCGGCCTGGCCGTCCTGGGCGCCGTGGCCCGCCGCAAGGCCGTGCGCAGCTGAGCGCGCACCTCGCGCCCGTCAGTCGAGCCCGGCCCCGTGCCGGGCTTTTTTCTGGCCGCAGCGCACAATGAGCGCCTGATCAACCCGACCGCTTCCACCATGAGACTGCTCATCGCCGGCGCGCTGGTCGCCGCGCTCACCGCCTGCTCCACCACCAGCCCCGACGTCATCCAGCGCGACCAGGCCCAGCGCCTGTCGCAGGTGCAGGACGCCGTGGTGCTCAACGTGCGCCCTGTCACCGTCGAAGGCACGCAAAGCGGCCTGGGCGGCGCAGCCGGCGGCGTCATCGGCGGCGTGGCCGGCTCGTCCGTCGGCGGCCGGCGCGAGTCCATCGCCATAGGCGTGCTCGGCGCCGTCGCCGGCGCCGTGGCCGGCAATGCCGCAGAACGCATGGGCACCCGCGAAAGCGCCGTAGAAGTGCTGGTGCAGCTGCCCAATGGCGAGCGCCGAGCCATCGTCCAGGCCGTGGGCAACGAAACCCTGCAGCCCGGCGACAAGGTGCTGATGATCACCAGCGGCGGCAAGACCCGCGTGAGCAAGGCACCGCGCTGAGGCGCTGCGGCATGGTGAGCTGCGAGCCAGCTGGAAACGGCTGACTCCATCACCGAGCACTTGACTTTGGTAGGCCGTGTTGGACTTGAACCAACGACCAAAGGATTATGAGTCCTCTGCTCTAACCGACTGAGCTAACGGCCCCCGGGTATGGAGCGCGGCATTGTAGGCAGCCACGCCTTCAAGGCAGACCTTGCGGCCTACTTCTGACTCAGCGCGTTGGACACCAGCTTGGCCGTGATGTCCACGATCTCGATCATGCGGTCATAGGCCATGCGCGTCGGCCCTATGACGCCCAGGGTGCCGACCACCTGGCCATCGACCACGTAGGGCGCGCTGACGACCGACAGCTCTTCGAACGGCACGACCTGGCTTTCGCCGCCGATGTAGATGCGCACGCCCTCGGCGCGGCTGGATACGTCCAGCAGCCGCATGAGCTGGGTCTTCTGCTCGAACAGATCGAACATGCGGCGCAGCGAGCCCAGGTCGCTGGAGAAGTCTTCCACCGTCAGCAGGTTGCGCTCGCCGGAGACGACGAGCTGCTCGGTGCTTTCGTTGAGCGCCTCGGTGCCGGCCTGCACGGCGGCCTGCATCAGCGTGGCGATCTCGCCGCGGAGTTGGTCCACCTCCACGCGCAGCCGCTCGCGCACCGCGTCCAGCGTCAGGCCGGCGTAGTGCGCGTTGAGGTGGTTGCTGGCCTCCACCAGCTGGGACTGGCTGTAGTCCTGCGCGGTGAAGATGACGCGGTTCTGCACGTCGCCGTCGGGCGCCACCAGGATCACCAGCACCCGGCGCTCGGACAGGCGCAGGAATTCGATGTGATGGAAGACGCCGGCCTTGCGCGGCGAGGTGACCACGCCGACGAACTGCGACAGGTTGGACAGCAGCTGCGCCGCATTGGCGATCACGCGCTGCGGCTGGTCGGGCTGCAGCTGGCCGCGCGCTTCTTCAGGCAGGGTGGACGGGCTCAGCGACGTGCGCACCGTCAGCATGGTGTCCACGAAGAGCCGATACCCGCGCGCGGTAGGCACCCGGCCGGCCGAGGTGTGCGGGCTGGCGATCAGGCCCAGCTCTTCCAGGTCCGCCATCACGTTGCGGATGGTGGCCGGCGACAGCTCCAGGCCGGACGCCCGGGAAAGGGTGCGCGAGCCCACCGGCTGGCCGTCGGCGATGTACCGCTCGACCAGCGTCTTCAGCAGCGTCTTGGCGCGATCGTCCAGCATGGATTTCGATTGTAGGACGGCGGCTTGGCAAGCCCGGTCGCCCAGAGGCGCTGTGGTGTAATTTGCCCCATGCCGAGCCGCTTCCGACATGCCGCCCTGGTGGGCAAATACCATGCGCGCGGCATCCGGCCGCTGCTCGACGACATCGCGCACTTCCTGATGCGCGCCGGGCTGGAGGTGTCGCTGGAGCTCGACACTGCGCGCAACACCGGCATGACCGACTACCCCGCGCTCGACCCCCGGCAGATGGGCGAGCAATGCGACCTGGCAGTGGTGGTGGGCGGCGACGGCACCATGCTGCACATCGCCCGCGAGCTGGCCCGCTACAACGTACCGCTGGTCGGCATCAACCACGGCCGGCTGGGCTTCGTCACCGACATCCCGATGGAGGGCTGGCAGAAGACGCTGGCCGCGATGGTGGCCGGTGACTACGAGGAAGAAAGCCGCGCCATGCTGGAGGGCTCGGTCATCCGCCACAGTCCCAACGGCGACGAGGTGATCGACGAGGGCTTCGCGCTCAACGAGGTTGTCGTCAGCCGCGGCGCCACGGCGGGCATGGTGGAGCTCAAGGTCAACATTGGTGGCCAGTTCGTGGCCAACTTCCGCGCGGATGGCTTGATCCTGGCTTCGCCCACCGGCTCCACCGCCTACGCCCTGTCGGCCGGCGGACCGATCCTGCACCCGGGCATCGGCGGCTGGCTGCTGGTGCCGATCGCGCCGCATACGCTGTCCAACCGGCCCATCGTGCTGCCCGACTCCGGTGAGGTGTGCATCGAGATCGTCGCCGGCCGGGATGCATCGATGAACTTCGACATGCAGTCGCTGGCCTCGCTGCTGCACGGCGACCGCATCCTGGTGCGCCGCTCGCCGCACCGTGCGCGCTTTCTGCATCCGCGCGGCTGGAGCTACTACGCCACCCTGCGCCGCAAGCTGCGCTGGAACGAGGGCCTGAGCTGATGCTGCGCCGCTTGAACCTGCGCGACTTCGTCATCGTCGACGAGCTGGAGCTCGACTTCGCCGGAGGCTTCACCGTGCTGACCGGCGAGACCGGGGCCGGCAAGTCCATCCTGATCGACGCGCTGCAGCTGGCCCTGGGCACGCGGGCCGATGCCGGCGTGGTGCGCGAGGGCGCGGTGCGCGCCGACATCCTGGCCGAGTTCGAGCCACCACCTGCGTTGGCTGCAACCCTGGCACCCTGGTTGGACGAAGGCGGGTTCGAGGCCGGTGACAGCCTGCTGCTGCGGCGCACGGTGGATGCGCAAGGCAAGAGCCGGGCGTGGATCAACGGCAGCCCGGCCACGGTGACGCAGCTGCGCGAGCTGGGCGAGCGACTGGTAGACATCCACGGCCAGCACGCCTGGCAGAGCCTGACCAGGCCCGATGCCGTGCGTGCGCTGCTCGACGGCCAGGCCCAGGCCGATCTGCAGCCGCTGTCCCAGGCCTGGGCCGCTTGGCGCGAGTCCGCCCGCCGCCTGGAGGACGCCCGCAGCCGCCATGCCGGGCTGGACCGCGAGCGCGAACGCCTGCAGTGGCAGATCGCCGAGCTCGACAAACTCGCCCCCCGCGACGACGAGTGGGACGAGCTCAATGCCGAGCACAAGCGCCTGAGCCATGCACAAGGCATTCTGGACGCTGCCCGCACAGCCCTGGATGCCGTCAGTGAAGGCGATGAATCGGCTGACAGCCTGACCGACCGCGCAGTCGATGCGCTGCATGAACTCGTCGACGTCGACCCGCAGATCGGCGAGGCGGTGGACGTGCTGCGCAGCGCGCAGGCCCAGCTGCGCGACGCGGCGCACACCATCTCCGCCGTGCTGCGGCGCACCGAGCTGGACCCGCAGCGCCTGGCGGCGTTGGACGAGCGGCTGGCCGGCTGGATGGGCCTGGCCCGTCGCTTCCGCCGCCAGCCGCATGAGCTGCCGGCCACGCTCAAGTCCTGGCAGCAGGAGCTGGCCGAGCTGAATGCCGCCGCCGATCTGAGCGCACTGGAGCAGACCGCGGGTGATGCCCGGCGTGCCTTCGATACCGAGGCCCGGCGCATCAGCCAGCTGCGCCAGCAGGCCGCGCCGGCGCTGTCTTCGGCCGTCACCCAGGCGATGCAGACGCTGGGCATGGCCGGCGGCCGCTTCGAGGTGGCGCTGCGCCCGCTGGACGAGCCGCAAGCCCACGGGCTGGAGGCAGTGGAGTTCCTCGTCGCCGGTCATGCCGGCAGCACGCCGCGGCCGCTGGCCAAGGTGGCCTCGGGCGGTGAGCTGTCTCGCCTGGCGCTGGCCATTGCCGTGTGCTCGCTGGCCAGCCGCCAGCGCGACGGCGGCGGCGCGCCCACGCTGATCTTCGATGAGATCGACGCCGGAATCGGTGGCGCCGTGGCCGAGACAGTCGGCCGCCTGATGCAGCGCCTGGGCCGCGAGGCCCAGGTACTGGCCGTCACCCACTTGGCCCAGGTGGCTGCCTGCGCCGACCACCATCATGTGGTGGCCAAGCAGGCGCAAGCTGGCCGCACCACCAGCCGCATCGCGCCCGTGACGGGTGAAGCACGCGTGGCCGAGATCGCCCGCATGCTGGGCGGCCAAGCCAGCGCCGCGGGCCTGGCGCACGCGAGTGAACTGCTGGCCCTGGCCGCGTCCAACCCGGCGGCCGATCAGACGCCGGCTGCGCCCCGCGCTGCACCTGGCACCCCGCGCAAACAGCGCGCGTGAGGGGTCCGGCATGAACAGCAGCTCCGCCCCCGCCCCGGCGACCGGCGCATCGGGTCTGCCGACCAGCCCGCCAACCGGCCCGCTGGACATCGTCCTGGTCACTGGCATCTCCGGATCGGGCAAGTCGGTGGCCATGCAGGCGCTGGAAGACGCGGGCTTCTACTGCGTGGACAACCTGCCTATCGAGCTGCTGCGGGACTTCATCCGGCTGGAGCGTGAGCGCGCCGCGGAAGGCCTGCCGCGACGTGTGGCCGTGTCGGTGGATATCCGCACCGGGCGGCAGATCAGCCAGTTGCTGCCCCGCCTGGACCAATTGCGCCAGGACGGCGTCTCCATTCGTTCCATCTTCCTGGATGCCGGCATGGACGTGCTGGTGCGCCGCTACTCGGAAACCCGCCGCCCGCATCCGCTGGCGCGCGAGCCACGGGCCGAAGGCGACGCCCAGCGCGCGCTGATCGAGACCATCGAGATCGAGCGCGAACTGCTCGCCGGCCTGCGCGAGGCCTCCACCGTCATCGATACCACGCACCTGCGCCCCGCCCAGCTGCGCAGCTGGGTGCGCAAGCTGGTGGAGGCCGATGCCGCCGTGCTGACGCTGGTCTTCGAATCCTTTGCCTTCAAACGCGGTGTGCCGCTGGATGCCGACTATGTCTTCGACGTGCGCATGCTGCCCAACCCGCATTACGTGCCGGAGCTCAAGCTGCAGACGGGGCGTGATGCAGGCGTGATCGCCTACCTGCAGCAGCAGCCGGAGGTGGGCGAGCTGATGGTCCAGATCGAGGCCTTCCTCGCCCGCTGGCTGCCCGCCCTGCGCGACGACCACCGCAGCTACGTCACGGTCGCCATCGGCTGCACCGGGGGGCAGCACCGCTCGGTCTACTTTGCCGAGCAGCTGGGCCAGCGCTTTGCCGCGCTCGCCACCACGCTCGTGCGCCACCGTGAGCTCGACGCCCTGCCCCCGCCTTTGCCTCTGTCCGCGCCAGCCGCTCCCCCGGCCGCCTCCCCATGACCGACGCCACCGCCTCGCGCCGCGACCTGGACCTCTTCCCGCTGCGGGCGGTACTGTTCCCGGACGGACTGCTCGGGCTCAAGGTCTTCGAGGCACGCTACCTTGACCTGATCGGCGCCTGCCTGCGCGAGCAGCGCCCCTTCGGCGTCGTCGGCCTGCGCCAGGGCGGCGAAGTGCGCCAGGGCAACGAGGCGGTCGTGCTGGAGGACGTCGGCACGCTGGCCGAGATCCTGCAGGTCGACGGTGACCAGCCCGGGATCCTGCAGCTGCGCTGCCGCGGCGGCCAGCGCTTTCGCATCGAGCGCCGCTGGCAGGAGGCATCCGGCCTGTGGCGTGCCAGCGTCGAACTGCTGCCGGCCGATGCCGCACTGGCGCCACCCGCCAGCCAGCAAGCCTGCGCCGTCTCGCTGAGCCAGGCGATCGGCAACCTGCACAACCAGGGCGCGCATCCCTGCATGAAGCCCTACCGCTTCGACGATGCAGGCTGGGTGGCCAATCGCTGGTGCGAGCTGCTGCCGCTGTCGCAGCAGGCCCGTCAACGGCTGATGGAGCTCGACGACCCGCTTGTGCGCCTGAACCTGGTGGACGAGTTCCTGCGCAGCAAGGGCGTGATCGGCTGAGCTGCGCCCTCAATACACCAGCCGATCCGGCCGGATGTCGCGCAGGATGGTGGTGGCGATCTCCTCGATCGACTTATGCGTGGACGACAGCCACGCGATGCCCTCGCGGCGCATCAGAGACTCGGCCTCCGCCACCTCGTAGCGGCAGTTCTCGATGCTTGCGTACTTGCTGTTGGGCCGGCGCTCGTGGCGGATCTCTGCCAGCCGGTCAGGCGCAATGGAAAGCCCGAAGCACTTGGCCTTGTGCGGGATGAGCATCGACGGCAGCCGCCCGCGCTCGAAGTCATCCGGGATCAGCGGCACGTTGGCCGCCTTGATGCCGTGCTGCATCGCCAGGTAGAGCGACGTGGGCGTCTTGCCGCTGCGGCTCACGCCCACCAGCACCACGTCAGCCCGCTCCAGGTTGCGCGCGGACTGGCCGTCGTCATGCTCCAGCGCGAAGTTGATGGCCTCGATGCGCTCGTTGTACTCGCGGTCCTTGGACACGTCCGAGAAGCGCCCGACACGGTGGTTGGACTTGACGCCGAACTCCAGCTCCAGCGGCTCGACGAAGGTCTTGAACATGTCGAAGACCATGCCGCGGCAGCCGTCCATCACGATCCCTAGCACCTCGGCGTCGACCAGCGTGGTGAAAACCACCGGCCGGCGGCCTTCTCGCTCGGCAGTGGCGTTGATCTCGCGCACCACCTGATGCGCCTTGTCGGCCGTGTCGATGAAGGGCCGGCGCACGTGGCGTGGCTTGATCGAGAACTGCGCCAGGATGGAGTTACCGAAGGTTTCGGCGGTGATGCCGGTGCCGTCGGAGACGAAGAAAACACTGCGTTCGGACATGTGGGAGAAGGCTGGTGGAGCGGCCCGGCGGCGACTGTCGCGTGGCAGTCGTGCGGGCCCGCGTCGCGTCCCCGTCGCCGCGGCGGCTCCAAGAGGGCAGCCTCGTAGAATGTCCTGAAACGTCCCTCGCATCAAGCCATGCCGGCCCAAAGACAAGACCGATAACGTGCGCTGGGCATGCGGGACCCCGGTTATTTCATCATCACGGAGCCTTCCCATGTCCCCCACCAGCGAGACGACCACCCTGGTCATCCCGTTCGAGCAGTTGCGCATGACCGACGTCGAGACGGTCGGCGGCAAGAACGCCAGTCTCGGCGAAATGATCTCCCAGCTGGCCGCCTCCGGCGTGCGCGTGCCCGGCGGTTTTGCCACCACCGCCCAGGCCTTTCGCGAGTTCCTGGCCCACAGCGGCCTGACCGACAAGATCAACGCCCGGCTGGCCAGCCTCAACACCGATGACGTGCGCGCGCTGGCCGAGGCCGGCGCCGAGATCCGCTCCTGGGTCGAGCATGCGCCCTTCCCCCCGGCTCTTGAAGCCGCCATTCGCGACGCCTTTGCCAAGCTGGCCGAGGGCAACGCGCAAGCCTCGTTTGCCGTGCGTTCGTCGGCCACGGCCGAGGACCTGCCTGACGCCTCCTTCGCCGGCCAGCAGGAGACCTTCCTGAACGTCGTCGGCATCGAGGACGTCCTGCACAAGATCCGCGAAGTCTTCGCCTCGCTCTACAACGACCGCGCCATTTCCTACCGCGTGCACAAGGGCTTTGCCCATGCCGACGTGGCGTTGTCGGCCGGCGTGCAGCGCATGGTGCGCTCGGACCTCGGTGCGGCGGGCGTGATGTTCACCATCGACACCGAGTCCGGTTTTCCGGACGTGGTCTTCATCACCTCCAGCTACGGCCTGGGCGAGACCGTCGTGCAGGGCGCAGTCAATCCCGACGAGTTCTATGTGCACAAGCCGGCCCTGGCGGCTGGCAAGGTGGCCATCATCCGCCGTGCGCTAGGCTCCAAGCTGATCAAGATGGAGTTCGCCACGCCGGCCGAAAAGGCCGCCAGCGGCAAGCTCGTCAAGACGGTGGACACTGCACCCGAGCAGCGCAACCGCTATTCGCTGTCCGACGAGGACGTCAACCAGCTCGCCCACTACGCGCTGATCATCGAGAAGCACTACGGCCGGCCCATGGACATCGAGTGGGGCAAGGACGGCGTGGACGGCCAGCTCTACATCCTGCAGGCCCGGCCGGAGACGGTGAAGAGCCAGTCGCGCGGCAAGGCGGAGTTCCGCTACAAGCTCAAGGGCGACATGTCCAAGACCACGGTGCTGGCCGAGGGCCGGGCCATCGGCCAGAAGATCGGCACCGGCCCCGTGCGCCTGGTGCACTCGCTGACCGAGATGGACCGCGTGCAGCCGGGCGATGTGCTCGTCACCGACATGACCGACCCCAACTGGGAGCCGGTGATGAAGCGGGCGGCGGCCATCGTCACCAACCGCGGCGGGCGCACCTGCCACGCTGCCATCATCGCGCGCGAGCTGGGCATCCCGGCCGTCGTGGGCTGTGGCGATGCCACCGAGACGCTCAAGGACGGCGCCCTGGTCACAGTTGCGTGCTCCGAGGGCGATACCGGCTACATCTATGACGGCCTGATCGAAACCGAGATCAGCGAGGTCACGCGTGGCGAACTGCCGCACGTCGGCGTGAAGATCATGATGAACGTCGGCAATCCGCAGCTGGCCTTCGACTTCGCGCAGATCCCCAACGCCGGCGTCGGCTTGGCGCGGCTCGAGTTCATCATCAACAACAACATCGGCGTCCACCCCAAGGCCATCCTCGACTACCCCAACGTGGATCCTGACCTGAAGAAGGCGGTGGAGTCGGTCGCCCGCGGCCATGCCTCCCCACGCGCCTTCTACGTGGACAAGCTGGCCGAGGGCATCGCCACCATCGCCGCGGCCTTCTGGCCCAAGCCGGTCATCGTACGCCTGTCGGACTTCAAGTCCAACGAGTACAAAAAGCTCATCGGCGGCTCGCGCTACGAGCCCGAGGAAGAAAACCCCATGCTGGGCTTCCGCGGCGCCTCGCGCTACATCAGCGAGTCCTTCGGCGAGGCCTTCCAGATGGAATGCCAGGCCTTGAAGCGCGTGCGCAACGACATGGGCCTGACCAACGTCGAGATCATGGTGCCGTTCGTGCGCACGCTGGGGCAGGCCGCGCGCGTGACCGGCATGCTGGCCGAGCACGGCTTGAAGCGCGGCCAGGACGGCCTGCGCGTCATCATGATGTGCGAAGTGCCCAGCAACGCGATCCTGGCCGAGCAGTTCCTGGAGTACTTCGACGGCATGTCCATCGGCTCCAACGACCTCACCCAGCTCACCCTGGGCCTGGACCGCGACTCCGGCCTGGAGCTGCTGGCCCAGGACTTCGACGAGCGCGACCCGGCGGTCAAGGCGCTCATCTCGCGCGCCATCGCCGCCTGCCGCGCCACGGGTAAGTACATCGGCATCTGCGGCCAGGGCCCCAGCGACCACCCGGACTTCGCGGAATGGCTCACCGCCGAAGGCATCGTGTCGATCTCGCTCAATCCGGACACTGTGGTCGACACCTGGCAGCGCCTGGCCACACGGCGCTGACCGCGCCCTGCATCGACGGCTCGCCGGCGGGCTCTCGACCCGCCGGGGGTCAGCTATAATCGCCGGTTCGCCCGACGGGGGCGCCTTGCCGCTTTGACGCTGCCGGTGCCCTTGTCGACCTTGCTGCATGCGAGTCCGACGCTTCGCGGCAGCTTCCACGCCGACTGCCGGCTGGCCGCGGCCCTTTGGGCTGCAGCTGGAGCCGGCGGCGCGGTATCCACAAGGAGTATCCATGCGTCACTATGAAATCGTGCTGCTGATCCACCCGGATCAGAGCGAGCAGGTTCCGGCCATGCTGGAGCGCTACAAGGGCCTGATCACCGCCGCCGGCGGCAAGGTCCACCGGGTCGAGGACTGGGGCCGCCGCCAGCTGGCCTACATGATCCAGAAGCTCGCCAAGGCCCACTACCTGTGCCTCAACATCGAGTGCACCAAGGAAACGTTGGCCGAGCTGGAAACCGGTTTCCGCTTCAACGACGCCGTGCTGCGCCACCTGACGGTGCAAAAGGCCAAGGCCGAGACGGCGCCGTCGATCATGATGAAGGCGGTCGAGAAGGAAGAGGCTCGCAAGGCCGCTCCCCAGCCCGAAGCCGCAGCGTAAGGATCCCTTTCCCGTTGCCGCCCTCGCCTGATCCCGCCTGCCCGCGATGAACCGTCTGGTTCTGAGCGCTCAGGTGGTTGAACGCCGGGCGACGCGCTACACGCCAGCCGGCCTGCCGGCCGCCGACCTCACGCTGCGCCACGAATCGCAGCTCATTGAGGACGGCACAACCCGCAAGGTGGTCGTCGAGCTTCGTGCCATCGGCATCGGCTCCATCGCCGAGCGTCTGGCCAGGCTGGGGGTTGGCGAGGAGGCCGGTTTTGCCGGCTTCCTGAGCGCGCAACGCAACGGACGAGGCGTCCTGTTCCACATCACCGAATTCGAGCCCTCCGTCCCGGTCCCGTCCGGCCCGAGTGCTCCCAATGACCAGTAGAGGTTCGACATGCCTGCTCCCCGTGGCAAAGGTAAGTTCTCCAAGGATCGCAAGACCAAGCGCAACACCCAGTCGCTGCTGTTCCGCCGCAAGCGCTTCTGCCGCTTCACCGTGGCCGGTGTCGAGGAGATCGACTACAAGGACATCGACACGCTGCGCGACTTCATCGCCGAGAACGGCAAGATCATCCCGGCGCGCCTGACCGGCACCCGCGCGATCTTCCAACGCCAGCTTTCCACCGCCATCAAGCGCGCCCGCTACCTGGCCCTGGTCCCCTACAGCGACCAGCACAAGGTCTAAGCCCGGAGACGACACCATGCAAATCATCCTGCTCGAAAAAGTCGCCAATCTGGGCGCCCTGGGCGACGTGGTCAAGGTCAAAGACGGCTACGCCCGCAATTTCCTGATCCCGACCGGCCGCGCCCGCCGCGCCACCGAGACGGCCATCAAGGAGTTCGAAGCCCGGCGCGCCGAACTGGAGAAGGCCCAGGCCGACAAGCTCGCCGCGGCCCAAGCCCAGGGCGAGAAGCTGTCCGGCAAGACCATCACCGTCGCCCAGAAGGCCGGCGTGGACGGCCGCCTGTTCGGCTCGGTCACCAACCACGACATCGCCGAAGGCCTCAAGCAGGCCGGCTTCGATGTCGCCAAGCACCAGATCCGCCTTCCCAATGGTCCGCTCAAGACCACCGGCGAGCACGCCCTGTCGGTGGCCCTGCACACCGACGTGGTGGTGGACATCACCGTGGCCGTCGTGCCTGAGGCCGACTAAGTCGCCGCACCCTGGCAGGTGCATCGAGGGCCGGCTTCGCCGGCCCTTTTTCATTGGCACGAGCCATGCTCAACGCCCCGGCGCCTGGATGGCCCCCGGTAGATGCGGCCATCCGCCACGGCGCACAGGCCGTGCCCAGCATTTCCCCCGGTTACCCACAGCGCTGTCCACAGCCACCGGTCGGCATCCCCCCTACCATTTCGAGATGGCCGCAGTCTTTCCCGCCTCTCTGCCCTCTTCCCCGTCCGGCAACGACGAAGTCGCGCGACTGCGCGTCCCGCCTCACTCGATCGAGGCCGAGCAGAGCGTGCTCGGCGGCCTGCTGCTGGACAACAGCGCCTGGGACCGTGCCGCGGACTTGGTCAGCGAGGGCGACTTCTATCGCTTCGAGCATCGGCTGATCTTCGGCGCCATCGCCACGTTGGTGAATGGCAGCAAGCCGGCCGACGTGATCACCGTATTCGAGCAATTGACCTCGCTGGGCAAGGCAGAGGAAGCCGGCGGCCTGGCCTACCTGAACGCGCTGGCGCAGAGCGTGCCGAGTGCGGCCAACATGCGCCGCTATGCGGAGATCGTTCGCGAGCGGGCCATCCTGCGCAAGCTGGTCAGCGCCAGCGACGAGATCGCCACCAACGCCTTCAACCCGCAGGGCCGCCCGGTGTCGCAGATCCTGGACGAGGCCGAGGGCAAGATCTTCAAGATCGGCGAGGAGGGCTCGCGCTCCAAGCAGGGCTTCCACAGCATGGATTCGCTTGTCGTGGACCTGCTGGACCGCGTGCAGGAGCTGGCCGACAACGGCGCCGAGGAAGTGACCGGCGTGCGCACCGGCTTCTTCGACATGGACCGCATGACGGCCGGCCTGCAGCCCGGCGACCTCATCATCCTGGCCGCGCGCCCCTCCATGGGCAAGACGGCATTCGCGCTCAACATCGGCGAGCACGTGGCGGTCAACGAGGGCCTGCCGGTGGTGGTCTTCTCGATGGAAATGGGCGCCTCGCAGCTCGCGCTGCGGATGGTCGGCTCACTGGGGCGCATCAACCAGCAGAACCTGCGTACCGGGCGGCTCAACGACGACGAGTGGGGCCGCCTGTCGGAGGCGGTGGAGAAGCTGCGCAGTGCCAGCGTCTTCATCGACGAGACGCCTGCGCTCAACCCCAGCGAGCTGCGCGCGCGTGCGCGGCGCCAGGCCCGCATCTGCGGCAAGCTGGGTCTGATCATCGTCGACTACCTGCAGCTGATGAGCGGCTCCGGCGGCGGCGAGGAGAACCGCGCCACCGAGATCGGCGAGATCTCCCGGGGCCTCAAGGCACTGGCCAAGGAGCTGCAGTGCCCGGTGATCGCGCTGTCGCAGCTCAACCGCTCGGTGGAAACGCGCACCGACAAGCGACCGATGATGAGCGACCTGCGCGAATCGGGCGCCATCGAGCAGGATGCCGACGTCATCATGTTCATCTACCGCGACGACTACTACAACAAGGACTCCAAGGAGCCGGGCGTGGCCGAGATCATCATCGGCAAGCAGCGTAACGGCCCGGTGGGCACGGTGAAACTCGCCTTCCTCAAGCCCAACACCAAGTTCGAGAACCTGGCGCCGGGCAGCTACGGCGGTGAGTACTGAACCATCCGCTCCGCAAATGAAAAAGCGGCTCCCGAGGGAGCCGCTTCTCGTTTGGAGCGAGCATCCGGCCCTCAGACCGGCCGCGTCACTCCCGCTCGCCTCCCAGGAAGCCCAGCAGGCTCAGCAGCGAGGTGAAGATGTTGTAGACGTCAAGGTAGACGGCCAGCGTGGCGGTGACGTAGTTGGTTTCGCCGCCGTCGATCACGCGCTTGAGGTCATACAGCAGGTAGGCCGAGAAAAGCGCCACGCAGATGACGGACACGGTCAGGAACAGCGCCGGCATCTGCAGCCAGATATTGGCCACGCCGGCCACCAGCACCACCAGCAGGCCCGCGAACAGCCAACGGCCCATGCCGGACAGGTCGCGCTTGATGGTCGAGGCCATCGTCGCCATGCCGGCGAACACCAGGCCCGTGCCGCCGAAGGCCGTCATGATGAGCGACGCACCGTTGCTGTAGCTGCCAAGCACCGCCCCGATCAGGCGCGAGAGCATCAGGCCCATGAAGAAGGTGAAGCCCAGCAGCAGCGCCACGCCCCAGCCCGAGTTCTTGGTGCGCTCGATGGCATAGAAAAAGCCGAACGCCAGGCCCATGAAGAGCATGAAGTCGATGAACGGCCGGCCGGTGAAGCCGGCAAAGCCCATCGCTACGCCCAGCCAGGCGCCCAGCACCGTGGGCACCATGGACAGCGCGAGCAGCCAGTAGGTGTTGCGCAGCACGCGATTGCGCTGCGCGCTCAAGGCACCGCCGTAGGCGGTCTGCAGGATGTCGTTCATAGGGAACCTCCAGAAGGATGGGGTCGGCGGTGGTGCGGGCGATCCGCAGCCGTCAGCCTGTTGACAGCATTGTAGAAGCCTCGTCAAGCGCGTGCAGCGCCGCTCGCCGCGTCGGCCTGTCGCCGCTGACGCATCGCCTCATACAGACAAACGGAAGCGGCAACGCCGACGTTGAGCGACTCCTCGCCGCCTGGCTGTGGGATACCGACCGTCAGCGCGCAGCGTGCCAGCAACTCCGGCGCGACGCCCTGCCCCTCGTGCCCCAGCAGCCAGGCGCAGGGGGACGGCAAGCGGGCGTCGCAGACGGCCTGCTCGGCATGGGAGCTGGTCGCCACCAGGGGCAGCCCCAGCCCGGCCAGGTCGTCGGGCGAAAGCTGCTCCACCAGATGCAGGGCGAAGTGCGCGCCCATGCCGGCGCGCAGCGCCTTGGGCGACCAGAGCGCGGCCGTCCCCTTGAGCGCCAGCACTTGCCGCACGCCGAAGGCCGCGGCACTGCGCAAGATGGTGCCGACGTTGCCGGCGTCCTGCAGCCGGTCCAGCACCACGGTGTCCACGGCAGGCAGCAGCGCTGACGGCGGCGTATGAGGAATGACGAACCCGAGGCCGACCGGTGACTCCACCGCGCTCACCGCCGCAAACAGCGCAGCCGGCACGATGGCGATGCGCCGCGCGCGGCTGGCCAGCGCGTGCCAGCGTGCATCGGCCCAGGCCTCCTCGGTGATCAGCGCCACCTCGGCCTGCACACCGCGGGCGACGGCGGCGGCACACAGGTGCTCGCCCTCCAGCCAGTATTCGCCCAGCTTGCGGTAGGCGGCGGGCTGCTGCACCAACTTGCGCAGCTTGACGAGCAGCGGGTTGTCGCGCGAGCTGACGCGCAGCCCGGCAGCTTGTGGGGCGGTCGTCACGCGGCCTCGGCGTCCAGCACGTCGCGCACAGGGGCGAAGCTGCGACGGTGCGCCCCACACGCACCGTGCCGCCGCAGGGCGGCCAGATGCTCGGCCGTGGCATAGCCCTTGTGCGTGGCAAAGCCGTAATGCGGATGCTGTGCATGCAGTTCCAGGCAGAGCCGATCGCGGTGCACCTTGGCCAGGATGGACGCAGCGGAGATCGCCTGCACTGTAGCGTCCCCGCCCACAACAGCCTCAGCCGGCACGCTCAGCGTGGGCAGGCGGTTGCCATCGACCAGCACGCGGCCGGGCTTCAGGCGCAGGCCCTCCACCGCGCGACGCATGGCCAGCAGCGTGGCACCCAGGATGTTGAGGCGGTCGATCTCTTCCACCGTCGCCTCGGCGATGGCGCAGCACAGCGCCTTGGCGCGGATCTCGTCGAAGAGTCGCTCGCGCGTCTTCTCGGTGAGCACCTTGGAGTCAGCCAGGCCCGCGATCGGCTGCTCGTCGTCCAGGATGACGGCTGCCGCAACCACGGGGCCCGCCAGCGGTCCGCGCCCGGCCTCGTCCACGCCGGCAAGCAGACCAACGAAGCCAGCGTGCCAGTCGAGCGCGAGCTGGGTGATACCGCTGCCGCCAGCCGGTGTGACGGCCGAACGGCTGGTGGAGCCTTCAGCGGCCAAGGACTTGCGCGATCGCATCGCCTGCTCGCTGCGCCGTGTCCTGGCGCAAGGTGTGGTGGATGTCGAGGAAGCGCGCCTGCACGCGAGCCATGCGGGCCGGGTCGTCCAGCCAGGCCAGCGTCTCGCTTGCCAGACGCTCGGGGCTGGCATCGTGTTGCAGCAGTTCAGGCACGAGGAAGTCGCGCGCCAGGATGTTGGGCAGACCGATCCAGGGTTGGTAGCGCATGCGCCGCATGATCTGCCAGCTCAGGGCGTTCATGCGATAGGCAATCACCATGGGCCGCTTGAAGAGCGCCGCCTCCAGCGTGGCCGTGCCGCTGGCGATCAGCGTGACGTCGCAGGCGGCCAGCACCTCATGCGAGCGGCCGGCCACCAGTTGGATAGCAGCGTCCGATGCATGCTCGGCGACCATCGCGCGCAGCCGGTCTTCCAGCCCCGGCGCCATCGGCAGCACGAAGCGCAGCGCCGGCCGGCTGCGTCGCATCAATGCCGCGGCTTGCAGAAAAGCCGGGGCGATGTGCGTGGCCTCGCCGCCCCGGCTGCCGGGCAGCAGGGCCACCACTTCATCGCCATCAGCCAGGCCCAGCGCGGCACGGGCGGCCGCGCGCGGTGGCTCCAGCGGGATGGCGTCAGCCAGCGGATGGCCCACATAGGTGGCCGCCACGCCGTGCTCGGCATACAGCGCCGGCTCGAACGGGAAGAGACACAGCATATGGTCGACGGCCGCGGCGATCTTGCGCATGCGCCCGCCCCGCCAGGCCCAAACCGACGGGCTGACGAAGTGCACGGTCTTGATGCCGGCCTCCTTCAGCCCGCGCTCCAAGCCCAGATTGAAGTCCGGCGCATCCACCCCGATAAAGAGATCGGGCGGCTCGTGCTTAATGCGCTCGGCGAGCTGGCGGCGGATACCGGAGAGCTCACGGTACGCCCACAGCGCCTCGGCATAGCCGTGCACCGCCAGTTTCTGGCTGGACCACCAAGCGTCGAAGCCCTCGGCCTGCATGCGAGGGCCGCCGATCCCCGCGCTGGCCAGCCCTGGCCAGCGGGCATTGAGGGCCTGCAGCAGCATGCCGGCCAGCAGGTCGCCGGAGGCTTCGCCGGCCACCAGGGCCAGCCGAGGTGGGGCCGACGTCATGAGGGTCTTCAGCGCGCGATGCCGCGGGTGGAGGCGGCCAGGAAGTCCAGCAGCAGCTGCACGTCAGCATCGCCGTCGGCGAGCTGGCCCTTGAGCGCCGTGATGGCTTCCTTGGCCTTGTCCAGCGTCAGCCCGTCGCGGTAGAGCAGCCGGTGCATCTGCTTGATCTGAGCGATGCGCTCGCGAGAGAAGCCGCGGCGGCGCAACCCTTCGACGTTGAGGCCGTGCACCGACAGCGGATGCCCGCCCACCATCATGAAGGGCGGCACGTCTTGCGAGACATGGCTCTGGAAAGCCGTCATCGCATGTGCCCCGATCTGCACGAACTGGTGCACGCCCGTCAATCCGCCGATGATCACCCAGTCCCCCAGCTTGACGTGCCCGGCCAGCGTGGCGTTATTGGCCAGGATGCAGCGGTTGCCCACGATCACGTCATGCGCCAGGTGCACATAAGCCATCACCCAGTTGTCGTCGCCGACGCGGGTGACGCCCGCGTCCTGCACGGTGCCGCGGCTGAAGGTGCAGAACTCACGGATGGTGTTGCGGTCGCCGATGATCAGCTCGGTGGGCTCGCCGCGGTACTTCATGTCCTGTGGCGCACCGCCGAGTGCGGCATGCGAATGAATGCGGTTGTCGCGGCCGATGGTGGTCGGACCTTCGATGACACAGTGCGATCCGATGGTCGTGCCAGCACCGACGCGCACGCCGGCACCGATGACGGTGTAGGGGCCGACCGCAACGTCGGCGGCCAGCTCGGCCGCGGTGTCGACCAGCGCCGTGGGATGGATGCGCGCCATGGCGACTGCGTCCACCCGGCTCAGGCTACGCTGCGCATGGTGCACAGCAGATCGGCCTCGACCGCGATGGCCTCGCCCACGCGGGCTTGGCCGCTGAACTTGTAGATGCCGGCCTTGGCGCGCTCCAGCGTCACATCGAGCAGCAGCTGGTCGCCCGGCTCCACCGGCCGCTTGAAGCGCACATTGTCGATACCGGCAAAGTAAAACACCGACTTGTCGTCCGGCTCGATTCCCAGGGTCTCGAAAGCCAGCAGTGCAGCGGCCTGGGCCAGTGCCTCCACCATCAACACTCCCGGCATCACCGGCCGATAGGGGAAGTGGCCGACGAAATACGGCTCGTTGACGCTCACGTTCTTCAGCGCCAGGATGCGCTTGCCAGCCTCCAGCTCCAGCACGCGGTCCACCAAAAGGATGGGATAGCGGTGCGGAAGCTTCTTGAGAACCTGATAGATGTCCATCATGGGGATAGCGTTCGTTCGAGTGCGCGCAGCCGCTCGCGCAGGGCGTGCAGCTGACGCAGGGTGGCCGCGTTCTTCTCCCACGAGGCATTCTCGTCGATGGGGAAGCTGCCGCTGTAGAGGCCGGGCTTGAGGATGGAGCGCGTCACGACAGAGGCGACCGAGACATGCACGCCGTCTGCCAGCTCCAGATGGCCCAGGATGCAGGCGGCCCCGGCGATCATGCAGCGCCGCCCAATGCGCGCGCTGCCAGCGATGCCGGCACAGCCGGCAATCGCCGTATGCGCGCCGATGTGTACGTTGTGGCCGACCTGCACGAGGTTGTCGATCTTCACGCCGTCCTCGATCACCGTGTCGCCCAGAGCACCGCGGTCCACGCAGGTGTTCGCGCCCAGCTCCACGTCGTCGCCGATGCACACGGCGCCGAGCTGCTCGATCTTCTCCAGCCCGTCGGCATGCGGCGCGAAGCCAAAGCCGTCGGCGCCGATCACGACGCCGCTGTGCACGATGCCGCGCGCACCGATACGGCAGTCGAAGCCCACAGTCACGCGCGCCGCCAGCCGGGTGTCCGGGCCGATTCGCGCGCCGCGCTCGACTAGGCTCTGCGCGCCGATCTGTGCGCGATCGCCGATGACCGCGCCTGCCTCGATCACCGCGCCGGGGCCGATGTAGACGCCGTGCCCGATCACCGCGCCCTCTTCCACCACGGCAGAAGGGTGCACGCCGGCGCGCGCCTTCGGGCGCGTGCGCCCCGCCCACCACTGCGTGAGCTTGGCGAAGTAGCGATAAGGGTCGGACGTGACGATGGCTGCGCCGCGCGCCTGGGCCTGCTCGGCCAGCTCAAGGGGAACGATCACACAGGCTGCTGCCGTGGACGCCAACTGACCACGCAGCCGGGCCTGTGCAAGGAAGGTAATGGCATCGGGCGTGGCCCGATCCAGCGGGGCGATGGTGCGGATCCTGACCTGCGGATCGCCCCGCAGCTCGCCGCCCAACGCAGCCACGATGTCACCCAGGGTGACCTGGAGTTCGGCAACGGCCACGCGTCACTTCCCGGCCTGGGCGTTGAGCGCGCGGATGACCTTGTCGGTGATATCGACTCGGGGGCCGACGAAGACGGCCTCCTGCACGATCAGGTCGTACTTTTCCTGGTCGAAGATCTGCTTGATGACCTTGTTGGCCCGCTCGACCAGCGCCGCCTGCTCCTCGTACTTGCGCTGGTTGAAATCCTCTTGGATTTCTCTGCGCTTGCGCTGGAAGTCGCGGTCCTGTTCGACCAACTCGCGCTGGCGGCGGGCGCGTTCGCCTTCGCTCAGCGTGGCGCTGTCCTTGTCCAATCGGTCGGAGGCAGACTTCAGCCGCGCAGCGATGTCCGCCAGCTCCTTCTCGCGGCGGCTGAACTCCGCCTCAAGCTTGGCCAGTGCATGCTTGGCCGGGATGGCGTCGCGCAGCAGGCGGTCGCTGTTGACATAGCCGATCTTCAGCTCCTGGGCATGCACGACAGGCGCCAGCAGCAGGACGCAGCCCGCCACGGCGGACAACAGGGCGGATCTCATGGTCAGAACGAGGTGCCGATCTGGAACTGGAAGCGCTCGATTTTATCTTCCGGGAACTTGCGGAAGGGATTGCCGTAGCTCAGCTTCAGCGGCCCGACCGGAGAGATCCAGCTCAGTCCGATACCGGCCGATGCGCGCAGCGAGTCGGCCTTGATCTGCTCGCCCTCGCCCCAAACATTGCCGGCGTCCACGTAGGCAAACAGGCGCAGCGTCTTGTCATTGCCCACGCCGGGGAACGGCACATAAAGCTCGGTGTTGAAGTTCATGCGGCGGTTGCCGCCGGTATAGGCGCCGGTGATGTCCAGCGGGCCCAGCGTGCCTTGCGCAAAGCCGCGCACCGTGCCCAGGCCGCCACCGAAGAAGTTCTTGAAGATCGGATAGGCCTTGCCGCTCAGGCCCCAGCCCCAGCCCACCTCGCCGTTGAAGCCTAGGGTAAAGCGGTTGCTCAGCGGCCAGTACTGCTGGTACTGGTAGTTGGCGCGCAGGTAGCGGGTATCGCCGGCCACGCCCCACTCGCCATTGAGGCGCTGGTAGCGGCCGCTGGTGGGCACCAGCGCGCTGTCGCGACCGTCCCGCGCCCAGCCCAGCGTGAGCGGGATGGATAGGCTGCGTTCGCCGAACTGCTCGCGGTACAGCAGGTAGTTGTTGGGCAGGCCGGTGGAGCCTTTGATGTCCGTGGACTCGACGCCCACGCCCAGGAACACCGTATCGAATTCCGAGAACGGCACGCCGAAGCGGATGGCCGCACCCGGGGTCACGAGCTCATAGTCGCCGCCCTGCGTGCTCAGCGGCTTGGTCGTACGGTAGTAGAAGTCCAGCGAGCGAGAGATGCCATCTTCGGTGAAGTATGGATCCACGGTGCTGAGCACGATGGTGCGGTTGGTCTTGCTGGTGTTCAGCTCCAGCCCGAGGTAATTGCCGCTGCCGAAGATGTTGTCCTGCTTGATGGACGCGCTGACCGAGAACTTCTCGGCACTGGAATAGCCCGCCCCCAGCATGAGGTTGCCAGTGGGCCGTTCCTCCACTGTGACGGTGAGGTCCACTTGATCGTTGGTGCCCGGAACCTCGGCGGTGTCCACGCTGACCGATTTGAAATAGCCCAGACGGTCGACCCGGTCGCGCGAGAGCTTGATCTTTCGGCTGTCATACCAGGACGACTCAAACTGCCGGAACTCGCGCCGGATGACTTCATCGCGAGTGCGGCTGTTGCCTGCGACGTTGATGCGCCGCACGTAGGCGCGCCGCTGCGGCTGGGCCGTGAACACGCCGACCACCTGGCCATTGGCGCGGTCGATCTCCGGGCGGAAGTCCACCCGGGCGAAGGCGTACCCGAAGTTGCCAAAGCGGTCGACAAAGGCGCGCTGCGTAGCGGCCACATCCTCGGCCTTGTAGGCCTCGCCCGGCTTGAGCTTGACCAGCGCCTTGAAGCTGTCGTCCTTGCCCAGGTAGTCGCCCTCCAGACGCACGCCGGTGACGATGTAGCGCTGGCCTTCATCGACGTTGATCGTGATGCTGATCGTCTCCTTGTCTGGAGAGATCGCGACCTGCGTGGAGGTGATGGCGAACTCGAGATAGCCGCGGTTGAGGTAGTACGCCCGCAGCGTCTCCAGATCGGCATTGAGCTTGGCGCGCGAGTAACGGTCAGACTTGGTGTACCAGGTCAGGTAACCGCCGGCGGTCAGGTCCAGTTGCGACAGCAGCGTGCGCTCGCTGAAGGCCTGGGCACCGACAATGCGGATTTCCTTGATCTTGGCCACCTCGCCTTCCATCACCGTGAAGGTGACGTTGACACGGTTGCGCTCGATCGGCGTGATGGTGGTCACCACCTCGGCACCGTAGAGGCTGCGCGTGAGGTACTGGCGCTTGAGTTCCTGTTCGGCACGGTCGGCCAGGGCGCGGTCGAAGGGTAGGCCCTCGCCGATGCCAATGTCCTTGAGCGCCTTGATCAGCATGTCCTTGTCGAACTCCTTGGCACCGACGAAGTCGACGTTGGCGATGACCGGACGCTCCTCGATGACGACGACGACCACGTTGCCGTCAATCTCCAGGCGCACGTCCTTGAACAGGCCCGTGGCAAAGAGCGCACGCAGGGCGGAGGAGCCCTTCTCATCGGTGTAGGTGTCACCCACACGGAAAGGCAGCGAGGCGAAGACCGTACCGGCGTCGGTGCGCTGCAGGCCCTCGACGCGAATGTCCTTCAAGACGAAAGGCTCGACGGCAAATGCCGGCTCCAGATGCAAAAACGCCGCAATGGCAGCGGCGATACAAAGGGGCTTGAAGCCGGGCGAGCGGGCGGGAAGGCGCATGCAGTCAGGGCGAGCCCAGGAGGCGGGCCACGTCGTTGTAGAGGGCGAGTGACATCAACAAGAGCAGTATCGCCAGCCCGCCGCGCTGCAGCCGATCCAGCCACACGTCGGAGACCGGACGCCCTGTCACTCCTTCGAAAAGATAATACATGAGGTGCCCCCCATCGAGCATCGGCAGCGGGAGGAGATTCAGCACGCCCAGGCTGACGCTGACGAGAGCCAGGTAGCCAAGGTAGACCGTCCAACCGAGCTCGGCGCTGCGACCCGCAAAGTCAGCCATCGTCAGCGGGCCACTGATGTTCTTGACGGATGCCTCGCCAATCAACATGCGGCCAAGCATGGCCACCGTCATGGCGCTGACGTCCCAGGTGCGCTGCACGCCGCGCACCAGGCCTTCCCAGGGGCCGTAGCGCACCTCCACCCACTGCGGGTCACCGCCTAGAGCAGCGCCGATACGGCCCACCGTGCGGCCCTGGTCCTTCTCGATGCGCGGCGTCACCGCGATGTCCAAGATGCGCCCGTCGCGCTGCACGCGCAGGAGCAGCCGTTGCGGCATGCCGCTGGCGCCGCTGGCCTGGATCGCGGCGAAGAGCTCCTCCACCGTGGCCAAGGCTCGCCCATCCACCGCCAGCACGCGGTCACCTTCGCGCAGGCCGGCAGCCTGCGCCGGGGCTCCTGCGGTCAGGCGGCCGAGCACCGGCTCGCGCAGCGGGCCCTTGAAGCCCAGGTCGGCCAGCACCTGCGGGCTGACCTCGCCCTCGAGCCCCGTGAGATCCAACGTCACCTCGCGTGTGCGTCCGCCCTGCGCGTCGGACACCGACAGGTGCAACACCGCGCGATCCAGCGCGGCCCGCATCACCTGCCAGTTCAGGTCGGTGAGCGAGCGCACCTCGGCCCAGTCCTCGCCATCACGCGAGGCCGCCTGCACCCAGTCGCCCGCATGCAGACCGGCCTGGGCGGCCGGCGACTCTGCAGCTGGCTGAGCCAGCACAGGCTTGACCTCCTGCACGCCGATCCAGTTGACAAGGGCATAGAGCAGCGCTGCGAGCACGAGGTTGGCTGCCGGCCCCGCGGCCACGATGAAGGCGCGCTTGGGCAGCGGCAGCCGGTTGAAAGCGCGATGCCGCTCGGCAGGGGCAACGCTGCCCTCGCGCTCATCCAGCATGCGCACATAGCCGCCCAGTGGCAGCAGCGAAAGCGCGAACTCCGTCTCCCCCTGCTGGCGGCGCCAGATGACCGGGCCAAAGCCCACGGAAAACCGAAGCACCTTGACGCCGCAGGCGCGCGCCGCCCGGTAGTGGCCCCATTCGTGGACCACGATCAGGACCGCCAGTGCCAGCAAGAAGGCCCACAAGGTGGTCAGCATGAAAGCTCTTTCACGGCCAGGCCGGCGATGCGCCGCGCATCGGCATCCAGTGCAAGCAGCCCGTCCAGCGTGCCGGCCGCATGCTCGGGCACGGGCGTGCGCTCCAGGGCCTGCACGTTGACCTTGTGAATCTGGTCGAAGCGGATGGTTCCGGCCAGGAAAGCAGCCACGGCCTCCTCATTGGCGGCGTTCAGCACAGCGGTCGTGCCCTCGCGCGAACGGAGCGCATCCCAGGCGAGCTGCAGGCCGGGGTAGCGCGCCGGGTCGGGCGCCTCGAAGGTCAGCGCACCCAGGCGCGTGAAGTCGAGAGGTTGCGCGCCGGAGGCAATGCGCCGCGGCCAGGACAGGCCGTAGGCGATCGGCACACGCATATCGGGCGTGCC
The DNA here is from genome assembly GCA_049321005.1 of Pseudomonadota bacterium. Lineage (GTDB taxonomy): Bacteria > Pseudomonadota > Gammaproteobacteria > Burkholderiales > Burkholderiaceae_C > Aquabacterium. Next base: position 219,730 of record JBMOQL010000004.1, read on the forward strand.
CATCTGCGCCAGCACCGAGTTGTCAGCCGACACCACCATGGAGTGCACGATGCTTTGCGGATGCACGACCACACGGATGCGCTCGGGCGGCAGGTCAAAGAGCCAGCGGGCCTCGATGACCTCCAGGGCCTTGTTCATCATGGTGGCCGAGTCCACCGAGATCTTGCGGCCCATGACCCAGTTGGGATGGGCACAGGCCTCCTGCGACGTGACGGTATGCAGCGTCGATGGATCGCGGCTGCGGAAAGGGCCACCCGAGGCAGTCAGCACGATGTGGTCGATCCAGCGCGACCAGCAGCCGCGGTCTTCGGGCAGGCACTGGAAGATCGCCGAATGCTCGCTGTCGATGGGCAGCAGCAGCGCGCCGCCCTGCTCCACCGCCTGCATGAAGAGACGGCCGCCGACGACCAAGGCCTCCTTGTTGGCCAGCAGCAGCCGCTTGCCCGCCTTGGCCGCGGCCAGGCAGGGGCGCAGGCCGGCGGCACCGACGATGGCCCCCATAACCACCTGCACATCGGGATGCGCAGCCACCTGCTCCAGCGCTGCCTCGCCTTCCAGCACCTGCGTGTCCAGCCTGGCATCCGCCACGCGGGTGCGCAACTCGGCAGCCGGGCCGGCTGGCATCACGGCATAACGGGGGCGCCAACGCAGGCATTGAGCCAACAGGTCATCGACCTTGCTGTGCGCCGTTAGCGCAAAGATCTCGTAGGCGTCGGGATGGCGGGCGACGACATCCAGCGTGCTGACGCCAATCGAGCCGGTGGAGCCGAGCACGCACAGGCGCTGCCGCGCCGCCAAGGGAGTACTGCCGTTCATGCGCCGAGCGAGACCAGATAGAGCGCCAGCGGAAAGACCGGCAGCAGTGCGTCGATGCGGTCCAGCACCCCGCCATGCCCGGGCAGCAACCGGCTGCTGTCCTTGGCCCCGGCCTGGCGCTTGACCAGCGATTCGAAGAGATCCCCGACCACGCTCATCGCCGCCAGGAAGGACAAGCTAACCAGCAGACCCAATGCGCCGAACTGCCGCAGCAGCAGGGTGTAGAGGCTGGGACTGTCGAAGACGAACTGCTGCTCCAAGGCCATCCACAAGGCAGCCAGCCCCCAGGTGCCGACCAGGCCGCTCCACACGCCTTCCCAGCTCTTGCCGGGGCTGATCGCCGGAGCCAGCTTGCGGCGTCCAAAGCGCCGCCCGCCGAAATAGGCGGCAATGTCGGCGGCCCACACCAAGCAGAAGACCGACAGCAGGAAGTTGAGCCCGATCAGCTTGGCCCGCGTCATCGCTGCCCAGGCCAGCCACAGCACGACCATGCCGATGAGCCAGCGCAGCGCAACCGGCCACGCCGCCCAGCCGGCGCCGCCGCGGCGCAGCACCAGCGCGCCGCCCAGCACCCAGCCGAGCGCGGCCAGCGGCCCCACGATGGCCGGCGCACGAGGCGCATCCAGCCAGCCGCCAACGAGCGCGATGGCGCCCCCGGCAGCGATGACGCCGCCCAGGGCCACGGCCGCCACGCCGTGCCCGCCATTGAGCCGCGCCCATTCCCAGCCTGCCGCACCGATGAAGACCAGCGTCAGCACCGCAAACGGCCAGGGCGACTCCAGGAGCAGGCAGGGCAGCAGGATGGCGACCAGCACCAGGGCCGTGATGACGCGCTGCTTCAGCATGGATCAGGCCTCCACTTGGGCTGTGCCCTGGTCCGGCAGCGCTGCCTCCCGGACTTCGCCGAATCGACGGTCGCGACGGGCAAAAGACTGCAGGGCCCGGTCGAGCTCGGCCGAGTCGAAGTCGGGCCACAGGCAGTCGGTGAAATACAGCTCCGCGTATGCGGCCTGCCAGAGCAGGAAGTTCGACAGGCGCAGCTCACCGCCGGTGCGGATGAACAGGTCCGGGTCCGGCGCATAGGCCAGCGCCATGTGCCGCGACAGGCAGGCCTCGTCGATCTGCTGGGCCGGCACGCCCTGGGCGGCGATGCGCTGGCAGGCCTGGACGATGTCCCAGCGCCCGCCGTAGTTGAAGGCCACCGACAGCACCAGCCGGCTGTTGTGCACGGTGCGCTGCTCGGCCTCTTCCCAGGCGCCACGGACCTTGTCGGACACGCGGCTGCGGTCGCCGACGATGCGGATGCGCACGCCTTGCTCGGCCAGGCGGCCGACGTGCTTGCTCACGGTGGACAGCATCAGGCTCATCAGGCCCGACACTTCCTCGGCCGGCCGCTTCCAATTCTCCGACGAGAAGGCGAAGACGGTCAGATGGCCGATGCCGCGCTCCACACAGGCCCGCACCACGCGGATCAGCGCCTCGACGCCCTGCTTGTGGCCGGCAGCTCGCGGCATCAAGCGCCGGTTGGCCCAGCGGCCATTGCCATCCATCACGATGGCCACATGCTGCGGAATCACGCCGCCTGGCTCCATGCCGGTCCCCTGTAAGCGTACGGACGGTGCGTACGGTGACGGGCAAGATCGGTTCCCGCAGCCGGATGCCCGGCTCGCGGGCGCCCTGCCCCGCAAGACTGGCCGCTCAGACGGCCAGGATCTCGGCTTCCTTGCCCTGGATCAGCTTGTCGATCTCGGCGATCGTGCGGTCGGTGAGCTTCTGGATCTCTTCGCCGCTGCGACGCTCGTCGTCCTCGGTGATGACCTTGTCCTTGAGCATGCGCTTGGCATGCTCGTTGGCCTCGCGGCGCAGGTTGCGCACGGCCACCTTGGCATCCTCGCCCGCGCCCTTGACCACCTTGGTCAGCTCCTTGCGGCGCTCCTCGGTCAGGGGGGGCATGGGCACGCGGATCAGGTCACCCTGGCTGGCCGGGTTCAGGCCCAGATCCGATTCGCGGATGGCCTTCTCGATCTTGGCACCCATGCCCTTCTCCCAGGGCTGCACGCTGATCGTGCGGGCATCGAGCAGGGTGACGTTGGCCACCTGGCTCAGCGGCACCATCGAGCCGTAGTACTCCACATGGACCTGATCCAGGATGCCAGGGTGGGCGCGGCCGGTGCGGATCTTGGTCAGCTCCTGCTTGAAGGCCTCGACCGACTTGTGCATCTTGTCTTCGGCCGTCTTCTTGATGTCTGCGATGCTCATTGCGGTACTCCTCAAACGTGGACCAGCGTGCCCTCGTCTTCGCCCATCACCACGCGCTTGAGCGCGCCGGGCTTGAAGATGCTGAAGACCTTGATCGGCAGCTTCTGGTCGCGGCACAGGGCGAAGGCCGTGGCGTCCAGCACCTCCAGATTGCGCATGAGCGCCTCGTTGAAGGTGATGCGACTGTAGCGAGTGGCGCTCGGGTCCTTCTTGGGATCCGCGGTGTAGACGCCGTCGACCTTGGTGGCCTTGAGCATCACCTCCGCACCGATCTCGGCACCCCGCAGCGCGGCCGCGGTATCGGTGGTGAAGAACGGGTTGCCCGTGCCGGCGGCGAAGATCACCACTTTGCCTTCTTCGAGATACTGCAGCGCCTTGGGCCGCACGTAGGACTCGACGATCTGCTCGATGGCGATGGCCGACATCACGCGGGCGGTCATGCCCTCCTGGCGCATGGTGTCCGACAGCGCCAGCGCGTTCATCACCGTGGCCAGCATGCCCATGTAGTCGGCAGTGGCGCGGTCCATGCCGACCGAGCCGCCAGCCACGCCGCGGAAGATGTTGCCGCCACCGATGACCACGGCCACCTCGCAGCCCAGCTGCGTCACCTCCTGGATCTCGCGCACCATGCGCACGATCGTGGCCCGGTTGATGCCGTAGGCATCGTCGCCCATCAGGGCTTCACCGGAAAGCTTCAGGAGGATGCGCTTGTAAGCGGGCATGCGAGGCGTCCTTGTGGTGTGGCGGTTTACTGGCCCTTGGCAGCGGCGACCTGGGCGGCGACCTCGGCGGCGAAGTCGTCCACCTTCTTTTCGATGCCCTCGCCGACCACGTAGAGCGTGAAGCCCTTGACCGTGGTGCCGGCGGCCTTGAGCATCTGCTCGACCGTCTGCTTGTCGTTCTTGACGAAGGTCTGGTTGAACAGCGAGACCTCCTTGAGGTACTTCTGCACCGAGCCTTCGACCATCTTGGTCACGATGTCGGCGGGCTTGCCGGACTCGGCGGCCTTGGCGGTGGCGACGCTGCGCTCCTTCTCGATGAGGTCGGCCGGCACCTGGTCGGAGGACAGCGCCACCGGCTTCATCGCGGCCACGTGCATGGCAACGTCCTTGGCGGCAACGTCGTCACCGTCGTACTCGACAACCACGCCGATGCGCGTGCCGTGCAGGTAGCTCGCGAGCTTGCCGCCGCCGGCAAAGCGCTTGAAGCGGCGGATGGCCATGTTCTCGCCGATCTTGCCGATCAGCGCAGAGCGCTTCACTTCGACCGTCTGGCCGTCGATCTCCAGCGCAGACAAGGCCGCGACATCAGCCGGGTTCTGGCGCGCGACCAGCTCGGCCAGCTGCTTGCCGAAGGCCAGGAAGTCTTCGTTCTTGGAGACGAAGTCGGTCTCGCAGTTGAGCTCGATCAGCGCGCCGGTCGTGCCGTCGATGAAGGCAGCGACGATGCCTTCAGCGGTGACGCGCGACGCAGCCTTGGAGGCCTTGCTGCCGAGCTTGACGCGCAGGATCTCTTCAGCCTTGGCCATGTCGCCGTCAGCCTCGGTCAGGGCTTTCTTGCACTCCATCATCGGAGCGTCGGTCTTGGCACGCAGGTCGGCGACCATGCTGGCGGTGATTGCGGGCATATTGCTTCTCCAGGATCGGCGCGGCGGTCGCTGCTGAGCCGCCGCGCGCATCGAATGATGTTGAAAAAAAGGGGCTGAATCAGCCCCTTGGTCGACGTGCGACGTGCGATCAGGCGGCTTCGCTGACTTCCACGAACTCGTCGCTGCCGGAGGCGGCCTGCACCACCTCGTTGACGGCATTGGCACGGCCTTCCAGCACCGCGTCGGCCACGGCCTGGGCATACAGCGCCACGGCCTTGGCCGAGTCGTCGTTGCCGGGGATCACGTAGTCGATGCCGTCAGGCGAGTGGTTGGTGTCCACGACGCCGATGACCGGGATACCCAGCTTCTGCGCCTCGGCCACGGCGATTTTGTGGTAGCCGACGTCGATGACGAAGATGGCGTCCGGCAGGGCGTTCATGTCCTGGATGCCGCCGATGTCCTTCTCGAGCTTGGCCAGCTCGCGCTGGAACAGCAGGCCTTCCTTCTTGCTCATCGACTCCAGGCCGGCTTCCACCTGGGCCTGCATGTCCTTGAGCTTCTTGAGCGAACCCTTGACCGTCTTGAAGTTGGTCAGCATGCCGCCCAGCCAGCGCTGGTCGACGAAAGGCACGCCGGCGCGGCGGGCCTGCTCGGCCACCAGCTCGCGGGCCTGGCGCTTGGTGCCCACCATCAGGATGGTGCCGCGGCGCGCGGAGAGCTGGCGGATGAACTTGAGTGCGTCCTCGAAAAGCGGCTGCGTCTTCTCGAGGTTGATGATGTGGATCTTGTTGCGATGGCCGAAGATATACGGGGCCATCTTGGGGTTCCAGAAGCGGGTCTGGTGTCCGAAATGGACGCCGGCTTCCAGCATGTCGCGCATCGTGAAAGGCATAGATTGCTCCACAGGTTGGGTCTGAAAACCGGGCTTGATCGCAACCAGGAGACGGCCCGCTCACCGCGGTGCTTCCCTGGCCATCGCGACACCTTGTGATGCCCGGTTCGCGATTTGCTTCTCCGTCTCAGCGACTTAACCGAGGTATTGGCCGCGCAGCGTCGGAAAAACCCGCAGAGTTTAGCACGGCAGACGGGCGCTCTACCCGCCACCTAATGCGGCCATCAAGCTGGACTGGGGCGGGTTTCCCGGCCGGACGGCACGGCACCGGCAGCGCATTGCCTTGAAGCCTCTCCACGCTATCGTGCCGGCATGCCGAACGATCATCTGACTTCCTCGCATGAGGCTGCTGCCCTCATCGAGCTCATCTGGCCGGAGGGCGGGATGGCTGCGCCGGCTCCCGTACTGCGCGCCCTGCATGGCTCCGCCGCCAGCCGGGAGATTGAGCAAAAGGTCCAGGCCGGCCTGCCGGCCCACACGCTGATGCGCCGCGCTGGTGCGGCGCTGGCCGGGCTGGCCCGCGCCATTGCGCCCCATGGGCGCGTGGCCTGCATCGTCGCCGGGCCGGGTAATAACGGCGGCGACGGGCTGGACGCAGCAATCCACTTGCGGGCTGCCGGCTGGACGGTCCTGGTACATCACATCGCGGCAGCCGCGGGTCGGCACCCGCCCGCCGACGCCCAGGACGCCCTTCTGCGTGCCCAGCAGGCCGGTGTGACCATCGTCGCCGGGCCGCCGCAGCCCGCCGGCTTGGCTCAAGCGGACATCGTGATCGACGCCCTGCTGGGCCTCGGCGTGACGAGCGCTCCGGTCGGCGAAATCGCCCAGGCCATCGCCTGCATCAACGCCTGGGCCGATGGCCGTGCACAAGCGGCGGACCGGCCGGTGCTGTCGGTAGACCTGCCTTCGGGCCTGGATGCCGACACCGGCCACCTTGACCACCCACAGCAACCCGGCCGCTGCGTGCGCGCGAGCCACACCATCAGCTTGTTGACGCTCAAGCCGTCACTCTTCACCGCACATGGGCGGGACCAAGCCGGAGTGGTCTGGTTCTGCGACCTCGACGCCGGCATGCAGGAGGGGCGGCCGACGGCGTGGCTCAATGTCCCGGCCGGCCGCTCGCCGCGGCTGCATGCCGAGCACAAGGGCAGCTACGGCAATGTGGCCGTGCTGGGGGGAGCTTCCGGCATGACAGGTGCCGCCTGGCTGGCCGCCCGCACGGCCCTGCATGCCGGCGCCGGCCGTGTGCACGTGCAGCTGCGCGCGTCAGGGCCAACCTGGGATGCCGGTTCGCCCGAGCTGATGGTGCGGCCCGCACTGGATTGGCAAGCCGCCGCCGATCAGGACTGGGTGGGCGTGGCCGGCTGTGGGGGCGGCGAAGCCATCAGCCAGCCCCTGCCTCAGTTGCTGAGCGCCCTGCCCCGCCTGGTGCTGGACGCCGACGCCCTCAATGCCGTGGCCCGGGAGGCGGCCCTGCAGGCCCTGCTGACCGCCCGCGCCAGCCGCGGCTGGGCTACCGTGATGACGCCACACCCGTTGGAAGCCGCACGGCTGCTGGGCATCGATGTGCGAGCGGTCCAGGCCGACCGGCTGGCTGCCGCGCGCGGGCTGGCCGACCGCTTCGGCAGCGTGACTGTGCTCAAGGGCTCGGGCACCGTGATTGCATCGCCGGGCGGGGTCCCCTGGATCAATCCGACCGGCAATGCCCGACTGGGAACGGCTGGCACGGGCGACGTGCTGGCCGGCTGGATTGCCGGGCTGTGGGCAGCCACGGCCGCGCGCGGCTGGAGCGCCGAGCAGGCGGCGCGGCAGGCCGTCTATGCGCATGGCCGGCAGGCGGACGACTGGCCGCCCGTGCGCGCCCTGACTGCTGGCGCACTGGCCCAGACGCCGAGCCTGACCTGACCTGGTGGGCCGTCATCGCCGCTCTAACAGAGCGGTCGCCTTGCCACGCGGTCTACTTGCGCCGCCGCCCGCCGCGCCCGGCGGTGGTCTTGGCCGCACCTTTCTTAGCCGTCGCTTTGCCGTGCCCGCCGGCTGAGCGCTTGTCGGCTTTGACTTGACGATCGGCGTCCTTGATGGCCGCCAGTTCAGCCTGAGCTGAACCCGTGCGCTCGCGCGCCCCACGGCTCGGACCGCGCGCCAGGCGGCTGTCTTCGCCCTCGCGCACCAGGCGGAAGTCGATCTTGCGGCTGTCCAGGTCCACACGGCTGACCTGCACCCGCAGCCGCGCGCCGACGCCGTAGCGCACGCCGGAGCGCTCGCCGCGCAGCTCCTGGCGGGCCTCGTCGAACTTGTAGTAGTCGCCGCCCAGCTCGGAGATGTGCACGAGGCCCTCCACGTAGAGGCCGTCGAGCTGCACGAAGAGGCCGAAGGAAGTCACCGCGCTAACCGTGCCGCCATATTCCTCGCCCAGCCGCTCGCGCATGAACATGCACTTGAGCCAGGCCTCCACGTCGCGGGACGCCTCGTCCGCGCGCCGCTCGTTGGCGCTGCAATGCGCGCCGGCCAACTCCCAACCCGCCACGCTCTGCAAGGCGGCCTTGGCGCCACGCCCCTTGGGCTGTGCCTGCTCGTCACCTGGCGCGGGCAGGTGGTAGCGGCCCTTGCCGAGCAGCGCCTTGATCACGCGGTGCACCAACAGGTCCGGATAGCGGCGGATCGGGCTGGTGAAGTGGGTGTAAGCCTCGTAGGCCAGGCCGAAGTGGCCGGCATTGGTGGGCGTGTAGATCGCCTGCTGCATGGAGCGCAGCAGCATGGCGTGGATCTGCGCCGCGTCGGGCCGGTTCTTTGTGGCCTGCGCCAGGGCCTGGAACTCGCCGGGCTTGGGATCCTCGCTGATCGACAGGCCCAGGCCCAGGGCCTTGAGATAAGCCTGGAGCACGGCCTTCTTCTCCGGCGTGGGCCCTTCATGCACGCGATAGAGCGAAGGGTGCTTGGCCTTCTCGATGAAGTGCGCAGCACAGACGTTGGCCGCCAGCATGCATTCTTCGATCAGGCGGTGAGCCTCGGTGCGCACGCGCGGGACGATCTTCTCGATGCGGCCGTTGTCGTCGCAGACGATCTGGGTCTCGGTGGTCTCGAAATCCACCGCGCCGCGCTCGGCCCGCTGCTTGAGCAGCGCGCGGTAAACGTCGTGCAGGTCCAGCAAGTGCGGCACCAGGTCCGCACGGCGCTGCGCCTCCGCGCCCTTGGTGTTGCCCAGGATCGCGGCCACCTCGGTATAGGTAAAGCGCGCATGCGAGCAGATCACCGCCGGGTAGAACTGGTAGGCATGCACGTCGCCCTGCGCGTTGACCAGCATGTCGCACACCATGGAGAGGCGGTCCACGTTCGGGTTGAGCGAGCACAGCCCGTTGGAGAGCTTCTCCGGAAGCATGGGGATCACGCGCCGCGGGAAGTACACCGACGTGGCGCGCTCATAAGCATCATGGTCCAGCGCCTCGCCGGGCTTGACGTAGTGGCTGACGTCGGCAATGGCCACCAGCAGACGCCATCCTTTGCCGCGGCCCACCTTGGCCGGCTCACAGTAGACGGCATCGTCGAAGTCGCGTGCATCCTCGCCATCGATCGTCACCAGCGGCACGTCGGTCAGGTCGATGCGGTGCCTGCGGTCGATGGCGCGGATCTTGTCGGGCAGCTTGGCAGCCTGGGCCAGCGCGGCCTCCGAGAAGCGATGCGGCACCTCGTACTTGCGCACCGCGATCTCGATCTCCATGCCCGGGTCGTCCACTTCGCCCAGCACCTCGGTGACGCGGCCCACCGGCTGCGCATGCAGCGACGGCGGCTCGGTGAGCTCCACCGCCACCACTTGCCCCGGCTTGGCACCGGCCGTGCCCTTGGCCGGGATGAGGATGTCCTGGCCGTAGCGCTTGTCTTCTGGTGCCACCAACCACATGCCGCCTTCGTGCAGCAGGCGGCCGATGATGGGCGACTTGCGCCGCTCCAGGATCTCCACGACGCGACCTTCAGGGCGCCCGCGGCGGTCCATGCGGACCACGCGAGCCTTCACGCGGTCACGATGGAGCACGGCTCGCATCTCCTGGGGCGGCAGATAGAGGTCTTGTTCGCCAGGGCCGCGGACGACGAAGCCATGGCCATCGCGATGGCCCTGGATGATGCCCTCCACTTCACTCATGAGCGGAAGGTCGATGACAGAGGGTGTTGCGTTCTTCAATTTCTTGGTCTAGAATTTATTTCTTCGCTGATCGCGACCTACCTGCCCAGGTGGCGGAATTGGTAGACGCACTAGTTTCAGGTACTAGCGGGTAACTCCGTGGAGGTTCGAGTCCTCTCCTGGGCACCAAGGCAGGTTGCAAGCGAAGGGTGATTGATCAAGGCATCGTGCAGACGATGCTTCAATCCGGCAAACAAGCCACGTATCGATCAGATGCGTGGCTTTTTTGTTGCCCGCTTCCTTTCTGCAAAGGCAGATGAGCGGGCGGGGGCTCGGCACGCGCCGCCGGCGCACTGCTTGGGTCACCGGCTTTGCGTGGTTCATCAGATGGCGAACTTCTTCGCCAGCCCGTCGGGGCGCAGGTTGTCGTACTCCTCGAAGGGCTGGTGGATCCAGGGGCTGGTGGGAAGCATCTCGACATAGTAGTCGGGAACATAGGTCGACAGGCCCTTGACCCACAGCACAGCCGAGCGCAGTTCCTTGATGGCCGGCATGCCGCGCAGCCGTTCGACCACCGCCTGTAGGGTCACGCCGGAGTCAGCCAAGTCGTCGACCAGCAGCACCCGGCCTGCGAGCTCGCCCTTGGGCATGGTGATGTACTTCGCCATGTCCAGGCGGCCTTGGATCGTGCCCGCCTCGGCCCGGTAGGAACTCGTGGACATGATGGCCAGCGGCTTGTCGAACACGCGCGACAGCACATCGCCCGGGCGCATGCCGCCGCGAGCCAGGCACAGGATCTGGTCGAACTCCCAGCCCGAGTGATGCACCTTGAGCGCCAGGCGCTCGGTGAGCAGGTGGTACTCGTCCCAGGATACGTACAGGTGCTTGCCGTCGTCGGTCAGCATGGATTCGCCTCGTTCGGTTCTCGTGTGCAGCGGTTGCGCAAGGCGGGCGTGGGCACCCGCCGGATGGATCAGGCCTTGTAGGGGTGGCGCAGCAGGATGGTGTGGTCGCGGTCCGGGCCGGTGGACACCATGTCGATCGGCGCGCCGATCAGCGACTGCACGCGCTCGAGATAGCGGCGGGCGTTGAGCGGCAGCTCATCCCAGCGCGTGATGCCCGCGGTCGATTCGCTCCAGCCCGGAAAGGTCTCGTAGACCGGCTTGCAGGCGTCGATCTCGTCGGCGTCCAGCGGCAGGATGTCGATGCGTCGGCCGTCGAGCTCATAGGCCACCGCCACCTGGATCTCGGCCAGGCCGTCGAGCACGTCGAGCTTGGTCAGGCACAGGCCGGACAGGCCGTTGATCAGCACCGCACGCTTGAGGGCCGGCACATCCAGCCAGCCGCAGCGGCGCGCGCGGCCGGTGACGGTGCCGCGCTCCATCCCCACGGTGGACAGGTGGTGGCCGATGGTGCCGGGCTCGTCGATCGGCAGCTCGGTCGGGAACGGGCCGCTGCCCACGCGCGTGGTGTAGGCCTTGGTGATGCCCAGGATGTAATGCAGCTTGTCCGGGCCCACGCCCGAGCCCGCGGCGGCATTGCCCGCCACGCAGTTGCTGGAGGTGACGTACGGATAGGTGCCGTGGTCGATGTCCAGCAGCGTGCCCTGTGCGCCTTCGAACAGAACGTTGCCGCCCTGCCCGGACAGCTTGTCGATCATCACGCCGACGTCGGCCATCATCGGACGCAGCTGCTCGGCCAGCTTCATGGCCTGGTCGAAGATCGGCTGGAACTCCAGGGCGCCGGCCTTGAGGTAGCCGGCCAGCGCGAAGTTGTGCAGCTCGAGCAGATCCTTGAGCTTGCGGGCGAAGCGGTCGGGGTGCTTCAGGTCTTGCACGCGCAGCGCGCGGCGAGCCACCTTGTCCTCGTAGGCCGGCCCGATGCCTTTGCCGGTAGTGCCGATCTTGCCGGCACCGCTGCTCTCACGCAGCGTCTCGCGGGCGCGGTCGACCTCGACATGGAAAGGCAGGATCAGCGGGCAGGACTCGCTGATGAACAGGCGTGAGCGCACCTGCAGGCCGGCAGCTTCCAGGCGCTCGATCTCGCCGAGCAGGTGAGCCGGATCGACAACCACGCCGTTGCCGATGAAGCACTGCACGCCGTCGCGCATGATCCCCGATGGGATGAGCTGCAGCGCGGTCTTCTTGCCGTTGATGACCAGGGTGTGGCCGGCGTTGTGGCCACCCTGGAAGCGGGCGACGCCGGCGGCGTGATCGGTGAGCCAGTCCACGACCTTGCCCTTGCCTTCGTCACCCCATTGGGTGCCGACGACGACGACGTTGCGGCCGCGGCCGGGCGCGGAAGCTGTTGCACTCTGCATGTTGATGTCCTGTGTGTTCAAGGGAGCGCGCGTGACGGCCAGGCCGTCAGCAAGCCCGCACCGTCCAGCGGCCGTCGGCCTGGACGAGCTCGCGGTCACAGGCGAACTCCTGGACCTCGTCTTCGTGGCCAGGCAGCACGCAGACCACGGTATGGCCCTCGGCCCGCAGCGCCTTGACGGCAGCACGCAAGCCGGCATCGTCGCTCCAGGGCGCGCGGATGGCGGGCCGCGGGGGCAGCACCGGCAGGCACTCCACCAGGGCCTTGAGGTCCAGGCTGAAGCCCGCGGCCGGGCGCTTGCGCCCAAAAACCGCGCCCACCTCGTCATAGCGGCCACCGCGCAGCAGGGCGTCGCTGTAGCCGGGCGTGTAGGCGGCAAAGCGCGGACCGCTGTAGTAGGCATAGCCGCTGAGGTCGGCCAGGTCGAAGCCCAGGTGCACCGAGGGCTCGCTGCGCTCGATCTGCGCGGCCAGCCAGCGCAGGTCCGCCAGCGCCTGGGTGATCAAGGGGCGCGACGGCAGCACGGCCGCAGCGCGGCCCAGCACATCGGCGCTGCCATACAGGCCCGCCAGCGCCTGGAGGCCGGCAAAGGAATCGGCCGCCATCACGCCACGGAAGGCGTCGAGCGCGCCGACGTCCTTGGCCGCGAGGGCAGCGCACAGGCGGTCCATGCCGTCGGCCGACAGCTGGGCGCCGTCGAGCAGGCCCTGCAGGATCCGCGCATCGGCCAGATCCAGCGTCACCTGGCCCAGGCCGGCACGCGAGAGACTGGCCAGGGCCAAGTCGAGGATCTCGAGGTCGGCCTCCATGCCGGCATGGCCATAGATCTCGGCGCCGAGCTGCAGCGGCTCGCGCGTGGCCCGCGGGCCGGCCGGGCGGGTGTGCAGCACGGGTCCGCAGTAGCACAGGCGCGTGACGCCAACGCGGTTGAGCAGATGGGCGTCGATGCGGGCAACCTGCGGCGTGGTGTCCGCGCGCAGGCCCATGGTGCGGCCACTGAGCTGGTCGACCAGCTTGAAGGTCTGCAGGCCAAGTTCATGGCCGGTGCCCGAGAGCAGCGATTCGAGGTATTCAAGCAGCGGCGGCATGACCAGCTCGAACCCGTAGCTGCGCGCCACGTCGAGCACGCTGCGCCGCAGCTCCTCGATGCGCCGAGCCTGAGCAGGCAAGACATCGGCTATGTGCTCGGGCAAGAGCCAAGCAGACGACATACGAAAAACACCCGGGGATTAAAGACGAGATTGTACGGGCGGCCCTCTGGGACCGGCCGCTGCGGCAGGCTGTCTCGCCGCGGGAAAGTTGCCGCTACAGCACCGCGGCGAGCAACAGGACGCCGGCAACCATGCTGCTGAGCCCGATAAAGCGCAGCTGCCCGTCGCTGAGCTTGATCGCCTGCTCGAACACGCCGCGCCAGCGCGCCGGGCTGATGAAGGGCAGCAGGCCCTCGATCACCAGCATCAGGGCCAACGCCCGCAGCAAGTCATCCCACATGGAGCTGAGCCCGGCCGCCTGCACATGCCCGGGTCAAGGCCGTGACCCGCCGGTGCTGGCGCCGTTGCGCAGCGCCTTGAAGAAATCGGTCGAGGCCGGGTCCAGCACCATCACGTCCGACTTGTTGCGGAAGGTGCTGCGATAAGCCTCCAGGCTGCGGTAGAACTGGGCGAACTGCGGATCGCGGCTGAAAGCCTGGCTGTAGAGCGCAGATGCCTTGGCGTCGCCCTCGCCCTTGATCTTCTGCGCGTCGCGGTAGGCCTCAGCCAGGATCACCTCGCGCTGGCGGTCCGCGTCAGCGCGGATCTTCTCGCCTTCGGCCATGCCGAGCGATCGCAGCTCGTTGGCCACGCGCTTGCGTTCTGACTCCATGCGGCGGTAGACGGAGTCGGTGATGGTGGGTGAGAAGTCCACCCGCTTGATGCGCACGTCCACCACTTGGATGCCGAATGCCTTGGCGTCGTCTGCCAGGCGCTGCATGACGCCGCGCATGATGTTGTCACGGTCGGTGGACAGCACGGCGCGCACATTGCGCTTGGTGACCTCCTCGTTGAATGCCGCCTGCACGATGGGGCTGAGGCGGGCCTCCACGTTGCGCAGCTCCACGCCGTTGTTGCGAATGAATTGACGCGGGTCGGTGATGCGCCACTTGACCAGCCAGTCAATGACCAGGCTCTTTTTCTCGGCGGTGAAGATGGGTCGGGTCTCGGGGCTGTCGAGCGTCTGCACACGGCGGTCCAGGAAGACCTTGTTCTGCAGCGGCGGCGGGGCCTTCCAATTCAAGCCCGGCTCGGTGACGACCTCCTTGATCTCGCCGAGTGTGTAGACGACGGCGAACTGCCGCTGATCGACGATATAGAGCGTCGAGGAGGCGACGACGATGGCGATGAAGAGGGCAACGAGAACGGTGAGGATGCGGTTCATGTCGGGCGGTTCCTCGGCTCAGCGCACATCGCGGTCACGGCCGCGCGCGTTCTCGCGCGAACGGGGGTCGGCAGCAGCGGCCGGCTGCGTGGCGCCCTCCCCCGCACCGGTTCCCGAGCCCGGCACCACGACCGGCGCCGACGCGGCGGAGGCTCCGGTCTGCTGCAGCAGCTTGTCCAACGGGAGGTAGAGCAGGCTGGAGCCGTTGCGCGAATCGACGAGCACCTTGGTCACGTTGGAGTAGATCTGCTGCATGGTGTCGATGTAGAGGCGGTCGCGGGTGACGGCCGGCGCCTTCTGGTACTCGGCATAGACCTGGGTGAAGCGTTCGGCATCACCCTCTGCCTGCGCCACCACGCGAGAGCGGTGGGCGTTGGCTTCTTCGAGCAGGCGGGCGGCGGCGCCGCGGGCCTTGGGGATCACATCGTTGGCATAGGCCTGGCCGTCGTTCTTGAAGCGTTCGCGGTCGGCTCCTGCGCGGAAAGCGTCATCGAAAGCCGCCTGCACTTGCTCAGGCGGCTGCACGCTGCGCACGTTGACATTGGCCACCAGCACGCCGGACTTCAGCCGATCCAGCTGGGCCTGAATGAGCTTGACCAGGTCGGCGGCGATGGCATCGCGCTGCTCGTAGAGCACCGAGTCCATCGAGTTGCGGCCGACGATCTCACGCACGGCGGACTCGGCCGCCTGCACCACCGCCAGCTCAGGACTGCGGTTCTCGAACAGGAACTCTCGCGCATCCTTGATGCGGTACTGCACGGTGAATTGGATGTCGACGATGTTCTCGTCCTGCGTCAGCATGGACGAGTCGCGCAGGCCGGTGCCCTGCGTGACGCCTGTCGTGCCCACCTCGACCGAGCGCAGCGCGGTGACATTGACCGTCTCATGCGACTCGAAGGGATACGGCAGGCGCAGCTGCATGCCGGCCTCGGCCGTGCGCGCATAGCGGCCGAAGGACATGACCACCGCCTGCTGGCCTTCCTGCACGATGAACACACCGCTGCCCAGCCAGATCAGCACGATCAGGCCCAGCAGCAAGCCGACGCCCAGGCCTGCGCCCTTCATGTCCGGCAGGCGGGGGCCACCAGTGCCACCCCCCCCCTGTCCGCCGCCCTGGCGATTGCCTGGGAAGAGCGAACCGAGCTTGCGGTTGAAGTCACGCCAGAGTTCGTCAAGGTCGGGCGGGCCGTCGTTGCGGCCGTTGTTGAGCACGCGCCCGTCGCCCGGCTCCGCCCCGGCGGCCGAGCGGCCCGGCAGGCCGGCCGACAGACGCCACGCCAGTCGCCGGGCCGCACCCGCCAGCAGCATGTGCACCGAACGGGCCAGCGTGCGCAGGCGCCACAACGGGCGGCCGGCGGAATCGAAGGTGGAGGTGTTCATCGTGTGAAGGAGGTCGGCTGGTCGGGGCCGGTCGATGGGAAAGACGCCTGCACGGATGCAGCCTGGGGAACGGGCACGACGCGCGAAGCCGCAAGAGCCTGCTCGGCGCCGGAGAGGGCCGCGGTGGCCAGCACGCCGCGCAATTCTGCCAACCCTTGACCGGTTAGCGCGCTGGCAAAGAGCCTCGCCACCAGCAGGCCGGGCTCCAACTCGACTTGATCCAGCCCCGCTCGGCTCTGCCAGTCGGGCAGTTGATCAGCCTTGTTGAAGACCAGCAGCTGCGGGACGCTCGCCGCACCGATGCTGCGCAGCACGCGCAGCACCTCGGACATCTGCTCGTGCAGCGTGGGGCTGGCCGCATCAACCACGTGCAGCAGCAGGTCGGCATCGGCCGCCTCCTGCAGTGTGGCTTCGAAGGCCTCGACCAGCGTGTGCGGCAGGTCGCGGATGAAGCCCACCGTGTCCGACAGCGTGACGCTGCGCTGCGCGTCGTCCAGGTAGAGCTGGCGGGTGGTGGTGTCCAGCGTGGCGAACAGCTGGTCGGCGGCGTAGGTGCCGGCCTTGGTCAGGGCGTTGAACAGCGTGGACTTGCCGGCGTTGGTGTAACCGACCAGCGCCACTCGCAGCGCGCCGCTCCGCTCTCGAGCACGCCGCTGCGTGCCCCGCTGGCGCTTGAGCCGTGTCAGCCGCTCCTTGAGCGACTTGATGCGCTGGTCGATCATGCGGCGGTCGAGCTCGATCTGCCGCTCGCCGGGGCCGCCGCGATGGCCGACACCGCCGCGCTGGCGCTCAAGGTGGGACCAGCGGCGCACCAGCCGGGTGGAGAGGTACTGCAGCCGGGCGAGTTCCACCTGCAGCTTGCCCTCGTGGCTCTTGGCACGCTCGCCAAAGATCTCCAGGATGAGCATGGTGCGGTCCAGCACCTCGACGCCCAGGTGGCGCTCCAGGTTACGCTGCTGGGCCGGCGACAGCGCCTGGTCGAAGATGACGCCCTGGGCCCCGTAGGTCTGGGCCAGCAACTTGATCTCGTCGGCCTTGCCTTCGCCAACGAACAGCGCCGCATCGGGCGCCTTGCGCTTGGCAGTGAGACGGGCCACAGGATCATCGCCCGCGGATTCGGCCAGCAGGGCCAGTTCGTCCAGCGACGGGTCGAAGGACGAACCGGGGCCGAAATCGACACCGACCAGCACCACGCGGGGAGCGTCGGCGGCAGCGGTGGGGTTCAACGCGATGGGGCTTGTGAAGAGGCTGCGGCCGGGCGGCCGCAGGCGCCGGGATCAGGCCGTCTCGCCCGGCTCGTTGGCGTGGAAGTTCACGGCTCGGCCGGGAACGACGGTGGAAATCGCGTGCTTGTAGACCATCTGGGTGACGGTATTGCGCAGCAGCACGACGTACTGGTCGAAGGACTCGATGTGGCCTTGCAGCTTGATGCCATTGACCAGGTAGATGGACACCGGAACATGCTCCTTGCGCAGGAGGTTCAGGAACGGGTCTTGTAGAAGCTGCCCTTTGTTGCTCACGATATGCTCCGTGTTGAAAAGAAGTGAACGAGACGGCACCTTAACACAGGGTATCCGAGGGCCGTCCGGGCGGGTTTGATTCCCGCACGGCAGGCAGGTCGGGCCGGCGCGACCTCGCAGCCGGGCCGTTCAGGCCTTTTCTGCAAACGGGTTGCGCGACGATCGCAGTTCGATGCGCAGTGGGGTGCCGACCAGCTTGAAGTGCTCGCGGAAGCGGCCCTCCAGGTAGCGCTTGTACACGTCGGTGACATGGTCCAGCGCATTGCCGTGGATCACGATGATGGGCGGGTTCTGCCCGCCCTGGTGGGCATAGCGCAGCTTGGGCCGGAAGGCCCCTGCCCGCTTGGGCTGCTGGAACTCGACTGCCTCGTGCAGCAGCCGCGTCAGCACCGGCGTGGGCAGCTTCCTCGTTGCCGAGGCCCAGGCGTCGGCGATTGCCTTCCACAGCGGGCCCAGCCCCTGGCGCTTGAGCGCCGAGATCTGTAGCACCGGGGCGAAGCGCAGGAAGGCCAAGCGTTGCTCGATGGAGCGCTGCAGCATTTCGCGCTGGTAGGCGTCCACGGCATCCCATTTGTTGACGGCTACCACCACCGCCCGGCCTGAGTCGAGGATGTAGCCCGCAATGTGGGCGTCCTGGTCGGTCACGCCCTGGGTGGCGTCCAGCAACAGCACGACGACATTGGCGTCGGCAATGGCCTGCAGCGTCTTGACCACCGAGAACTTCTCGATGGCCTCGAACACCTTGCCCTTGCGGCGCAGGCCCGCCGTGTCGATCAACTCGTACTTTTGTCCGTTGCGCTCAAGCGGCACGGTGATGGCGTCACGCGTGGTGCCTGGCAGGTCGAAGGCGACCAGGCGTTCCTCACCGAGCCAGGTGTTGATCAGCGTGGACTTGCCGACATTAGGCCGGCCGGCCACGGCCAGGCGGATGGGCCGGTTGACGTCGTCGAAGTCCTCTTCGTCCTCCTCGGGCTCGGGGAAGTCAGCCAGCGCGGCCTCCAGCAGGCTGCGCACGCCCTGGCCGTGCGAGGCGGAGATGGGATGCGGCTCGCCGATGCCCAGTTCGTAGAACTCGGCCACCAGCGGCGAATCCTGCATCCCCTCGGCCTTGTTTACCGCGAGGATGACGCGCTTGTTGGCCGTGCGCAGGTAGCGCGCGATGTCGTGATCCTGGGCGCTCAGGCCGCCGCGGACATCGACGACGAAGACCACCGCGTCGGCCTCGGCCACCGCCTGGCGGGTCTGCTTGGCCATCTCCTTGAAGATGCCCTCGCTGCAGTCGGGCTCGAAGCCCCCGGTGTCGATGACGATGAACTCGCGACTGCCGATGCGGCCGTCGCCGTAGTGGCGATCGCGCGTGAGGCCTGCGTAGTCGGCCACGATGGCGTCGCGGCTTTTGGTCAGCCGGTTGAACAGCGTGGACTTGCCGACGTTGGGGCGCCCAACGAGGGCGATGACGGGTTTCATCGGCAGGGGACCTGGGGAACCGGGAAGACGGGGGACGGGAGAGGCGGCCGGGGTCAGTCGGCCGCGGAGTACACCTGCAGCGTGCCGTTGCGCGTGGCGACGATCAGCCGGCCGGCGACTGCCACGGGCGGCGTCACGATACCGCCGCCGTCCAGCGACAGCCGGCCCACCGTGCGGCCGTCTAGGCGCGACAGCAGGTGGATATAGCCTTCGCGGTCGGCCACGACAACGTACTTGCCCAGGATGGCCGGGGCGGTGAGCTGACGATAGACGAATTGGTCAGCACGCCAGAAGACCTCCCCATTGCTGCGGCGCCAGGCGATCAGGCGGTCGCTGGCGTCGCCGCCAACGACGAGCGCGTCGTCCGCCGCCACGCCCTGGAAGCCGCTTTGCGTCTTGGTCCAGGCCAGGGCGCCACGGGTGGTGTCGATGCAGGACACGGCCGTCTGGAACGAGCGCACGCAGACCATGTCGCCCACGCGGGCGGGCGGCGCCACCAGGTCGGCCAGGCGCTCCACCTCGTTGCCGCCACGCGGCGTGGCGACGATGACGTCCTGCTTGAGCTGGCCGCGAAGCGGCTCCAGCGCCACCAACCGTGGGCCGATGCCAGCCCACAGCGTGTTGGCCACGGGCAGGAGCACGCCGGGCTGGGCCAGCGTGAGCGCATCGCCGGCGCGCTGGAAGACCCACAGCCGGCGGCCGTCCAGCACATCGAACGCATGGATGGCACGGTCCACGCCCTGCACGAAGACGCGCTCCCCGGCCACCAGCGGCGCAGTGACCACCTTGGCCGGCACCGGCAGGCGCCACAACACGCGGCCTTGGTCGAAAGCAACGACCTCGTTGCGATCGGTGACGACAGCGGCATAGCGGCCGTCGCTGCCCACGCCTGCGGACAGCCTGGCGTCCACCTGGCCACGCCAGCGCGGCGTGCCGGTGGCCAACTCGAAGGCCGCGACGCTGCCGTCATCCGATGCGGTGACGACCACGCCGCCGGCCACGGCCAGGCGCAGCGGGAAGCGGGCCTCGCCGACGCGCTGGCTCCAGGCCGGCTGCAGCGTGACGGGGGCACTGAGCTGCTGCAGTGCGGCGGGGCGGGGCTTCTCGATGCCGCTGGAGCAGCCGGCCAGCAGGGCTGCGGCCAGGGCAAGTGCGGAACAGGAGGCAATCCAGCGCTTCATGTCACTGGCCTCCTTGACTGGCGGTTGCCGCAGCCTCTGGCTCAGGCGCCGCACCGAGCACGGTTAGTTTGATGGCGAGGATCTTGCGGTAGTCCACGTCGGCGGCCATGGCCTTGTAGGCCTCCTGGTAGGCGGCCAGCGCCTCCGTCTTCTTGCCCTGCAGCTGCAGCAGGTCACCGCGGCGGTCGGCAGCCAGCGCCTTGAACTCGTCTGGGAAGCTGGCGGCCAATTGCTGCGCGGCCTCCTCGAACTTCTTCTGATCGATCAGCAGCCCGGCCAGGCGCAGGCGGGCGACGGCCTGGTAGGCCGGCTCGTCGGCGTGGTCGATCACCCACTGCAGGCTGGCCCGGGCGGCGTCGGGCTGGTTGCGCTCGGCCTGCGCCTTGGCGGCAAGCAGGCCCGCCTGCTCGGCATAGGTGGTGCGCGGGTAGCGCTCCGTCATGTCCTTGAAGGCACGCGCGGTGCGCTCCAGGTCGCCGGCCTGCGCGGCGACCTCCAGGTCGTTGAACAGCACGGCCGCCTTGGCCGCCTGCTCGCCCTGCCAGTAACGCCAGCCGCTGAAAGCCGCCAGGGCGCCCAGGCCCAGGATCAGCACCCAGGTGATCAGGTTGCCGTACTGCTTCCAGAAGTCCTTGATCTGGTCGAGCTGCTCTTGTTCTTCGAGACGGAGTTGTGTGGCCATGCGGACTCGCCGGGGCAATGGGCGAAGGAGGGAAAGAGGTGCAGGCAGCCGGCGCGCCGGCCGAAGCCCGCGATTATGGGGCCAGCAACTCGCTGGCCCAGGTGGCAACGGCATCCAGGGGACGCAGCACCTGCTCGCCACCCCGCAGCGGCTTGACTGCCACATGGCCCTGCGCCAGCTCGCTGTCGCCGAAGACCAGCGCGAAGCGCGCGCCGCTGGCATCGGCCCGCTTGAATTGCGACTTCATGCTCGACGGGCCGTCTGGCCCCGCTGGGTGCTGCACCACGGCCACGCCGGCTGCGCGCAGCGCATCCAGGGCCCGCATGATGCGCGGCAGCTCTGCGTGGCTGGGCACGACGGCATAGGCATCCGGCGCCTGAGGCGCGGGTGCAGAGCCCACCTCCTGCAACAGCAGCAGCAACCGCTCCATGCCCAGGCCCCAGCCCACCGCCGGGGCCGGCTTGCCGCCCAGCTGCTCGATCAGCGTGTCGTAGCGCCCACCGCCGCAGACGGTGCCCTGTGCGCCCAATCGCTCGGTCACCCACTCGAAGACAGTGAGGTTGTAGTAGTCCATGCCGCGCACCATGCGTGGGTTGATGCGGTACGGCAGGCCCGCCGCGTCCAGCACGGCACGCACGGCGTCGAAGTGAGCCATCGACGCTTCGCCGAGGAAGTCCATCAGCTTCGGGGCGGACTCGACCACCGGCTGCATCGCCGGGTTCTTGGTGTCGAGGATGCGCAGCGGGTTGCTGTGCAGCCGGCGGCGGGCGTCTTCGTCCAGCAGGTCGGCATGCGCCTCGAGGTGCGCGATGAGCGCCGCGCGGTGCGCCAGGCGCTCGGCGGGCTGACCCAGGCTGTTGAGCTCCAGCCGCACGTCCTGGCCGATGACCAAGCCCAGGTCCTGCCAGAGCGCGCGGCACAGGAGGATGAGCTCGGCATCCACATCCGGGCCGGCGAAGCCCAGCGCCTCGGCGCCAACCTGGTGGAACTGGCGATAGCGGCCCTTCTGCGGCCGCTCGTGGCGGAACATCGGGCCGATGTAGAAGAGCCGCTTGCCGCCGTCGTGCAGCAGGCCGTGCTCGACCACGGCACGCACCACGCCCGCAGTGTTCTCCGGACGCAGGCTCAGCGCATCGCCGTTCATCGAGTCAACGAAGGA
Source organism: Pseudomonadota bacterium (assembly GCA_049321005.1). Classification (GTDB taxonomy): domain Bacteria; phylum Pseudomonadota; class Gammaproteobacteria; order Burkholderiales; family Burkholderiaceae_C; genus Aquabacterium. Next base: position 241,525 of record JBMOQL010000004.1, read on the forward strand.
ATACATCTCCTTCTCGACGATGTCGGTCACCTCGCCCAGGCCGCGCACGAACAGCGCCGTGGGCTCGACGATGGGCGTGCGGATGTTGGCATAGCCCCAGCGGCGCATCAGGTGGCGCACGCGCTCCTCCAGCCACTCCCAGCGGGCGGAATCGGGCGGCAGCAGGTCGTTCATGCCCTTGACGGCCTGGAGGGCGGCCGGCTTCTTGGTGTCGGTCATGTCATGAAGCGGTTGCAGCGGCGGGGGCATGGCCGCACCGCCGCATGGAATAAGGGTGCGGACGCTTCAGGCCGCGGCGCGGCCGGCGCCGAAGCGGCGTTCGATGTAGTCCTCGACGATGCGCTGGAAGTCCGCGGCAATTGTCTCGCCGCGCAGGGTCAGCGCCTTCTCGCCGTCGATGAAGACGGGGGCAGCAGGGGCCTCGCCGGTGCCGGGCAGGCTGATGCCGATGTCGGCATGTTTGCTCTCGCCCGGGCCGTTGACGATACAGCCCATGACGGCCACCTTCATGGCCTCCACACCCGGATAGCGGGCGCGCCAGACCGGCATCTGCGCGCGCAGGAAATCGTCGATCTGCTTGGCCAGCTCCTGGAACGTGGTGCTGGTGGTGCGGCCGCAGCCAGGGCAGGCCGTGACGCTGGGCACGAAGACCCGCAGGCCCAGGGCCTGCAGGATCTCGGTGGCCACCACCACCTCCTGCGTGCGCGGCTCGCCAGGCTGGGGCGTGAGCGAGACCCGGATGGTGTCGCCGATGCCCTCCTGCAGCAGGATGGACAGCGCAGCAGCCGAGGCCACCGTGCCCTTGGTGCCCATGCCGGCCTCGGTCAAGCCCAGGTGCAACGGATGGTTGCAGCGCTTTGCGAGCGCACGGTAGACGGCGATCAGATCCTGCACGCCGCTGACCTTGCAGCTGATCAACACCTGGGCCGGATCCATGCCGAGCTCGACCGCGGCACGCGCGGACTCCACCGCCGAGGTGACGAGGGCCTCGTACATCACCTGCTGCGATGGCCACGGCTCGGCACGGCGCGCGTTGGCATCCATCAGCGCGGCCATCAGCTCCTGGTCCAGGCTGCCCCAGTTGACGCCGATACGCACCGGCTTGTCATGCTTGAGCGCCACCTCCACCATCTGTGCGAACTGCCTGTCGCGCTTGTCGCCTTTGCCGACGTTGCCCGGGTTGATGCGGTATTTGGACAGCGCTTCGGCACAGGCCGGCACCTCGGTGAGCAGGCGGTGGCCGTTGTAGTGGAAGTCGCCAACCAGCGGCACATCGATGCCCATGCGGTCCAGCTGCTCGCGAATGTGCGGCACGGCAGCAGCGGCCTCGGGGGTGTTGACGGTGATGCGCACCAGCTCGGAGCCGGCCAGGGCGAGTTCCTTGACCTGGATGGCGGTGCCGATGACGTCCACCGTGTCGGTGTTGGTCATCGACTGCACGCGCACCGGGGCGTCGCCACCGACGGTGACCACGCGCTGGCCCCAGCGGATGCGAGCTTGCAGCGAGCGGCGCGCAGCCGGCGCCGCGGCAGGGATGGGCTGGCCCGCCGCGCAGGCGAGGTCTTGGGCAGACATGCGCAGGAGCTCCTAGTTGAGTTCGAGCCGGGCGACGTTATTGCGCGTATGCGGCGCCAGGTCGATGCGCTGGCCGCGCAGCAAGATCTCTGTGCCGCCGGCGTTGCCGATCTTGACGCGCCACGGTCCGGCGCCGTCGAGGGACACGGACTCGCCGGGGGCGAGCTGGCGCGAGAGCACCGAGCGGCCGGAATCGTCGCGCACATCGACCCAGGACGGGGCGGTGGTACGCAACAGCAACGGCGCGGCTGTACGGGTGGACGAACCACCCGGCGCGGACGCCAGTGCCGTGGCGGGCTGCAGCGCGGGTGCCGTCGGCATGGCGGCGGTCGGCGACGGCAAAAGAGCTGCCGACGCCGAGTCTGGGGCCGCCTGAGGCACTGGCACCGGTGCTGCCGCTGTGGCCTCGGTATCTGGCAGCGCGTCGGCAGCCTGGCGGACATCTGCCGAACCGCGGTTGGCGGAGGCCTTGTCGGCAGAACCGTCACTGGGGATTGCGACGTCGTCCGCTGACACCCCACCCGATCCACCTGGCAACAGGACCGGCTCCCCGCGCTGCTGCCCCGCGGCGGCGCCGTCTGCCCTGCTGGTGAGCTGCTGAATCTGCGGCCAGAAGTACACGACCAGCGCGGCAAGCGCCAGCACGATGGCCAGCACCGCAGCTGGAGCCTGCAGCCGGGGGCCGCCCACGCGTGCTGCGGCTCCCAGCAAGGAACGGCGCGGCCCGAAAGGCTGGTTCAGGCCCTGATTGACCTGCTCCAGACGGGGACCCTGCTGTGCCTGTGGCAGGCCGGCCAGCACGGGCGCGGGATCGATGTGCAACGCACGACACACGGTGAGGGCAAGCGCGCGCGCGAAAGCAGGATCGGGCAGCTCGGCATGGCGGTCGGACTCCAGCAGCTGGAGCTTGGCCGCGGCCACGCGCAAGTTTGCAGCCAGGGTGTCGATGTCCAGGCCGGCGGCCTCGCGTGCCTGGCGCAGCATGGCTCCCGGGCTGCCGTGGTGGCCCGCGCCGATGATGTTGTCCGCGCCGGGCACCGGCGGCTGTTGCGGCAGATCGCTCACGGCTCGTAGCGGCCCGCCTCGTAGGCCAGGGCCTCGCGGGAGCGCGGGTAGCGGGCGAGCAGCTGGCTGCCCAGGTCGCGCGCGCCTTGCTGGTTGCCCAGCTTGCGCTCGATGCGCAGCGCCAGCCACAGCGATTCGGCATTGCTCAGGTCCGCCGACTGGTTGACGCGCCGAACGTAGAAGCGTGCCCGCTCCAGCTCGCCGCGGCGGTACAGCACATCGGCCAGGTTGACCGCAGTGACCGGGTTGCCGGCGTCACGCTCGTAGGCGCGCAGCAGGGTCTGCTCGGCCTGCTCCAGATGGCCGGCGCGGGCCTCGCACACGCCCTTGACCATCAGTGTCTGGGCCGAGCCGCGATAGCCCGGCGCAGCCAATGCCTGATCCAGCAAGCGTGCGGCGGCGTCATAGCGCTGCAGCCGGCACTGCATCCAGCCATAGTTGTGCAGCGTGGCACCGTCGCGCGGGTCCAGCTGGATGGCGCGGTGGAAAGCGGCCTCGGCGCCGGCGACGTCACCCTTGGCATCGAGCACCAGGGCCTTCAGGGCATGGGCTCCGGCCAGATCGCTGTCCAGGGCAAGGGCCTGGTTGACCTCCTGCAGCGCCGGATCGACACGGCCCTCGGCGAAATAGGCACCGGCCAGCTGCAGCCGGATGGCTGCGCGCTTGCCCGAATCCGGGTTGGGCTGGGCCGGCACGCCTTCCTTGTCGGGCTGCTGCATTTGCGCCTGCTGCTGCCTCGGCGCCGATGTGCAGGCCGCCAGACCGGTCAGCACGCCCAGGGCGACGGCAATAGCAGCCGCCGTCCGGGCAGACTGGCAGGCCATGCGGCTGGGCCGCCGGTGCGGGAAGACATCGGTCGAACCAGGGCGCATGCGGTGAACTCCGGTGGCTGGCAGATGAGACGTGACGAAGGCGGTCAACGGGACACGGCAGACGGCGGAACAGGCTCGATGCGGATCGGCGAGCGCTGCATCCGCTGGCGGGCGTTGGTGCGGTCCTGCACCTCGCCAGCGAGCTGACCGCAGGCAGCGTCGATGTCATCACCACGCGTCTTGCGCACGGTGGTGACGATGCCGCCAGCCTGCAGGATGGCCGCAAACGCCTGCACCCGCGCCGCCGGCGAGCGGCGCAGGCCGGACTGCGGGAAGGGGTTGAACGGGATCAGGTTGAACTTGCACGGCAGCCGCCCGCGCACCAGTGCGAGCAAGGCCCGAGCATGCTCGTCGCTGTCGTTGACGCCGTCGAGCATGCAGTACTCCAGCGTGATGAAGTCACGCGGCGCGGCATCCAGGTAACGCACGCAGGCGTCCAGCAGCTCGGTGATCGGGTACTTGCGGTTGATCGGCACCAGCTCGTCGCGCAGCGGATCGGTGGGCGCATGCAGCGAGACGGCCAGTGCCACGGGGCAGTCGTCGCGCAGCCGGTCGATCATGGGCACCACACCCGAGGTAGACACCGTGACGCGGCGGCGCGACAGGCCGTAGCCGTGGTCATCCAGCATGACCTTGAGGGCCGGCACCAGCGCCGAGTAGTTCTGCAGCGGCTCGCCCATGCCCATCATCACGACGTTGGTGATGACGCGCTCGCCGGCCGGCGTGTTCAGGCGCCGGCGCAGGCTGTGCTCGGCATGCCAGAGCTGGGCCAGGATCTCACCCGTGGCCAGATTGCGGCTGAAGCCCTGATGGCCGGTGGAGCAGAACCGGCAGCCCACGGCGCAGCCGGCCTGAGAGGAAATGCAGAGCGTGCCGCGATCATCCTCTGGTATGAACACCGTCTCCACGGCATTGCCCGCGCCGACGTCGAACAGCCACTTGACCGTGCCGTCAGCGGAGACGTGCTCGCTGATCACCTGCAGTCCGCGGATTTCAGCGCGGCCGGCCAGCTTGGCGCGCAGGCTCTTGGCCAGGTCGGACATCTGCTCGAAGTCCGAGGCGCCCTTCTGGTGGATCCAGCGGAAGAGTTGGGTAGCGCGAAAGCGCTTTTCACCCAGCGATTCGCAGAACGCGGCGAGACCGTCGAGATCGAAATCGAGCAGGTTGACCGCGTTCATGGCAGAGAAACAGCTTGCGCGGGCCGCAGCCCGCGCGGCACATCAACGGGAGTAGACGTTCATGCCCGGGAAGAAGAACGCCACTTCCTGGGCGGCGGTCTCGGGCGCGTCGGAGCCGTGCACCGCGTTGGCGTCGATGCTGTCGGCGAAGTCGGCACGGATGGTGCCCTTCTCGGCCTTCTTGGGGTCGGTGGCGCCCATCAGCTCGCGGTTCTTGGCGATGGCGTTCTCGCCTTCCAGAACCTGGATCATGACCGGGCCGGAGACCATGAAGTCGACCAGGTCCTTGAAGAAGGGACGCGCCTTGTGCACGGCATAGAAGGCCTCGGCCTCGCCGCGCGACAGGTGAGCCATCTTGGCCGCGATGATCTTCAGGCCCGCGCCTTCGAAGCGGGAATAGATCTGGCCGATGACGTTCTTGGCCACGGCATCGGGCTTGATGATCGACAGGGTGCGTTCAACCGCCATGTTTCTTCTCCTTGGAGCCCTTGCCGGGCGTGGTATGCAAAGCCTGACAGTGTAGCGTGACGCGGGACAAACCCTCGGGCCAGCCCGCGTGGCAGATCAGCGTCCGCGCCCGCCAAAGCCACGGCCACCGCCACCTCCCCCACCACCGCCGCCCTTGAAGCGCGAGCCCTTCGCCTTGTTGGTGAAGTACGCGTCGGCGCCGATGTAGCCAACCGAGGTCTGCATCGGGTCGGGCTGGCGCGGGCCGCCCTTGCGCTGCGCGGCGGGCTGCTCGTGCTCGTGGCTGGGCGTGCCAAAGCCGCGGACGATGCGCTTGGACCCGGTGGCAAAGCGCCGGTCGAAGGTCTGCTCCAGCGGGTTGGGAATGTAGAGCGGCACGTCGTCGGGCAGTTCGTCGCCGTCCCAGTCTCGCACTGGCCGTTGCTTGGGCTGCTGTTGCGGCTTGGGGCCCTTGCCTTGCGGGAAGGGCTTGCCGCCACCCTGCCCTTGCGGGCCGCCCTGCCCCGGCTTGCCGGGCTT
>JBMOQL010000004.1:247211-251954 GCA_049321005.1 Pseudomonadota bacterium
GTATGCCGTCTTCTGCTTGCCTTGCTGGCCCTGCTGCTGGCCGCCCTGGCCCTTGCCCTGGGCCGGTTTACCCTTGTGCTGCTGCGGCCGACCTTCGCCGGCGAAATCCGCACCGCCCTGCTGCGGGCGCGGGCCGCTGGCCAGGCGGCGGATGGTGCGCACATCGTCGGCGCCGAGCTCGACCCACACGCCACGCTTGAGCCCGCGCGGCAGCACGACGGTGGCGTAGCGCACACGGATCAGGCGGTTGACCGTCAGTCCCACGGCGTCGAAGAGCTTGCGCACCTCGCGGTTGCGGCCTTCGGTGATGACCACGCGGTACCAGTGATTCACGCCCTCGCCGCCGCCATCGAGGATGGACTGGAAGGCCGCCGGCTGGCCATCGATGACCACGCCGGTGAGCAGCTTCTGACGCGCTTCGTCGTCCAGCGTGCCCAGCGTGCGCACGGCGTACTCGCGCTCCACGCCAAAGCGCGGGTGCATCAGCTGGTTGGCCAGTTCGCCGGAGTTGGTGAACAGCAGCAGACCTTCGGTGTTGATGTCCAGGCGGCCGACGGATTGCCACTTGCCGTGCGGCAGGCGCGGCAGGTTGCGGAAGACCGTGGGACGACCCTCAGGATCCTTGAAGGTGCTGACCTCGCCGGTGGGCTTGTGATAGGCCAGCACGCGGGCCGGCGGCGGCGCGATGCGGAACTTGACCGGCTTGCCGTTGATGCGCACCTGGTCGCCCCAGGAGATGCGCTGGCCCACGTGGGCCACCTCGCCATTGACGGTGACCTTGCCGTCCTGAATGAGCTGCTCCATGTCGCGGCGCGATCCCACGCCCGACTGCGCCAGCACCTTCTGTAGCTTGGGCGCGTCGGGCTCGGGCAGCAGCACGCGCTTGGTCGCAGCCTCGGCATCACCGTCTGCCGCAGCAGCAGGCTCTGCGGCCGGCGGCTCGGCGTCGCGGTCAAAGTCGCCGGACTGCAGACCGGCGAACACCGCGTCGATCTGCTGGTCGGCCTCGGGTGTGCGCTGCACGACCGGTTCCCGCGGGGGCTTCTGGCGGTCGGGCTTGCCGGCGCGCGGGGCGTCGCCGGCCTCGCCGGAGCCAGCGTCCGCGGGGTCGCCGGCGTCGGCCGTCTCCTGAGGCGCGTCGGTGGGCGCATCAGTAAATGAGGTGGCGGGCACCTGGGTCGCATCCGCCTGGTCCGGCAGCGCCGCCGCTGGCTGGGCGACAGTGTCGGCTGCCGCCTCATCGGCTTGGGACAGATCGGCGGCGGGGACCTTCTTGCGCGGGGCGCGGCGGCGCTTGGGCTGCCCGCCTTCGGTGCCGGACTGGAGGGCCGGCTCGCCGGCGGCGTCCGCAGCGGCTGCCACCGGTGCCTGCGCAGCGGGCGCCTCGTCGCCGGGTTGGCCAGCCACGGCCGGCGTGTCGTGGTTGTGGGGATCCATGTCGGGGGCGGTGCTCATGTGGACGGGTCGGTAGAGGCGTGCGCCGTGCCCTCGGGCGCCGGGCGTTCGTCGAGGTGAGGCGGCTCGGTGTCGGCCGGCGCGTCGCCGGTAGCCTCGGGCGGGGCGGAAGCGGTGTCGGATGCCGGATCTGCGGCGGGTTCAACGGCGATGGGAGTGGACTCGGCCGCTGCGGTCGGGTCGGCCGGCTTGGCTGGCACATCGAGCGACACAGCAGGGGCGCTGGGCCTGCGCTCGCTCGCCGGGGGCACCTGGGGCGCCCCTGCGGCCAGACCTGCCTGCGCTCGGCCAGCTTCCTCGCCGGCGGCTTCGTCTGCTGCCGGTGCAGCGACGGCCTCGGCCGGGCCGTCCAGCGGCAGGGCCTGCTGCTCTTTGTTGGCTTCGGCCGATGCCAGCAGGTCGGGCGTACTGCCAAGGGTGCTGTCGAGCATGGGCAGCTCAGCCAGCGAGGCCAGGCCCATGTCGTCGAGGAACTGCCGGGTCGTGGCGTACAGGCCCGGGCGGCCCGGGGCATCGCGGTGACCGATGCACTCGACCCAGCCGCGGTCCTCGAGCTGCTTGACGATGTGGCTGCTGACAGTCACCCCGCGGATGTCCTCGATGTCACCGCGGGTGACGGGCTGGCGGTAGGCGATGATGGCCAGCGTCTCCAGCGTGGCGCGCGAGTAGCGCGGCGGCTTCTCGGGGTTGAGTCGGTCCAGGTGGACCTGGATCTCCGGCCGGGTCTGGAAGCGCCAGCCGGTGGCCAGCTCGCGCAGCTCCACACCGCGATCGGTCCAGTCATGCTGGATCTGCGCCAGCAGTCCGCGCAGGTCGTCCAGTGTCAGACGCTCGGCAAACAGCTCCCGCATGTCGCGCAGCGGCATGGGCTGATGGGCGCACAGGAGCGCCGTCTCGAGGATGCGCTTGGCATCCTGCTCAGCGAAGACTTCCATCTGGACAGGTGGCGGGCTGGATCGACAGCGCGGACAGGCTCGAAGCCGGGCCGGATGCGGCGCATCGCCACAAGCGGCGGCCGCGCGTACGAAGGACGATGGACAACGGGGCGGCTGGCGAGGCGGCGCGGACAACTCGCGCTGGGGTCGCCCGGGCCGCGGGCAAGGCGCCGGCCCTGGGATGCGGGCAACAAGGCGCTGGAGCGGGGCCGCCGGTGAGCGGCCCGCGACGCGGTCTCGTGCGGGTGCTCAGCGGCCTTGACTTGGCCGACCGGCCACGAGGCGGTCGCAAACTGTCGAGCATTGTAGCCGCTGCTGGCCCATGCGCACGGCGGGGATCAGGGCGCGAAATCGGCCCCGAATCCCTGCTCGGCCGCGCGCTGAAGGTCCGGGGGCAGGGGCGAGGACAGATCCAGTGCCTGCCCGCTGACCGGGTGGACGAAGGCCAGCCGCTGCGCATGCAGGGCCTGGCGCTGCAGGCCGAGGGCCGGGCGGCCGCCGTAGAGCGTGTCGCCGATCAACGGGTGGCCCCGCGAGGCCAGATGCACGCGGATCTGGTGCGTGCGCCCGGTGTGCAGGGTGCAGCGGGCGGCGCTGACGCCCTGTCCCGCGGCCAGGCACTGCACGTCCGTGCGCGCCGGCCGCCCGCCAGCCACGATGGCCATGCGCACCCGCGACACCGGGTCGCGGGCGATGGGCGCGTCGATGCTGAATGGCCGCGCGGGCAGCACGCCATGGCACAGGGCCAAGTACTGCCGGTGGACTTCGCGCGCGGCAATGGCGCGGGTCAGCGCGGTCATGGCCACCAGCGTCTTGGCCACGACCATCAGCCCGCTGGTGTCCTTGTCCAGCCGGTGCACGATGCCCGCCCGGGGCAGCGACGCGGCCCCCGCGTGATGCGCCAGCAGGCCGTTGAGCAGCGTGCCGGCCCAGTTGCCCGCTGCCGGGTGCACGACAAGGCCAGCGGGCTTGTCCACCACCAGCAGGTGCTCGTCCTCATGCGCGATCGCCAGCACCATCGGCTCGGGCCGGAAGGCGCGGCTCTCGGGAGTGGGCACCAGGGCGAGCTCGATCGCCTGGCCCAGGACCAGCTTGCGCGACGCGGTGGCGGCCGGCAGGCCCGCCACTCGCACATGGCCGGCCGCGATGAGGCCCTGAAGGTGGCTGCGAGAGAACTCGGGCGCCAGGTCAACCAGCACGTGATCGAGCCGACGGCCGTGCATGCCGGCGTCGACGATCGCATGACGCGTCTCGATGTCCTCGGCGGCTCCAACCTCGCCGGCAGCCTGAAGCGGCAGGTCGTCGCCCTCGTCGGACCAGGAGGATGCGGGCGCGTCAGAGGCGGCCGGGGGTGTCGTGTGGGACGGGTGGGGCGCGGGTCGGCCCATATACTTCCTGATTGGTTGCAAACCGGCGTTCCAGAGCCGAGACCCCAGACACATGACGAATCCGATCCGGCCCCTGCGCGAACTGGCCCCGCGACTGCAACGCTCGCTGCTGCTGGCAGGCTGCATCGCCGCAGCGGCCGCGCTCAGTGCCTGCGGCAGCTCGCCCAAGGACGACATCGATCCGAATCTGAGCGCCGAAAAATTGTACGAAGAGGCCCGAGAGGAAGCGGCCGACGGTAACTACGAAGCGGCCATCAAGCTGCTGGAGAAGGTCGAGGGCCGCGCCAGCGGCACCATCGTCGCGCAGCAGGCCGAGTTGGACCTGGCCTACGCCTACTACAAGACCAACGAGAAGGCCCAGGCCCTGGCCAAGCTGGACCGCTTCATCCGCCTGCGCCCGACCAGCCCGGCGCTGGATTACGCCTACTACCTGCAGGGCCTGATCAACTTCAACGACGACCTGGGTCTTTTTGGTCGCCTGGCTCGGCAGGACTTGTCCGAGCGCGATCAGCAGGCCGCGCGCGACGCCTACGAGTCTTTCCGCCAGCTGGTGGAGCGCTTCCCGGACTCCAAGTACGCGCCGGACTCGCGCCTGCGCATGAACTACATCGTCAACTCGCTGGCGCAGTACGAGGTGCACGTCGCCCGCTACTACTACAAACGGGGCGCCTGGCTGGCCGCGGCCAACCGGGCGCAGCGCGCGGTGCAGGAGTTCCGCACCTCCCCGGCGGTGGAAGAAGCGCTCTACATCATGGTGCTGAGCTACGACAAGCTCGGCCTCAAGCAGCTGCGCGACGACTCCGAGCGCGTGCTCAAGGCGAGCTTTCCGGACAGCCGCTACCTGGCCGAGGGCTTCCGCGCCGTGGACAAGCCGTGGTGGCAGCTGTGGTGAGCGCCGGCTGAGGAACCGCGTCGGCCACGGCATACCGGGCAAAGGCCATCGCACCGCGCGACGGCCTTCTGCT
>JBMOQL010000005.1:0-249790 GCA_049321005.1 Pseudomonadota bacterium
GGGCGGGTGGGCGGGTGGGCGGGCGGGCATGGCCCGCGTACAAGGCCGGCGCGCAAGACGCGTACAGATCGGCTGGCGGAGACGGCCCGCGGTCCACCCGGTGGTACCCCACTCCTGCGGGGCGCATCACCGCTCCGCGTTATGGTCCGCGCCATGCTCCATCCCGCACCTTCCCGCCCGGCGGTGTTCCGACGCTCGCGCCTGCTCATCGTCGGCTGCGGCGACGTCGGCCTGCGCGCGGCCCGGCTGCTCAGCCCGCGGCTGCGCCTGCGCGCCGTCACCTCACAGCCCGGGCGCCTGGCTGAGCTGCGCGCCACCGGCCTGCTGCCCCTGCTGGCCGATCTGGACGAGCCGGCCACGCTGGCGCGCCTGTCCGCACTGGCGCCGCGCGTCCTTCACCTGGCACCGCCGCCCTCGCACGGCGACACCGACCCGCGCACCGCCGCGCTGATCGCCGCCCTGCAGCGCCGTAGCCCGCCGCAGCGGCTGGTCTACGGCAGCACCACCGGCGTCTATGGCGATGCGGGCGGCGCCTTCTTCGATGAGACGCGGCGCCTGAACCCGGCCAGCGCCCGCGCACGCCGCCGCGTCCATGCCGAGGCCCAGCTGCGCGCCGCGGGCCGGCGCCTGGGGATGGCCGTCACCTTGCTGCGCATCCCCGGCATCTACGCACCCGACCGCCCCGGCGGCCACCCGCGCGAGCGCCTGCTGCGCGGCGACCCGGTGCTGGTCGCAGCCGATGACGTGCACACCAACCACATCCATGCCGATGACCTGGCCCGCGCTTGTGTGGCGGCGCTCTTTCGGGGTCGGCCCCAGCGCGCCGTCCACGTCTGCGACGACACCGATCTGAAAATGGGCGATTACCTCGACCTGGCCGCCGACCTGTGCGGCCTGCCCCGCCCGCCGCGCCTGAGCCGCGCAGAGCTGGCCGCCCGCGTGAGCCCCATGCAGCTGTCCTTCATGAGCGAGTCGCGCCGGCTCTCCAACGCGCGCATGAAGCGCGAGCTGCGCCTGAAGCTGCGCCATCCCAGCGTCGCCGACGGCCTGAAGCCTGACGCCGCGCCGCAGCGCGCCGGCATCTGAGGCGCCGGCTCGTAAAATCGCCGGTTTTTGCAAGCAGCATTCCCTGCGAGGAGCAGCCCCATGGCGATGGACGACCGCGACGGCAAGATCTGGATGGACGGGCAACTGGTGGAGTGGCGCGACGCCAGGATCCACGTCCTGACCCACACCCTGCACTACGGCTGCGGCGTCTTCGAGGGCGTGCGCGCCTACAAGACCGAAGCCGGCACCGCCATCTTCCGCCTGCGCGAGCACACCGAGCGCCTGTTCAACAGCGCCAAGATCCTGCGCATGCAGATCCCCTTCTCCTTCGATGAGGTGATGCAGGCGCAGATCGACGTCATCCGCGCCAACAACCTCGAGAGCGGCTACCTGCGCCCGCTGGCCTGGCTGGGCTCGGAGAAGATGGGCGTGAGCCCCAAGGGCGCCAAGGTGCACCTCATGGTCGCCGCCTGGCCCTGGGGCGCCTACCTAGGCGAGGACGGCCTGGCCCGCGGTATCCGCGTCAAGACCTCCAGCTTCACCCGCCACCACGTCAACATCACAATGTGCAATGCCAAGGCGGTGAGCAACTACACCAACTCCATCCTGGCCAACCTGGAAGCCACCGACGACGGCTATGACGAGGCCCTGCTGCTCGACCCGCAAGGCTTCGTCAGCGAAGGCGCGGGCGAGAACATCTTCGTCGTGCGCGAGGGCAAGGTCTACACCCCGGATCTGTCGGCCGGAGCTCTCAACGGCATCACGCGCAACGTGATCTTCCGCATCTGTGCGGACCTGGGCATCACCATCGTCGAAAAGCGGATCACCCGCGACGAGGTCTACATCGCCGACGAGGCCTTCTTCACCGGCACCGCCGCAGAAGTGACCCCCATCCGCGAGCTCGACCGCGTGCAGATCGGCGCCGGCAAACGCGGACCGGTGACCGAGAAGATCCAGAACGCCTTCTTTGACATCGTGAACGGCCGCAACCCCAAGTACGCCGAGTGGCTGACCCGCGTCTGAGGCCCGGAGAGCACCAGCGATGAAGGACCACACCACCAACGTCGTCGAAGTCGGCCCTGAGGACCTGCAGGGCTACGGGCAGATCTTCTGTCCCAACCCGAAGATGCCGCTGTGGAGCAACCACCCGCGCGTCTTCCTGGGCTTTTCCCATGGCGACCAGGTCAAGTGCCCGTACTGCAGCACGGTCTACAAGCTCAAGGACGGCGCCAAGGCTTCGCACGGCCACTGAGCGCCTCGACGCAGGCCTGCCAGCCACCATCCGAAGCCCGGCCCGTCCGGGCTTTCGCTTTTCGGCGCAACGCGGGACGGCATCGCCCCCACGGGGCCTGCCGCCTACAATCCCGCGGGTCATGAAGCGCCCGCATGAATTCGTCCTCACCCTTTCGTGCCGCGACACGAAAGGCATCGTCCACGCCGTCTCGGGCCTGCTCTACCAGGCCGGCTGCAACATCATCGACTCGCAGCAGTTTGGTGACGTGCAAAGCGAGGACAGCACCGGCCTGTTCTTCATGCGGGTGCACTTCGCTGCGCCCGAGCACCTGGCCGATGCGCAGACCCTGCAGCGGCTGTTTGCCCATGTGCGCGAGCAGTTCGGCATGACGGCCCAGATCCACGCCCTGGCACGCAAGCCCCGCCTGCTGGTTATGGTGAGCAAGCACGGCCACTGCCTCAACGACCTGCTCTTCCGCTGGCGCTCCGGCTGGCTGGACGTGGACATCCCGGCCATCGTCTCCAACCACCCGGACTTCGCCGAGCTGGCCGGCAGCTACGGCCTGGCCTTTCACCACCTTCCGCTGCCCACCGGCTCCACCGTGGAGACCAAGCGCGCGCAGGAAGAGCAGGTGCAAAAGCTCGTCAGCGAGCTCGAAGTGGATCTGGTCGTCCTCGCCCGCTACATGCAGATCCTCTCGCCGGCCTTCTGCGAGTTCCTCAGGGGCCGGGCGATCAACATCCACCACAGCTTTCTGCCGAGCTTCAAGGGCGCCAAGCCCTACTACCAGGCGCATGACCGCGGCGTGAAGCTCATCGGTGCCACGGCTCACTACGTGACCGCTGACCTGGACGAGGGCCCGATCATCGAGCAGGACGTGGCCCGCGTGGACCACAGCCTGAGCCCGGAAGACTTCACCGCCGTCGGCCGCGATGTCGAATGCGTGGTGCTGGCGCGCGCCGTGAAGTGGCACGTGGAACACCGCGTGCTGATGAACGGCCACAAGACCGTCATCTTCAAGTGAACGCCATGGCCCGTCGCCCCGCCCCGCCGCCGTCCTCGCCGGACAGCCCTGACGACATCGAGCTGCAGTTCTACGAAGCGCTGCGTCAGGCGGACATCGACAAGCTCATGAGCCTGTGGGCCGACGAGGACGAGATCGCCTGCGTGCACCCGGGTGGGCCGCGCGTGCTGGGCCCGCAAGCCGTGCGCGCCAGCTTCGAAAGCATCTTCTCGCACGGCGCGGTGGACGTGCAGCCCGAGGCCGTGCGCCGCCTGGTCACGCATGCCTGCGCGGTGCACCACCTGGTCGAGCGCGTGCAAGGCCTCACCCGCGAGGGCCCGCAGACCGCCTACGTGGTGGCCACCAATGTCTACGTGCGCACGCCACTGGGCTGGCGCATGCTGGTCCATCACGCCAGCCCGGGCAGCGACGAATCCGGCGCCGAGCTGGGCGACAACGGCACCCTGCTGCACTGAGTCCTCCCTGGCGCGGCTGCCCCAGACCGCGCCGCCATGCCGCTGACCGCCACATGGACCGCTACCGCTCCCCGCTCTGGCTTGGCGCCCCGGGCAGCTTGGGCGGCAACCTGCAGACCATCTGGCCGGCCCTGTTCGCCCAGGTCGGAGGCGCACCCCCCGCCTGGCAGCGCGAACGCTGGCCCACGCCGGACGGGGACTTCATCGACGTGGACCGGCTGGAGCCCACCTCCACGGACGCCACCACCCTCGTGACGCAGTCAGTGCCCCTGCTCGTGCTCTTCCACGGCCTGGAGGGCTCTTCGGCCAGCCACTACGCACGTGCCTTCGGCGCCTGGGCGCGCAGCCAGGGCTGGCGCTGCGCCATTCCGCACTTCCGCGGTTGCTCCGGCGAGATCAACCTGGCGCCGCGGAGCTACCACTCCGGCGACTTTCAGGAGATCGACTGGATCCTGCGCCGCATGCGCGCCGGTCACGCAGGTCCGGTGCTGGCTGTCGGCGTATCTCTGGGCGGCAACGCGCTGCTCAAGTGGGCGGGCGAATCGGGCTCTACCGCCCGCGATGTCGCCCAGGCCGTGGCCGCCGTGTGCTCGCCGCTGGACCTGACCGCTGCCGGCCGAGCCCTGTCGCGCGGCTTCAACCGGCAGGTCTACACGCGCATGTTCCTGCGCACGCTCAAGCCCAAGGCGCTGGCCAAGCTCGCACAGCACCCCGGCCTCTTCGATGCGCGCAGGCTGCTGGCTGCCCAGGACCTCTACTCCTACGACAATGCCTACACCGCGCCGGTGCACGGCTTCAAGGACACGGACGACTACTGGGCACGCGCCTCGGCCAAGCCCGTACTGCCGGACATCCGCGTGCCCGCGCTTGCCCTCAACGCGCTCAACGACCCCTTCATCCCGGCACACAGCCTGCCCCGCCCGGAAGAGGTCGGCCGCTGGGTCACGCTGTGGCAGCCGCGGCATGGCGGACACGTCGGCTTCCCGGCCGGGCGCTGGCCGGGCCATGTGATGAGCCTGCCCGAGCAAGTCGGCAGCTGGCTCAAAGCTCAGCTGTGACCCC
Source organism: Pseudomonadota bacterium (assembly GCA_049321005.1). Taxonomy (GTDB): domain Bacteria; phylum Pseudomonadota; class Gammaproteobacteria; order Burkholderiales; family Burkholderiaceae_C; genus Aquabacterium. Next base: position 4,823 of record JBMOQL010000005.1, read on the forward strand.
GCCCCGCCGGACCTCCCGAGCGAAGGAGACACCATGGATGAGATCGTCAAGGCCGCATTGAAGAAGTGGCCCAACGTGCCGCATTGCTACGGTTGGCTGGCTCTGGACGCGCGTGGCGACTGGTACATGCGGGACGACCGCATCCGCGCTGCCGGGCCCTTCCCCCAGGTCAAGGGCAGCCGCATCACGCACGACAAACTGCTCGCCTTCATCCACCGGAACTACGACCACGATGAGCGCGGCGCCTGGTTCTTCCAGAACGGCCCGCAGCGGGTCTACGTCGAGCTGGAAGCCGCACCGCTGATCCTGGGCGTGCAGCGCGACGGCGACGGCTTCGCCGTTCACACCCACACCGGCCAGCCGGCCGCCACGGTGCGCAGTGCCTGGCTCGACGAGCACGGCCGCCTCTTCCTTGACACCGATGCCGGGCTGGGCATCGTGCGCTCCGCCGACATGGCGGTGGCCGTCGATGCGGTCGAGCGCGGCCTGTGGCAGCCTCAGCAAACGCGCTGGGCCGACCTGCCCGGGCGCTTCGGCTTCGAGCCCCGGCCCCAGCCTGCTTGCAGCCCGCCGGCCACCGCCGACTGACGCAGGCGGCCCGCACACGAGCTCATGCCAGGAAGGCGCAACCGTGCGGCCAACCTCGTCCGCCAAACAAAACAGGCCGGCATGAGCCGGCCCGTCGGTCGCTGAAGGGGCCGGGACGGCTTGCGCCGCAGCCTCGGCCTGCTGACTCGCGTTTACTTCGAGGCGTTCACCATGTAGGTAACAACCGCCTTGATGTCGGCATCGCTGGCCGTCGAGCCACCACGTGCCGGCATCGCGTTCTTGCCCTTGATCGCACTGGCGGTCAGCCCGTCCACACCGAGAGCCAAGCGCGGCGCCCATGCAGCCTTGTCGCCCACCTTGGGCGCGCCGGCTACACCGGCACCGTGGCAGACCTGACAGGCCTGCGTATACAGGGCCGGCGCAGCCGCTGCGGCGACCGGTGCCGCAGCGGCTGCGGGAGCAGCCGTGGCAGCGGGCGCAGCAGCGGGGGTGGAAGTCGGGGCCGGGGCCGGGGCCGGGGCCGGGGCCGGGGCCGGGGCCGGCGACGCCGTGGCGGCTGCCGGTGCAGCACCGGCCTCAGCGGCAGAGCCCGCGGCTGCACCCGCCGGCGCCGCCGGCTCCTCGAACTTGCCGCCACCGTTGTTGGCCATGTAGACCACCGCGCGCGTGATCTCGTAGTCGCTGAACTGGCCGCCACCTTGCGGCGGCATGGCGTTCTTGCCCTTCAGGGCCGAGTGCACCAGGCCGTCCAGACCCTGGGCCAGGCGCGGCCCCCACGCGGCGGCGTCGCCGAACTTGGGCGCACCCACCGCGCCAGCGGCGTGGCAGGCCGCGCACTGGGCGGTATAGACCTGCTCGCCCGAGCTCAGCGTCTTGGGCCCGCTGGCATCGACGATCTCGATCGCGCCCACCGGCTGGATGCGCTCGGCCACCGCCTCTTCGCTGAAGCCGTCGCTGCCTTCGCCCCGGCGATCGCTGGACGACACGAAGGTAACGAGCAGAACGATCAGCACGATGGGCACGAGAAAGGCAAAGATCACCGCCACCACCAGTTGCTTGGGCGTCTTGATGGGGCCTTCGTGCACTTCTTCTTGGGGGTGAGCTTGGCTCATGCAGATCCTCGGGGCAGCGATGGAAAGCGGGAGGCATCACCAGCCTCCCATGAGGTCGCAGGCCACCGCGACGCCGGTGTGCACCGGCATGCGCCGGCAGCCCGGCAAAGCGGCAGATTATAGAGGCGCAGGGGTCAGACAGCCTGTGGCGCGCTCCCGGCTGCTAGAATGTCAGGCTTTGCTGCGCCCGTAGCTCAATGGATAGAGTACTGCCCTCCGAAGGCAGGGGTTGCTGGTTCGATCCCAGCCGGGCGCGCCACCTCTTTCCAAGCGCTTGCCGGGAAGAGACACCCGGCTGCGGCTTGGAATGCCGGGGCAGCTGCTCAAAGCTGCTACGTAGCGGCGCCATGCAGGCGGTCGTAGCGCGCGGCCCGTCAGCTCGGCTGGCCGTCAAGGCGCGGGGTTCGGATCGCGCTCGCGAATGGCGTCGATGCCGTCGATCACCTCTGGTAGCGTCACGTCTATGCTGGCCAGGTTGCCGCGCAACTGGTGCAGCGAGGTGCCGCCGATGATGGTGCTGGCCACGAAGGCCCGGCTGAAGAGAAGGCGAGTGCGCCTTGCGCGGGGTCGATGCCGCGGGTGCGCAAGAGCCTGACGCAGTCGTGGACGGCGCGCTCGGTGTTGTCGCTCTTGTAGCGGGCAAAGCGGTCGAACAGCGTCAGGCATGCACCGGCGGCAGATGGCCGCCGAGGTACTTGCCGCTCGGCGTGCCGAAGGCCGAGGCCGACGTAGTCGGTCTGCTGCCGCTGCAGGCTGTCATGCAGCGCCTCGAATAGGTTTTCGCGCGTGAAGGGCGGGAGGCCGCGCAGACGTGCGGGCGCCGGGCGGCACCGCACAACGGCCGGCGGCACGCGTGCATCTCAGCCGTATCGGAGGAGCGTCGGGCCAGTGGCCGCAGAAGCGGCGGACAGCCGGGCCGGGAACCGCGCCGCAAGGGCCATCCAAGAACAAAACCCGCCAGACCGTAGGTCGGGCGGGTTGAGGGCACAGCAAGCCGCGCCGACTGAAGTGGGGCGGGCCGATGGGCCGGCCCATAAGGCCGGCGGGCACCAAGCCTTACTTCAGCTTGGTTTCCTTGTAGGCGACGTGCTTGCGCGCCTTGGGGTCGAACTTGATGAACTCCAGCTTCTCTGGAGTGGTCTTCTTGTTCTTGGTGGTGGTGTAGAAGTGGCCGGTACCCGCGGTGGATTCCAGCTTGATCTTTTCACGTCCGCCTTTGGCTGCCATGGTGGTGCTCCGCCTTAGATTTCGCCACGGGCACGCAGGTCAGCGACGACCTGCTCGATGCCCACCTTGTCGATCAGGCGCAGCGCGGCGTTGGACACGCGCAGGCGCACCCAGCGGTTCTCGCTCTCCACCCAGAAGCGGCGGTATTGCAGGTTCGGCAGGAACCGGCGCTTGGTCTTGTTGTTGGCGTGGGAGACATTGTTCCCCACCATCGGGCGCTTGCCCGTGACTTGACAGACGCGTGCCATGACGCTTCTCCGTTGAACTGAAACGATAGGTTCGGACCTGCCTGCGCCCGCCTGCCCTCATCAATTGCCGCAGCCGCCTGGCTGTGCCAGAAGGCCCCGGGGCGGGCTGCAGTCGCAGCGCTTGGCCCTACCGCCGGATGACGGGGCAAGGCTCATGGCGCTCGGCGCGGATGCTCTAAATCTCGCTGACTCGGCCGGGCCTGCCTGCAGCTCAGGCTGCAAAGCCTCCTCCGCCAACGCGAAAACCCGCGATTATAGCCACAAGAAGTGACCGCGGCCAAGCTCAGCTGCCGGCCTGCTCCAGGAAGCGCTGCGCGTCCAGCGCGGCCATGCAGCCGGTGCCGGCGCTGGTGATGGCCTGGCGATAGACGTGATCCTGCACGTCGCCGGCGGCAAAGACGCCCGGCACGCTGGTCATCGTGGCAAAGCCCTCGGAGCCGCCGCGCGTGAGGATGTAGCCGTCCTTCATCTCAAGTTGGCCCTGGAAGATGTCGGTGTTGGGGTGGTGGCCGATGGCGATGAAGCAGCCCTTGAGCGCGAGCTCTTTCGTTGCGCCCGTGTTGACGTCCTTGATGCGCACGCCGGTCACGCCGCTGTCGTCGCCCAGCACCTCATCGAGCACGTTGAAGAGGTGCAGCTCAATCTTGCCCGCGGCCACCTTCTCCTGCACCTTGTCGATCATGATGGCCTCGGCGCGGAACTTGTCGCGACGGTGGATCAGGTGGACCTTGCTGGCGATGTTGGACAGGTACAGCGCTTCTTCCACCGCGGTGTTGCCGCCGCCGACTACACAGACCTCTTCTCCACGATAGAAAAAGCCATCGCAGGTGGCGCAACCGCTCACCCCGCGGCCCATGAAGGCCTGCTCCGAAGGCAGGCCCAGGTACTTGGCGGACGCACCGGTGGCCACGATGAGCGTGTCGCCGGTGTAGGTGCCGCTGTCGCCGGACAGGCGGAACGGCCGCGTCGACAGGTCCACCGTGTGGATGTGGTCAAAGACGATTTGCGTGGCGAAGCGCTCCGCATGCTGCAAGAAGCGCTGCATCAGCTCCGGGCCCTGCACGCCGAGGGCATCGGCTGGCCAGTTGTCGACTTCGGTGGTGGTCATGAGCTGGCCACCCTGGGCCAGACCGGTGATCAGCAGCGGCTTGAGGTTGGCCCGTGCGGCGTAGATGGCGGCGGTGTAGCCGGCCGGGCCGGAGCCGAGGATCAAGACGGAGGCGTGGGTGCTGGGAGCGCTCATGGTGGGGATGCAGTGGGCGGGGCTGGATGGCCGCGGCGCGATGGACAGCGCGCGGGATGGAAGGCAGCGGGCCGGCGCGGCGTTTGCCTGCTGACACGGGCCGGCAGCGGCCAAGCGGCAGTCTCAGGCTGAAAGTGTGCGGTTTTCCTGGTCTTTATCGGCGTTCGCGCAAAGCGCACACTTCGGTAGAGTCGGCATCGAGCATTCGATCACGCTTGCCTGCCGGCTGCCCCGGCGTGAGAGAAATTGTAGGTAGGCACCGCCCGTCGTGCGGCCCGCCCCGGCTATCCCAGCCATAGCTTGCGAGAACCCAGGAGAACAAACATGGCCATGCTGTCCAACCTCGACCTGATCCGGCGCGTCCCGCTGTTCTCGATGCTGACGACCAGCCAGGCGGAGTCGGTGGCCGAGGCGGTCACCAAGCGGCGCTACCGCCGCGGGGAGATCATCGTCGAGCGGGGCCAGAAGTCCAACGCGCTGTTCATTCTGCTGACCGGCCGCGCCCGCGTGGTGGCCTCCGATGCCCGTGGCCGCGAGGTGATCCTGGCCGTGCTGGAGCCCGGCGACTACCTGGGCGAGATGAGCCTGATCGACAACGAGCCGCACTCGGCCTCGGTGCGCGCCGAGGTGCAGACGGATGTGCTGGTGTTGGGCCGCACCGAGTTCGCCCGCTGCCTGCCCGAGAACTCGAGCCTCGCCTACGCCATCCTGCGCGGTCTGGTGGCGCGGCTGCGCGCCGCGGACCGGCAGATCGAGTCGCTGGCGCTGCTGGATGTGTATGGCCGGGTGGCTCGCGCCCTGCTGGACATGGCCGACGAGAGCGACGGCCAGCGCATCATCCGCGGCAAGGTGTCGCGCCAGGACCTGGCCAAACACGTGGGGGCATCGCGCGAGATGGTCAGCCGCGTGATGAAGGACCTTGAGGAGCGTGGCCTGGTCGAGACGCTGGAGACCGGCAGCGTGGTGCTCAAGGAGCCGCTGGAAACCACGGTTTGATACACGGTCGGCGACGCCGCTGACGCCAGGCAGGCAGAGCCTGCGCCGACAATGCGCGGATGACGTTTCCGCTTGCTTCCCTCAAGTCCGAGGCCGGTGCGCTCAGTGGTGCCCCGGCCTCTGCTGCTTCCTGGCGTCCGCGCGGCACGCCGGTGGCCGAGCCGGGGCCGCGCCCGACTTGGCGGCTGCGCATCGCATTGACGGCCGGTGCCGTGCTGTGGCTGCTGGCGCTGCTGGCATTGGCCACGCACAGCGCAGATGACGCGGCCTTCAGCACGTCCGGCCTGGGCGGGCCGCTGCGCAACAAGGCCGGTGTACTGGGCGCGTGGTTCTCGGACCTGGCTTTCTTCACCCTGGGCTACTCGGCCTGGTGGGGCGTGCTGGTGGGCCTGCGGCATTGGCTGTCGGGCCTGGCGCGGCTGCTGCGCGACGAGCCGGCTGCGCCACAGCCCTTTTGGCGCAGCCGCACGGCGTTCTGGATCGGCCTGGTGCTGCTTCTGGCAGCGAGCTGCGCGCTGGAGTGGACGCGGCTCTATCGCTTCGAGGGCGGCCTGCCCGGCGGCCATGCGGGCGGTGTGGTGGGCTACACGCTGGGCGCCCTGAGCATGCGCGGGCTGGGCTTCACCGGCTCGGCGGTGCTGTGGATCGTGACCCTGCTGGCCGGCATGGGCCTGGCGCTGCGCTTTTCCTGGCTGGACGTGGCCGAGCGCATCGGCAGCATGCTCGAAGGTGTGCGGGAGCGCCAGCAGGCCCGGCGCGAAGCGGAGGAAGACATCCGCATCGGCGAGCAGGCGGTCAAGGAGCGCGAGATCGTCGTCGAGGAAGAGCGGCAGATCGTCGAGGACCACATCCCCATCGTCATCCAGCAGCCGGTGGCCGAGGTGCCCAAGAGCGAGCGCGTCGCCAAGGAGAAGCAGACGCCGCTGTTCAACGAACTGGCCGACACCAAGCTGCCGCAGATCGACCTGCTCGACGCTGCGGGCGGACGGCTGGAGACGGTGACGCCCGAGTCGCTGGAGATGACCAGCCGGCTGATCGAGAAGAAGCTCAAGGACTTCGGCGTGGAGGTGCGCGTGGTGGCCGCAAGCCCTGGCCCGGTGATCACCCGCTACGAGATCGAGCCCGCCACCGGCGTGAAGGGCTCGCAGATCGTCAACCTGGCCAAGGACCTGGCACGCTCGCTGTCGCTGGTGAGCATCCGCGTGGTGGAGACCATCCCGGGCAAGAACCTGATGGCCCTGGAGCTGCCCAATGCCAAGCGGCAGATGATCCGGCTGTCGGAGATCCTGGGCTCGCAGGCCTACAACAACGCACAGTCCATGCTGACCATGGGCCTGGGCAAGGACATCGTCGGCGGGCCGGTGGTGGCCGACCTGGCCAAGATGCCGCACTGCTTGGTGGCCGGCACCACCGGCTCGGGCAAGTCAGTGGGCATCAACGCGACCATCCTGAGCCTGCTCTACAAGGCCGAGGCCCGCGACGTGCGGCTGATCCTCATCGACCCCAAGATGCTGGAGATGAGCGTCTACGAGGGCATTCCGCACCTGCTGTGCCCGGTGGTCACCGACATGAAGCAGGCGGCCAATGCGCTGAACTGGGCGGTGGGCGAGATGGAGCGCCGCTACAAGCTCATGAGCAAGATGGGCGTGCGCAACCTGGCCGGCTACAACAAGAAGCTCGACGAGGCCACCGCGCGCGGGGAGCTGATCCCCAACCCCTTCAGCCTGACGCCTGAAGCGCCAGAGCCGCTGGAGCGGCTGCCGTTCATCGTCATCTTCATCGACGAGCTGGCCGACCTGATGATGGTGGTCGGCAAGAAGATCGAGGAGCTCATCGCCCGCCTGGCGCAGAAGGCGCGCGCCGCGGGCATCCACCTGGTGCTGGCCACGCAGCGGCCGTCAGTGGACGTGATCACCGGCCTGATCAAGGCCAACATCCCTACGCGCATTGCCTTCCAGGTCAGCAGCAAGATCGACAGCCGCACCATCCTCGACCAGATGGGCGCCGAGGCCCTGCTGGGCCAGGGCGACATGCTCTATCTGGCGCCGGGCACCGGGCTGCCGGTGCGGGTGCACGGCGCCTTCGTGTCCGACGACGAGGTGCACCGCGTGGTGGAGTACCTCAAGAGCCAGGGCGAGCCCAACTACATCGAAGGCATCCTTGAAGGCGGCACGCTGGAGGAAGAAGGCGGCGCGATGCCGGGCGGCGGCAGTGCCGATGGCGAGTCCGACCCGATGTACGACCAGGCCGTGGGCATCGTGCTGCAGCACCGCAAGGCATCGATCTCGCTGGTGCAGCGCCACCTGCGCATCGGCTACAACCGGGCGGCCCGTTTGCTGGAGCAGATGGAGAAGTCGGGCCTGGTGTCCAGCCTGTCGAGCAACGGCAACCGGGACATCCTGGTGCCGCCGCGGGCGGAGTGAGCACCGCCCACCGTTGACCATCCGCGCTCGCCGGTCGTCGATCGAGACCCGCGAGCGCCCCCCCAAGGAGCACGCCCCTGATGTTGTCCCCGCCCCTGCCCCGCCCTGCTGTACCCGGCCTGCGCGCGATCGCGCTGACCGTGCTGACCGCTGCGGCCGCGCTGGCCAGCCCGATCGCCCGCGCCGATGCGGTGCAGTCGCTCAAGCGCTTCGTCTCCGAGGTCAAGAGCGGCCGGGCCAGCTTCACGCAGACGGTGACCCAGCCGGACGGCAAGGTGAAGAAGCCGGCACAAGGCCAGTTCGAGTTCCAGCGCCCCAACCGCTTTCGCTTCAGCTACACCGCGCCGTATCAGCAGCTGATCGTGGGCGACGGGCAGAAGGTCTGGCTGCTGGACAGCGATCTGAACCAGGTCACGGTGCGGCCGATGAGCGAGGCGCTGGGTGCCACGCCGGCGGCTCTTCTGGCCGGCGGGTCATTGGACAAGGACTTCGAGCTGCGTGCGCTGCCTGACCAGGGCGGGCTGGAGTGGGCCGAGGCCAAGCCGCGGATCAAGGACGGGCCCTTCCAGTCGGTCAAGGTGGGCTTCAAGGCCGGCACGCTGGCCGCGCTGGAGATCCTGGACGGCTTCGGCCAGCGCTCGCGGCTGGACTTCCAGAAGCTCGAGCCCAATGCCAGCCTGGCGGCCGAGCGCTTCCGCTTTCAAGTGCCGGCAGGGGCGGACGTGATCGAGCAGTGAGACCGCGCGGGGCCGTAGGCGCCGGGGGCTGGGCACCAAGGCGGTGAGCGGCAGGCCGAGCCCTTGAGCGCTCAACCGTGAGAGCCAAGTCGCACCCAAGGCGATGATGGACTGATCCAGCCGGCAGGCTGATGCGGCCCGGGCCGGATGTGAGCACCCCGGTGGCTTGCGCCGTGGGGGGATGTGAAAAAGCCCGGAGGCTTGCGCCGTCCGGGCTTGTTCTTTTCAGGCCGGCATCAGCCGATCAGTCGCCGTGGCGGAAGCCGGGCTTCTTGGGCTTGAAGCCGCCACCCGGGCCGCGGGCGCCAGCGAAACCGCCAGGCTTGGGACCGCGGTGGGCCGGACGGAAGCCGGGGCCTTGGGCATCACCGTCATGGCTGCGCGGGCCGCCGTGGGCAGCACGGTCGCCGGGGCCAAAGCCGCGTTGCTCGCCGCGTTGCTCACCATGTTGCGCCGGACCGTCGAAGCGGCGCCCGCCGCCCTCGGGGCGGAAGCCGCCGCGGTCGCCAAAGGGCCGGCCTGATTCACCGTGGGGGCGGAACGGGCGCTTGTCGCCGAAGGACGGCCGGTCCCCGCGCGGCTCGAAGCTGCGCGGCTCATGGCTGCGCGGCTCAAAGCCGCGCGGGCCACGGTCGAAGCCGCCGTCTTGCCTGCCCTGGAAGCGCGGCTGCTCGTCGCGGCCGGTGAAGTCGGCCTCACGCGGCACGTGGGGCTCGAAACCACCCTCGCGCTGCGGACGCGGCGCCCAGCCGCCTTCACGCGGGCCCCGGTCGCCACGCGGACCGCCGAAGCGCCCACCGCCTTCTTCGCGACGACGCTGGCCGGGCACCGGCTTGCCGAACTTGCCGCCCTTGCCGCCGAAGCCGCCGGTCGGCCGATCCTGCGGCACCGGCTTGGTCGGCTCCAGGCCGGCCACGGTCTGCACCGGGATGCGCTGGGTGGTGAAGCGCTCGATGCGGCGCACCATGAACTGGTCATCGCGGCCGGCCAGCGTCACCGCCAGGCCCGAGCGGCCGGCGCGGCCGGTGCGGCCGATGCGGTGGACGTAGTCCTCCGGCTTCATCGGCAGGCCGTAGTTGATGACGTGGGTGATGGTGGGCACGTCGATGCCGCGCGCGGCCACATCGGTGGCGATGAGGATGCGCAGGCGCTTCTGGCGCAGCGCCAGCAGCACGCGGTTGCGCTTGCCCTGCGGCATGCCGCCGTGCAGCGCGGCCACGGCATGGCCCATGTCGGCCAGGCGCTCGGCCAGGCGGTCGGCATCGATCTGCGTGCTGGTGAAGACCACCGCCTGGTCAAGCTCGCGCTCGGTCAGGAAGTGATCCAGCAGGTCGTTGCGGTGGCCGGTGTGGTCGACCCAATAGAGGCGCTGCTCGATGTTCTCGTGGCTGTCGGTGTGCGAGGCCACTTCGATGCGCTGCGGATCGCGCGTCAGGCGCTGGGCCAGGCGGCCCACGTGGCCGGCGAAGGTGGCGGAGAACATCAGCGTCTGGCGCTCGGCCGGCGCCGCGGCGGCGATGGTCTCGATGTCCTCGATGAAGCCCATGTCGAGCATGCGGTCGGCCTCGTCCAGCACCAGCACTTCGAGGTTGTTGAGCACCGCCGCGCCGCTGTTGAGGTGGTCGATCAGGCGGCCGGGCGTGGCGATCAGCACGTCCAGCGGGCCGCGCAGGGCCTTGAGCTGCGCGCCATAGGGAACGCCCCCCAGCACGGAGGCCACGCGCAGGCCGGGGATCTGGCGGCCATAGGTGTCGCAGGCCTTGGCGACCTGCAGGGCCAGCTCACGGGTGGGCGCCAGCACCAGCACGCGGGGGCCGTAGACCACGCCCTTCTCACGGCGCTTGGTGTTGTCGCCACGGGCGTCGAGGATGCGCTGCAGCGCCGGCAGCACGAAGGCGGCCGTCTTGCCGCTGCCGGTGCTGGAGGACACGAGCAGGTCGTGGCCGGCCAGCGCGGCCGGGATGGCGCGGGCCTGCACCGGCGTCGGCGCGGTGTAGCCGGAGGCGCGCACGGCCTTGAGGATGGCGGGGTTGAGGCCCAGGCTGTCGAAGCCGGCCTCCACCGCGGGCGCGTCGGCAGCCGCGTGGGCCGCGTTGGCGGCCTCGGGTTCGTTGCGCTCCAGGCCGAGGTGGTCGGCCGAGGTGTCCAGCATGGCGGCCGAGGCCGCGGAAGTCGTTTCCATGATGTCTTTCAAGCAAAGCCGCGCCGCCGCTGCATCGGGGATGCAGCGGACAACGCACGGGCCGCCGGCAAAAGCGCCAGCTCGAACCCGAGGTGGGTCGCAAGTCGAGAGCCGGTCATCACGCCGCAAGCGGTGCGGCGGGGTGCGACTGGAGTCGGTCTTGAACGACGGCATCGCCGCCAACCGGAACTCCAAGACACGCGCGGTGGACGAGGGGCGGCGCCTGTTGCGCTGCTCCGCTCGCCGGCTGGCCTCATCGAGCGATGAGGGGACAACCGCCAAGCCACCCGGCTTGAAAGAGGTCAGAGGGGATGAACGAAACGGCTCACCGGGTTTGCCCGAGTGAGCCGAGGCGCGGATTGTGGCAGCCCGGCCGGGTTTTGTCGAGGCGGTCGGCCATGGCCTTGCGCGATGCAGGGCCGGCTGATGCCCGCAGGCGTGGAGCCCGCACGGCAAGCCCGCACAGGAGGCTCGCACAGGAGGCTCGCACAGGAGGCCCGCAAAGGAAGCCCGATGCAACCGGCCATCGCACACGCCGATCGCCGGCAGCCGCGCGAGCCCTCAGCCGTTGCCGCCCGGCTGACCCGCCGCGGCTGCCTGCGCCGGCGCGGCGGCCCGGCTGCGCACATGCTCGTCGAGCACCACCTCGGCCCAGTCGCGGATGGCCTGGCGCTCGTCCGCGCCGAGCCGCTGCAGGTTCTTCACCATCAGCGCGGTGCGCGGATGGGCGGCGAACTCCGCCTCATGACGACCCAGGAAGGCCCAGTACAGCGTGGTGAAGGGGCAGGCCTGCGGGCCGGTCTTGACCGCGGGCTTGTAGCGGCAGCCCTGGCAATGGTTGCTCATGCGCTGGATGTAGGCGCCGCTGGCCGCGTACGGCTTGCTGGTGAAGCGCCCGCCGTTGGCATAGAGCGTCATGCCGGCGACGTTGGGCAGCTCGACCCACTCCACCGCGTCCACGTAGACGGCCAGGTACCAGGCCGCCACCTCGTCCGGGCGCAGCCGGGCCAGCAGCGCGAACAGGCCGGTGACCATCAGCCGCTGGATGTGGTGGGCATAGCCGTGGCGCAGGGTCTGGCCGATGGCGTCGCGCAGGCAGGCCATGGGTGTGTCGGCCGTCCACCACCAGCCCGGCAGCGGCTCGTCGGCCTGCAGGTGGTTGGCCTGGGCCATGCCGGGCATGTCGCGCCAGTAGACGCCGCGGATGAACTCGCGCCAGCCCAGGATCTGGCGGATGAAGCCCTCGACATCCGGCAGCGCCGCGCGGCCGTCGCGCCAGGCGGCTTCAGCGGCGGCGATGACCTCGCGCGGATGCAGCAGGTGCAGGTTGATCGAGGACGACAGCAGCGCATGCCAGCCGAACGGCGTGTCGCTCCACATCGCGTCCTGCCAGGTGCCGAAGTGCACCAGCCGGGCGTCGATGAAGCGCTGCAGCGCCTGCAGGGCCTGCTCGCGGGTCACCGGCCAGGCGAAATGATCCAGCGTGCCGGGGTGGTGGCCGAAGTGCTGGCGGACCTCTTGGATCACCTCGCGCGTCAGCGCATCGGGCTCGAAGCGGGCGGGCGCGGGGATGTCGCCCGGGCCGGTCTTGGGATAGCCGCTGCGGTTGTCGGCATCGAAGTTCCAGCGCCCGCCCGCGGGGCCGCCGTCCGGCGTCATCAACACCCGCTCGCGCTGGCGCATCCAGCGGTAGAAGAACTCCATGCGCAGCTCGGTCTTGCGCGCGGCCCAGCGCTGGAAGTCCGCCCGGCTGCACAGGAAGTGCGGGTCATCCAGCCAGCGCAGCGGGATGCCGGCCTGCGCGGCGGTACGCTGCAGGTCCTGCTCGATGCCCCATTCGCCGGGCTCCAGGGCCTTGACGACCTGCGGCCGCAGATCGGCCAGCGCGCGGGCGAAGCGCGCGGCCAGGCCCGGCGGCTGGCCCGGCGCATCCCAGCGGATGTAGTGCACGGTCAGGCCCCGGCCGCGCAGCACCTGGGCATGGTGGCGCATGGCCGCCAGGAAGATCGCGATGCGTGCCTGGTGGCTCCACACCCGCGTAGCCTCGCCAGGCGCCTCGATCATCAGCACGGCGTCCTGGGCGGCATCCAGGCCGGCCAGGGCGGGGTTGTCGTGGCTGAGCTGGTCGCCCAGGACGAGGACGAGCTGGCGCGGGGCGGTCATGGCGAGGCGGTTTGCGGGGCCGTCAGGAGTTGGACTACCAGAGGCGGGGGCACGAGCGGCTGGGGCGTCAGGGCGGGCTGCGGCGCCGGCTGGCGGCCTCGGCGCGGCAGCGGTCGCTGCAGTAGCGCACCTCGTCCCAGCTGCGCGCCCAGCGCTTGCGCCAGGTCATCGGCCGGCCGCAGTGCTCGCAGGGCTTGCTGGGCAGGGCTTGCTTGTTGCCACGGAAGGAGGATGGCGCAGGCATGGATCGATGCGGGACAGCGGCGCCCGGCCTGCGGATGCGGGCCGACGGCGCCGCAGCATAGGCTGGCGCCCTGCCGTCCGCTGGCGTGCGGGCTTGGCCTTGCTTGCGGCTCGAGCGCGGCACGTGGAAGGCGCGGAAGGCGTGGTGCGCCACCGCACGGGCCGCCCGCTTGCCCCACCCGGCGAGACAATCCGCCCATGCAAGAAAGCCTGCTGCCCGACGACGACCTGCCGCCCGCGGCCGCGCCTGGCCGACGCACCGCCGCCAGCCGGCCGCGCCGGGCGTCTGCCGCCACGGCGCGCGACAGCATTCCCCTGGCCGAGCGGCTGCGCCCGCGCACGCTGGACGAGGTGATCGGCCAGCAGCACCTGCTGGGTGCGGGCAAGCCCCTGCGCGTGGCCTTCGAATCGGGCCAGCCGCATTCGATGATCCTGTGGGGCCCGCCGGGCGTGGGCAAGACGACGCTGGCGCGGCTGATGGCCGAGGCGTTCGATGCGCAGTTCATCGCCATCTCGGCGGTGCTGGGCGGCATCAAGGATATCCGCGACGCGGTGGAGCAGGCGCAGGCCGCGCGCGGCATGGGCCGGCGCACCATCGTCTTCGTCGACGAGGTGCACCGCTTCAACAAGGCGCAGCAGGATGCCTTCCTGCCGCATGTGGAGTCGGGCCTCTTCACCTTCATCGGTGCGACGACCGAGAACCCGTCCTTCGAGGTCAACTCCGCGCTGCTGTCGCGCGCCACCGTGCACGTGCTGCAGCCGCTGACCGAGGCGGACATGCACGCCCTGCTGGCCCGCGCCGCTCAGGAGGCGGGCCTGCCGCCACTGAGCGAAGCGGCGCGCGACCGCCTGATCGGCTATGCGGATGGCGATGCGCGCCGGCTGCTCAACACCTACGAGAACGTCGCCCGCATGAGCCCCGGGGCGGCCACCCTCGACGAGCCGCTGCTGGAGCGCGCGGTGGGCGAGCAGCTGCGCCGCTACGACAAGGGCGGCGAGCAGTTCTACGACACCATCTCCGCACTGCACAAATCCGTGCGCGGCTCGGACCCGGATGCGGCGCTCTACTGGCTGGTGCGCATGCTCGATGGCGGCGTCGATGCCCGCTACATCGCCCGGCGCGTGATCCGCATGGCCAGCGAGGACATCGGCCTGGCCGACCCGCGGGCGCTGCGCTTCGCGCTGGATGCCACCGAGACCTATGAGCGCCTGGGCTCGCCGGAAGGCGAGCTGACCCTGGCCCAGGCCGTGATCTATCTGGCGATGGCGCCCAAGAGCAATGCGGCCTACGTGGCCTACAAGGCCGCGCGCGCCTTCGTGCAGAAGGACGGCACGCGGCCGGTGCCGCTGCACCTGCGCAATGCGCCGACCAAGCTGATGAAGAGCCTGGGCTATGGCCAGGGCTACCGCTATGCGCACGACGAGGCCGGCGGCGTGGCGGCGGGCGAGCGCTACTTCCCCGAAGGCCTGGAGCCCCCGACCTTCTACGAGCCGGTGGAGCGTGGGCTGGAGATCCGCATCGGCGAGCGGCTGCGCGAGCTGCGGCGGCTGAACCAGGCGCAAGCCAGCATGCCGCCGGACGGGGACGCCAGCGGCGCCACCCCGGGCGAACCCTAGGCTGTCAGGCGCCGGAGCACGCCCTCACCCCGCCTGCCGTCGCCTGCGGGCACCCTGCTGGCGTGTTGCTCCCCTTGCGACGCGGGCCATCCGCCCTACAGTGGCAGTTTGCAGATCTGACCATTCGGCTTGTCAGAGCCGCGTCCGACCCGAACCGACCGCTGGAGGCCCGCCATGAACCGTCCGCTGATGAGCCTTGCTCCCCTGCCGCCCCAAGAGGCGGACCCGCAGGAGATCCGGCGCGTCTTTGACGCCCAGCTCCCCACCGCGCTGCGCTGGCGCGAGTCCACCGCCGCGGAGCGCATCGCCCGCATCAAGAAGCTGCGCGCGGCCGTGCTGGGCCAGCGCGAGGCCTTCTACGAGGCGTTTGCCGCCGACTACCGCAAGGGCCCGTCCGAGGTCGAGGCCACCGAGTTCATGCCGGTGCTGGATGAAGCGCGCCACGCGATCGCCAGCCTCAAGCGCTGGATGAAGGGCAGCCGCGTGTGGCCCACGATGACCATGCTGGGCACCAGCGCCCGCGTGGAATACCAGCCGCGTGGCCGCTGCCTGATCATCGCGCCCTGGAACTACCCGCTGAACCTGTGCTTCGGCCCGCTGATCTCCGCGCTGGCGGCCGGCAACACGGTCATCCTCAAGCCGTCCGAGATGACGCCGGCTGTATCGGCGCTGATGGCCCGCATCGTGCGCGAGGTGTTTGCCGAGGACGAGGTGGCCCTCTTCGAAGGCGCGGTCCAGACCTCGCAGGCGCTGCTGGACCTGCCGTTCGATCACATCTTCTTCACCGGCTCGCCGGCGGTCGGCAAGGTGGTGATGGCCGCGGCTGCCCAGCACCTGACCAGCGTCACGCTGGAGCTGGGCGGCAAGTCGCCGACCATCGTGGATCAGTCGGCCGACATCAAGCTGGCCGCCGAGACCATCATGTGGGGCAAGTTCCTCAACTGCGGCCAGACCTGCGTGGCGCCGGACTACCTGTACGTGCACGAGTCGGTGAAGGCAGAGTTCATCGCCCAATGCCAGCAGGCGCTGCAGCGCTTCTACGGCCAGACCGCCGCACAGCAGAAGGCCAACCCCGACTTCACCCGCGTGATCAACCAGCGCCATGCCGGCCGCGTGGCCCGGCTGCTGGAGGACGCCGTGCAGCGCGGTGCGAAAGTCCGCGCCGGCGGCGAGGTGGATGTGGCCAGCTGCTATGTGGCACCCACGCTGCTCGATCAGGTACCGGCCGATGCGGCCATCATGGAAGAGGAGATCTTCGGCCCGGTGCTGCCCATCCTGGGCTACACGGACTTGGATGCGGTGATCCGCCAGATCAATGCCCAACCCAAGCCGCTGGCCCTCTACATCTGGAGCCGCGACAGCCGCGTGACCGAGGCGATCAAGACCCGCACGTCCTCCGGCGGTGTCTGCGTCAACCACGTGGTGCTGCACTATGCGCACGGCAACCTCCCGTTCGGCGGCGTCAACAACTCCGGCATCGGCAGCGCCCACGGCATCCACGGCTTC
Organism: Pseudomonadota bacterium; assembly: GCA_049321005.1. Taxonomy (GTDB): domain Bacteria; phylum Pseudomonadota; class Gammaproteobacteria; order Burkholderiales; family Burkholderiaceae_C; genus Aquabacterium. The sequence continues at coordinate 21,069 of JBMOQL010000005.1, forward strand.
AAGGCCTTCTCGCACGAGCGGGCGGTGCTGAAGTCTTGGCCCGGGCTGATGATGGCCAAGATGTTCTTCCCGCCCTTCACCGGGCTGAAGCAGAAGCTCATCCGCATGACGGTGGACTCACTCAAGCTACCCAGCCTGTGAGCCGCTAAGCGCTGCCTAGAATCTGCGCTGGTCTGTCAGACGGAACGCCCGCCGCCCCCGCAGGGATACGCGGCCGGCACACCGGCTGCCCTCAGAGCCCGCCTCCATGGCGGGCTCGTCGCATCTGGGCTGCCCGTCTGTCTTTCGCCTCGCCGGCCCTGGTATCGCTGCGCCGCCGGCTGGCTGGCTTCTTGCTCCCGTTGACCGGTACCCCACCCCGCCTGAACGCCTCATGGACGTCCTGCTTCAACAGATCATCAACGGCTTGGTGCTCGGCAGCATGTATGCCCTGCTGGCCCTGGGCTACACCATGGTCTACGGGATCATCAACCTGATCAACTTCGCCCATGGCGAGGTGCTGATGGTGGGCGCGCTGACGAGCTGGTCCGTCACCACCGCGCTGGAGACCGCCCCGCTGCCCGGCTGGGTCAAGCTGCTGATCGGGCTGGCCGCGGCCATCGTGGTGTGTGTGGTGCTGAACGTGTCGATCGAGCGCCTGGCCTACCGGCCGCTGCGCCGCGCACCACGCCTGGCGCCGCTGATCACCGCGATGGGCATGTCGCTGCTGCTGCAGACGCTGGCCATGATGATCTGGCGGCCCACCTACAAGGCCTATCCCTCGCTGCTGCCCGAGGACCCGTACGACCTCTGGGGCGCCAGCATCAACGTCACGCAGATCGCCATCCTGGCCATCACCGCGGCGACCCTGGCCGTGCTGATGCTGATCGTCCACCGCACGCCGCTGGGCCGCGCCATGCGGGCCACGGCCGAGAACCCGCGCGTGGCACAGCTGATGGGCGTGCGGCCCGACCGGGTGATCGCCGCCACCTTCGCGCTGGGCGCCGCACTCGCCGCCATCGCCGGGGTGATGTGGGCGGCCAACTACGGCACGGTGCAGCATGCGATGGGCTTCCTGCCGGGGCTCAAGGCCTTCACCGCCGCGGTCTTCGGCGGCATCGGCAACCTGGCCGGCGCGATGGTGGGCGGCATCCTGCTCGGGCTGATCGAGTCGCTGGGCGCGGGCTACATCGGCCAGTGGACGGGCGGCGTGCTGGGCAGCCAGTACCAGGACATCTTCGCCTTCCTCGTGCTCATCCTCGTGCTCACGCTGCGCCCGCAGGGCCTGCTCGGCGAGCGGGTGGCCGATCGCGCCTGAGGAGAGCCCGCCATGACCACTCCCGCGCGCAAGCTCGCCCTCTTCCTCCTCTGCGCGGTGGCCCTGCTGGCCACGCCGCTGATCGCCCAGCACTTCGGCCATGCCTGGGTGCGCATCATCGACCTGGCCCTGCTCTACGTGCTGCTGGCCCTGGGCCTGAACATCGTCGTCGGCTACGCCGGCCTGCTGGACCTGGGCTACGTGGCCTTCTACGCGGTGGGCGCCTATCTGTTCGCCCTGCTGGCCTCGCCGCACCTGACCGACAACTTCCCCGACGTGTTCACGGCCGCGGCCGGCGGTGGGCTGCACCTCTCACCGTGGCTCGTCATCCCGCTGGGCGCGGCGCTGGCCGCGCTGGCCGGCGTGCTGCTGGGCTCGCCCACGCTCAAGCTGCGCGGCGACTACCTGGCCATCGTGACGCTGGGCTTTGGCGAGATCATCCGCGTCTTCATCAACAACCTGGATGCGCCGGTCAACCTCACCAACGGGCCGATGGGCATCAACCAGGTCGACTCCATCAAGCTCTTCGGCCTGGACCTGGGCCAGCCGCTGGAGGTGGGCGGGCTGACGCTGCCGCCGGTGACGCTGTACTACTACCTCTTCCTGGCGATGGTGGTGATCGCGGTGGTCATCAGCCTGCGGCTGCAGGACTCGCGCATCGGCCGCGCCTGGATGGCCATCCGCGAGGACGAGGTTGCCGCCAAGGCCATGGGCCTGAACACACGCAACCTCAAGCTGCTGGCCTTTGCGATGGGGGCCACCTTCGGCGGCGTGGCCGGCGTGCTGTTCGCTGCCTTCCAGGGCTTCGTGTCACCGGAGTCGTTCACGCTGCAGGAGTCGGCGCTGCTGATCGCGATGATCGTGCTGGGCGGCATCGGCCACGTGCCGGGCGTGATCGTCGGCGCCTTCCTGCTGGCTGCGCTGCCGGAGGTGCTGCGCTACGTGGGCGAGCCGCTGCAGCATGCCACCGGTGGCCGGTTGGACGCGGCCATCCTGCGCCAGCTGCTGATCGCGCTGGCGATGGTGCTGGTGATGCTGGTGCGCCCGCGCGGCCTGTGGCCGGCGCCGGAGCATGGCCGTGCGGCGCCCGCAGCCAAGGGGGCACAGGCATGAGCGCGGTCGTGCAGCCCGTTGCAGCCGGTGTGCATCTGCTGGAAGTGACCGGCGCCAGCAAGCGCTTCGGCGGCGTGCAGGCGCTGCAGGGCGTGGACCTGCGCGTGGCCGAGGGCCAGGTCTACGGCCTGATCGGCCCCAACGGCGCGGGCAAGACCACCTTCTTCAACGTCATCACCGGGCTGGTGGTGCCGGATGCCGGGCGCTTCCGCCTGGCCGGGCACGACTACAAGCCCAGCGCCGTGCACCAGGTGGCCCGCGCCGGCATCGCCCGCACCTTCCAGAACATCCGGCTGTTTGCAAGCATGACCGCACTGGAGAACGTCATGGTCGGCCGCCATGTCCGCACGCGCTCGGGCGTGTGGTCGGCCGTGCTGCGCACACCGGGCTTCAGGCATGAGGAGGCGGCCATCCGCGACCGCGCCCACGCACTGCTGGCCTTCGTCGGCCTGGCTGAGCGCGCACATCAGCAGGCGCAGACCCTGAGCTACGGCGACCAGCGCCGCCTGGAGATCGCGCGCGCCCTGGCCACCGAGCCGCGGCTGCTGGCCCTGGATGAGCCGGCCGCCGGCATGAACGCCACCGAGAAGCGCCAGCTGCGCACGCTGATCGAGACCATCCGCGGCCAGGGCCGCACGGTGCTGATCATCGAGCACGACGTGAAGCTGGTGATGGGCCTGTGCGACCGCGTCAGCGTGCTCGATCAGGGCCGCCTGATCGCCGAAGGCACGCCGGCAGAGGTGCAGCGCCACCCGGCGGTGATCACCGCCTATCTGGGCAGCGCACACGAGCCCTTCGAGACGCACGAGCAGCCGCAGGAGCTGCAGCAGGGTGAGGACCCCTACCGAGGCAACTGGGAGGTGCGCCCCGACGCACCGCACGGCGCCGGAGACACCGCATGAGCACCGTGACGCCATCCGCCGCGCCGCTGCTGGAGGTGCGCGACCTGCAGGTGAGCTACGGCGGCATCCGCGCCGTGCAGGGTGCCAGCCTGCAGCTGCATGCCGGCGAGCTGGTCTGCCTGATCGGCGCCAACGGCGCAGGCAAGACCACGCTGCTCAAGGCCGTCACCGGGCTGCTGGCACCGCAGGCCGGCGGCGTGTGGCTGGACGGCCGGCCGCTGGACCGCGTGGAGGCCTGGCAGCGCGTCAGCCAGGGCCTGGTCATGGTGCCCGAGGGCCGAGGCATCTTCGCCCGCATGTCCATCGAGGAGAACCTGCGCATGGGCGCCTACCTGCGGCGCGATGCTGCGCAGGTGCAGGCCGACCTGGCCGACGTCTACCGGCGCTTTCCGCGCCTGCAGGAGCGCCGCCAGCAGCTGGCCGGCACGCTGTCGGGCGGCGAGCAGCAGATGGTCGCCATGGGCCGCGCGCTGATGGCCCGCCCGCGCATCCTGCTGCTGGACGAGCCGTCGATGGGCCTGTCGCCGCTGATGGTGGACGCCATCTTCGACGTGGTGCGCGACATCGCCGCCCAGGGCGTGACCATCCTGCTGGTGGAGCAGAACGCCCACCGCGCGCTGCAGATGGCCAGCCGGGGCTACGTGATGGACGGCGGGTGCATCACGCTGCAGGGCCCGGCGCGCCAGCTGCTGGACGACCCAAAGGTGCGCGAGGCCTACCTGGGTCTCTGAGCCCAGGCTGTGGCCGCCGTGCCCACCGGATCGAAGCGCGCCCCCAGTGGGCCGCCGAGCAGCGGCCGGCTGGCAACGGCCTGCTCAGTCCTCCAGGCCCAGCTCCTGGATCTTGCGCGTGATGGTGTTGCGGCCGATGCCGAGCTTCTGGGCCGCCTCGATGCGCCGGCCGCGCGTAAGGTCCAGCGCGGTATGGATCAGGCGGGCCTCGAACTGCCGGGTAAGGTGATCCCACACCGCGGGCACGCCGGCGGCCAGCAGCTTGCGCGCCTGGGCCTCCAGATCCGTCAGCCAGTCGCCGTCGGCCGGCGCGGCGGGCGGCATCTGCGCTGTCACCCCGCCCACCGGCAACACCCCTGCGGGGTGCATGGGCTCGGGCGCTGCCGGGCTCACGGACTCCATGGCCCATGCCGGCTGCCGCTGGGCGCCCGGCGACCAGGCCGGTGCGCTGACGTCACCCGTGCCTCTCGCTGGGTGCGGTGGCTCGTTGCCCCCTGCGTCGGCAGCAAGCTGCGCGGGCGGTGTCAAGGTAGGCGGCGGGCCGACAGACTGGGAGGCAGGCATGCCGCCATGGCCACCCGTCGCGCCCACCGGCGGCCCAGCCGCTGCGGGCACCGATGCCGCCGGCTGGACCGGCAGCGGGGTGCCCCCCGCCGGCGAGGACGCCGGACCCGCGGCCTGCAGCAGCTCGGGGGGCAGGTCCTTGGGCTCGACCACCTGGGCCGGCGCCATCACGGTCAGCCAGTGGCAGATGTTCTCCAGCTGGCGCACGTTGCCGGGGAAGGCAAACGCCGTCAGCCGCTGCAGCGCGGCCTCGGACAGCCGCTTGGCCTCCACGCCCAGCTCCTTGGCGCTCTTTTGCAGGAAGAAGCGGGCCAGCGTGGGGATGTCCTCGCGCCGCTCGCGCAGCGGCGGCAGGCGCAAGCGGATGACGTTCAGGCGGTGGAAAAGGTCCTCGCGGAAGGCACCGTGCTTGACGCGCTCCTCCAGGTCCTGGTGCGTGGCGGCAATCACCCGCACATTGCTCTTGAGCGGATGGTGGCCGCCCACGCGGTAGAACTGGCCGTCGCTCAGCACCCGCAGCAGCCGCGTCTGCAGGTCGAACGGCATGTCGCCGATCTCGTCGAGGAACAGGGTGCCGCCATCGGCCTGCTCGAAGCGCCCGCGGCGCATGGTCTGCGCGCCGGTGAAGGCGCCGCGCTCATGGCCGAAGAGCTCACTCTCCAGCAGGTCCTTCGGTATCGCCGCGGTATTGATGGCGACGAACGGGCCATTGCCGCGCGGGCTGTGCTTGTGCAGCGCGCGCGCCACCAGCTCCTTGCCGGCGCCGGACTCGCCCGTGATCAGCACGGTGACGTTGCTCTGGCTGAGCCGGCCGATGGCGCGGAAGACGTCCTGCATCGCCGGCGCCTGGCCCAGCATCTCGGGCATCTGCGCCACGCGCTCGTCGGCCACGTCCTCGCGCACGCTCTCATCCACCGCACGGCGGATCAGCTCCACCGCCTTGGTCAGGTCGAAGGGCTTGGGCAGGTATTCGAACGCCCCGCCCTGGAAGGCCGACACCGCGCTGTCCAGGTCGGAGAAGGCCGTCATGATGATGACCGGCAGCCCCGGGTGGCGCTCCTTGACCTTGGTCAGCAGGTCGATGCCCGAGCCACCCGGCATGCGGATGTCCGACACCAGCACCTGCGGCTCCTCCGTCTCCAGCGCCGCCAGCACGTCCCGCGGATTGGTGAAGCTGCGCACCGGGAAGTCCTCGCGGGCCAGGGCCTTCTCGAGGACGAAGCGGATGGATTGGTCGTCGTCAACGATCCAGATGGGTTTCATGCGGCGCGTGGTCCTGTCTCGTCGCGTGCCGGCCGGCGGCACAAATGCCGCGACCGGTGGGATGGTCCGCCCCTGCCCCGCACCGCCGCAGCGCCACACGCGCCGCCATCAGGGCAAGGGGATGAGGATCTTGAACACGGTGCGCCCGGGTTCACTCTCGCATTCGATCGTCCCCTGGTGCTGCTGGACGAAGGTCTGCGCCAGCGTGAGCCCCAGCCCGGAGCCGCCTTCCCGCCCGCTGACCAGCGGGTAGAAGATCTGCTCGCGGATGGACTCGGGCACGCCCGGGCCGTTGTCCTCGATATGCAAGACCAGTGCCAAGCGATGCAGCTTGCGCCGCAGCGTCACGCTGCGTGCCACGCGCGTGCGCATGACGATGCGCGCATCCCCGGCGGCAATGCGCTCGGCCAGCGCCAGCGCCGCGTTGTGCGTGATGTTGAGCACCGCCTGGATGAGCTGCTCGCGGTCGCCGCGGAACTCGGGAATGGAGATGTCGTAGTCGCGCTGGATCTTCAGCCCGCGCGGGAACTCGGCCAGCACCAGCGAGCGCACCCGCTCGCAGACCTCGTGGATGTTCACGTCGGCCACCACGTGCGGCTTGCGATGCGGCGCCAGCAGCCGGTCCACCAGGGCCTGCAGGCGGTCGGCCTCGTGGATGATGACCTGCGTGTACTCGATCAGGCCCTTGGACTCGACTTCCATCTGCAGCAGCTGCGCTGCGCCGCGGATGCCGCCCAGCGGGTTCTTGATCTCGTGGGCCAGGTTGCGGATGAGCTCCTTGTTGGCCTTGGCCAGGCCCAGGTCGCGCTCCTCGCGGTCCTGGCGCGTGCGCTGCTCGATCTCCACCAGCTCCATCAGCGCCTGCCCGCCGTCGCCATAGGGCGTGACGATGGCATGCACCGGCAACGGCTCGCCGGACTGGCTGGGGTGGCGGCGCAGCTGCGTCTCGAAGCGGCTGACGGAGAACTCGTTGCGCACCACCGCGCCGACCGTGTCGCGCACCAGCTGTGCATCGGTGAACCAGTCGAAGAGAGAGGTGTGCAGCACGCTGCGCCGCGACAGGCCGAGAAGCTCCTCGAAGGCCGCGTTGGCGAAACGGCACTGGCCGTCGGCATCGACCACCGCCACCATCGTGGCCAGGCGGTCCAGCATGTCCAGCGACGCATGGTCGATGAGCGGTGGCAGCGACCGGGTCTGCAAGGCCGCGGGGCCAGGGGCCGCGAAGGCGTCCACCAAGAGGGCGTCAGTCGGCAGGGACGAAGCGATCGCCGCAGCGGCCGTTACGGCGCATGGAGCAGCGGCAGGATGGGCCGCGGCATCGGTCACCGCCGGCTCGGCGGGCCGGGCCGTGCGGGCGGTACGACGGGGCATGAAACGGTGCTTTCGCGGCGGCGCGGACTTCAGCTGGCCGAGCCGCCCAGCTTGGCGATCTCGCGCTTGAGCGCCGCGATGTCGGCCTGCTTGCGCTCGATAGCGGCCTTCATCTCGTTGACGCGGTCCAGGTACTTCTGGAAGTTGCGCTCGTCGCCGCGGCGCTCGGGCTCGCCGTTGTTGTAGTCCTTTTGCAGCTGGGCCAGCGCCTGCTCCTCCTTGGCGAGCTCGGCCTCCAGGATGCGGCGCGACTCCGCATCACGGTTGCGCTGCTCGGTGGGCTCCACGCGCGCCTCATTACGCGCGCCAGGCGCGGCAGCGGCGGGTGCGGCGCTGCGGCGGGGGCTCTGCACCACGGTCACGGGCGCACCCTCCAGTGTCTTGCAGCCCTTGGCCGCCGCCTCCTTGACCGACAGCGCATCGGTGTACAGGTTGCCGGGGCAGCGGTAGACCTGGCGCTCGTCCTGGGCCTGTGTGGAGCCTGCAGCAGCCAGCACAACCAGCGCGCCCAGGCAAACGGTGAGGCGCCGGTGCGGGGCCGCACCCGGGACGCCGGGACCATGCTTACTCACGTCGTTCCGTCCTTGTCTGCGGGCCCTTCCAGGCCCTACGGCCGCAGCCGGCCGCGATGGCGGCAGCCACGGCAGGGCCGCCGCCCGGGAGCGTCCAGTATCGTGCATGCACCGCCGTCGCGCACCTCTCGCCAGCCCGACGGGGCAGAGCTTGTGCCGTCCAGCCCAAAAAGAACGGGCGGCCCGAAGGCCGCCCGGCTCGACGGGCCACGCTGGGGCAGCCCGTTGGGCGGGCCCGCATCGCTGCCGGACCCGCTGCCCGCATCACAGCGCGTAATACATGTCGAACTCGACCGGGTGCGTGGCCATGCGGAAGCGCGTGACCTCCTGCATCTTGAGCTCGATGTAGGCGTCCAGGTAGGAGTCGGTAAAGACGCCGCCCTTGGTCAGGAAGGCGCGATCCTTGTCCAGGTACTCCAGCGCTTGGTCCAGGCTGTGGCAGACGGTCGGGATCTTCGCGTCCTCTTCCGGCGGCAGGTGGTACAGATCCTTCGTGGCGGCTTCGCCCGGGTGGATCTTGTTCTCCACGCCGTCCAGGCCAGCCATCATCAGCGCGGCGAAGGCGAGGTAGGGGTTGGCTGAAGGGTCCGGGAAGCGCGCCTCGATACGGCGGCCCTTGGGGTTGGACACGTAGGGGATGCGGATGGAGGCCGAGCGGTTCTTGGCCGAGTAAGCCAGCTTGACCGGGGCTTCGAAGCCGGGCACCAGGCGCTTGTACGAGTTCGTACCCGGGTTGGTGATGGCGTTCAGCGCACGGGCGTGCTTGATGATGCCGCCGATGTAGTACAGCGCGAACTCGCTCAGGCCGGCATAGCCGTCACCGGCGAACAGGTTCTTGCCGTCCTTCCAGATCGACTGGTGCACGTGCATGCCGGAGCCGTTGTCACCGACGATGGGCTTGGGCATGAAGGTGGCCGTCTTGCCGTAGGCATGCGCCACGTTGACGATCACATACTTCTGCAGTTGCAGCCAGTCGGCGCGCTCGGTGAGCGTGCTGAACTTGGTGCCGATCTCCATCTGGCCGGCGTTGGCCACCTCGTGGTGGTGCACTTCAACCGGGATGCCCAGGGATTCGAGGATCAGGCACATCTCCGAGCGCATGTCCTGGCCGGAGTCGACCGGCGGCACGGGGAAGTAGCCGCCCTTGACGGTCGGACGGTAGCCGCTGTTGCCGTGCTCGTACTCCTTGCCGGTGTTCCAGGAGCCTTCTTCGGACTCGATCTTGAAGAAGGAGCCCGACATCTCGTTGGCCCAGCGCACCGAGTCAAAGACGAAAAACTCGGGCTCCGGACCGAAGTAGGCCGTGTCACCCAGGCCGGACGCCTTCAGATAGGCCTCTGCTCGCTTGGCCAGCGAGCGGGGGTCGCGGTCATAGGCCTTGCCATCGTGCGGGTCGATGACGTCGCAGGTCAGGATGAGCGTCGGCTCTTCGAAGAAAGGATCGATGTTGGCCGTGTTCGGATCCGGCATGAGCAGCATGTCGGACGCTTCGATGCCCTTCCAGCCGGCAATGGAGGAGCCGTCAAACGCATGGCCAGACGTGAACTTGTCTTCGTCGAAGTGGGAAACCGGCACGGAGACGTGCTGTTCCTTGCCACGGGTATCGGTGAAGCGGAAATCAACGAATTTGACTTCGTTGTCCTTCACCATCTTCATCACGTCGGCGACCGTCTTGTTGGCCATCAAATGCTCCTAGCGAGATGCTTTATCGGGGGCTGAAAGGGCTGGTGATCAGAGGCTGAGAACGCCCGGCGGAAGGCAGCGGACGGCGCTGTGGTCCATGGGGCAAATCAGGCAGCGCAGTGTAATAGCAGAAAGCATGCCGGCATGCTGCCGGACAGTGCGCCGCAGCCTTGTCGGACGGGTCTGCCAAGGGGTTCGCAGGCTGCGCGGGTGCGGCAGGTCGCCCGCGCCCTTGTTTGGCGCACTCGGCGGCGAAGCGAGAAAGCTGGGAGGCGCCGCGGCGCACCTTTTTGATGCATTCGGCGTGGATGCACCTATTAAGTGCGCACGCTCACGCCCATCGTTTGCAACTCGCTGCGCATCCACGCGAACGCGGCATCGGTGGCGGCCGGTTCGCCCTTGACGCCCAGCTCGATGTGGCGGCCGTACTGCGGGTGGTCGACGCTGGGCAGACTGAAAACGGACACGCCCGGGTATCGGGCCTGGACGGCCTCCATCAACGGCGTGAGCGTGGCCTCCATCGAGCCGAAGACCAGCAGCGCACGCTCCAGCCAGGCTCGGCGGCCGCGCAGCGCGGCGTATTCGTTGTCCAGCACCGAGGCGACCATCGGCCACGCCATCACCGGAAAGCCGGGGACGAAGTGCACGCGCGCCACCGAAAAGCCGGGGATGCGGTTGTAGGGGTTGGGGATGATGCGCGCGCCCGCCGGAAAGCGGCCCATCTCCAGCCGGCGCTGGTTGTCCGGGTGCCGCGGGTCCATGGCCTCGTCATTCCCGGCCGCCATCTCGGCGATGCGCTGCTCGATCAGTGCGCGGGCCTCCGGATGCAGCTGCAGCTCCACGCCCAGCGCGGCGGCTGCGCACTGGCGGGTGTGGTCGTCGGGCGTGGCGCCGATGCCGCCGAATGAGAAGACCACGTCACCGCTGGCGAAGGCCTCGCGCAGCTCGCGCGTGATGCGCGCCGGGTCGTCGCCGACGTAGCGAGCCCAGGACAGGGCCAGGCCGCGCTCGCCCAGCAGCTCGATGAGCTTGGCCAGGTGCTTGTCAGCACGACGGCCGCTGAGGATCTCGTCACCGATGATGAGGGCGCCGAAAGTGGGCAGGTCGTCTTGCACAGGCATGGGCAGAGGAGATCAGGCCGCGGGCGGAAGAGCCGGGGGCGTCGCAGGAGGCCGGGGGGATGGCGGCGGAGCGGCCACATCGGTGACCGTGGGACCGGGCCGGGAGGGCGCCTCGCCCTCCTGCACGTCGGCCACGCCGGTGACCGGCTGGCGGCGGCGGTCCAGTGCGGCCAGCGTGTAATGGGCAAACCACAGCGCCGAGAAGGCGAAGACCAGGGTGTAGAGCCATACCGCGCCGATCACGAACACGGGCGCCAGCACGAAGGCCAGCGCGCCGCCGGCAAAGACCAGCGAGGGCGCGGCCCCCAGGTAGCCGCTGATGATGCCGATGGCCCAAAGCGGCCAGCGGTGTTCACGCAGGATGGCGCGGCGCTCGTCCTGCGTGGCGTGCTCGGCCAGCGCATCGGCGGCCATCACCCGGTAGCCCAGCCAGCCCCAGATCAGCGGCGGCAGCACCAGGCCCAGCGGCGGGATCAGCCACAGCGGGAGGCTGACGATAAGCGCCAGCAGCGCCACCAGCGTCCAGCCCAGGCCGCGGGCGGCGCCAAGCAGCCAGGGCTCGTGCCCCTGGGCCAGCAGCGAGGGAAAGCGCCGCGTCTGCACCAGCCGGGTGAAGGTGGGCACCATGAGCTGGGCCACCGCCAGCAGGCACAGGATGACGACGAGCGGCACAACGAGCAGCACAACAATCAGCGGCGCCAACAGCGAACGCAGCCCCCCAGCGCCCACGGCGTCCAGCCAGCCGAGCGCAGTCTGCGTCCAGCCCCAGGCCTGCAGCTGCTGCTGCACCGCGGCCACCGCCGGCTCCCAATAGAAATAGGCGAGCACGCCGGTGATGAGGGCACACAGCACCAGCGGCAGCAGCGACAGCCAGACGACCCGGGGCATCAGGCAGTAGGCGGCCGCTCGCCACAGTGAATCGAGCAGGAGCTTCATGCCGGGCAGCATACCCAAGGCCCCCTGCGGCCGGCCGCCGTACGCCTTTGCAAGGCCGCCGCCGCGGGCCCCGCCGGCGCGCAGATCAGGCGGGTCTTACTCGTCGTCGCCACCCAGCACGCCGCCGAGCAGCCCGCCGGCGCCCAGGCCGGTCAGCAGCCCACCCTGGTCCTGCTGGCGACCGCCGGCCTGCGGGGCAGCAGCGAACACGCGCGAGGCCAGGCGCGAGAACGGCAGGCTCTGCAGCCAGACATGGCCAGGGCCGGTGAGACGCGCCAGGAACAGGCCCTCGCCGCCGAAGAGCGCCGTCTTGATGCCGCCGACGAACTGCACCTCGAAGTCCACGCCCGGCGTGTAGGCCACCAGGCAACCGGTGTCCACCAGCAGCGTCTGGCCCGCGGCCAGCTCGCGGCGCACCACGGTGCCGCCCGCGTGCACGAAGGCCAGGCCGTCGCCGTCGAGCTTCTGCATGATGAAGCCTTCGCCGCCAAAGAAGCCGGCCGAGAGCCGACGCTGGAAGGCGATGCCCAGCGACACGCCGCGCGCCGCGCACAGGAAGGCGTCCTTCTGGCAGATCAAAGTGCCGCCCAGGGCCTTCAGGTCCATCGGCAGGATCTTGCCCGGGTAGGGTGCGGCAAACGCCACCCGGGCCTTGCCAGCACCCTGGTTGGTGTAGACGGTGGTGAAGAGCGACTCGCCGGTGATCAGCCGCTTGCCGGCGCCCAGCAGCTTGCCGAAAAGGCCGCCGCTCTGCTGGCGCGAGCCGTCGCCAAAGACCGTGTCGAGCTGAATGCCCGCGTCCATGAACATCATGCTGCCGGCTTCACCGATGGCGGCCTCGCCCGGGTCGAGTTCGACCTCGACGAACTGCATCTCGGCGCCTTTGATTTCGTAGTCCACCACGTCCATGGCCATCGCTTGCTCCGTTGCGTCTTGATGAGAGAACTCGGGGATACCCTCGCTCATCCCGGGTATCCACCGAGCGGAGGGCGCTAGAGAATAATGGATTGCCCTGGGTCCGGCCCCCGCGAAGCGGCAGGACTGCACATCTCTTGCATCGGCTCTGCCGAGCCGCCCGCCGGTTCCGAGACGCGTCCACCCCGCCCATGTTCCCCGCTTTCCAGGTTCATATCCCCACGCTGGTGCTCGTCGTTGCACTGGTCATGGCCACTGCATGGGGCATCCTGATCTTCGTCGGGCTGACGCAGCGCACTTATCGTGGCTTCTGGTGGTGGATCCTGGCGCAGGGGCTGGCCACGCTCAGCAGCCTGCTGCTGCCGCTGCGCGCCTCGCAGCCCGAGGTGACACCGCTGACCACGGCGTTGATGCTCCAGTGGCCGGTGCTGCTGCTGATCGGGCTGCGACGCTTCTACGTGCGCAGCAACCTGCCGCTGTCCGCGTCGGCCGACGGGCTGTTCTTCGGCCTGAGCTTCCTGCTGTGGGTGGGGGCATGGCAAGCCGACCGAGGACTGGCGCCGCGGGTGGCGGTGTTCAGCGTGGTCTACGCAGCGCTGCATCTGTATGCGGCGTGGGTGACCTTCCATGTGCGCGAGTGGCGCCACAGCAGCTCGCTCAAGGCGCTGCTGGTGCTGATGCTGGTGGGCGCGGTGGTGCAGATGCCGCGCCTGGGCTCCGCGCTGGCGCACTGGAACGATCCCACGGTCACCGACGCCCAGCTCGACTACGTGATGATCGCCCTGGGGCTGCTGTGTACCCAGCTGTTCGCGCTCTACCTGTGCCTGCTGCTCACCTACGAGCGCACCGAGGCCGGGCTGCGTGAATCGCAGCGCCAGCTGCGTGTGCTGGCCGACACCGACATGCTCACGCAGATCCCCAACCGCCGGCACTTCAATGACCTGGCGGCCCAGGCGCTGCAGCTGAGCCCCACGGGGGCGTCGTCGGTGATGCTGTTTGACATTGACCACTTCAAAGCGGTGAATGACTCCTTCGGCCATGCGGCCGGCGACGAGGCACTGCGGCTGGTGGCTCGCTCGGCGCGGCTGATCCTGCGCAGCCGCGACGTGGTCGGCCGCATCGGCGGTGATGAATTCGTTGCCCTTCTACCCGAGACCTCGGTGAGCGACGCCCTGCACGTGGCCGATCGCATCGTGCGTCAGGTGGAGGCCGAGCGCACGTCGCAGCAGCTGGCGCCGATCAGCCTGAGCTTCGGCGTGGTGCAGATGCAGCGCGGCGAGTCGCTGGCCCAGGCCATGCATCGCGCCGACCTGGCCTTGTACGAGGCCAAGCGCCAGGGCCGCAGCCGCGCGGTGGCCGCCGAAGGCGATCACGCGGGCGGCCAGCCCGTCTTCACCCAGAGCCGGCCGCTGGGCCTGACCGCCAGCTGATCCGGCGCACTTCCAGGGCGCCTGGCCGGGGCTGGCGCTCAAGCAGGCCAGCGGGCTGCCGCCCGTGGCCTGCCAGACAATCCCGGCGATGCACAAGGTAGACGTGGTGGTGGTCGGCGCAGGGGCCGCAGGGCTTTTCTGTGCGGCGCGCGCCGGCCAAGCCGGGCTGACGGTCTTGCTCATCGACCATGCCGAGAAGCTGGCTGAGAAGATCCGCATCTCTGGCGGGGGCAGATGCAATTTCACCAACCGCGACGCCGGCCCCGCGCAGTACCTGTCGGACAACCCGCACTACTGCCGCTCGGCACTGGCGGGCTACACGCCGGCGGACTTCATCGCGCTGGTCGAGCGTCACCACATCCCCTGGCACGAGAAGCACAAGGGCCAGCTCTTCTGCGACGACAGTGCCGAGGACATCATCCAGATGCTGGTGGCCGAGTGCGCCGCCGGCCGCGTGGAGCGTTGGCAGCCTTGCACCGTGCGCAGCGTGGACCGCGGGCCGCAGGGCTTTGCCCTGCAGACCGACCGTGGCCCGGTGCACGCGGCGCAGCTGGTGGTGGCCACCGGCGGGCTGCCGGTGCCCAAGATTGGCGCCAGCGACTGGGGCCTGCGGCTGGCGCGGCAATGGGGCCACCGCGTCGTCGAGCCGCGGCCGGCGCTGGTGCCGCTGACGTTTGATGCCGCCGCCTGGCAGCCGTTTGCCGAGCTGGCCGGCGTGGCGCTGCCGGTGCGGGTGAGCGTGGCGCCACAACCGCTGGTGCACGCGGATGGCAGCAACGCGGCGGGCCGCCCGGGCGACGCCCCGGGCCCTGCCCCGGCCCGCACCCTGGCCGGCACGCGCGGCAGCATGGGCCGCAGCGGCAAGGCCGCCGTGGCGTTCCATGAAGACCTGCTCTTCACCCACCGCGGCCTGAGCGGGCCGGCCATCCTGCAGATCTCCAGCTACTGGCGGGCGGGCGACGGGCTGCGCATCGACCTGGCGGCCGGCGATGCACCGGCACACGACCTGGGCCAGGCGCTGTGCGAGGCCAAGCGCGGCTCGCGCCGCCAGCTGGCCAACGAGCTGGCCACGCGGCTGCCGCAGCGCCTGGTGCAGACCTGGTGCGCCCTGCAGGGCCTGCCGGGCCACAAGCCGCTGCCCGACTGTCGCGATGCGGAGCTGCTGGCCGCCGGGCGCAGCCTGCAGCAGTGGACGGTCATGCCCACCGGCACGGAAGGCTGGCGCAAGGCCGAGGTCATGGCCGGCGGCGTGGACACGCGCGACCTTGAGTCGCGCAGCATGGGCAGCCGCCTGGTGCCGGGCCTGTACTTCATCGGCGAAGTGGTGGACGTGACCGGCTGGCTGGGCGGCTACAACTTCCAGTGGGCCTGGGCCAGCGCCGCGGCCTGTGCGCGGGCGCTGGCGCAGCGGGCGGCCGGGATCGCTTAGGCCGCGAGCGGGCAGCCGGCCCGCGCAGACCTGTGGCCCGCCCTGGCAAATGCAGGGCCCATGGCCGCATGAGGTGCTCAGCCGCGCACGGCGGACGCCGGCTCGGGCGGCAGACGGTCGAACCAGGGCCGGGCCTGCTCCAGCTGGGCGGCCAGCTGCAGCATCGTGGCCTCGGCATCCAGCGAGCCGACGAACTGCACGCCCAGCGGCAGGCCACCGGGCGTCCAGTACAGCGGCACGGACATGGCGGGGCGGCCGGTCAGGTTGGCCAGCTGGGTGTACGGCGTCCAGCCGAGGTTCTGGCGCACCGCGTCCTCCAGCACGCTGGCTGAGCGAAGCACCCGCGCCAGGCCCAGCCTGATCAGCACCGAGGCCGCCACATGCAGTGCGGGCGGCGTGGCGTTCTGGCCGATGACCAGCGGCGGGCCGGCCAGTGTGGGCGACAGCCAGAGGTCATAGCGCCCATGGAAGCGCGCCAGCGCACGCGTGTGCTCATGCCAGCGCTGGTGGCAGGCCAGCAGCTCGGCGGCGCGGGTCGAAGCACCCAGCGCGGCCATCACGCGCGTGTCCGGCTCGAAGTCGGACAGCGGCGCGCCCGTGCGCCGGCGCACCTCGTCCACGAGCATGGCCTGCATGCCGAACCACATCAGCAGGAAGTCCTTGGACAACGCCATGCCGTCCACCGGCGGCGCGGCCGGCTCCACGTGATGGCCTAGCGACTGCAGCAGCCGCGCAGCGTCCTCCACCGCGGCCACGGCCTGCGGGTCCACCGGCGTGCCGATGGGCGAGTCGGTTGAGAAGCCGATGCGCAAGGCGCGCGGCGGACGCTCCAGCGCGGCCAGGTAGCCGGGCGACGGCGGCATCCAGTAGGGCGCATGGGGCTGCGGGCCCTGCAGCACGTCGAGCATGGCCGCCGTGTCGCGGACACTGCGCGACACCACGCCCTGCGCCACGGCGCCGAACATGCCCTCGCCCACGGCCGGGCCCGTGGATACCCGCCCGCGACCGACCTTCATGCCGAAGAGCCCGCAGGCCGCCGCCGGGATGCGGATGGAGCCGCCCCCGTCGTTGGCGCCGGCCATGGGCACGATGCCCGCGGCCACCGCGGCGGCCGATCCGCCGGATGATCCACCCGGCGTGCGCTCCAGCGCCCAGGGGTTGCGGCTGGCGCCGTTGGCCAGCGGCTCGGTGACGTTCTTGGCGCCGAACTCCGGCGTGTTGGTCTGGCCGAAGATCACGAGGCCAGCGGCCTCCGATGCGCGCACAAAGTCACTGCTCTCATCGGCCCGTGCCTGGGCCAGCGCACGCGAGCCGCACCCGTGGACCTCATGGGCAATCTCCTGGAACAAGTCCTTGACCAGGAAGGGCACGCCGGCAAACGTGCCCTCATGGCCGCGCAGGCTCGACGCACGCTGCCGCGCCCGCTCGTCCAGCCGCCGCACGACGGCGCGGATCACTGGCTGCACCGCATCGCAGCGGGCCATTGCGGCCTGCAGCAGCTCCTCCGCCGACACCTGCCCGCGCTGCACCAGCTGCGCCAGACCCAGGCCGTCGTGCGACCGATACTCCTCGAACTTCATGGTTGCCTCTCTTCAGGACACGCCGGGGCGAGCGCACCGGGCACCCGCGACCAGGGCGCGATTCTGATGTGCGGCCTGTGGCCCGCCATCCCGGTCTACCCGGCAGTGGCACAGCCCCACCAGGCGCCGGGCCGCCCCAACATCGGACTGCGCCCCGCTCAGGCGCGGGCTAGCATGCGGCCACACTCATCTCCGCCTGCCATGACCGCCTTCCACGTCCTGTCTATCGGACCCCGACCCTTTGCCCTGCCCGACGACAGTCCCTGGGGCCCCTTCGAGCTGACGCACGTGGACAGCCTGCAGGCCGCGGCCGCGCAGCTGCGCCAGCGCCATGCCGATGCGGTGGTGATCGACGCTGCGGTGGGCGACAGCTTCAACGACGTGCTGCACTGGCCGGCGCTGTCGCAGGCGGTGCTGGAGTCGGCCGTGGTGCTGCTGGGGGCCGAATGCAACCCGGCGCAGGCCGATGCGCTGATGGCCGCCGGCGTGCAGGACATCCTGCCGGCCGCCGCGCATGCCGGCTCGCCGCTGGCCCTGGCCCGCGCGTTGCGACTGGCCCTGGCCCGCCAGCGCCACACGCAGGCGGTCCACAAGTCGCATGCCACCGACCTGTCCACCGGCCTGCCCAACCATGCCCAGCTTCTGGAGCACATGAGTCATCTGCTGGCCCTGCGCGAGCGCGAGCCGGCGCCGATGGCCGTGGTGGCACTGCGTCTGGACGGCTTGGCCACCGTGCGCGATGAGCTGGGCGCGGAGGCCGCCAACGTGCTGCGTCGCAAGGTGGCCGTGCGCCTGCGCGCGCGGCTGCGCGCCAGCGATGTACTGGCCAGCGTGGCGCCGGACCTGCTGGTGGTGCTGCTGGCCTGGATCGACCAGCCACAGGACAGCGCACGGGTGGCCGACAAGCTGGTGGATGCGCTGCGCCAGCCCTTCAGCCTGACCGGGCGCAGCGCGGCGCTGGCGGTCAGTCCCGGCGTGGCGCTCTATCCCGATGCCGGCAAGACGCCTGATGCGCTGCTGCGCCAGGCCATCGGCCAGGCCACCGGCGGCACGGCCATCGGCCGCGCCGGCTTTGCCAACCGCGTGGAGCGCGGCGCGGCGGACGCAGCCAACGACGAAGCACCGCCGTCGCCGCTGGCGGACTGAGCACGCTGTGACTTGCCCCGGGGATCGTCTAAAGGACCCGGGCGCCACGATGCACCCAATGCACGCGAGCCGTCCAAACGCAAAGGCCCCGCACCGGGAGGTGCGAGGCCTTCAAGGAATGCAGCTTGGTGGGCGGTGCAGGGTTCGAACCTGCGACCCCTGCCGTGTGAAGGCAGTGCTCTACCGCTGAGCTAACCGCCCAAGCAAGACCGCGATTATAGACCGAAAAATCAGCGGGGCGTGAAGGGCCCGGGAGTCGATGCCTCCAGGCCGCTTTGCCGCCCTCAGGCTGTGGCGCCCTGCTCCTGCAACCGGCGCCACACGGTCTTGCCGCCACTGGCCTTGTCCAGCTCGGCGAGCATGGCCTCGTGCGCGGCCTGCTCCTGCGGCGTGGGTTCGATGCGCAGCAGCGCAAAGCTCGCCAGGTCAACCTCCACCGCCAGGGCGACTTGTGCATCGCCCCCGTCGCCGGCATCGATCACCAGGCTTTCCTGCCCGCGGGTCATGCGGATATAGACCTCGGCCAGCAGCCCGGCGTCCAGCAGCGCGCCGTGCAGCGCGCGGTTGGAGTTGTCCACCTCCAACCGGCGGCACAGCGCGTCCAGCGAATTGGACTTGCCCGGAAACATCTCGCGCGCCAGCGTCAGGCTGTCGACGATGCTGCCGGCGATCTGCTCGAACGGCTCGCGACCCAGGCGGCGCAGCTCGGCATTCATGAAGCCGATGTCGAAGCCGGCGTTGTGGATCACCACTTCCGCGCCACGCAGGTAGTCGATCAGCTCCTCTGCAATGGCCGCGAAGACCGGCTTGTCGGCCAGGAACTCGTCGGTCAGCCCGTGGATCTTGACCGCATCCTCGCTGTTGGCCCGCTCGGGGTTCAGATAGAAGTGCTTGTTGTGGCCGGTCAGCCGGCGGTTGACCATCTCCACGCACCCGATCTCGATGATGCGGTCGCCCGCTTCAGGGCTCAGGCCGGTGGTCTCGGTGTCGAAGAAGATCTGGCGCGACATGGCAGGGGGGCGGAAAAGCAAAGCGGGCGGCCGCCGAATCTAGCAGCCGCCCGCAGACGTGGCGCACGGGATGCGCCCGTTGAGGCGGTCGTCGCGCTCAGTGGTTCTCTTTGGCGTGGTTGATGGAGTAGCGCGGGATCTCCACCACCAGGTCCTGCTTGGCGACGATGGCCTGGCAGCTCAGGCGAGAGTTGGGCTCCAGGCCCCAGGCACGGTCCAGGAGGTCTTCCTCGGCCTCTTCCATTTCATTGAGCGAGTTGAAGCCCTCGCGCACGACCACGTGGCAGGTGGTGCAGGCGCAGCTCATGTCGCAGGCATGCTCGATGGGGATGTCGTGCTCCAGCAGCGCCTCGCAGATGGAGGTGCCGGGCTGGACCTCGATGGTGCGGCCTTCGGGGCAGTACTCGTGGTGGGGCAGGATCTTGATCGTCGTCATGGCGCTCACTTGATGTCGTCGACGCTGCGGCCGGTCAGCGCCTCGCGGATGCCGCGGTTCATGCGCTCGGCGGCAAAGGCCTCGGTGCCGCGCGCCAGCGCCTGGGTGGCGGCGTCGATGGCCAGGCGGTCCTCGCCGTGGCGTGCCTGGTCCAGGTCGGACAGCAGCCGCTCGATGGCCTCGTGCTCGTCGCCGTCGAGCAGGTCGCCGTCGGCCGCCAGCGCGGCGCGGGTGGCCAGCATCAGCCGCTCGGCCTCCACGCGGGCTTCGCGCAGGGCGCGGTCGGCCATGTCGGCCTCGGCGGTGGCAAAGCCCTCCTGCAGCATGCGGGCGATGGCGTCGTCGTCCAGGCCGTAGCTGGGCTTGACGGTCACCGCCGCCTCCACACCGGAGGTCTGCTCGCGCGCGCTGACGTTGAGCAGGCCGTCGGCATCGACCTGGAAGGTGACGCGGATGCGCGCTGCACCGGCCGGCATCGGCGGGATGCCGCGCAGCGTGAAGCGCGCCAGCGAGCGGCAGTGCTCCACCTGCTCGCGCTCGCCTTGGACCACATGCAGCGCCATCGCGGTCTGGCCGTCCTGGTAGGTGGTGAAGTCCTGCGCCAGCGCGGTGGGGATGGTGGTGTTGCGCGGGATGATGCGCTCCACCAGCCCGCCCATGGTCTCGATGCCCAGCGACAGCGGGATGACGTCCAGCAGCAGGATGTTGCCGTCGGCCGCATTGCCGGCCAGCTGGTTGGCCTGCACGGCCGCGCCCAGGGCCACCACTTCGTCGGGGTTCAGGTTGATCAGCGGCTCGCGCTTGAAGTACTGGCCCACCGCCTCGCGCACCGCCGGCATGCGCGTGGAGCCGCCCACCATCACCACGCCCTGCACATCGGCCGGCGTGACCTTGGCATCGCGCAGCGCGCGGCGCACGGCTGCCAGCGTGCGGTCGATCAGCGGACGGGTCAGCGTGTCGAAGCCGGCGCGGGTCACGGCCACGTCCAGCGTGCCGGTGCTGAGCTGCGCCTGCAGTCGGGCATCGGGCGCATCGGTGAGCGCCTCCTTGGCGCGGCGCGCGGCCACCAGCACCGCGCGCTTGTCCTGTGCCGTGGGGGCGGTCAGGCCGGCTTGGGCCAGCGCCCACTGCGCCAGCGCGGCATCGAAGTCATCGCCGCCCAGGGCCGAGTCGCCACCGGTGGCCACCACCTCGAACACGCCGCGCGACAGGCGCAGCAGCGAGATGTCGAAGGTGCCGCCGCCCAGGTCGTAGACGGCGTAGAGCCCCTCCACGCCGTTGTCCAGGCCGTAGGCGATGGCCGCGGCGGTCGGCTCGTTGATCAGGCGCAGCACGTTCAGCCCGGCGAGCTGCGCAGCGTCCTTGGTCGCCTGGCGCTGGGCGTCGTCGAAGTAGGCCGGCACGGTGATGACCGCGCCATACAGGTCGTCGTTGAAGGTGTCCTCGGCCCGAAAGCGCAGCGTGGCCAGGATCTCGGCCGAAACCTCTACCGCGGTCTTCACGCCTTCACGGGTGGCGATGCCCACCATGCCCGGCAGGTCGACGAAGCGGTAGGGCAGCTTCTCGCGCCCGGCGATGTCGGTGAGGCTGCGACCCATGAAGCGCTTGACCGAGACGATGGTGTGCTCCGGGTCTTCGCCCTGCGCCGCAAGCGCATCGAAGCCGATCTGCCGGCGGCCGTCGCCCAGGTAGCGCACGGCGGAGGGCAGGATCACCCGCCCCTGCGCATCGGGCAGGCATTCGGGCAGGCCGTGGCGCACCGCGGCGACCAGCGAATGGGTGGTGCCCAGGTCGATGCCGACGGCGATGCGGCGTTGATGCGGGTCGGGCGTCTGCCCGGGCTCGGAGATCTGCAGCAGGGCCATGTGGCTCTTCTCGTTGTAGGTGGCCGTTATGTGGGATCAGGCGCGCGGAGCGGTCAGGACGCCAGCGCATCGAGCCGGTCGTCCACCTCGGCGGCGAAGCGCTGCACGAACATCAGCGCGCGCACCGTGGCGGCCGCGGCAGCCGGGTCCTGGCGTTCATCCAGTTCCTGGCGCACCTGCTCCAGCAGGCGCTCGCGCTCGGCGCTCACCTCGTCATGCAGCGCCTGCACGGCGGGCTCATCCGTCGCCTCCTCCAGCGCCTCGCGCCACGCCATCTGCTTCATCAGGAAGGCGGTGGCCATGGCGGTGTTGCGCTCGGCCTCGACCGGCGCCCCGCGCAGCTCGCACAGATAGGCCGCGCGACGCAGCGGGTCCTTCAGCCGCTGATAGGCCTCGTTGACGCGCACGGCCCACTGCATGGCCACGCGCTGCGCGGCCGCGCCCTGGGCCACGAAGCGGTCCGGGTGGATCTTGTCTTGCAGCGCCTTCCAGCGCGCATCGATGGCCGAGCGGTCCTGTGCCTGGGCCTGCGGCAGGCCGAACAGGGTGAAATCGTCGTCGTCGAGGGTCATGGTGGGGCGACGGCCGGGCTCTTGAAAGACTCTTGGAAGACGAAAGCCCGACTGCCGGGCAGGTCGGGCTTCGCTGCGGGCCGCGGGGCCGATGAAGAGGGTCAGGGCGCGGTTCGTCTGCCAGCGCGGTTCAGACGCGGAACGACTCCCCGCAGCCGCAGCGGTCCCGCTCGCGCGGATTGTGGAACTTGAAGCCTTCGTTGAGCCCCTCGCGCACGAAATCCAGCTCGGTGCCGTCGATGTAGGGCAAGCTCTTCGGGTCCACCAGCACCTTCACACCGTGATGCTCGAAGACGTGATCTTCGGGCGCGATCTCGTCGGCGTACTCGATCTTGTAGGCCAGGCCCGAGCAGCCGGTCGTCTTCACGCCCAGACGCACGCCCACGCCCCGGCCGCGCTTGGCCAGGTAGCGGGACACATGGCGGGCGGCAGCTTCGGTCAGCGAGACGGACATCGTCGTGGGGGCGCTCATGTCCATGATGGTCAGGCGGTGGCGCCGTGCTTGGCCTTGTAATCGCTCACCGCCGCCTTGATCGCGTCCTCGGCCAGGATGGAGCAGTGGATCTTCACCGGCGGCAGGGCCAGCTCTTCGGCGATCTGGGTGTTCTTGATGTCCAGCGCCTGGTCCAGCGTCTTGCCCTTGACCCATTCGGTCACCAGCGAGGACGACGCAATGGCCGAGCCGCAGCCGTAGGTCTTGAAGCGCGCATCCTCGATCACGCCGGTGGCCGGGTTGACCTTGATCTGCAGCTTCATCACGTCGCCACAGGCGGGCGCGCCCACCATGCCGGTGCCGACCGATTCGTCGCCCTTCTCGAAGGAGCCGACGTTGCGCGGGTTCTCGTAGTGGTCGATGACCTTGTTGCTGTATGCCATGGCATCTACTCCTCAATCACACTGGCCGCGGGCGCCGCGCCCGCAAGCCCCTGCTGGATCCCCTGCGGGGCCGGCTGCCGCAGGCTGCAGCCGGTGTCGTGTCTGGTGGCCTCGATGGGCAGGCGTCAGTGCGCCGCCCACTGGATGGTGCTGAGGTCCACGCCTTCCTTGTACATGTCCCACAGCGGCGAGAGCTCGCGCAGCTTGGCCACCTGGGTCTGCAGCAGGGAGACGGCGTAGTCGATCTCTTCGGCCGTGGTGAAGCGGCCGATGGTCATGCGCAGCGAGCTGTGCGCCAGCTCGTCGCTGCGGCCCAGCGCGCGCAGCACATAGCTGGGCTCCAGGCTGGCCGAGGTGCAGGCGGAGCCGGAGGACACGGCGATGCCCTTGACGCCCATGATCAGCGACTCGCCTTCGACATAGTTGAAGGACGCGTTCAAGTTGTGTGGCACCCGGCGCTCCAGGTCGCCGTTGATGAACACCTGCTCGATCTGCTGGATGCCCTTGAGCAGCCGCTGCTGCAGACCGCGGATGCGCTCCAGCTCGGCGGGCATCTCTTCCTTGGCAATGCGGAAGGCTTCGCCCATGCCGACGATCTGGTGCACCGGCAGCGTGCCCGAGCGCATGCCGCGCTCATGGCCGCCGCCGTGCATCTGCGCCTCGATGCGCACGCGCGGCTTGCGGCGCACATACAGCGCGCCCTGGCCCTTGGGGCCGTAGGTCTTGTGAGACGCCAGGCTCAGCAGGTCCACCGGCTGGCGGGCCATGTCGATCTCCACCTTGCCGCTGGCCTGGGCCGCATCGCAATGGAAGATCACGCCTTTCTCGCGGCAGATGGCGCCGATGGTGTCGATGTCCTGGATGACGCCGATCTCGTTGTTGACGTACATCACCGAGGCCAGGATCGTCCCGGGCTTCAGCGCATCGCGGAAGCGGTCCAGGTCGAGCAGGCCGTTCTCCTGCACGTCGAGGTAGGTCACCTCGAAGCCCTGGCGCTCCAGCTCGCGGCAGGTGTCGAGCACCGCCTTGTGCTCGGTCTTGACCGTGACGATATGGTTGCCGCGGCTCTTGTAGAAGTGGGCCGCGCCCTTGAGCGCGAGGTTGTTCGACTCGGTCGCGCCGGAGGTCCAGACGATCTCGCGCGGGTCGGCGTGGATGAGGTCGGCCACCTGCTGGCGCGCCTTCTCCACCGCCTCTTCCGCCTCCCATCCCCAGGCATGGCTGCGCGAGGCCGGGTTGCCGAAGTGCTCGCGCAGCCAGGGAATCATCGCGTCGACCACGCGCGGGTCCACCGGCGTGGTGGCCCCGTAGTCCATGTAGATGGGGAAGTGCGGCGTCATGTCCATGGCGGACGATCCTGGCTGGCGAAAACGAAAGTCGTGGAACGGTCAGGCGGCGATCGGAGCGGGCTCACTTGCCCATCGCGGTGCCCAGGGCAAAAACCGAGTTGGGCGCGTTGACCTTGATCGGCTTGACCACCGGTTGGGTGGAGATGGCGCGCTTGACCGGCTGGTCCTCGATGGAGACGCCGCGGGCGAGCTGGTCGTCCACCAGCTTGCGCAGGCTGATGGAATCCAGGTACTCGATCATCTTTTGATTGAGGCTGGACCACAGCTCGTGCGTCATGCAGCGGCCTGCGTCGTCGCCCATGCAGTTTTCCTTGCCGCCGCAGCCGGTGGCATCAATGGGCTCGTCCACGGCGACGATGATGTCGGCCACGGTGATTTCCTCAGCCTTGCGGCCCAGCGAATAACCGCCGCCGGGGCCGCGCGTGCTCTCCACCAGCTCGTGGCGGCGCAGCTTGCCGAACAGCTGCTCCAGGTAGGACAGAGAGATCTGCTGGCGTTGGCTGATGGCGGCCAGCGCCACCGGCCCCGTGTGCTCGCGCAGGGCCAGGTCGATCATGGCGGTGACGGCGAAGCGCCCTTTGGTGGTCAGTCGCATGGCAGGACTCCTCGGGAAGTGGGGTAGGGGTGGCGGCCGGCAGACGGCCCATCAGGACCTTGGCAAACCCCATTCCCCTTCGGGTCTTCTCTGGGTATGACCCTAAGGGCGAACCCGCGATGAAACCCGAGTGATTTAGTCGAATTCTAGCGCAGCGCGCTCCGACTTGCAGGGCAGCGGCCGTGCCCCCGGTCCAGCAGGCTGCGCGGTCCGGCGCCTGAGCCCACCCCTGCGGTCGTTACGGGTTAACCCTTGAATTCTGGCAGGCAATCGCTATATTTGCTGCAGCGCACCAATCCTTTTCGGAAGGAGCCTGCCATGTCTCAAAACACCTGGAAACTCAGCCAAAGCCCCGTCCACCCGGATGGCGAAGAGCGCAAGGCGCTGGGTCTGGAGAAGCTCGGCGTGATCGGCGGGTTTCTTGTCGGCCTGCCGACCGGCCTGGAGCTGGTGCACCAGCCGCTGGCCGCAGCCGGCGCGCCTGCCGGCTTGGCCGGGCTGGCCACTGTTGCGGCCATTGCGCTGTGCACCTGGGTCGGCCTGCGTGTCGGCTCAGCCTTGGGAACCAAGGGCTGACTGGGCGGCCCTGCTGCCTGATCACGCCCGTCCGGCCTGGATGGGCGTGACGTTTTCTGCGCCTGGTGCACCGAAGACCTGTTCCTTGAGCAGGGCGAGCTGGTCGCGCAGCCGCGCGGCCTGCTCGAACTCCAGATTACGGGCGTGTTCAAGCATCTGCTTTTCCAGCTGCTTGATGCGCTTGCCCAGGTCTCTTTCGCTCATCGCCTCGACCTCGGCTGAGCCCGACTGCGCGCGCAGCGCATCTCGCCCGTCGTTGCGGTCGGCCACCACCCCGTCGATCAGCTCGCGCACCTGCTTGCGGATGGTGCGCGGCGTGATGCCGTGGGCCTCGTTGAAGGCGATCTGCTTGGCGCGGCGGCGCTGGGTCTCGTCGATCGCCTTCTTCATCGACTCGGTGATGCGGTCGGCGTAGAGGATGGCGCGGCCGTTGGCATTGCGCGCGGCGCGGCCGATGGTCTGGATCAGGCTGCGCTCGGCGCGCAGGAAGCCTTCCTTGTCCGCATCGAGGATGGCCACCAGCGACACCTCGGGGATGTCCAGGCCTTCGCGCAGCAGGTTGATGCCCACCAGCACATCGAAGGTGCCCAAGCGCAGGTCGCGCAGGATCTCCACGCGCTCGACCGTGTCGATGTCGGAGTGCAGATAGCGCACCTTCACACCGTTGTCGGTGAGGTAGTCGGTGAGCTGCTCGGCCATGCGCTTGGTCAGCGTGGTGATCAGCACGCGCTCGTTCTTCTCGACGCGGATGCGGATCTCCTGCAGCACGTCGTCCACCTGGTGCGTGGCCGGGCGCACCTCGACCTCTGGGTCGACCAGCCCGGTGGGGCGCACCAGTTGCTCGACCACCTGGCCGGCGTGCTGCTTCTCGTAGTCCGCAGGCGTGGCCGTGACGAAGATGGTCTGGCGCAGCTTGCCCTCGAACTCCTCGAACTTCAGCGGCCGGTTGTCCAGCGCCGAGGGCAGACGGAAGCCGTACTCCACCAGCGTGCTCTTGCGCGCGCGGTCGCCGTTGTACATGCCGCCGAACTGGCCGATCAGCACGTGGCTCTCGTCCATGAACATCAGCGCATCGCGCGGCAGGTAGTCCACCAGCGTGGGCGGCGGTGAGCCCGGCGGCGCGCCGGACAGATGCCGCGTGTAGTTCTCGATGCCCTTGCAGTGGCCCACCTCCTGCAGCATCTCCAGGTCGAAGCGCGTGCGCTGCTCCAGCCGCTGCGCCTCCACCAGCTTGCCGTCGGCGACGAACTGCTTGACGCGCTCGTTGAGCTCGGCCTTGATGCTCTCGATGGCCGAGACCACGCGCTCGCGCGGGGTCACGTAATGGCTGCTGGGGTAAATGGTGAAGCGCGGGATCTTCTGGCGGATGCGGCCGGTGAGCGGGTCGAAGAGCTGGATGGACTCGATCTCGTCGTCGAAGAGCTCCAGCCGCACGGCCAGCTCCGAGTGCTCGGCCGGGAAGACGTCGATGGTGTCGCCGCGCACGCGGAAGTGGCCGCGCGAGAAGTCCACATCGTTGCGCTGGTACTGCATACGCACGAGCTGGGCGATGACGTCACGCTGGCTGATCTTGTCGCCCACGCGCGCGATGAGGACCATGGTCATGTAGTCCTCGGGCTTGCCGATGCCGTAGATGGCCGACACCGACGCCACGATGACCACGTCGCGCCGCTCCAGCAGGCTCTTGGTGGCGGACAGCCGCATCTGCTCGATGTGCTCGTTGATGGCGCTGTCCTTCTCGATGAACAGGTCGCGCTGCGGCACATAGGCCTCGGGCTGGTAGTAGTCGTAGTAGCTGACGAAGTACTCCACCGCATTCTTCGGGAAGAACTCGCGGAACTCGCTGTAGAGCTGCGCGGCCAGCGTCTTGTTGGGCGCGAACACGATGGCCGGCCGGCCGAGGCGGGCGATGGTGTTGGCCATGGTGTAGGTCTTGCCCGAGCCGGTCACGCCCAGCAGCGTCTGGTAGAGCAGGCCGTCCTCGACACCGGCCACCAGCTGGTCAATGGCCGCGGGCTGGTCACCCGCTGGCGGATAGGGCTGGTAGAGCTCGAACGGCGAGCCGGGGAAGCGCACGAAGCGGCCTTCGGGCGGCGCGCTGGCGTCATCGACCGGGGCGAGGGGCTGGGGGGCAGAGGACATGGGCGATGCAGATGGGGGCAGGTGCGGCGGGTAGCAAGGGGCATCCGCTGTGAGATGCGTGAGATGCGCGGCGTACGGGTCATGGGCCGGCGTGACCGATCCGGCAGATCCGGCAGCGTGACGAAGGCCGCTGCACCGGCGCGGCCGCGACCCGGCCGATGCGCAACCGACGCTTAAAATTGCGGCACCCGCGACGCGCCGGCGGCGCCTGCCCAGGCAGCAAGGCAAGACCCGCGCCCGCAGCGGTGACGGCCTTGGGCTCGACGTGGCGGGCGGCCGAAGCTGCCAGCCTACCGCACCCGCCCTTGCGCAGCACACGGGGTGGCTGTGCTTCGCCCTCCGCTGCCTCACCTCCCGGCCCGTCCCCCTTTTCACCTCGCCTCACAAGGTCCCAGCATGTCTTTGTTCTCCGCCGTCGAGATGGCCCCGCGCGACCCGATCCTGGGTCTGAACGAACAGTTCAACGCCGACCCGAACCCCAACAAGGTCAACCTGGGCGTGGGCGTCTACACCGACGACAACGGCAAGCTGCCGCTGCTCCAGTGCGTGGCCGCCGCCGAAAAGCAGATGCTGGAAGCGCCCAAGGCCCGCGGCTACCTGCCCATCGACGGCATCGCTGCCTATGACAAGGCGGTGCAGGGCCTGGTGTTCGGCGCCGAGCATGCGGCGGTCAAGGCCGGCCGCATCTCCACCGTGCAGGCCATCGGCGGCACCGGCGGCCTGAAGCTGGGCGCGGACTTCCTGAAGCGCCTGACGCCGGACGCCCAGGTGCTGATCTCCGACCCGAGCTGGGAGAACCACCGGGCGCTGTTCGAGTCCGCCGGCTTCAAGGTGGGGACCTACCCGTACTACGACGCCGCCAAGCGGGGCATCAACGTGGACGGCATGCTGGCGGCGCTGAAGGCTGCCGCCCCTGGCACGATCGTGGTGCTGCATGCCTGCTGCCACAACCCCACCGGCTACGACCTGACCGAAGCGCAGTGGGACGACGTGATCGCCGCCTGCAAGGCGCGTGGCCTGGTGCCCTTCCTCGACATGGCCTACCAGGGCTTCGGCGAGGGCATCGCTGAGGACGGCAAGGTGGTCATCAAGTTCCTCGACGCCGGCCTGAGCTTTTTCGTCTCCACCAGCTTCTCCAAGAGCTTCTCGCTGTACGGCGAGCGCGTGGGCGCGCTGAGCATCGTCAGCGAGTCGGCCGACGAAGCTGCGCGCGTGCTGAGCCAGCTCAAGCGCGTGATCCGCACCAACTACTCCAACCCGCCGACGCACGGCGCGCAGGTGGTGGCCACCGTGCTGACCACGCCGGAGCTGCGCAAGCTGTGGGAGGAAGAGCTCGCCGGCATGCGCGAGCGCATCCGCACGATGCGCACCGCGCTGGTGGCCAAGCTCAAGGAAGCCGGCGTGACCGACGACCTGAGCTTCATCACCCGCCAGAAGGGCATGTTCAGCTACTCGGGCCTGAACGCGGCGCAGATGCAGCGCCTGCGCAGCGAGTTCGGCATCTACGGCGTGGACTCCGGCCGCATCTGCGTGGCCGCGCTCAACAGCCACAACATCGACGCCGTGGCCAAGGCCATCCGCCAGGTGATGTGATGCAGGCGGGGCTCGGTGGCCGCCCGCGGCCACCCCAGCCGGCACACCCAAAAAAACCCGGGGCCGCATGACGGCGCCCGGGTTTTTTCATGATGCGGCTGGGCGCCGCAGCGGCCTCACTGCCCGCGCCGGGCGCGGGTGAGCAGCAACGTGACCTCGGTGGAGAGCTGAGAGAAGGCAGAGCCCGATCCAATCAGCTGCTCAGCCTCGTCGCGGCGGCCGTCGTTGATGCGGCGGGCCACGTTGCCGGCGGCGCGGTGGAAGTCCGCATGGCGGGCCTTGAGCGTGACAAAGGTCGGCCGGTTGCCCCAGCGCTGACCGCCCGGACCTTGGAACAGCGATTGCGGGGCCGCCGGCTCGCGCTGGACGTTGGCCAGACGGGAAGACATTGAGGGTCAGGGCAAGCAGTGAACAGCGTCACGCCGTTGCCGTTTATCTGACGCTGGCTCGGGGTGAACGCCGAGACCATAGCCGTGTACAGCCCCTTCGAATAGTGGCATGCTGCACCGCAGCAAACGCCTGTCGCGCGGGCACCGCCGGCCGCGTCCTGCTGCCTTCAGCCGAGGTCTTCCATGCTCTATCAGTTCTATGAAACGCAGCGAGCTCTGCTGAGCCCGTTCTCCGAGTTCGCCAGCGCGTCCTCCAAGCTCTACAGCCATCCGCTGTCGCCCTTTGCTCATGCACCCGGGGCGCAGCGCATGGCGGCGGGCTTCGACCTGGTGCACCGGCTGACCAAGGACTATGAAAAGCCTGAGTTCAACATCACCTCGGTGAAGGCAGGCGGCACCCAGGTGGTGATCCAGGAGCAGGTCGCGGTGGAGAAGCCGTTCTGCCGGCTGATCCGCTTCAAGCGTTTCACCGACGACGCGCAGGCGTTGGCCGCGATGCGCAAGCAGCCGTCGGTGCTCATCGTGGCGCCGCTGTCCGGGCATCACTCCACGCTGCTGCGCGACACGGTGCGCACCATGCTGCAGGACCACAAGGTCTACATCACCGACTGGGTGGACGCGCGCATGGTGCCGGTGGAGGTGGGGCCCTTTCACCTCGACGACTATGTCAATTACGTGGAGGACTTCATCCGCCACATCGGGCCCAACGTGCACGTGATGTCGGTATGCCAGCCGACCGTGCCGGTGCTGGCAGCCGTCTCTCTGATGGCCAGCCGCGGCGAGCCCACGCCGCTGACCATGGTGATGATGGGCGGGCCGATCGACGCCCGCAAGTCGCCGACGGCGGTCAACAACCTGGCGATGAACAAGTCGTTCGAATGGTTCGAGAACAACGTCATTCACCGCGTGCCGCCCAATTACCCCGGCGCCGGCCGCCGCGTGTACCCGGGCTTCCTGCAGCACACCGGCTTCGTGGCGATGAACCCGGACCGCCACCTGAGCTCGCACTACGACTACTTCCTGGACCTGGTTCGCGGCGACGACGACAGTGCTGACGCGCACCGCCAGTTCTATGACGAGTACAACGCCGTACTCGACATGCCGGCCGAGTACTACCTGGACACGATCAAGACGGTGTTCCAGGACTTCGCCCTGGTCAACAGTACATGGGACGTGCGCAACCCGGAGGGGCAGCCCGAGCGTGTGCGGCCGCAGGACATCACCACCACTGCGCTGCTGACGGTGGAGGGCGAGCTGGACGACATCTCCGGTGCCGGCCAGACCGAGGCCGCGCACGAGCTGTGCACCGGCATCCCGCCCGAACGCAGCCTGCACTACACGGTGCAGGGCGCCGGACACTACGGCATCTTCTCGGGCCGACGCTGGCGCGAGAAGGCCTATCCGCAGATCCGGGAGTTCATCCGCACGCACGACAAGCCGGCGGATTGATGCGCGGCCCCCGGCACAGAAGACGGGCCGCCGCAAGGCGACGGCGCAGGGGCGCGGCGGGATAATCCGGCCTTGCGCGCCACCCGGCCGCAAGGCCATCGACAGACATCGACCGGCCATCGAAAGGCCAACGGCAGCCCGCGCGGACGCCGTTGAGCCCAGGCCGGCGATGGGGCGCGATGCGACCTGCCGCTTGTCCTTCGTGATGCCCAGCCCGCCCCCACCCGCCACGTCGCTGGTCGACGCCATTGACGCCGTATTGCCGCAGACGCAGTGCACGCGCTGCGGTTACCCGGACTGCCGCGGCTATGCCGCGGCCGTGGCCGCGGGCGAGGCCGGCATCGGTCAATGCCCGCCGGGCGGGGCCGAGGGTGTGCGCCGCCTGGCATCCCTGACGGGCCGGCCGGTCGTGCCGCTGGATGCGGCGCACGGCGAGGAAGGCCCGCTCATGCTGGCGGTGATCGACGAGGACTGGTGCATCGGCTGCACGCTGTGCATCAAGGCCTGCCCGGTGGATGCGGTAATGGGCACCAACAAGCGCATGCACACGGTGATCGAGCCGCTGTGCACCGGCTGCGAGCTGTGTGTGCCGGCTTGCCCGGTGGACTGCATCGCGATGGTCCCGGCGCATGCCGGCGAGCACCCGCCCACCGGCTGGGCAGCCTGGAGCCCGCGGCAGGCCGATGCCGCCCGCGCCCGGTACCGCGCCCGCGGCCAGCGCCTGGTGCGCGAGAAGCAGGAGCACGAGGCTCGCCTGCAGGCCAAGGCCGAGCACAAGCTGGCCCACCTGGCCGAGGAAAGCCGCCTGACCGACCCCGCTGCGCTGGAGCGCAAGCGCACGGTGATCGAGGCTGCCCTGGCCCGCGCCCGCCAGCGACGGTCGGCCGGCTGAGCCCGGGACGGCAGGCACCACCGGCCCGCATGAGGCGGCCACCGGCGCCCGGCAGAGCGGCCCGGCTCCTACACTGCCCGCCCATGAAAGCGCGCGACATCGAGCCCTTCTTCGCCACGCTTGAGGCGGCCAACCCTGAGCCCAAGACCGAGCTCGAATACACCACGCCGTTCGAGCTGCTGACCGCCGTGCTGCTGTCGGCCCAGGCCACCGACGCGGGGGTCAACAAGGCCACCCGCCGGCTCTTTCCGGTGGCCAACACGCCGCAGGCCATCCTGGGCCTGGGCGAAGACGGGCTGTGCGAATACATCAAGACCATCGGCCTGTACCGCAGCAAGGCCAGGCACCTGCTGGCCACATGCCGCATCCTGGTGGAGCAGCATGGCGGCGAGGTGCCGCGCACCCGAGAGGCGCTGGAGGCCCTGCCCGGCGTGGGCCGCAAGACGGCCAACGTGGTGCTCAACGTGGCTTTCGGCGAGCCCACGATGGCCGTGGACACGCACATCTTCCGCGTCAGCAACCGCACCGGCCTGGCCCCGGGCAAGACGCCGCTGGAGGTGGAGCTCAAGCTGCTCAAGCGCGTGCCGCCCGCCTACCGGCTGCATGCCCATCACTGGCTCATCCTGCACGGCCGCTACATCTGCGTGGCGCGCAAACCGCGTTGCTGGGAATGCCCGGTGGCCACGTGGTGCGACTACAGGCCCAAGACGCCGGCGCCATGAAGTGCAGCGCCATGTGCCGGCCGGCCCGCCCGCCACGCCCGGTGTGGCCGGCAAGACGGTCGGCGGCCGCGTTCATCGCCTGCCTGGCGCTGGGCGCCGGCTGGGGGACCGGCGTGGCGTCGCCCGGCGCGTCAGGTGCCCAGGTCAGCGCACCGGGGGTGCAGCCCCCATCGCCGCCGGCACAAGCCACTTCGCGCCCCCCCTCGGCCGGCGCCGTGGCACCAGCCAGCCATGCGGCCCGGCCCGCATCGCAGCCCACCAGCCCGGCTACCGAGCTGCTCGCCGCCCCGCCCCCGGCCCTGCCCCGCCCCGCGCGTCGCATCGTCAGCCTGGCGCCGCATCTGACCGAGCTGGTGTTCGCCGCCGGCGGGGGCAGCCGCCTGGTTGGTGTCGGTCGCTACAGCGACTACCCGCCGCAGGCGCGTCGGCTGCCGGTGGTCGGCGATGCCTTTGCGATCAACCTGGAGGCGGTCGCCCGCCTGCAGCCGGACCTGATTCTGGTCTGGCAGTCGGCCCTGCCGCCGCGCCAGCGCGAGCGGCTGCGCCGGCTGGGCGTGCCGGTGTGGGAGTCGGACATCCACACGGTGGAGGAGCTGGCTGCCACGCTGCACACCCTGGGCCGGCTGATGGACACGTCACAGGGCGGCGCGGCAGCGGCGGCCCTGCTGGCGCGGTGGGCGGCGCTGAAGCAGACCTATGGCGCACGCCCGCCGGTGCGGGTCTTCTACCAGGTTTGGGATGCGCCGCTGATGACGCTGAACGACCGCCACCTGATCGGGGCGGCCCTGCGCGCCTGTGGCGGCGTCAACCCGTTCGGCGGGCTCGAGCCGCTGACCCCCACGGTGTCGTGGGAGGCAGCCGTGCGGGCCGATCCGCAGATCGTGGTGGCGGCCACGGGGGAGCAAACGGCTCTGCGGCGCGCGTGGGCGCGGTTTCCACAGGTGGCCGCCGTGCGCAATGGGCAGCTGGTTGGCTTGCCGGCCGATCTGCTTACGCGCATGGGCCCCCGCTTTCTCGACGGCGCCCAGGCGCTGTGCGAGGCCATCGATGCCGCGCGCCGCCCGCTGGCGCACTGAAAAGAGCGGCGCAGCGGAGCTGATGGCGCGCGACGGCCTTACAGCGACGGATCCTTGGTGCGCGTGCGCGTCACGCCGGTGAGGACGCCCAGGCCCAGCAGGATGACGCTGGCAATCGCCACATAGGTTTGCGGCACGCCTGCAGCCACCAGGGCCCAGGCCACGCCGATGATGAAGATGGCAAAGCCGACGAGGTAGATCGCAAACGACATGCGGTGCTCCTTGGTCTGATCCAGCGGCATGCTGCAGCCGCCACGCCACCCGGCGGCAAGGCACGTGCCACCTGCCCGGCTCGCCGTCAGGCCAGGGGGATCCAGGCGCCGCCGGCCTGCCGCCACTCGCAGCCGTAGACCGCGCGCAGCATGGACGCGGTCAGCATCGCCTCCACCGGCCCGGCATGCCACCGGCCGTCGCCATGCAAGGCCAGCACATGCGTGGCCACCGCGGCCACCCAGTTGATGTCGTGGGCACTGAAGACCACGCCGCGGCCGTCGGGGCGGTCCGCCCCAGCGGAACCACCAGCCAGGCGAAAGGGGCCCGATGCGCCGGATGGGCCCGCGCAGCTCGCCCCACACGGCACGTGGCGGCGCAACATCTGCGCCACCTGGGCTTGATGGGCCGGGTCCTGGAAGGCGACCGGCTCGTCCAGCAGCCACAGCCACGCGCCCTGTACCAGCACTTGGGCCAGGGCCACTCGCTGGCGCTCGCCACCGGATAGACCGCGTGCATCGCGGCGCAGCAGCACACCGGCGTCCAGCTCGTCCAGCGCCTGCTGCGCGCTCAACCCCGTGTCGCTGCAGCGGGCCAGCTCCAGCAGCCGCGACACCGACAGACGAAAGCGGTCCTGAGCCTGCTGCGGCATCCAGGCACGGTGGGCCGCGGCGTCCAGCGCATCCCATTCGTCCTGGGCCCGGCCGGCCCAGGCCACGCTGCCCGCTGCCGGCGCATGCAGGCCGGCCAGCGTGCGCAGCAACGTGGACTTGCCCGCGGCATTACGTCCGATCACCGCCCAGCGCTCGCCGGCGCGGACAGCCCAGTCCAGGCCAGCGATGAGCGCGCCCGCCGTGCCGCCCTTAGCGGCCCCAGCTCCCGTTGCGCCACCGGCCGTCCCGCCCGGGCGGCACACCGCCACGCCGCGCAGTTCGGCCAGAAGCGCCCTCCCCTCTTGGGGCCATGCCGAAGGCGGGGTGGCGCCCACCGTGCGGGGGTCGTGCGGGTGGCTCATCGCCGCCCCTCGTGGATCAAGAAGCCGATGAACACCGGCGCGCCCACCAGCGCCATCACCGCGCCCACCGGCAGCTCCAGCGGCGGTGCCACGCTGCGCGCGATCCAGTCAGCCGCCATCAGCAGGGCCGCGCCGCCCAGCGGCGCCATCCAGGCCTGGTCCCGCGTGCGCTCCACGCCAGCCAGGCGCAGCGCATGCGGCACCACCAGGCCGACGAAGCCGATGGCACCGGCCACCGCCACCGCGCAGGCCGCAGCCAGCGCGCCGGCCACCAGCAGCGCCGCGCGCAGGGCGCGCACCGGTTCACCCAGCACGGCCGCCGCCTCGCTGCCCAGCATCAGCCGGTCCACCGAGCGGCTGCGCATGGCCAGCAGCATGGCCAGCAGCACGGCCAACCCCAGGCACAGGCCGCGGTCATCTGCACCGGAGAGGTCGCCCACCAGCCAGAACACCGCGCCGCGCAGCTGCGCATCCGGCGTGAGCGTGAGCAGCAGCGTGCTTGCCGCGCCGCACAGTGCAGCCAGCATCGCGCCGACCAGGATCAGGCGCGAGGAGGCCTCGTCCACCGCCACGAGCGCGGGGCGCGCCAGCAGCAGCAGCACTGCGGCCGACGCCAGCGCCCCCAGCCCCGCGCCCCACCACAGGGACAGGCCCAGCAGCAGCGCCGACAGCGCCCCCACCGAGGCGCCGCCCGACGTGCCCAGCACATACGGATCAGCAAGCGGGTTGCGCAGCACCACCTGCATCGCCAGGCCCGAGAGCGCCAGCAGCGCGCCCACGCCGGCTGCAGCCAACACGCGCTGCCCGCGCAGCGGCCACCACAGGCCGTCGGGCAGAGCCGGGCCGGCCAGCATGGCCACGGCCGCCACGCCCAAGGCGACGGCCACCAGCACCACGCGGGCCGCCTCTTCGCGCACGGGGGAGACGGACATGAACCGCATCATGCCGAAGGCTGCGTTCAGAAGCGTCGGGTCAGGCTCACACGCCAGATGCGGCCCGGGTCGGGATAAATGCCGCCGACCGCGCACTTGAACGCGCTGCCGTAGCTGTCGTCGTCCAGCAGATTGGAGGCCGCGACGGCCCACTCCCAGCCGCCGGCGTTCAGCGCATAGCGCAGATCCAGCGACGTGGCTGACGGCACGCGCCGGCCGCAGCTGTTGTCGCGGTCGTCGGCGATGCGCATGGCCGCACGGTAATGCGCACCCAGCTCGACGCGCTGCTGCCCATTCAGGGCCCAGCCCACACGCACGCTGCCGCTGCGCGGGGCGGCCAGCGGCAGCTCGCGCCCGGCATTGGCGCCGGAGCGGAACGTGGCGTCCAGCCATTGCCAGTTCGCCGACAGGTCTACCCCACGCACCAGTTGCCAGGCCGCATCCAGCTCCACACCCTGGCGACGCGTCGGGTCCAGGTTGATGTTGGTGCAGAAGAGCCCGCCCAGCACATAGCACGCCACCTCGTCATCGGTGTGCTGGCGGAACAGGCGCACGGCAGCCTGCCAGGAGGCGGCGGCCCGCTTGGCGCCGAGCTCGACGTCGCGGTTGGTCTGGGGCTTGAGCGGCGCGGGCAGATAGCGGTTGTCGTCCACGTTGGGCAGCCGGAAGGACTGCGCCCAGCGCACATAGGCATCCCAGCCCGGCGCCAGCGTCTGGCTGAGCGCCACCTCGCGAGCCTGCAGCCGGCGGTCGCTTGCCCAGGGCGCATAGCCGCGCGAGGACTGCTCGATGGACTCCTCGCGCAGGCCCAGCGACAGCCGCGTGCGCGTGGGCAGCGTCCAATCGGTCTGGATGAACGCTGCACGGCCGGACTGGCGTGCACGCTCGCCATCGCTGCTGCTGAACTGCCAGCCGGTCAGATCGGCGCCCACCGTCGTCGTGTGCCGCGCGGCGCCTGCTTGGCTGCTGTAGGCCACGCGCGGCGTCAGCTGCCAGCCATCAACCTGCTGGTCGGCCAGGTAGCTGTAGGCCGCGTAATAGGCGCTGCTGGAGCGTGAGCGCGCCGCCGCGTCCAACTGCGCCCGCCAGCCGCCCTGTGCCCACTCCACCGCGGCGGTGTAGCGCTCCAGGCGCGAGCGGCCGCGATCGCCCGGCGTGAGCGACTGCCGCGGGTCGGCGTCGTATTGCGCGTAGGTCAGCGAGCCCGGCAGGCCCCCGCTGGCATCGTCCACATGCGCGCGCAGCGTCGCGCTGAACGGCCCCTGCTGCGCCCGCACGCCCACGGACACGGTGTCCTCACGCAGGTCGGCGTTGTCGCGCCAGCCATCGGTCTTGAGGCTGCGCGCCTGCACGTCGAACGCCGCCGCGGCCGTGCCGGCGTTCAGGGCCACTTGCGCGTCGCGGCCGGCCTGGCTCTCCGCCGCCACGGTCGCCGAGCCGGATACCGAGCCCGTGTCCCCCGCGCCCGGCCGCTTGAGGATCACGTTGATCACGCCGCCCGATGCTCCATCGCCCCAGAGGACGCTGGCGCCGCCGCGCACGATCTCGATGCGCTCGATCATCCCGGCCGGGATGGACGACAGGCGCGCGGAGATCTGCTCGTTCTCGCTGATGCGCACGCCGTCGACGAGCACCACGAGATTGTTGGGTGCCGTCTCGCCGTAGCCGCGCAGGTCGAGGATCGGCTCGCGGCCCAGCCCCAGCGAAGCCCGTGCCGGTACGCCGCCCAGCTTGCGCACGGCTTCATTGGCATCGCTCACACCCGCGCGCTCGATGGCCTGCGCGGTGATCAGCGTCGCGCCGATGGGCGCCGTCTGCAGCGGCTGCGCGCTGCGCGAGGCGCTGACGATGACCGGCTCCAGTGGCGCGGCCACCGCCGACGCCTCTTGTGCGCGGGCAGTGCCCCCGGCCACAAGCGCAGCCGCCAGGGCGAGCGAGCCGGCAGCGATGGCCGGGACACGGACGAGCGAATACACGCCGCGCGGGCAGTCAGCCGCGGCGGCACCGGGCGCGCGATGCGCCAAGCAAGAGAAAGACATCGGAAGCAGAACAGGAAGATCAGCGCCGGCCCTGCCACCCCGCAGGCCCATCGCGACATGGCCGGCTGTGCAGCCGGCCCCCCGTTGGCCGGTATCCGGGCTGACCGACCCACCCCAGCCGCCTTCCCAAGGCCGATGAAGCGCCTCAGTGGCTTGCGTGACTGGAGCCAAGACGTGCTGTTGCCGCTCACGTCTCGTCGGCTGACCGTTGCGGGGGCAGCGCAGGCAGGGCCTTTGGCCGAGGGCGTCGGCGGCCTTCCTGCTTCCCGTTTAACGGCACCGGCGGAACACCGGTGCGCGCACCAACGACGGGCATTGTAGGTTGGGCCCACGCCTACAATCCCGGCTTTCTTTCGTCGGACGGCGAGCGACAAGGATGGCCAAGATCGAGGACCTGGTCGAACGCGTGGAGCGGCTGCTGCTGCGCCACGAGGAACTCCAGCGCACCAATACCCTGCTGGCGCAGCAGCTCGCTCAGGTCAGCGCCGAGCGGGACTCACTGCGCTCGCGCCTGTCTGCCGCGCGCGCGCGCATCGACGTCCTCATCGACCGCCTGCCCGCCGGCTCGGTGCCGGCCTCTGACGACCCCGCCGGATCGGAGCGCGCATGAAGCAGATCGAAGTCACGATCATGGGCAACAGCTATGTGCTTGGCTGCCCCGAAGGCGGTGAGCGCCTGCTGCAAGAGGCCGTGGCCCGCGTGGACCGCGAGATGTGCGCCATCCGCGATGCCGGCAAGATCAAGGCACGCGAGCGCATTGCCGTACTGGCCGCGCTCAATCTGGCCTATGCACTGGCGCAGCTGGGCAGCCAGTCGCCCACCTCGCCCAACTCACATCGGCCCGCCAGCGACGAGGAGGCCGACGCCTTCCGAGCCAACCTCGACAACCTGCTGCGCCGCCTGGACACCGCGCTGGAGCAAGACGGTCACCTGCTTTGATGTGCCCCTAGCATCAAGCCGCCCGGCCACACAAGACAAGCCGCGAAAACCGCACGCGGCCTGCTGCATTTCCGCTGGCACGCATCGGGCCGCTGCCTACAATGGACTCGTCCGTCGCGTTCTTTGGAAGCCAAGTATTTCCTTGAACCGATGCTCTACGAGCAAGGGCTTGGAAGATTGCTCGGCTGGTGTGATCGTCTCGCGTCAGATGAACCCGAAGCCTTGCTGACCTCGCCCACCTGAATCCACCTGGGTTCAGGAATGAGGTAACCGGCTCGCGGCGGACCCTTATCCGCAAAGACGGCTGCCTGGGATGTCCCGGCAGCCGTTCTTCTTTTGGAGCCGACGATGCGGAGCGGATGGGGGCCGCGCCCCAACGCGCCTGCGCCTCAGCGCGCCGCGTCGAACTGGATGCTGGCCAGCACCACGCGGTTGCCGCCGCGCTCGCGCGCCATCGACAACGCGGTTTCCGCGCTCTTGAGCAGCTGCTCCACGGCGCCCGCGGTGTGCGGATAGCTGGCCACGCCCATCGACACCGTGAAGTTCAACTGCCGGCCGCTGTAGGCCACG
This sequence comes from Pseudomonadota bacterium, assembly GCA_049321005.1. Taxonomy (GTDB): domain Bacteria; phylum Pseudomonadota; class Gammaproteobacteria; order Burkholderiales; family Burkholderiaceae_C; genus Aquabacterium. The sequence continues at coordinate 60,369 of JBMOQL010000005.1, forward strand.
ATGTGCTCGGCGCACTGACGGCGCAGGCCCTCCATGCGCGAATGCGCGGTGGCCAGGCCCACGCCCGACAGCAGGATGACGAAGCGGTCCGCCCCCAATCGGCACGGCGAGTCCATTACACGCGTGTTGGCGCGCAACAGCCGCCCCAGCGTCTCCAGGATGCGCTCGCGCGCGGTGTCGCCATGTTCGGCGCTCAGCTCGTCGAGCTGATCCACCGCGATGGCGACCAGCGCGAACTCGCGGTGCTCGCGCGCGGACAGGTCAGCCTCGCGGCGCAGGTGCTCCTCAAAGTGCGCGCGCTGGTACAGGCCTGTGGTCTGGTCACGCACGTGGTGGTCCTGCATCTCGCGGCGCAGCGCATCGTTGGCACGCTCCTGCGCCTCCAACTGCGACAGTGCCGCCTGCAACTGGGCCTCCCGCTTGCGTTGATCGCTGATGTCCTGCCACAGCGTGGCCACCCACCGCGGTGGCTGGCCCGGCTGCTCGGCTACCGGCAGGCGCACGGCAAGGCAGTCCAGACGGCTGCCGTCCGGGCGCTCGATGCGGTGCTCAGCCTGCACGCTGTCGCCCAAGGCCAGGGCCTGCTGGTCGGCCGCGCGCAGCGCAACGGCCTGGTTGGCATGGAAGACCTCGCTGTCCTGACGTCCGACAAGCTGGGGCGCCGGCTGGCCGAGGATCGCCGCGGCTGCCGCATTGACGCGCTCGTAGCGGCCGCTGGCTGCGTCCTTGAGCGTGAGGCCGCAGCCGGCCCGCTCCAGCATACTGAACAGGGCATCGACCAGCGTGCCGCTGCAAGGTGCATCGGCAGACGGGGCCTGCAACGGCGCGGCCGCGCCGGGGAGATGGGATGGAGTCATGAGCGGATGCCGGCGCGCGACGGGAGCCGGCGACATGGACCGGCGGCTGGGGCCATGCGGGCCGCGCCCGGGAGGGGGTTCGGCGCATGATAGCGATCGGTTTTCTGCGCCCCCTATCCCCAAGATGAAGCGCAGGTGCAACCCGAAGCGGCAGGCGTGACAAGTTCACGCCCCACCCCGGCGATCCTGACAACCCTCTTTACATGCAGCGCGTCACTTTGCTTGGCACCGGCCTGATGGGTGCCCCGATGTCCCGCCGCCTCCTGGCCGCGGGCTTTCCACTGACGGTGTGGAACCGTACGCCGGCCAAGGCGCTGGCCCTGCAGGCCCATGGCGCGCGCGTGGCCGACACCGCGGCCGAGGCCGTAGATGCGGCTGATGTGATCATCACCATGCTCGAGCACGGTCCGGCCACTGAAGCGGTGTGGTTCGGCAGCGGTGCGGCCCGTGCGCTGCGCGCGGGCGCACTGGTCATCGATATGGCGTCCATCCTGCCTCGCGAGGCCCGTGACCATGCCCAGCGGCTGAGCCGGTCGGGCGCCAGCTACGTGGACGCGCCGGTCTCCGGTGGCACGCTGGGCGCCGAGGCCGGCACGCTGGCCATCATGGCCGGCGGCGCGGTCGCGGACATCGAGCGCGCCCGCCCAGTGCTCGCGCCTCTGGGCCGGCTCACGCACGTCGGGCCCACCGGCGCGGGGCAACTGGCCAAGCTGGCCAACCAGATGATCGTGGGCATCTCCATCGGCGCCGTGGCCGAGGCGCTGCTGCTGGCCGAGCGCGGCGGCGCCGACATGGCCCAGGTGCGCCAGGCCCTGCGCGGCGGGTTTGCCGACAGCCGCGTGCTGGAGGTGCACGGCCAGCGCATGGTGGAGCGCGACTTTGCCAAGCGGGGCTCGGTGGCCATCCAGCTCAAGGACCTGCGCAACGCCCTGGAGACCGCACGCGAGCTGGCCTTTGACGCCCCGGTGACCGCGCTGCTGGAGCGTCTGTACGCAGCGTGCGCGGAGCACGGCTGGGCCCAGAGCGATCAATCCGGCCTTTTTCAGGAGCTCGCCCGACGCAACGGCATCACAGGCTGACCCAGCCAGCCGCGAAAGCCGCATTACAATGCCAGCTTCGTTGGGGCGGTAGCTCAGCTGGGAGAGCGTCGCGTTCGCAATGCGAAGGTCGGGAGTTCGATCCTCCTCCGCTCCACCAACGATCACGAAAGCCAGGCCGTCACGTCATGACCGCCTGGCTTTTTTCTTGGCGCGGCTGCGCCGGCTTGGCCCGCTCAACCCCTGAAATAGCCGCGATACCACTCCACGAAGCGGGCCACGCCCTGCTCCACCGAGGTGGCCGGCTTGTATTGAAAGTGCTCGATCAGGTCGGCAACGTCGGCGTAGGTGTCGGGCACGTCGCCGGGCTGCATGGGCAGCAGGTCAACCCGAGCCTGGGTACCCAGCGCCTTCTCCAGAGCACCGATGTAGTCCATCAGCTCCACCGGCTGGTTGTTGCCGATGTTGTAGATGCGCCAGGGGGCGCTGCTGCTGCCGGGGTCGGGGGCGGCGCCGCTCCAGGCCGGGTTGGCCTGGGCGGGCTGGTCGAGCACACGGATGACACCCTCGACGATGTCGTCGATGTAGGTGAAGTCACGCCGGTGCCGGCCGTAGTTGTAGACGGGGATCTTCTCGCCAGCGAGGATGGCCTGGGTGAACTTGAACAGCGCCATGTCAGGGCGGCCCCAAGGCCCGTAGACGGTGAAGAAGCGCAGCCCCGTGGTCGGCAACCTGAACAGATGGCTGTAGGTGTGGGCCATCAGCTCGTTGGACTTCTTGCTGGCGGCGTAGACGCTCAAGGGGTGATCGACGTTGTGGTGCACCGAGAACGGCATCTCCGTATTGGCGCCGTAGACGCTAGAGCTGCTGGCGTAGACCAGGTGCTCGACGCCGTGGTGGCGGCAGCCCTCCAGGATGTGTGCGAAGCCGACGATGTTGCTGTCGATGTAGGCCAGCGGGTTCTCGATGGAGTAGCGCACCCCCGCCTGCGCGGCCAGGTTGACGACGCGCTGCGGCCGATGGGTGTCGAAGCAGGCCTGGATGGCCTGGCGGTCGGCCAGGTCGATGCGCAGGTGGGTGTAGCGCGGGTGGCTGGCATGCCGGGCCAGCCGTGCTTCCTTAAGTGCCGGGTCGTAGTAGGCATTGTGGTTATCGATGCCGATGACCGTGTCGCCGCGCTCCAGCAGCCGTAGCGCCAAGGCTGATCCGATGAAACCGGCTGCGCCCGTGATGAGTACCTTCAATTCAACGCTCCGTCGTCAAGCAGCTGCCCCGGATGCGGCGACACGCTGCCTGAAAAGAAAATGAACCCTGCGGCTGCGCCGCCAGGGCGTCATCCTCGCACGTCGGCTGGGGGCACCGGTGACTTCGCACCTGCGCGGGCTCCGGCCAGGTCCGCCACCGCCGGCCCGCGCATCCAGGCGGCGCAGCCGGCGGGGAGCATGGCGCCCGCCACATAAAGGGCACCATGCCGGTACAGCTTCCGCAGATCGGCGCCCGGCGGCGGCAGCAGCAGCCAGACGGCCTGGTCAGCGTCGACCCAGACGATGCGCGCATCGGCCCGGGCAGCGGCCTGCAACAGCGGTGCTGCCGGGGCGCCGGGGCGCAACACGACCGCGACTGGCGTGGGGCGGCCGTCCACCGGGCGCGGCGGGCGTTGCGCCTGCCAACCTGCGACAAGCGTAGCGGTGATCAGCAGCCAGGGCAGGAGCCCGGGAAGTGACCGGCCGGATGCGGACCGCGGTGCGCTGACGCGAAGGTCGCTCCTGCCGGAAACCTGCCGCCTGCGCTTGAGCACCCAGCCCACCGCCAGCGGCAGCAGGCCGAAGACCAAGAGCCAGCCCACGTCCCAGGCCAGCGGCTCAGCCACATCCATGCGGATGCGGTGCAGCCCCAGCAACCAGTGCGACAACAGCGCATCAGCGACATGCCACAGCCCGAAGCCCGTAAAAAACGAGGACGCAAATGCCGTGGGGGTGCCGCGCCGCTCAGCGCCGCCCCGCACGCCGCGCAGATGCAGCATCAGACCGAGGGCGGCGATGGCGTACATCAGCGCATGGAAGAGCCCGTCGGCCAGCACCTGGGTGCGCAAGTCCAGGCCGCTGCCATCCAAGCGCACGGCGCTCAGCAGGTGGTGCCATTGCAGGATCTGGTGCAGCAGGATGCCGTCGAAGAATCCGCCCAGGGCGAAGCCGAGCCATCCAGCACCCCAGCGGGCCATCCGGCCGGGCCGGTCCATGCGGGCCGCGTGATCTGGTAAAGGTCGGGCAGCGGCCATGGACACCTCCGCTGCCGGCAGGGCAAGCGGTGTTCCGGCAGGCGCCGCGCCGGAGCAGAGAGCGGCCTGTCGCCGGCCCGGTTACGGGCGTCAAATCGCCCCAGAGATGCGCTCGATGTTGCGCTCGGCAAAGGCGGTGCCCCATGGGCGCCGGGCTGGCCAACAGCGAGCCGGCAGCAGCGCTTCCCTCACGTACGGACCCGGATAGCCCTTGACTGCTCGGTGTCGCGGCAGCCAGGCGAGTGGGCAGCCGCCCAGCGGGGGCGCACGGCGTGCCGGATGACGCCGAGCACGTGGAAGGGCCGACTCCGCCAGCCGCGCGGTGTGCCGCAGGCAAGGAGCAACCGCATGGCCCGCTGTCGGGCCGCGGGGGATCAGTCGGCTGCGCCCTGCGGCTGGCCCAGCAGCGCGGCCTTCAGGCCATCGTCAGCGGCCTCGTGACCCAGCCAGATCTTGATGAGCGCGGTGTAGAACTCTGGCTCGCGCACCGGCTCGCCGGCGGGCTTGCCGTTGATGCTGATCACCGTGCCGGTGCCGGGGATCCAGTCCAGCGTGAAGACGTCGCCAGGCGACAGGCGCTTTTGCTGCGCAAAGATCTCGCCCATGCGGATGGTCCCGGGGATCGAGCGGGCAAACTCTTCGCGCGTGGCGTTCTTCTCCATGCCCTTGGTGAACATGCGGCCCAGCTCGTCGGCCTGGATGCCGCGCAGCATGTGGACCTGCATACGGCGCGGGCCGTCGGGCGTCCAGACCGCCTCGGGCGAGCGCGTGCGCTGCGGCAGGTAGAGCGCCGCGGCATAGACCTTGAAGACGATCTTGGTGCGGATGCCGGCACCGTTGAGCTGCAGGCGCTGCCCGGCGACGGTAGCTTCGCGCTCGAAGCGGACGCCGCCCACCTCGTTGCGCACCGGCTCAGGCGGCGCGGCATGCAGCGCGGGGCTGGCGCCGGCCAGCAGGGCGGTCAGCAGGGCAGCCGCGGACAGGGAGGCTCGCAGACGAGTGATGGGCATGGTGGGCGCTTCCGATACTTCAAACGATGCACCGCGCGTGCGCTTGGTGCAGGCGCGTTGTTTTAAACGCTGGGGCAGGCCTGCGCCAGTGCGGATTGCCCGCCCGGGGCTGTACCGTGCTGGCGCACATGGCGTGGGCCTTGCTTGTACCCGACTGGCGCCCCCCGGGTGGGCCCGGTTTGGGCATCCCTGCCGGTGCACCGATGCGCCGGCGGCCCGGACGCGGCACAATAGCGGGTTCGCCGGGCCGCCCTCGTGCGGGCCGGATTTTCTTGTCGTACTTGGCCGCGAGGCCCACCTCATGAGCAAAGAGACGGAAACCACCATCCGCGCGGATGGACTGCGCTACCAGTCCAAGAAGACCGGCTCGCCCTTCTCGGGCACCGGCAGCACCCGGTCGTGCTTCAAGTGCGGCCGCCACCGTACCGCAGACCAACTGCAGACCAAGAAGGTGCTGGGCCGCACCGAGATGATCTGCAAGCCGTCCTGCGAGGCGGCCGGCAAAACCAACAGCTGACAGACGCCCACCCCGCCCGCCGACGCTGACCTCGGTGCGGACCCTGGCCCCGGCCGGGATGGCGCCCACTGTCCGAGTCCGCAGCACCCCGCGCCCGCAAAGGGCGCGGTCTGGCCTCGCCCGCAACCGCGGCGCGAGGCCGTTTTGTTTCTTGCACGGGCAGGCGTGGCTGGCGGGCAGATCGTGGGCCTGCCCGCCGGGCGGGCGGGCTCATCGCGGACCTTGCCGCCGAGCGGGCGGACACAGGCCGACGGTGGCCTGCGGTTTGCTGCCCGCAGGGCGGTGCCCCTATCCTGAGCACCTTCCGCCTTCCTTTACTCGTCTGCCCTGCTCCATCCATGACGCTTGCCGCTGCCGCCCCGCATCCCGACAACTACCAGCGCCTGATTGAAGCCACACGGGTGCTGCCGACGCTGTCGGTGGCAGTGATCCATCCGGTCGATGGCGCGTCGCTGGGCGCAGCGCTGGAGGCGGCCGACATGGGCCTGATCGCGCCGACGCTGGTTGGCCCTCGCGCCAAGATCCTGGCTGCGGCGCAGGAACTGGGGCGCGACGTTTCCGCCCTGCCACTGGTTGAAGCACCGCACAGCCATGCCGCCGCCGAGCTTGGCGTGGAGCTGGTCAAGACCGGGCAGGTCGAGGCGCTGATGAAGGGCAGCCTGCACACCGATGAGCTGATGGGGGCAGTGGTGTCCAAGACGACCGGCTTGCGCACCGCGCGGCGCATCAGCCACTGCTTCGTGATGGACGTGCCGGGCTATCCGCACCCTCTGATCATCACGGATGCGGCCATCAACATCGCGCCCACGCTGGCCGAGAAGCGCGACATCACGCAGAACGCCATCGACCTGGCGCACGCGCTGCGCATCCCCGAGGTGCGCGTGGCCATCCTGTCAGCCATGGAGACGGTCAACCCCGCCGTGCCGTCCACCGTGGAGGCGGCTGCGCTGTGCAAGATGGCCGACCGTGGCCAGATCACCGGCGCCCACCTGGATGGGCCGCTGGCGCTGGACAACGCCATCGACCTGGAGGCCGCACGGATCAAGGGCATCCATTCGGCCGTGGCCGGGCAGGCCAATGTACTGGTGGTGCCGGACCTGGAGGCGGGCAACATGCTGGCCAAGAGCCTCAGCTTCCTGGCGCATGCGCGCTCGGCCGGGATCGTGCTTGGTGCCAGGGTGCCCATCATCCTGACCAGCCGGGCAGACAGCCGCATCGCGCGGCTGGCCTCGTGTGCAGTGGCGTCGATGCTGGCGCAGGCCAGGCGGGACAACCTGATCAGGGCCATCGGATGAGCGCCCCTGCCGCACCCGACGACGGGCTCGTGCTGACGCTCAACGCCGGCTCGTCGAGCATCAAGTTCGCCGTCTACGCGCACGACGACTGCCTGCCCGGGCAGCCGCATCCGCTGCCGGGCTATCGCGGGCAGATGGATGGCCTGACCGGCCATCCGCGCTTCGTCGTCAAGGATGGCGGCGGCGCTACCGTGGCACAGCAGGCCTGGGACGAGACGCTGTCGCACGCGGCAGCCATGGAGCATCTGCTGGGCTGGCTGGACCGCACCATCGCCGGCCATGCGCTGCGGGTGTGCGGCCACCGGGTGGTGCATGGCGGCCTGCAGCATGCGCAGCCGGCGCTGGTGGACGAGGCACTGCTGGACGACCTGCAGGCGCTGTGCCCGCTGGCGCCGCTGCATCAGCCGCACAACCTCGCCCCGATCCGGCTGCTGCGCGCAACGCGCCCGGCGCTGCCGCAGGTGGCCTGCTTCGACACCGCGTTCCATCGCGGGCAAGACGAGGTGGTGCAGCGCTTTGCGCTGCCGCGCTGGCTGACCGAGCGGGGCGTGCGCCGTTACGGCTTCCACGGGCTGAGCTACGAGCACATCGCCGGTGAGCTGGCACGTGTGGCCCCCGCGCTGGCCGCCGGCCGCGTCATCGTGGCCCACCTGGGCAACGGTGCCAGCCTGTGCGCGATGCAGGCCGGCCGCAGCCTGGCCAGCACGATGGGCTTCTCGGCGCTGGACGGATTGATGATGGGCACGCGCTGCGGCACGCTGGACGCGGCCGTGGTCTTCTATCTGCTGCGTGAGCTGAAGATGAGCCCGGCGGAGGCTGAGAAGCTGCTCTACAACGACAGCGGCCTGAAGGGTGTCTCGGGCGTGTCCAACGACATGCGCACGCTGCGCGGGCGGGTCGATGAGCCGCCAGTGCGCGAAGCACTCGACCTGTACGTGCACCGCATTGCGCGCGAGGTGGGCAGCCTGTGCGCCGTGCTGGGCGGGCTGGACGGGCTGGTATTCACGGCCGGCATCGGTGAGCACGATGCGGCCACGCGGGCCGAGGTGGTGCGCGCGTGCGCGTGGCTCGGCATCGAGCTCGATGAGGCGGCCAACGCCGCGGGCGGGCCGCTCATCTCACGCGGCCCGGGTCCGCAGGCCTGGGTCATCCCCACCGATGAAGAGGCCATGATTGCGCGGCACGCGGTGGCCGCGCTGAGGGCCGCCGGCGGCGCGTGACGGAGCTTGTGCGCGTCCGTCTGCCTGCAACGTTTTGCGTGCAGCCTGCGAAGGCGAAATGGCGATGTGCCGGGTAAGTCAGCTGCGATAGCCCGAGTCGCTGTGATCGAGCTTGCGCAGCAGCGCCGGCCAGGCCAGGGCGTTGCCGGCGCCGCGGGTCACGGCTTTGGCCTGGGCCTTGGCGCCGGCCAGGATGCGCGGGTCGATGGGGATGAGCTCGCCGCCGCCGGCCTGCGCCTTGAGCTGGATCTCGCAGGTTTTCTGGAAGATGTACATCGACACGAACGCATCGGCCACCGAGCGGCCCACGGTAAGCAGGCCGTGGTTGCGCAGCATGAGGAACTTGTTGTCGCCCAGATCGGCCACCAGGCGCGGCTTCTCGTCCTCATTGAGCGCCACGCCTTCGTAGTCGTGATAGCCCAGCGACGAGAGCACGAAGATGGACTGCTGCGAGATCGGCAGCACGCCGCCCTTCTGCGCTGAGACGGCCACGCCGTCGGTGGTGTGGACGTGGATGACGCACTGCGCATCCTCGCGCGCGGCGTGGATGGCGCTGTGGATGGTGAAGCCCGCGGGGTTGATCTCGTAGGGGCTGTCCATCACCTTGTTGCCGGACAGGTCCACCTTGACCAGGCTGGAGGCTGTGACCTCCTCGAAGAGCATGCCGTACGGGTTGATGAGGAAGTGGTGCTCGGGCCCGGGCACGCGCGCCGAGAGATGGGTGAAGATCAAGTCGTCCCAGCCATAGCGGGCGACCAGCCGGTAGGCGGCGGCCAGGTCTTCGCGCAGGGCCCACTCTTCGGCGGTGACGCGCTCGCGCACGGCGCCGCCGGCGTGGGTGAGTGCGGGGTGGTTGCTCATGTGTGCTCCGTCTTGCAGGCCGGCTGGCCCTTTGCGTGCACCTTAGCGGCTCCGGGCGGGGCTGAGAGCCCGTTGCAGCCCTGAGGGCGCCATGCTGCCCTGCGGAAGCGGCGCCGCAAGCAACGGGCCCGCGCGCCTCACGCGCTCAGCCCTTGCGATACAGCTGCTCGATCTGTGCGGCAAAGCGCGTCTCCAGGTTCTTGCGTTTGAGCTTGAGCGTGGGCGTCATCAGGCCCGCGTCTATGGTCCACGGTTGGTCAGTGAGCCACACGCGCTTCGGCGTGGCATAGGCCGGAAAGCTGCGCACCCGCTGGGCGATGCGCTGGATCGCCAGGCGTTCAGCCTCGGGCGACTCCAGCACGCCGGGCGCGTCGGGCACCAAGCCAGCCTCGCGCGCGGCGTGGTGCCAGGTCGCCTTGTCCACCACCGCCAGGACGGCAAGGAAGGGCCGCTGCTCGCCGATGACCAGGGTCTGGGCGAAGAGCGGGTCGCCTTCGATGGCCTGCTCCAGGTCCACCGGGGCGATCTTCTCGCCGGTGGAGGTGACGATGATGTCCTTGATGCGGCCGGTGATGTAGAGGCGACCGTCCTCGATGCGGGCGCGGTCGCCGGTGTGCAGCCAGCCGTCGGGCTCGAGCACGCGGCGCGTGTCGTCCTCACGGTTGAGGTAGCCGCGCATGACGGTGGGGCCGCGCACCAGCAGCTCGTCGGACTCGCCGATGCGCACTTCCACGCCGGGCAGTGGCCGGCCCACGGAGGCAGGCACGTTGTCCTCCACCGTGTTGCAGCTCACCACGGGCGAGGTCTCGGTCATGCCATAGCCCTGCAGCAGGTTCAGGCCCATGCCGAGGAAGAAGTGGGCGATGTGCGGCGCCAGCGGTGCGCCGCCTGCCACGGCCACGCGCAGCCGGCCGCCAAAGGCCTCGAGCACCTGGCGGGCGACGATGGGCTCCAGCGCGCGCCAGGCCAGACGCTCGGCCAGGCCGGGCTCCTGATCGTGCTGCTCGGCCATGAAGCGCGACCAGCCGATCTCCTCGGCCCAGGCCAGCAGCTTGCGCCCGATGGGGTGGCCTTGGGCGACCGACTCCTGCACCTTGGCATAGATGCGCTCGTAGATGCGCGGCACGGAGATGAGTACCGTGGGCCGCACGATGCGCAGGTCCTCCTGCAGCTGGGCCACCGAGCGGGCATAGGCGACGGCTGCGCCGGCGGCGATCGGCAGGTAGTAGCCGGCGGTGCGCTCGAAGGTGTGCGACAGCGGGAGGAAGGACAGCAGCACGTCGCCGCCGTGCATGGGCAGGCGCTGCAGGATGGCACGCACGTTGGACAGCACGTTGCCGTGGGTGAGCATCACGCCCTTGGGCCGGCCGGTGGTGCCGGAGGTGTAGACGACGGCGGCCAGTGATTCAGCAGCGGGCGCCGCGGTCGGTTCGGCCAGTGCAGGCGCGGCCTCGCCCGCAGCCAGCCAGGCCGACAGCGACACGATGCGCGCGTCGGCCGCGCCGGCATGCTCCGTCAGCGTGACGACGCGCCGCAGCGTGGCCGGCACCTCGCCCGCGGCGGTGATGCCCAGCCAGCGCTCCACGGTGTCGCACAGCAGCACGGCGGCCTGGCTGTCGGCCAGGATGTAGGCGATGGAGGCGGCGTTGTCCAGCGCATGCATGGGCACCGGCACCAGGCCCAGGCTGAGCGCGGCCAGGTCCATGCAGACATGGTCCACGCCGTTGGGCACGAGCAGGGCCACACGGGTACCTGCGGGCAGCCCCTCGGCCTGCAGCGCCCGCATCCAGCGCTGCACCTGGCGCTGCGCCTGGGCCCAGGTGAGCGATTGCCAGCTCTGCGTGGCGGCATCGAACTGGCGATAGGCCTCGGTATCGGGCGTGTAGGCCACGCGCCAGGCGAAGAGCTCGCCCAGCGTGGCGACGCGTGACAGCCCGGGCGGCAGGCCGAGCGAGGCGATGGCGGGCGTGGACAGGCCCGTGGCGGGAGTGGGCAGGGCGGCGGCCGGGGCCGTGGGTTGAGGCAGGTCGGACATGCGGATCTCAGGGGCGCGAAGACGGCGCGGCAGTCGGGAACGATGGCGCCATGTTGCCGCGGATGGCTCGACCGACGCGGCCGCAGGGCCGGCCGGGTGGAATCGCGTGGCGGGAGGCTTGATGCGCGTCAAGCCCGTGCGACGGGCCCGCGGCGGCCTCACTGGGCTTCACGCCCGCGCGGCCAGCAGCCGCTCGATGGTCTGCAGCAGCTCGGGGAACTGGAAGGGCTTGGCCAGATAGGCGTCGCACCCGGCGGCACGGATCTTCTCGGCGTCGCCCTTCATGGCAAAGGCGGTGAGCGCCAGCACCGGGATGCGGGCGGTGGCCGCATCGGCCTTGAGCTCGCGGGTGACGGCCATGCCGTCCATACCGGGCAGCTGCACATCCATGAGGATGAGATCGGGCAGATGCTGGCGCGCGGCCAGCAGCCCGCCAGGCCCGTCCTCCGCCACCAGCACCTGATGGCCGGCGTGCTCCAGGACGAATTGCGCGAGCTTGATGTTGGAGAGGGTGTCTTCGACGACGAGGATGCGGGCCATGAGGGCTTCCTGCAGGGCGGGTGGACAGACGCGGCAGGTGGGGGCGTTCAGCCGCCTGGTGGCGCGAGGCCGGCGCTGCCGACGGCGCGGCGGATCTCGTTGAGGAAAGCCTCGGGCGAGAAGCCGCCCTTGTCCAGCACGCGGCGCACCCGGCCGCGCAGCCGGCGCAGGTCGGCCTCCTGCAGCTGCTTGGCGGTGACCACCAGCAGCGGGATGGCGGCGGCGTGCGGGTCGGCCTGCAGGGCCTCGACCACGTCGAAGCCGGTGACCTCCGGCATCATCAAGTCCAGCACGATCAGGTCCGGCTGCAGGCGCTGGGCCAGCTCGATGCCCTCGGCGCCGCCATAGGCGGTCTGCACCTCGATGCCGGGCTCGGCCTGCAGGTAGCTGCGCAGGATGTCCACGGCCGCCGGGTCATCGTCGACCACCAGCACGCAGCGCCGGGTGGCCGCGCCACCGCGCAGGCCCAGCTCGCTGAGCACGGCCAGGAACTCGTCGCGGCGCACGGGCTTTTGCAGGATGCCGCGGGCACCCACGGAGACGCCGCGGCGCTCGTGATCGCGGGCGATGATGGAGACGATCACCACCGGCGTGGCGGCGAGCGCGGGCTCGGCGCGCAGCCGCTCCAGCGTCTGCCAACCGTCGATGCCGGGCAGCAGCAGATCCAGCGTGACCAGGTCATAGGGCCGCAGCCGCGCGTGCTGCAGCGCCTGCTCGCCGCTGGCGGCCAGCACGCTGTCGAAGCCCTCTTGCAGCAGCAGGGCACGCAGCATGTCCGCGGCCAGGGGGTCGTCCTCGATCACCAGCGCGGTGCGCGCGGCTCGCCCGGGGCCGGCCGGCGCGGTGGCCGGCAGCAGTGGCAGGCTGGCGGCCGGCTCGCCTGGCAGGCCGGCGTCCCCGGGATCGGCGGCGGCTGACCCCGCAGACGCGGCCGCAGCCGTGACCGTGGGGGCGCCCTGCCCGGCCGCCGCGCCCGGCGGCGGGCCCTCTGCGCGCAGCCACACGGTGAAGCGGCTGCCCTGCCCCGGCGTGCTGTCCACATCGATGCAGCCGTCATGCAGCTCCACCAGGCGGCGCACCAGGGCCAGGCCCAGGCCGGTACCGCCGTACTGACGGGCCAGGGAGCTGTCGAGCTGAACGAAGGGCTGGAACAGCCGCGACAGCCCGGCCGGTGCGATGCCGATGCCGCTGTCCTGCACGGCCATGCCGGCATAGTGCGCGCCCTCGGCCAGCGCCGCGCCGACCCGCAGCTGCGGCTGCTGCGCGACCAGCTCGCGGCCGCTGGCACCGGCCACCGCCAGCCCCACCTGCCCGCCCGGGGGCGTGAACTTCACCGCGTTGGACACCAGGTTGTAGAGGATCTGCTTGACCTTGCGCGGGTCGGCCGACACCCACATCGGCGGCCCCTCGGCCACGCTCAGGCCCACGCGGGCGCCCTGGGCCTGCTCGCGCAGCAGCGTGCGCGCCTGGGCCAGGGCGGCCTGCAGGTCGACGGGCTCGCGGTCCAGGGTCATGTGGCCGGCCTCGATCTTGGAGAGATCCAGGATGTCGTTGATCAGCGACAGCAGGTGCTCGCCGCTGGTGCGGATACTGGCGACGGCGTCGCGCTGGCGCTCGCTGAGTTCGCCGGCCAGGCCGGCCTCCAGCACTTGCGAAAAGCCCAGGATGGCGTTGAGCGGCGTGCGCAGCTCGTGCGACATGTTGGCCAGGAACTCGGACTTGTGGCGGTCCGCCGCCTCCAGTTGCTGGTTCTTCTCGTCCACCTCGTCGCTGCGCCGGCGCAGCTCGGCAGCCAGCTGCTTGACGCCGTGGTACTGACGCAGGTTGTGCAGCGCCAGACCCAGCTGTCCGGCCAGCCGGCACAGGAAGGCCAACGCCGCGTCGTCCACCGCCCGGGCGGCCGCCAGCACCAGCACGCCGTGGCGCATGTCGGCATGCTGCACCGGCAGCACGACCACCGCCGCAGGCTGCAGCCGCGCGAAGCCGACATCCAGCTCCAGGCCGTCGACCGCATCGGTCAGCACCGTGGGCGTGCCAGCCAGCAGGGCTTGGCCAAGCAGGCCCTCGCCCGGCCGCAGCTCCTGCGCCAGGGCGGCCGGGGTGCCGTGGTGGGCGTCCAGCGGGTAGCTGCCCCGCCACTCGTCATAGCGGTAGAAGGCGCTGGCTGGGTACGGGTGACGCCGCGCCAGCAGGGCCAGGAAGCCGCCCATCATGCGGGCGCGATCCCAGCCCTGATTGAACAGTGCCAGCGCCTCGCCGTGGGTCTGGTCGTCGTGATGGCTGCGCTGCACCTGCTGCTGCGCGCGCAGGCGCTCCGTGGTGTCGCGGAAGACGACGACCGAGCCGGTGATCCGGCCACCGGCATCGCGCAGCGGCCGCGCCGTGCAGGTGATGTGCCGCAGCTCGCCGGGCGGCGCGCCGCCCGCGCGCAGGCCCGGAGAGCGCATCAGCAGCTCGGCCTCGTCCACCGACTCGCCGCTCAGGGCGCGGATCAGCGGCACGCGCTGCAGCGGGATGGGCTCGCGGGTCTGCGGGTCCAGCAGCGTGTAGTAGCCCAGCTCCTCCTCCGGGGGCAGGCCATCGGGGCGGCGGCCGGTCAGCTCCTCGTAACGGGCGTTCACGTAGGTGACGCGGCCAGCCTCGTCAGCCACCGCCACGGCGTCGCCCATGCTGTCAAAGACCTGATGCAGCAGTGTGCGTTGCTGGCGCGCGGCGCGCTCCTCGCGGTCCAGGCGGGCCATGGTCCAGAAGGTGGCCAGCCCCAGCGCCGCGCTCAGGGTGACCACGAGCAGCGCCGTGCCCGCCGCGGGGCTGAACCAACCCCAGGCCTGGCCCTCCAACCGCAGCCAGCCCAGCAGCACCGGCAGGGTCAGCAGCACCGGCAGGAAGACGCGCGCCAGCAGGCTGCCCTGGAGGTCGCCCGACAGCGTGCGCATCAGCGGCGCGTGTGGCGTCGCACACAGCAGGCCCACGCTGAGCAGGCAAAAGCCCAGCGCGCTGTGCAGCGCCATGCTCTCCAGCCCAGCGAGCTGGAACAGCGCGGGCTCGCCATAGGCGTAGCCCACCACGACCAGCAGGCTGCCGCTGCCGATGAACAGTGCCAGCGCCTGGATGGCTGCCAGCATGCGCCGGCGCAGGCGGTCCTGCGCGGTGTCGGCATGCAGGCCCTCGACCAGCTCATGGGCGTGCAACGAGCGGGCGGCCAGCGCCGCGGCTCGCGCTGCGCGCGACGGCCGGGCCGGCAGGGCCAGGCGCAGGGCCAGAGCGAGCGCCATGAGCAAGAAGTTGAACGCCGTCAGCTCCGCCATGCGGCCCGGATACACCGTGTCCCCCATGCGGTCCTGCACCAACAGCTGGTCAATGCCCAGGTCCCGGCCCAGCAGGTATTGCAACCCGGTGCCCCCGGCCACGATGCCCAGCAGGGCGACGGCCAGGCCACCGGCGGGCCGGGCACGGCCGGACGCGGCGCTCAGCAGCGCCAGCGCGGCCAGCATCAGGCACAGGGCCGAGTTGGGCTTCATCGACACCCAGTCGGTGTGCAGCGCGCGCAGCGTGTGGATCCCGGCCGTCCAGCCCAGCAGCACCAGCGCGGCCATCGCCAGGGCCGCCAGCGCGCAGGCGCAGGCGGCCCGCGCCAGGGCATGCGGGGCCAGCGCCCGCGGGAGGGGGCGCGTCACGTCGGCCGCAGCAGGCAGGGGCAGATCGCTCACGCGCCGGCAGAGGCAATCCGGCCTCCCGGGCGCAGGCTCGCCCACCCCGCCCAGCGGCCGGCTGCGCGCCGGGCACCGTGCGCGTCGGCCGGCCTGGTCAGCCCGCGTCTGCGGAGCCGGGGGCGCGTCAGGCGCGCAGCTTGCGGGGCCCCTTGCCGCGCATCATCTTCCAGGCGGTGATGAGGAAGACCTTCAGCGGCGATTCATCCGGCACCGGCGGGCGGCCGGCGGCGATCCGGTGCAGCTGGCGCGTGTACCAGCTGACCTCCAGCAGGCCCATGCGGTCGATGGCGCCGATGCCGGTCTTGAGCATCTTGACCGTGTGCCGGCCGGGCTGGCCGGCCAGCAGGCGCCGGCCCAGGTCCGGCTCCAGCGCCAGGCTGCGGGCCAGGCCCACGAAATCCACCGCGCCGCTGGCCAGCGCCTCGGCCATGCCCTGCGGGGTGCGGAACCCCCCAGTCACCATCAGCGGCACCTTGACGGCCGCACGGGCTTTCTCGGCGAACTCGAGGAAATAGGCCTCGCGCTGGCGGGTGCTGTCCTTCATCGGCTGCTGGCGGATGCCGGTCATGGCCGGCGCCTCGTAGGTGCCGCCGGAGATCTCGATCAGGTCGATGCCGGCCGCCTCCAACGCGCGCACCGTGTCCAGCGACTCCTCCTCGGTGAAGCCGCCGCGCTGGAAGTCCGCCGAGTTGAGCTTGATGCCGATGGGGAAGTCCGGCCCCACCTGGGCGCGCATGGCGGCCAGCACGGCCAGCACGAAGCGCCGGCGCTTGTCGGGCGTGCCGCCCCATTCGTCGGTGCGGATGTTGTGCTTGGGGCTGAGGAACTGGCTGACCAGGTAGCCGTGCGCGCCATGGATCTGCACGCCGGAGAAGCCGGCCTGCTGCGCCACGCGCGCGGCGCGGGCGAAGCGCTGGACGATGTCCTCGATCTCATCGGGTCGCAGCTCGCGCGGGGCGGCGAAGAAGCTGGCCAGCTGCGGCGGAAACGGCACGGCCGAGGGCGACACCGTCTCGCGGTTGAGCCCGCGCGGGGACTGCTTGCCCGGGTGATTGAGCTGCATCCACAGCTGCGTGCCATCCGCCGTGCCGGCCTGCGCCCAGCGACGCAGAGCGTCCAGGTGGCGGTCATCCTCGATCACCACGTTGCCCGGCTCGCCCAGCGCGCGGTGGTCGATCATCACGTTGCCGGTGACGACCAGCCCCAGCCCGCCCTCGGCCCAGCGGCGATACAGCACGGGCAGGCCGGGGCCGGGCGCGCCGTCGGGCTCGCCCAGCGCCTCGCTCATTGCTGATTTGGCCAGCCGGTTGCGGATGGTGGTGCCACGCAGCGTGAACGGCTGCGACAGCAGGAGGCCGGCATCGGCGGGGGACGGCGGGGTGGAGGCGGGGTGCGACATGGCCGCGAGCGTAGCGGCAAAGCCCGCCGACGCGGACGCGGGCATACGGCAGGCAGGGTCCGCCGGCGTTCCGCGCAAGTGCCCACGCCTGCAGCCGTGACGGATCGCGGACAGGCAGTGAGGCGGCGTCGCCAGCTCTCACCGCGTGCCGCGGGCTGGCATCAGCTGGCGTGGGGCGCCTGCGGGCGCACCGTGTTGCGCCCCGCCCCCTTGGCGGCATAGAGCGCGGCATCGGCCTGCTCGATCAGGCGTGCGGTTTCCAGGCCGGCCTCGGCGTCGGCGGCCGGCCCGGCCTGCATCACCGCCGCGCCCACGCTGACGGTGAGCACGCCCAGCGGGGCGTCCTCGTGCCGCAGGGCCAGGGCCTCGACGGAGCGGCGCACGCGCTCGGCCACGTGCAACGCGTCCTCCAGAGAAGTCTGCGGCAGCACGGCGATGAACTCCTCGCCGCCGTAGCGGGCCAGCAGGTCCATGGGCTGGCGCAGGCTGGCGCGGGCGGCGGCGGCCACGCGCTGCAGGGCCACGTCGCCGGCCGGATGCCCGTGGCGGTCGTTGTAGGCCTTGAAGTGGTCCAGATCGAGCATCAGCACGGCGACGCAGGCCCCGTCATGGCGCGCGCGGGCCCAGATCTGGCCCAGGTACTCCTCGAAGTAGCGCCGGTTGGCCAGCCCGGTCAGCGCGTCGAGCCGGGCCAGGCGCTGCAGCTTGTCGTGCGTGTCGTTGAGATCGGCGGTGAGCGCGTGGCCACGCAGGCGCAGCAGATAGCGCAGCCGCTCCTCGCGCTCCATGGCGTAGTTGGCCACCAGCGAGAAGGCGAGCGCCACGGCGATGAAGAGGGTCAGCGGCGCGCCCAGGTCGATGGCCTGCGGGCCCATGTGGTGGCTGCTGACCAGGTGGATGGCCAGCACGCCGATGGACGTGGCCAGTGCGAACCAGAAGCGCGCGCGCTGCACCACGTTGCCGTAGATGATGACGATGACGAAGCCTGCCGGGTAGACGCCAGCCAGCGGCTCGTTGCTGGCGGCGGCAACGATGCCCACGGTGGCGCTGGCGATCAGCGTGCTCAGCGCGATGATGGTCTCCAGGCCGACCATCACCATCAGCGTGGGGCGCTGGCGCAGCACCCAGCCCAGCGCCAGCACCGCCAGGCCCAGGGGGGTGACGATGCCCAGGCGCAGCTGCGCGGCCAGGTGGAAGGTGTCGGGCGTCATCAGCCCGTCCACCAGCAGGTAGCCGTCGAAGATCAGCAGGCCGATGACCAGGCTGGCCAGGCTGTGGCGCAGGCGCTGCGCGGCCTGGTCGGCAACGAAGCGCCGCTCCAGCGCGCGGGAAGAGCAGCCAGCGCAGCGCGCGCGGCAGCACAGCGGTGATCTCGTCGGCACGCCAGCGGCGCGGGCCGGACGCGGCGGCGGCGCCATCCGGGCCGGCCTGCGGCATGGGCGAGGGCCAGGGCGGCAGCGGGCCGGTGCTGCGCGGCGTCGCGGGCACCGTGCTCACGCCAGGCCTCCAGGCAGCGGCGCGGGCGGCGGTGCGCAGGGCTCTGGCGTCTGCACCGCGGCCCCCGGCGGGCGGGGTGCCAGCCAGACGCGGTTGCGGCCGGCGCGCTTGGCCTGGTAGAGCGCCTCGTCGGCCGCGGCGATCAGGTCGTCGGGCGTCAGGCCTTCCAGCGGCAGCATGCAGGCCGCGCCGACGCTGACGGTGACCACCGGCGCGGTCGGCGAGGCCTCGTGCGGCAGGCCCAGGCACTGCACGGTCTCGCACACGCGGCGGGCCACGCGCTCGGCCATGTCGGGCGAGGTACGGGCGAGCACGGCGATGAACTCTTCGCCGCCGTAGCGGGCGATCAGGTCGCCGGGGCGGCGCAGCGTGGCCTGCACGGCCTGGGCCACCTCGCGCAGGCAGCGGTCGCCGGCCGGGTGGCCGTAGCGGTCGTTGTAGAGCTTGAAGGCGTCGATGTCGATCATCAGCGCGGCCAGCGGCGTGCCGTCGCGCCGCGCCCGGGTCCACATCTGCTCCAGGTACTCGCGCAGGTGGCGGCGGTTGGCCAGGCCGGTCAGGCCATCGAGCCGCGTGAGCTGCTCCAGCGCCTCGGCCGCCTGGGCCACGCGCTCACGCAGCCGCGCCTCATCGAGCTGCAGCGCGTAGGTCTCGCGCGCCTGGCGCTCCAGCACGTAGGCGGCATAAAGCGCAAAGATGGCTGCCGACAGGGTCAGCAGCAGCACCGGTGCGGCAATCTGCACCGGCGTGCCCAACACCAGGACCGAGGCGGCCGCGCCGATCTGCACGCCCAGCGACAACGCCAGCGACAGTCGAAAGCGCAGCCGCTGCACATTGACCGCGTAGAGCAGCAGCACGGCCAGCCCCGCCAGATGGAAGTGCGCGGTGGGCGCCTGGCTGGCCGCACCCAGCCCGCACTGCAGGGCAACGGCCAGGGCGGCGACGGTGGCCGACAGCGTCTCGCGCTGCAGCGCCGGCTGCTCCTGGCGCAGCAGCAGCACGGCCAGCAGCGCCAGCGGCAGGAACACGCCCAGCCGCAACGCCAGTGCGGCGGGCAGCATGTCGGGCACCATGGCCGCGTCGATGGGCAGGAAGCCGGCATAGACCAGCGGCCAGGCCAGGCCCGTGGCCAGCAGCGTGCGTCGGCGTGATGCGGCCCGGTCGGCTTGGTAGCAGGCCTCCAGCGCGGGCTCCAGGCTGGGCTGCCAGTCGACCAGGCGCACGGCAGCGCCGCTGAGACCGGAGGCAGGCGGGAGATGTGCGGTGGAGGTACGGCTGGACGGCACGGCTTGGTCAGGCGGCGATGGCCCGGGCCCGACAGCAGCGCCGACGATCCATCCCCACGTCGCAGCAGACTACTGCAAGCCAGCCCAGACGGGGCACAGCAAGAGCCCCCGAGCCGGGCTGCGTGTTGCATCGGGATACGCCGATGCGTGCACTGTGCACGCCCGGGCCGCGCGGCGGCACCGCTCCGGCGGGCCCCAGGCGCCGCGGCTCACCAGCGCTCCCCGGCGCAGAAGCCTTGCGCGGCTTCGTGCCCGCGTCCCGCGCCGGCTGCCGTCAGAACCGCCAGGCCAGCCGCAGGCCGCCCCAGTGCTCGCCCCGCACGACGATGGGTGCGGCCGCTTCCTTGAGGAAGACGAAGCGCCCGCTGCCCATGTCGCGCCGGTAGGTCTGCAGCAGGAAGGGCTGGGTGTTGCGGGCCGAGGCCAGGCCGGTGCGGTCGTTGAAGATGCGGCGCCAGCGGCTGTGCGCGGCGTTCCACACCGGGTCATGCGGGCGCTGGGGTTGGCAGTAGGCGCGGTTGTGGGTGGAGATGTAGCCGTTGCGGTCGGCCGCGATGCAGAACACCACCTTGTCCGACAGCTGCAGCACCGGCTCCTGCACGGCCGGCAGCACGGCGTCGGTGAAGGCGTTGAAGCGGGTGGTGTGCTGGGCCGGGTCGCTGCCGGGTATGGGCTGGTAGGCCGCGTCGAACAGCTCGTCATGCCGGATGCGCCCGCTGGCCAAGGCCTGCTCGAACAGCTCGGCGATGCGCCGGGCGGTGGCCTGTGCGGCCTCGATGTAGGGCGTGTCATCGGTGCGTAGGCCGCAGCCGGCCACCAGCTCCATCAGCTGCTCGGACACCCGCAGCACCGATTCGCTGCGCGCCTGGGCCTGCACCAGGGCCGCGGCGCTGGCCTGCGCGTCGCGCTGCACGGCGTCCATCTGCGGCTGCATGGCGTTACTGGCCTGCACGCTGCCCTGCGCAGCCTGCGCGATGCGGGCCACGCCGGATTCCACCTCGCCCAACGCGCGGTGGAAGGCGCTGCGCTCGGCGGTGCCCTGCCCTGCGCCGACTTCGCAGCGTGGGTCGCTGCGGTCATCGCGAATCTCGCGCTCCAGCGCCTCGATGCGCTCGCCAAGCCGGGCCACGGTGGCCATGATGGTCTTGGCGGAGGCCTCGACGCTGCCGGCCAGGTCCTTGACCGCGCCGGCCACCACGCCGAACCCGCGGCCGGCCTCGCCGGCACGCCCGGCCTCCACCGAGGCATTGAAGGCCACCAGTCGTGTCTGCAGCGCGATGCGGGTGATGTCGTCGGCCGCGGTGGCCACCTCGCGCAGCGTCTGCACGATGGCGCCGACCTCGCGCCCCACTTCGGCCACCGAGGCGCGGGCGCGCTCCACGGCGGCCAGGCTCTCTCCCGTCTCGTGCTCGATGGCCTGCTGCGCGCCACGGATGTCGCCCAGCCGCTCGGCCAGCGCATCGATGGCCTGGGCCTGGCGCTGCACGGTGCCCAGCGTGTCGTCGAGCACGCCGCGCACCTCGGCCGCCTCGCGGCCCAGGCCGCTGGTGCGCGCTTGCAACGCCTGGGCCAGGCGCAGCGCAGGGTCGGATGCGGCAGGCACAGCGGTCTCATCGGCCCGCGGCTGGCCTGTGGGGTCAATCGGCGAGAGGTCCTGCGCACTCCGTTGGCGCAGCAGGCCCGTGAGCTTGATCGGCACGCCAGGGCTCCAGGTTGGCGCCTGCTGCTGCGGCAGAGCGCTGGGCGCTCCGCCGCAACCGGCGCGGCGAAGTGCGGCCCCACACGGGCCGGCACGTCGCAGATGGTGTTGATCACTGGCGGTGGATCCGCCCGCGGGCGGCACAGTCCACCGCGCGGCGGCTCACCAGGCGCGCAGCTTGACGCGCAGCCGGGCGATGGACTGGCTGTGGAGCTGGCACACGCGCGACTCGGTCACGCCGAGCACGGCGGCGATCTCCTTGAGGTTCATGTCCTGCTCGTAGTACATGCTCATCACGTACTGCTCGCGCTCGGGCAGCAGCTTGATGGCGTCCACCAGCGCCTGGCGCATGCGTTGGTCGTTGAGCAGGCTCAGCGGGTCGTCGGCCTCGGACGCGACGTGACGGTCCAGGAAGTCGCTGTCGCCGTCGTCGCCGCTCATGTCCTCCAGGTAGATGAGCTGGGTGCCGCGCACCTTGCCCAGCAGCTCCTGGTAGTCGGACAGGCTCACGCCCATTTCCTTGGCGATCTCGCTTTCCTGCGGCGCGCGGCCCAGGCGCTGCTCCAGGCGGTGCACGGCGGCCTCGATCTCGCGCTGCTGCTTGCGGGTGCCGCGGCTCATCCAGTCGGCGCCGCGCAGCTCGTCGAGCATGGCGCCGCGGATGCGCTGGGTGGCGAAGGTCTCGAACTGCACGCCCTGGCCGGCGTCGAAGCGGCTCAGCGCATCGGACAGGCCGATCATGCCGACCTGGATCAGGTCGTCCACCTCGACGTTGGCCGGCAGCTTGGCAATCATCTGGTGGGCCAGGCGGCGCACCAGCGGGCTGTATTGCTTGAGCAGGCTGTCGACGTCGAGGCGGCCTTTGGCGGTGTACATGGGCGGCGGCTCCGTGGCGTTTGTTCGTTCTCGACTCGGGGTCATCTGGAGCGGTTGTCGAAGGGACGGGTCCACAGTCAGCAGGATGCCTGCATCCGGTGCCCCGCAAGGGCGGTTGAAACGCCGTTTACAGGGTCAATTTCCCGATTTCCGCTGGGCCGTGACATAGCGGGCCCGATGTCAATTGAGGACCGGCCCGGGGCGGGACGGCAAGGCGCTGGCCGCGCGCGGCAGGCTGCCCAGGGTGCTGTCGCCGCAGTCGGTGCCGGCGGCCAGCGGCAGCGCCACATCCAGCAGCTGCGCCGCCAGTTGGGCGAAGGCCGGCGTAGGCGGCTGCGTGGCTGGCTGCGCCGGGTCCAGCTCCACCCAGCCGCGCTGGGCCGCGCCCAGGAAGCTGTCGGCGCAGGTGGCCAGGCGCTGGGCGATCTGCACCAGCACCGGCGTGCCGGCCTTGCCGCAGGCCACCAGGTCGTGCGCCAGCAGCCCGGCGCGCTGGGCCAGCAGCTTGATGCAGCCGTAGGCATGGGTGATGGACGCGGCCTGTGGGTCCACCATCACGAGCGGGCTCAGACGCTGGGCGCCCTCGCGGCGCACCGCGCGGCCGAACAGCCGACCGATGTCGCTGGCGCTGGCATGCACCAGCACCACATCCACATCGGGCGTAGCCTGGGCCAGGGCGTCCAGGAAGCTCGCGCTCGAGCCGTGCACGTCCACGTGGCGGCGCGGCAGGCCGCGCGCGGCCATGAAGCGCACATGGTCGGAGAGCTGCTCGATGCCCTCGCGCAGGTCGAACTCGGCCAGCTCGCAGGGCTCGCTGGCCTGCTCGCCGGCATCCACCACCAGGGTCTTCAGGCCACGCTGCGCCCAGGCGGCGCACAGCCGCTCCAGCACCACACCGCCGAAGGCCATGTGCGGGTTCGAGGCCACCGGCACGAAGCGCAGCATGTGGCCGGTGAACAGCTGGCGCAGGCCGTGGGCCTGGTCACCGGGGCCCATGGCGGTAGCCCAGGGCAGGTCCGGTGTATCGACGTGGTCGGCGAGGGGCGCGGGCATGTCGGACGGCGGGCAGAGCAAGTCAGAAGAGGGGGGCGAAGGCGCGCCGCGGCCGGCCCCGGGGGCGGCGCCGCACGGGGTCGGGGTCAGGCGCGGGCCGGCGCGGCGCGGCGGGCCGCGGCGGCGCCGGGCATGGGCTGCGGCGCGTTGGGCGTGGCAAACACCAGGTTCACCTCCGACGGGTCCAGCCGCCACGAGGGGCTGCCGCCGCCGCGCAGTGCGCGATGCACCAGCGCGCTGGCCGACAGGCGATGCCAGTCCTCCGGCACGCGCTGGCCGTTGGCCACGCCCATGACCGTCACCTTGTGGCGGATCACGGCGTCCAGGGCCGGGGCCAGCTTCACCGCCTCGTCCAGCTTGGAGAGGATCACACCCTTGGCCGCGGCGGCGCGGTAGCTGACCATCACGTCCTCGATGGTCTCGCCCTGCGCGGCGGCGTTGAGCACCAGCAGCTTCTGGATGCGCCCGCCCAGCATGTCGAGCAGCTCGCGGGTGCGGCTGTCGCGCTGGGCCATGCCGGCGGTGTCGATCAGCACCATCTTCTTGGCCGACAGCAGATCCAGCAGGTCCTCCAGCGCGGCGCGGTCGTGCGCAGTGTGCACCGGCACGCCCAGGATGCGGCCATAGGCGCGCAGCTGCTCGTGGGCGCCGATCCGGTAGGCGTCCAGCGTGATCAGGCCCAGGTTGGCCGCACCGTGCTTGGTGGCAAAGGCCGCAGCCAGCTTGGCGGTGGTCGTCGTCTTGCCCACACCGGTAGCGCCGATCATGGCGAAGACGCCGCCCTGGTCCTCGATGGCGGGCTCGGTGTCGCCGGCGGGGAGGTTGTGCTCCAGCACCTCGGCGGCCCAGGCCATCACTTCAGCGGTGGCGTCGCTGGCCGCCATGTCGGCGGGCATGCCGTCCAGCAGCTTGCGGATCAGCGCGGGCGAGAAGCCGCAGTCCAGCAGCTTCTGCGCCAGATGCGCCTGGGCTGGCGAGCGCTGCAGCTTCTCCATGAAGGCGATGGCGCCGAAGCGCTCCTCGATCAGACCCTTCATGGCGCGCAGCTCGCTCATCATGGCCAGGCTCGCTTCATCGGCACGCGGCTGCGCGGCGACGGTGGCCGGGGCATCGGCCAGCACCGGGCGGGCCGCCGCCTCGCGCACCGGCTCCGCGGGTGCGGTCCACTGGCTGGGCAGCTCCTCGCGCAGCACCGGCGGCTCGCGCAGCACCACGGCCGGTGCCGGGCGACGGGCGGGCTGGGCGACCGGCTGGGCGGCTTGTGGCGCAGGGGCACGCGGGGCCGTGTGCGTGGGAGCCGGGTGCGCGGGCGGGGCCGGCATGCGCGGCGCCGGCTCAGCCTGCGAGGGGTCGAAGACACCCGGCGCGGCGGCATGCTCGGCGGCACGCTCCATCAAGCGGGCCGACGCCGGCGCCAGCGTCTCGGCCAGGGTGGGCGCGGGGCCCTTGGCCAGCGCGGCATGCGCGGCGGGGCGGGCGGCCGGCGCGGCCTCCCAGCGCTGCTCCGACGGCGCGAAGCTCGGCTCCTGCTGCTGGCGGGCCGCAGCCTGGCGGCGCTTGTTGAGCAGGCGCTCGCGCACGTAGTCCTGGAAGGACAGCGTGCTCATCGCCAGGCGCTTGACGTCCTCGTTGACGCTCTGCTCGGTAACGGCGTCGGCCGCGGCGGGCTGCGCCGGCGCCGGGCGGGCCGGCTGGGCAGCGTGGCCGACCGGGCGGGCCAGCCGCTCGCTGGTCTCATCGGCCATGCGCTCGATGGAGGCGACGCTGCCGTCGGCCATGGCCAGGATCTCCACGCCTTCGGCGCAGGGCTTGGTCGACAGCACGACGGCGTCGTCGCCGAAGGCCGCCTTGACTTTCTGCATGGCCTCGCGCGAGGTGCGACCGGTAAAGCGTTTGACGTTCATGCGTGGCCTCCGATGAGCGTGCCGATGCGGATGGAATGGGTGTCAGGGATTTCGCTGTGGCCCAGCACGCGCAGCCGCGGTGCGGCGCGCTTGAGCAGGCGGGCGATGGGTGCGCGGATGGCATCCGGCACCAGCAGGCAGGCGGGGTGGCCCAGGTTCTCCTGGCGCTGCGTGGCGTCCGCCGCGGAGCGGGTCAGGGTGTCGGCCACGCCGGGGTCGAGCACCGGGCCGTTGGGCGAGGTCAGCGCCTGGGTCAGCAGGCGCTCCAGGTCGGGCTCGATGGCGATCACGTCGAGCTCGCGCACCGGCCCGTAGATCTGCTGCACGATGGCCGGGGCCAGGGCGATGCGCACGCGGCGCGACAGCTCGCCCGGGTCGGCCACATGCGGCGCATGCTCGGCCAGGGCTTCGATGATCGAGCGCATGTCGCGGATGTGCACGCCCTCTTCCAGCATGAGCTGGAGGACCTTCTGCAGCGAGGCGATGCCGACCATCTTGGGGACCACGTCTTCGATGAGCTTGGGTGCCAGCTTGGTCACGTGCTCGACCAGCTGCTGCACCTCCACGCGGCCCAGGAGCTTGGCCGCATGTTGTTGCATCAAGTGTGAGAGGTGGGTGGCCACGACGGTCGAGCAATCAACCACCGTGTAGCCGGCCATCTGCGCGGTTTCCTTCTGCCGCTCCTCGATCCACACCGCCGGCAGGCCGAAGGCGGGGTCGGTGCCCTTGGTGCCCGGCAGCGCCAGCGTGGCATGGCCGGGGTTGATGGCCAGGAACATGCCGGGGAAGCACTCGGCCTCGCCCACCACCGCGCCGCGCAGCAGGATGCGGTAGGTGCTGGGGCGCAGCTCCAGGTTGTCGCGGATGTGCACCGCCGGCGGCAGGAAGCCGACCTCCTGCGCGAACTTGCGCCGCACGCCCTTGATGCGCGAGAGCAGGTCGCCGCCGCGCGCCTTGTCCACCAGCTGGATCAGGCGGAAGCCCACCTCCAGGCCCAGGGTGTCCACCGGCTGCAGGTCGTCCCAGCTGGCCTCGGCATTGGGCTCGGCCGGTGCGGCTGCGGGCGCCGCCGGGGCCTCGGCCGCGGCCTTGCGCTTTTGCTGCAGGTGCCAGCCGCCCCACAGCAGGCCCGCGCCCGCCGGGATGAAGACGAAGTGCGGCATGCCCGGGATCACGCCCAGCAGCGTGATCACGCCGCCGGCGATCATGATGGAGCGCGCGCTGTTGAAGACCTGGCCGACGATCTGGCCGCCCACGTCCTGCTCCTTGCCCACGCGGGTCACGACCATCGCCGCGGCCACCGAGATCAGCAGGCCCGGGATCTGCGCGGCCAGCGCGTCGCCCACGGCCAGGATGATGTAGCTGTTGGCCGCCTGCGAGGCGCTCAGGTCATGCTGGGCCACGCCGATGACGAAGCCGCCGATCACGTTGATGAACAGGATCAGGATGGCGGCGATGGCATCGCCGCGCACGAACTTGGACGCACCGTCCATCGAGCCGTGGAACTCCGCCTCCTCGCCGATCTCGCGGCGGCGCTTCTTGGCCTCGGCCTCGTCGATCAGGCCGGCGCCCAGGTCGGCGTCGATGGCCATCTGCTTGCCGGGCATGGCATCCAGCGTGAAGCGCGCGGACACCTCGGCCACGCGCTCGGCACCCTTGGTCACCACGATGAAGTTGATGACCACGATCACCGCGAAGACGATCAGGCCCACGGCGAAGTTGCCGCCGATGAGCACATGGCCGAAGGACTCGATCACCGCGCCGGCCGCACCGGCGCCGGTGTGGCCCTCCATCAGCACCAGCCGGGTGGACGCCACGTTCAGCGACAGCCGCATCAGCGTGGTGATCAGCAGCACCGCGGGGAAGGCCGCGAAGTCCAGCGGCTTGACCATGTAGGCGGCCACCAGCAGCACCATCAGCGACATCGCGATGTTGAAGGTGAACAGCAGGTCCAGCAGGAAGGACGGCAGCGGCAGCACCATCATCGCCAGGATCAGCATCACCAGCACCGGCGCGGCCAGTCCCTGCGCGTGGCGCGCATAGGGGCCCAGCAGGGCTTGCAGCTTGGCGGTGAGGTCTTTCATGGGCTCGGGTGATGCGCTCGTCAGCCGGCCTTGGGTGCACGCTTGCTCGCGTCAGGCGGCCCTCGGCGGGATGGGAGGATTCTTGAGCCCCGCAGCCCGCCCACTTGCCCCGATAAGGGGCGCTCGGCCGGCGCTTATCCGCGATGACGGGGCGGCACCCGGGATGGCAGCGCGCGGCGCGGCGTGACGTGGATCACGCGCCACATCGGGCGGCGTGACAGGGATCACGCGTCGCATCAGGCGGCGCGATGCAGAACGCCTGCCGCATGGGCGGCGCACCGCGCGTCTCAGCGCCGCCCCGGCTTGTTATGCGGGTCCAGCTCGGCGGGCACCACGATGTCGGGCATGGCCTGCGGCATCGGCGCGCGGCCGGCCAGCGCGGCCTTGAGCTGGTAGACGTAGGCCAGCACCTGGGCCACGGCGCTGTAGAGCGCCATCGGGATCTCCTGGTCCAGCTCGGTGTGGGCATACAGCGCGCGGGCCAGCGGCGGCGCCTGCAGCACCGGCACCTCGTGGTCGCGCGCCAGGTCGCGGATGCGCATGGCCAGGCGGTCGGCGCCCTTGGCGACGACGCGCGGCGCGCCCATGCTGCCCTCGTCGTACTTCAGCGCCACGGCGTAGTGGGTGGGGTTCATCACCACCAGGTCGGCCTTGGGCACGTTGGCCAGCATGCGCTTTCTGGCGCGCTGCCGGGCGATCTGCTTCATCCTGCCCTTGACCTCCTGGTTGCCCTCCTGGTCCTTGTGCTCCTGCTTGACCTCCTCGCGGCTCATGCGCAGGCGCTTGGCGTGCAGGAAGCGCTGCAGCGGCCAGTCGATCAGCGCAAAGACCGCCAGCGTCAGCAGCAGGTACTTGAAGGCGGTGGCCAGCAGGCTGGCGATCTGGCCGATGCCGGTGGGCAGCGGCTGGGCCAGCGCGGCGACGAAATCCGGCCAGTTGCGCGCCAGGAACATCGCACCAATGCCGCCCAGCAGCAGCGCCAGCGCGCTGGTCTTGAGCGTCTCGATCAGCTGGTCCTTGGAGAACAGCCGGCCGAAGCCGCTGACCGGGTTGAGCTTGCCGAAGTTGGGCATCAGCGGCTGCCAGGTCCAGTTCCAGCCGCCGCTGAGGATGCTGGCCGCAGCCGACATCAAACCCACGGCCAGCGCCAGCGGCACCACGGCCAGCAGCAGCACGCCGCCGAAGGTGGCCAGCCGCTCCAGCATCATCTCGGGCTGGGCCACGGTGCGCGCGTCGAAGCGCAGCCCGGTGGCCAGCAGCTCCTGCAGCCGCCCGGCCAGCATGGGCGCCAGCGCCGCCAGCGCGCCCACCGCGCCCAGCATCACCGCAAAGTGGCCCAGGTCGCGCGAGCGCGGCACCTGGCCCTGCTCGCGCGCCTTCTCCAGGCGCCGGCCAGTGGCGGGTAAGTTGCGGTCGGTGGTGTCGTCAGCCATGAGGCAGCGGCCCGAATCGGCGCCGGGATGGCGCAGCAGCAGGCCCGGCGCCGATTCTGGGCGGCAGGCGGCGGCGGCTTAAGCGCGAAAAGCGCCGTGCCGGCCGGGCTTTCCCATCGACGCAGCGGGCGCGGGGACCGGGCCCGCACGCAGCAGACCAGCCGGTGCCCTCAGCGCCGCCACAGTCGATGCCGATGCCCCGCTGCGCCGCGGTCTCCTGCCCCATCGGCGGGCGCATGGGAGCCGCGCCGTGCACGGCGCCACGCCGGCGGCCTTCTCACCCGACCTTGATCCCGCTGCTTGACACCGCCCGCCGGCGATTTCGAGAATAATTCTCATTTGTCGGCACCCGCATTCCGCTCGCCGCATCCCCGCCTCTTCATGCGCATCGACCCCCTGGGTGCCGCCGTGGCCCCCGCCCCCCAGCCCGCCGAGGCCACGGCCGGCCTGAGCCTGTGCGACCTGCCCCTGCACGCCCCCGCGCAGGTGCTGCAGGTGACGCTGCCGCTGCAGGCGGCCGAGCGGGACCTGGTGCTGCGTCTGGTGGAGATCGGCTTCGTGCCCGGAGAGCGCGTGCGGGTCATCGCCCACGGCCTGCCCGGCGGGGAGCCCATTGCCGTGCGCCTGGGCGACACCACGTTCGCCCTGAGGCGCTTCGAGGCGGGGTTCATCCGCGTGCAGCCGCTGGCCACCGACGCAAAGGCCCCCCGATGACCGCCGCCGCCACCGCATCCCCGGCCGCGCCGCTGCACGTCGCCCTGCTGGGCAACCCCAACTGCGGCAAGACCGCCCTGTTCAACCTGCTGACCGGCAGCCGCCAGAAGGTGGCCAACTACGCCGGCGTCACGGTGGAGCGCAAGGAAGGCCTGCTCACCACCCCTGGCGGGCGCCGCGTGCGCGTGCTGGACCTCCCCGGCGCCTACAGCCTCAATGCGCTGAGCGCAGATGAGGCCGTCACCCGCGACGTGGTGCTGGGCACCCGCCCCGACGAGCCGCGCCCGGAGCTGCTGGTGTGCGTGACCGACGCCACCAACCTCAAGCTCAACCTGCGCCTGGTGCTAGAGGCCAAGCGCCTGGGCCTGCCCATGCTGGTGGCGCTCAACATGAGCGACGTGGCCCGCAAGCGCGGCCTGGACATCGACAGCCCCCGCCTGGCCCGCGAGCTGGGCGTGCCGGTGGTCGAGACCGTGGGCGTGCGCCCCGGCGGCGCCCAGGCCCTGCTGGAGCAGCTGGATGCCGCCGCCCCCGCCGCGGTGGCTGCCGCGCCGCGCGACCGCCTGCCCCCTGCCGCCTGGGCCGCGCCCCAGCTGGAGGACGTGCTGGCCACCCAGCAGGAGGTGCGCCGCATCCTGGCCGCGTGCGTGCGCCGCAGCGGGCCTGAAAGCGCGGTGGGCGACCGGCTGGACGCCCTGACGCTGCACCCCGTGCTGGGCCTGCTGATCCTGGCGGCCACGCTGTTCCTGATGTTCCAGGCCGTGTTCAGCTGGGCTGAGGCGCCCATCGGCTGGATCGAAGCCGGCGTGGAGCAGCTGGCCAGCGTGCTGCAGGCCGCCCTGCCCGACGGCGTGCTCAAGAGCCTGGTGCTCGACGGCATCCTCGCCGGCGCCGGCGGCGTGCTGGTCTTCCTGCCGCAGATCCTCATCCTCTTTCTCTTCATCCTGGCGCTGGAGGACTCGGGCTACCTGCCGCGCGCGGCCTTCCTGCTCGACCGCGTGATGGGCAGCGTGGGCCTGTCGGGCCGCAGCTTCATCCCGCTGCTCTCCAGCTTTGCCTGCGCCATCCCCGGCATCATGGCCACGCGCACCATCGGCAACTGGCGCGACCGGCTGGTGACCATCATGATCGCGCCGCTGATGACCTGCTCGGCCCGGCTGCCGGTGTATGCGCTGCTGATCGGCGCCTTCATCCCCCAGCGCGAGGTGGCAGGTCTCTTCAATCTGCAGGGGCTGGTGCTCTTCGGCCTGTACCTGGCGGGCATCGTCTCGGCCATGCTGGTGGCCTGGGTGCTCAAGCTGGCCCGCGGCCGTGCCCTGCCCTCGCCGCTGATGATGGAGCTGCCTGCCTGGCGCTGGCCCAACGGCCGCAACCTGCTCCTGGGCCTGTGGGAGCGCGCCACCATCTTCCTCAAGCGCGTGGGCGGGATCATCCTGGCCATGACCATCGTGCTGTGGTTCCTGTCCACCTGGCCGGCACCGCCGGCCGGCGCCACGCTGCCGGCCATCGACTACAGCCTGGCCGGCCGCATCGGCCGCGCGATGGAGCCTGTCTTCGCCCCCATCGGCTTCAACTGGCAGATCTGCATCGCCCTGGTGCCCGGCATGGCCGCGCGCGAGGTGGCGGTCAGCGCCCTGGGCACGGTCTACGCCCTGTCCGGTGCCGGCGACGAGGAGCTGGGTGCGCAGCTCACGCCCATCATCGCCAGCACCTGGTCGCTGGCCACGGCGCTGTCGCTGCTGGCCTGGTATGTCTTTGCGCCGCAGTGCCTGTCCACGCTGGCCACCGTCAAGCGGGAGACCAACGGCTGGCGCCATCCGCTGCTGATGGCGGCCTATCTCTTTGCGCTGGCGTATCTGGCCAGCTTCCTCACCTATCGCATCGCCCTGGCACTGGGAGGCGGCTGATGAACTGGCAGGACATCCTCGTGGCCCTCATCGTCATGGCCGCCGGCAGCTACGCCGCCTGGCAGCTCATGCCAGGCAGCCTGCAGCACCGCCTGGGCCGCAGCCTGGGCCAGCTGGCCCACCGCGCCGGGTGCGCCCGCGCCGGCCAGCGCATTGAGCAGGCCCTGCAGCCCTCAGGCGGCTGCCACGGCTGCGATGCCAAGGGCAGCTGCGGCTCGTCTTCTGCGCATCCCCGCGCCGAGCAGCCGGTGCGCTTCACCCGGCGGGGCTGAGCCTCACGCTTCCGACCCAATCGCTGCGCTTCGGCGCACTTGAGCAGCTCGGCCCACGCCACGAAGGACCTGCAAAGCCCGTCCCCTCCTCAGACAGGCGCCGATTGGGGCAGCGACGGCAGGCGCACGGTTGCGTCGCATCGCCCGCTTGCAACTAACTCGGCAAGCCTGCGGCCGCACCCTCACCTCGCCGCGCCAGGCTCCGTATCGGGGCCACTGCGGTCATCCCGCTCGGCACTCTCGTCATCGCGCAAGGCTTGCGCAGCCGCCACGCCGGCCGCCGGCTCGGCCGGCTGCTCCGCCACCACCGGCTTGGCCGGCCCATCGCCTCCGCCCGCATCCTCCGGCAAGAAGCCGCCCGCCTGCCGGCTCCACAGCCGCCAGTAGGCGCCGCGCGCGGCCAGCAGTTCGGCATGCGAGCCGTCCTCGACGATGCGGCCGGCATCGAACACCAGGATGCGGTCCAGGTGGGCGATGGTGGACAGGCGGTGGGCCACCACGATCACCGTCTTGCCCTGCATCACGCGGTCCAGCGTCTCCTGGATGGCCTGCTCGGTAAGCGAATCCAGGCTGGACGTGGCCTCATCCAGGATGAGCACCGGCGCGTCCTTGAGGATCACGCGAGCGATCGCGATGCGCTGGCGCTGCCCGCCCGACAGCTTCACGCCGCGCTCGCCCACCATCGCGCCATAGCCGTCCCTCATCTGCTGGATGAAGCCATCGGCATGCGCCTGGCGCGCGGCCTCGCGCACCTCCTCGTCCGTGGCCTCCAGCCGGCCATAGCGGATGTTGTCGAGCAGGCTGCGGTGGAAGAGCGTCGGGTCTTGCGGAATCAGGCCCACCTGCTCATGCAGCGCGTCCTGCGTCAGTGTGGTGATATCGGTGCCGTCGATGCACACCTGGCCCTGCTGCGGCTCATAGAGACGCAGGATCAGGCTGACAAAGGTGGACTTGCCCGATCCCGAGAAGCCCACCAGCCCCACGCGCTGACCGGCCGGGATGCTGACGCTCAGCTGCTTGAACACCGGCTTGTCGGCCGTGTAGCCGAAGCTCACGCCGCGGAACTCGATCGCCCCGCGCGCGCGCCACTGGCTGCGCGCCCCAGGCGCATCCACCAGCTCATGCGGCCGCAGGATGGCCCGCACGCCGTTGGCCACGTTGCCCAGGTACTCGAACAGCTCCAGAAAGCGCCGGCTGAGGTTGCGGGCCTCGTTGATGATGAGCAGCGACAGGCTCACCGCCATCACGAAGTCGCCCACATGGATCTGACCCGTGGCCCACAGATCCAACGCGTACCAGAGGATGCCCACCTTCAGCACCGCAGCGGCGATGTAGTTGAACCAGCGCACGCGGTCGGCATAACGCACCGAGCGCTGCACCGCCACCAGCTCGGTGGCCAACGCGGCATCGAGCTGCTGGCGCTCGAATCCCAGGCGGGCAAAGAGCCGTGCGGCCGTCAGGTTGGTGACCGAGTCCACGATCTTGCCGGTGGTGTCGCTGCGCGCGGCCGCCGCGCGGATGGTGTGCGGCTGGGCCGTGGTGGCCAGCCAGTACGACAGCGCCACAAACGCCACCGACCACACGCCCACGAACAGCGCCAGCTGCGCATGCGCGCCGGCCAGCAGCACCACCGACACGCTCAGCACGATGGCCACCGGCCAGAAGTCGAAGAGCAGCATCCACAGCGTCTGGTTGACGCCGACAGACGTCTCGCTGACCCGGTGCGCCAGCGCGCCGGCAAAGTTGTCACTGAAGAAGCGGTGCGAGTGATGCTGCAGCCAGGCGTACAGATCGCGCGTCACGGCCTGCCGCTGGCGCGGGCCGATGGTGAACTGCAGCGTACCGGCCAGGCGGCTGAAGACCACCTCGCCGATGCTCAGCCCCACGAACAGCATCAGCGGCTCGCGCAGCCCAGCCAGCACACCCTGCAGCGCCTCGCCGCTCAGGGCGCCGCTTTGCACCACGGTGCGCGTGATCTGTCCGATGGCATAGGGAATGAGGATGCCGCAGACCGCCTGCGCCGTCTCCAGCGTGAACATCGCCGCATACCAGGCGCGGTAGCGGCCAACGAAGTGGACGATGAAGCGAAACGGCGTGGCCGGCAGTACGGGCGCATGCGGCGCCCGCTGCGTCGGAGAGGCGAAGGTCATGGGGGCGAGCCGCCCGGCCGGGGCCTCGCCGGCCGATCGGAGCGGATGAAAAGACAACGGCCGGCCAGCATAGGCCAGGCGGCCTTGCCCGCCGCGAGCGCGCTCAGCGGCTGGCCGACAGCACCGATCCGCCGGATGCCGGCATCGGCCGCGCGGTGACGGGCGCGGTCAGCGTGGCATGGGCCAGCATGCCCACGGCCACCAGCAGTGCGAGCGCGGCCAGCGCGGGCAGCCGGCGGCTCCAGGCGCCACGCCGCGCCGGGCCCGCATCCGGCCGATGGGAGCACGCGCCCCCCCGCGCCCCGGCCACATCGGCATCCAGCCCCACGCCCTCGATCAATAAACCTTGCATCTCGCATCCCTCCAGATCGTGCACGCCGCGAGCGCGCCCGTGGCACCTCGGGCAAGACGCATGCCGCAAAGCCTGCGCCCCCGCGAGCAGGGGCCGGTCCGCCGCCCAGATGCCGTGCCGTCCCTAGCTTGGTGGCCCAAGCCGCGCATCGTCTTGCCGCGCCTGGCGGCGCCTCCTATGCTGCACCGCACCATCCGCCGGACACCACCATGCCCCGATCGCAGCCCCGCACCCCGCCCGACCCGCTGCCCGCATGCCCCGAGCCGCGCCCGCTGCCGCCTTACCGCGGCGCGCGGCCCCTGCCCTATGCCACCGTGGCCCTGGTGCTGCAGGGCGGCGGTGCGCTGGGGGCATACCAGGCCGGCGTCTACCAGGGCTTGCACGAGGCGGGCATCCTGCCCAACTGGATCGCGGGCATCTCCATCGGCGCGCTCAACACGGCCCTCATTGCCGGCAATGCGCCGGAGCACCGCGTCGAGCGGCTGCGCGAGTTCTGGCAGACCATCTGCCGGCCGGCGCTCTTCGAGCCCAGCTGCGAGGCACTGCAGAGCTGGGTGGAGCGCATGGGCGGCCCGGCGCGGCGGCTGTTCAACGCCTTCGAGGCCTGGCGGGCGCTGACGGAAGGCCAGCAGGGCTTCTTCGTGCCGCGCCTGCCGCCGCCCTGGATGGCCCTGCAGCTGCCACCCACGGTGGTGAGCTTCTACGACACCGCCCTGCTCAAGGGCACGCTGGAGCGCCTGGCCGACTTCGACCGCATCAACGCGGGCGAGGTGCGTGTCTCCGTCGGCGTGGTGGAGGTGGAGAGCGGCAACTTCGACTACTTCGACAACACCCGCCACAAGCTGCGGCCGGAGCATTTCATGGCTTCCGGCGCGCTGCCGCCGGGCTTTCCGCCGGTGGAGATCGACGGCAAGCTCTATTGGGACGGCGGCCTGGTCTCCAACACGCCGCTGACCGAGGTGGTGGCCGCCGAGCCCCGGCGCGACACGCTGGCCTTTCAGGTGGACTTGTGGAGCGCGCGCGGCCACGCGCCGGGCAACCTGTTCGACGTGTACGAGCGGGCCAAGGACATCCAGTATTCCAGCCGCACCCGCGCGGTGACCAACCAGCTGCAGCGCGAGCAGGCCTATCGGCGGCTGCTGCGCGAGCTGCTGGAGCAGGTGCCCGCTGAAGCACGCGAGCGCGACCCGTGGTGCCGCCGTGCCCTGACCCTGGCCTGCGAGCACCGCTACAACATCGTCCACCTGATCTATCAGGACAAGGAGTGGGACGGCGCGTCCAAGGACTACGAGTTCGGGCCGCTGACCATGCGCAACCACTGGGACAGCGGCCTGCAGGACATCCGGCACACCTTGGAGCACCCCGAGTGGCTGGAGCTGCCGGACAACGTCAACGGCTTCATCACGCACGACGTCCACCGGCTGCGGCAGGC
The DNA here is from genome assembly GCA_049321005.1 of Pseudomonadota bacterium. Lineage (GTDB taxonomy): Bacteria > Pseudomonadota > Gammaproteobacteria > Burkholderiales > Burkholderiaceae_C > Aquabacterium. The sequence goes on from JBMOQL010000005.1 coordinate 95,790, forward strand.
GACGATCGACCGCGAGTTGCAGACCGAGCTGGGCCCGCTGCCCCGCCATGCCGCCCCGGCCACGGACGGCCAGGCCGACGGGCCCACGGACGGCCATGCAAGCGCCCATGCGACGCCGGCCCCGGCGGCCCGGTCGCACCCTGCGGGCCGCGCGCGCGACACCGCCTCGCGGGCGCCGGCGGGTGGCCACCCGGCGCCCGAGCAGGCCGCCGTCAAGCGGTCAGGAAGCGCTCCACCAGCCGCACCCAGAGCGTCCCGCCCAAGGGGATGAGGCGGTCGTTGAAGTCATAGCTGGGGTTGTGCAGCATGCACGGCCCCATGCCGTGGCCGCTGGCGCGGTGGCTGCCGTCGCCATTGCCGATCAGGAAGTACGCCCCGGGCTTGACCTGCAGGAAGTAGCTGAAGTCCTCGGCGCCCATCGTGGGGTCGAACTCCAGCACGTTGTCCTGGCCCACCACCTCGGCCATCACCTGGCGCACGAAGTCGGTCTCGGCGGGGTGGTTGATGGTTGGCGGGTAGTTGCGCGAGAACTCGAAGTCGCATTCCGCGCCGAAGGCCGCCGCCGTGTGGCGGGAGATGTCCTGCATGCGCCGCTCGATCAGGTCCAGCACGTCGGTGGTGAAAGTGCGCACCGTGCCTTCCAGCGTGCAGGTGTCGGGCACCACATTGGTCGCCTCGCCGGCGTGGATCATCGTCACCGAGATGACGCCGGTGTCGATCGGGCGCTTGTTGCGCGTGATGATGGTCTGGAAGGCCTGCACCATCTGGCAGGCGATCGGCACCGGGTCGATGCCGAGGTTGGGCATGGCCGCATGCGAGCCCTTGCCGCGCACGACGATGCGGAACTCGTTGCTCGATGCGAAGCACGGCCCGCTCTTGATGGCGAACTGGCCTTCGGCCATGCCCGGCCAGTTGTGCATGCCGAAGATCGCGTCCATCGGGAAGCGCTCGAACAGCCCGTCGCGGATCATCTCGCGCGCGCCGCCGCCGCCCTCCTCGGCCGGCTGGAAGATCAGGTAGACCTTGCCCGCGAAGTCGCGGTGATGCGCCAGGTGCTGCGCCGCCGCCAGCAGCATCGCCGTGTGGCCGTCATGCCCGCAGGCGTGCATGCGGCCGGGGTGGCGGCTGGCGTGGGCGAAGGTGTTGTGCTCGGTCACCGGCAGCGCGTCGATGTCCGCACGCAGGCCGATGGCCTTCTCGCCGGGCCGGCCCTCGATCACGCCGACCACCCCGGTGCGGCCCAGGCCGGTGAACACCGGGATGCCCCAGCCGGACAAGGTCTGCGCGATCAGCTCGGAGGTGCGCAGCTCCTCGAAGCACAGCTCCGGGTGGGCATGAAGGTCGCGCCGCAGCGCCGCGATCGCGGGCTGGGCCTCACGCAGGGACTCCAGGATCAGCATGGTGGCACCAGGGGTCGAGGCCGCTCGCACGGTGCCTGCAGGCATGCACGCCGCTGAAGGCGCTGGCGCCAGCCGGGCGCATGGCGCAGGGCCATGCGAGGGCAGAAGATGGAGCGGTCCATGTTACCCGCCGCCCTCCCGCACACGGCACACGGCGCCCGGCCAACATGCCGCCCGCGGCGCTCCCCGGTGATCCGGATGAGCGAGCCAAAGCGTGCCCCGCATCGCCAGAGCCCGTGGCCCAGCCGGCCTGGCCCCGACGCGCAAGGGAGCCGAGCACCAACGAGCCCTTCGCAAGCTCAGCCCGGCTCCGACTCACGCCGCAGCAGCTCGCGCTTGCGCTCCACGCCCCAGCGGTAGCCGCTGAGGCTGCCGTCCTGCCGCACGACGCGGTGGCAGGGGATGGCCACGGCCAGCACGTTGCTCGCGCAGGCCCGCGCCACCGCGCGCACCGCCTGCGGCAGCCCGATGCGCTGGGCCAGCTCGGTGTAGCTCAGCGTCTGCCCCGGGGGGATCTCGCGCAGCGCCTGCCACACCCGATGCTGGAAGGCCGTGCCGCGCACGTCCAGCGGCAGATCGGCGCCGAGCTGCGGTGCCTCGACCAGACCAACCACGCGCGCCACCAGCGCCTCGAAGTCGGCATCGCCGCCGACCAGCTGCGCGCGCGGGAAGCGGTCCTGCAGCTCGCGCACCAGCGCGTCCGGGTCGTCGCCGAGCGCGATGGCACAGATGCCGCGCACGCTGCGCGCCACCAGCATCGCGCCCAGCGAGGTCTGGCCCACGGCAAAGCGGATCTCCACGTCGGCCCCGCCCCGGCGCCAAGCGGTGGGCGTCATGCCCAGGACCTCGTCCGCGTCTTCATAGAACCGGCCGTTGGATCCATAGCCGGCGGCATAGATGGCCTGCGTCACGCTGCTGCCGCCATCGAGCTGCTCGCGCAGGCGGCGCGCGCGCAGCGCCTGCGCGTAGGCCCGCGGCGTCAGCCCCATCTGGGCCTTGAACATGCGGTGCAGGTGGCCCGGGCTCACGCTGGCCTGCCGCGCCAGGTCGTCCAGCGACGGTGGCGCATCGGCCTGCTCGATGTGGCGGATCACCGCCGCCACCAGTTGCGCCTGCACTTCCGCCCGCGGCGGCCCGTCGGGCCTGCAGCGCCGGCAGGGGCGAAAGCCCGCCTTCTGCGCCTCCGCCACCGTGTCATGGAAGCGCACATGCTCGGGCCGCGCCCGGCGCGACGGGCACGACGGCCGGCAATACACGCCCGTGGTGCTCACGGAGTAGACGAAGCGTCCGTCCGCCCCGGCATCGCGCGCCTGCACCGCCGCCCAGCGTGGGTCTGCAGTGGCCGCTGCTCCGGGGCCGGCGGCCTGCTTCGCGCCGGGCGCGACGCAAGGCGCCGCAGCAGCTCCATCGCGTGTTGCGACCGACATGCTGGCTGCACTCCGGCGCTTCAGGTGCGGCAGATCGACACGCCGCCATCCACCCGCATCGCCGTGCCGGTGACAAAGCTGGCCGCATCGCTGACGAGGAAGGCCGCCGCCTGCGCGATCTCCATCGGGTCGGCGATGCGGCGCAGTGCGTGCAGGCCCTGTACGAAGGCGAGCTTCTCCGGCGTGTCGGCAAACTCGCGCCCCGCGCCGGTGTCGGTGCCACCGGGCAGCAGCGCGTTCACCCGTATGCCTTGCGGGCCGAGCTCGGCGGCCAGCGACTTCGCCAGCCCCAACATCCCGGCCTTGGACGCCGCATAAGCCGCCATCCCCGGCATGCCGACGGTATGGCCCACGAAGCTCGACGTGAACAACAGCGAGCCGCCACCGCGCGCGAGCAGCGCGGGGACCTGGTACTTGGCGCCCAGGAAGGCGGACGTCAGGTTCGTCTGCAGCGTCGCCTGCCACTCGTCCAGGCTGAGCGCGGGCAAGGGCCCCAGCGCGCCCAGGCTGCCCGCGTTGTTGACCGCCGCATCCAGCCCGCCGAAGCGGGCATGGGCCAGTTGCACCAGCGCCTGCGCATAGGCTTCCTCGCGTACGTCACCGGCAAGCGCCACCGCGCGGCCCCCGGCTGCGGTGATCTCGCCCACCAGCGCATCCAGCTCCGCGCGGCGGCGCGCGCCGGCCACCACGGCCGCGCCCTGCAGCGCCATGCAGCGCGCCATCGCTCGCCCGATCCCGGAGCTGGCCCCGGTCACGATCACCACCTTGTCCTGCAACGCATCCATCGGCTCGCCTTTCGATCAGAAGAGCGGCCAGTGTGGGCGCGCGCGCGGCCGGCCGCACTCCGCTTCTTGATCGGCAATCCGCATCATGAAGGCTGCCAGGCCGGCCCACAAAAGACGACGCCCTGCGCGGGGCAGGGCGTCAGGCAGCGGCGGGGCGGGCGGTTTCAGCCCGCCGGTCGCCTCACTTGTTCTTCAGCGACTCGATCAGGTCGATGTAGCTCTGCATCGCCTCTTCGCTGCTCTTGCCCTTGAGGTCCTTCCAGGCATCCCATTTGGCACGGTTGACGAAGTCCGTCATGCCCGGACGGTCGCCCTGCACGTCACCCACCGTGGCCTGCTTGAACAGCGAGTAAATCTTCAGCAGCGTCATGTTGTCCGGCTTGGCGGGCAGCTGCTTGGACTCGGCCACGGCTTGTTCGAAGCGGGCTTTCAGATCGGACATGGTGCGGTCTCCAGTCAGGGATGGGGTAGGAACAGGCGGCGGGGATGTTACCCCTGGCCCACGGCCCGGCCGGGGCCTGCCGCAGCCGCCCCCGCAGACCGGGGAAGCCGTGCACCGCAGTGGGCCACGGCACCCGGCCCGGGCGGAGGCGGAGTCTGCTTCCTACAATGCCGCCCTCCCCTCGCGCCGCGCCTTCCACCCGCGGCCGCCCGCATGACCGTCGTCTCCTTCTCCCACGTCACCAAGCGCTACAGCGGCCCGCGCGGCAGCTTCACTGCGCTGGACGATGTCAGCTTCGACATCCAGCCCGGCGAGTTCTTCGGCCTGCTTGGGCCCAACGGCGCGGGCAAGACCACGCTGATCAGCATCCTGGCCGGCCTGGGCCGCGCCAGCAGCGGCAGCGTGCAGGTCGGCGGCTACGACGTGGTCACGCAATATGCGCAGGCCCGACGGCAGCTCGGCATCGTGCCGCAGGAGCTGGTCTTCGATCCCTTCTTCTCGGTGCGCGAGACCCTGCGCATCCAGAGCGGCTACTTCGGCCTGCCGCGCAACGACGACTGGATCGACGAGCTGCTCGCCAGCCTTGGCCTGGCCGACAAGGGCGACCTCAACATGCGCCAGTTGTCAGGCGGCATGAAGCGCCGCGTGCTGGTGGCCCAGGCGCTGGTGCACCGCCCGCCGGTCATCGTGCTGGACGAGCCGACCGCCGGTGTCGACGTCGAGCTGCGCCAGACGCTGTGGCAGTTCATCAGCCGGCTCAACCGCCAGGGCCACACCGTGCTGCTGACCACGCACTACCTGGAAGAGGCCGAGGCCCTGTGCCAGCGCATCGCCATGCTCAAGCAAGGCCGCATCGTCGCGCTGGACCGCACCTCCGCCCTGCTCTCCGGCGCGGCCCACACCATGCTGCGCTTCAAGCTCGACCGCGATCTGCCGGCTGACCTGGCCGCGCAGGCCCGCGTCACCGGCCGCATCGTGCAGATCCCCGCGCGCGACGCGCAGCAGGTGGAGGCGGTGCTCGCCCACCTGCGCGAAGCCGGCTGTGCGCCCGAGGACCTGGAGATCGGTCGGGCCGACCTGGAGGATGTGTTCCTGACCATCATGCAGGGCGACGAGCGCCCGAGGACCGCGCCGTGAACCCCCACCCGCCCCTGCCCCACGTGCCCCTGGCCCGCCCGCGCGCGCTGGACGGCACGCTGCCGCTGCTGCGCAAGGAGATCCTGCGCTTCTGGAAAGTCGCCTTCCAGACCATCGCCGCGCCGGTGCTCACCGCGGTGCTCTACCTGCTCATCTTCGGCCACGTGCTCGAGGACCATGTCAAGGTCTACGACCGCATCGGCTACACCAGCTTCCTCATCCCCGGGTTGGTGATGATGAGCGTGCTGCAGAACGCGTTTGCCAACAGCTCGTCTTCGCTGATCCAGTCCAAGATCACCGGCAATATCGTCTTTCTGCTGCTCACGCCGCTGTCGCACTGGGCCTGGTACCTGGCCTACGTGGGCGCGTCGGTGGCACGCGGGCTGGTCGTCGGCCTGGGCGTGTTCATCGTCACCGCATGGTTTGCAACGCCGGTGCTGCACAACCTGCTGTGGGTACTGGCTTTCGCGCTGCTGGGTGGCGGCCTGCTGGGCACGCTGGGGCTGATCGCCGGGCTGTGGGCCGAGAAGTTCGATCAGCTCGCCGCCTTCCAGAACTTCCTCATCGTGCCCATGACCTTCCTGGCCGGGGTGTTCTACTCGGTGCATTCGTTGCCACCGTTCTGGCAAGCGGCCTCGCACTTCAACCCCTTCTTCTATCTCGTCGACGGCTTCCGCCACGGCTTCTTTGGCATCAGCGACGTGTCGCCCTGGCTCAGCCTGGGCGTGGTAGGCACGGCCTTCGCCGTTGTCTCGGCCGTTGCCCTGGCGCTGCTGAAGTCCGGCTACAAGCTGCGGAGCTGAGGCGCCCGCTATCATCCCGCCCATGTCCGAGCCGACCGCCCAAGAGGTCCAGCAGTTCATCGAGCTGGGCCTGCCCTGCGAACACCTTGCCGTGGAAGGCGACGGGCGGCATTTCTTTGCGACCATCGTCTCGGCCGAATTCGAGGGGCGCAGCCGCATCCAGCGCCACCAGCGGGTCTACCAGGCCCTGGGCGATAGAATGCGCGAGCAGATCCACGCGCTGTCGATGAAGACTTTCACGCCTGCAGAGTGGGCCGCCCGCCCCGACGCCGGCCCCTCCGCCCACCACCACTGATCCCAGGCCGCCTGCCTTCGTTGCGCGCGGCTGGTTTGCACATGCCCGCGCGCGGCATGCGGACCAGGCGGCGACGACAGCAGGCGGCGTCGTCGCCATGGACAAACTCCTCATCCGCGGCGGCCGCCGACTCCACGGCGAGCTGACCGTCTCCGGCGCCAAGAACGCCGCGCTGCCCGAGCTGTGCGCCGCGCTGCTGTGTGCCGAGCCGCTGGAGCTGCACAACGTCCCCAACCTGCAGGACGTGCGCACCACGCTCAAGCTGCTGGGCAACATGGGCTTGCACCATGAGGCCGCGCTGGACGCCGGCCGCGTCTGGCTGGATGCCGGCGCGGTGGACCGCCCCGAGGCCCCCTACGAGCTGGTCAAGACCATGCGCGCATCCATCCTGGTACTGGGCCCGCTGCTGGCCCGCTTCGGCCAGGCGCGGGTGTCCCTGCCCGGCGGCTGCGCCATCGGCTCGCGGCCGGTGGACCAGCACATCAAGGGCCTGCAGGCCATGGGCGCCGACATCGTGGTCGAGCACGGCTACATCGTGGCCAAGGCCAGCCGCCTGAAGGGCGCGCGCATCACCACCGACATGGTCACCGTCACCGGCACCGAGAACCTGCTGATGGCCGCCACCCTGGCCGAGGGCGAGACCGTGCTGGAGAACGCCGCCCAGGAGCCGGAGATCCCCGACCTTGCCGAGCTGCTGATCGCCATGGGCGCGCGCATCGAAGGCCACGGCAGCAGCCGCATCCGCATCCAGGGCGTCGAGCGCCTGCATGCGCCCGCCCAGCCGCACCGCATCGTGCCCGACCGCATTGAGTGCGGCACCTTCCTGTGCGCCGTGGCCGCCGCCGGTGGCGAGGTGCTGCTGCGACACGCCCGCGCGGACCACCTGGACGCGGTGATCGACAAGCTGCGCGAGGCCGGCGCCCGCATCGAGTCTGGAGAAGACTGGATCCGCATCGCCGCCGATGGCCGCCCGCGCGCGGTGGGCTTTCGCACCAGCGAGTACCCGGCCTTTCCGACCGACATGCAGGCGCAGTTCATGGCGCTGGACTGCATCGCCGAGGGCACGGCGCGCATCACTGAGACGATCTTCGAAAACCGCTTCATGCACGTCAACGAGCTGGTGCGGCTGGGCGCGCGCATCGAGGTGGACGGCCACACGGCCGTGGTCTCCGGCGTGCCGCGCCTGTCGGGTGCCACGGTGATGGCCACCGATCTGCGCGCCTCGGCCAGCCTGGTGATCGCCGGCCTGGTGGCCGAGGGCGAGACCGTGGTCGACCGCATCTACCACCTGGACCGCGGCTACGACCGCATGGAAGCCAAGCTGCGCGCCGTGGGCGCGGACATCGAAAGAATCCGATGAGCGCCCCGAACGCCACCATCACGCTGGCCCTGTCCAAAGGCCGCATCTTCGACGAGACGCTGCCGCTGCTGAAGGCCGCCGGCATCGAGGTGACGGAAGACCCGTCCACCTCGCGCAAGCTGATCCTGCCGACCACCCGGCCCGATGTGCGCGTGGTGCTGGTGCGCGCCACCGACGTGCCGACCTATGTGCAGCAAGGCGGCGCGGATCTGGGCGTGGCCGGGCTGGACGTGCTGCTGGAGCACGGCGCCGAGTGGGGCAACGGCAGCGCAGGCCTGTACCAGCCGCTGGACCTGCGCATCGCCCGCTGCCGCATGAGCGTGGCCGTGCGCGCCGACTTCGACTACGCCAGCGCCGTGCGCCAGGGCTCGCGCATCCGGGTGGCGACCAAGTACGTTGCCATCGCGCGGGATCACTTCGCCGACAAGGGCGTGCACGTCGACCTGATCAAGCTGTACGGCTCGATGGAGCTGGCCCCGCTGACCGGCCTGGCCGATGCCATCGTGGACCTGGTGTCCACCGGCAGCACGCTCAAGGCCAACAAGCTGGTCGAGGTGGAGCCCATCATGCCCATCTCCTCGCGCCTGATCGTCAACCAGGCCGCGCTCAAGCTCAAGCGCGAGCCCATCCGCGGGCTGATCCAGGCCTTCGAGTCCGCGATCCCCCAGGACTGACCGCCATGTCCGTTGCCATCCGCCGCCTGTCCACCGCCCAGCCGGACTTCGACGCCGCCTTGCAGCAGGTGCTGCACTGGTCGGCCGAGACGGACGACGCGATCGAGCAGCGCGTCAAGGCCATCCTCGCCGACGTGCGCACGCGTGGCGACGCGGCGGTGCGCGAGTACACCGCGCGCTTCGACCAGATCGACGCGGCGTCGGTGGGTGAGCTCGAGCTCAAGCCAGCCGACCTGCAGGCCGCGCTGACGCAGATCCCGGCCGCCCAGCGCCAGGCGCTCGAAGCCGCCGCCCGCCGCGTGCGTGCCTATCACGAGCGGCAGCTGCAAGCCTGTGGCCAAAGCTGGAGCTACCGCGACGAGGACGGCACGCTGCTGGGCCAGAAGGTCACGCCGCTGGACCGCGTGGGCATCTATGTGCCGGGCGGCAAGGCGGCCTATCCATCCTCCGTGCTGATGAACGCCATCCCGGCCAAGGTGGCGGGCGTGGGCGAGATCGTCATGGTGGTGCCCACGCCCGGGGGCGTGCGCAACCCGCTGGTGCTGGCCGCAGCCGCCGTGGCCGGCGTGGACCGCGCCTTCACCATCGGCGGCGCGCAGGCGGTGGCGGCGCTGGCCTATGGCACGGCCACCGTGCCGAAGGTCGACAAGATCACCGGCCCGGGCAATGCCTACGTGGCCAGCGCCAAGAAGCACGTCTTCGGCACCGTGGGCATCGACATGATCGCCGGCCCCAGCGAGATCCTGGTGCTGGCCGACGGCAGCACGCCGGCCGACTGGGTGGCGATGGACCTCTTCAGCCAGGCCGAGCATGACGAGCTGGCGCAGAGCATCCTGCTGTGCCCGGATGCGGCCTATATCGATCAGGTGCAGGCGGCCATCGACCGGCTGCTGCCCGGCATGCCGCGCGCCGACATCATCCGCGCCTCGCTGCAGGGCCGCGGCGCGCTGATCCACACGCGCTCGATGGAAGAAGCCTGCGCCATCAGCAACCGCATCGCGCCCGAGCACCTGGAGGTCTCCAGCCGCGACCCTCACCGCTGGGAGCCGCTGCTGCGCCACGCCGGCGCCATCTTCTTGGGGGCCTACACCAGCGAAAGCCTGGGCGACTACTGCGCCGGGCCCAACCACGTGCTGCCCACCTCGGGCACCGCGCGCTTCTCGTCGCCGCTGGGCGTCTATGACTTCCAGAAGCGCTCCAGCCTGATCGAGGTCAGCGAGGCCGGCGCCCAGACCCTGGGCCGCATCGCCGCGGATCTGGCCTATGGCGAAGGCCTGCAGGCGCATGCGCAGGCGGCCGAGATGAGGTTGAAATCATGAGCCGCTACTGGAGCGACATCGTCCACCAGCTCACGCCCTATGTGCCGGGCGAGCAGCCGAAGATCGCCGGGCTGGTCAAGCTCAACACCAACGAATGCCCCTACCCGCCCAGCCCGCGGGTGCTGCAGGCCATTGCCGAGCAGACCGGCGAGGCGCTGCGCCTCTACCCCGACCCGCAGGCCACCGCGCTGCGCGAGGCCATCGCCCGCCACCACGGCCTGAAGGCCGAGCAGGTGTTCGTCGGCAACGGGTCCGATGAGGTGCTGGCCCATGTCTTCATGGCGTTGCTGCGCCACCAGGCGCCGCTGCTGCACCCGGACATCTCCTACAGCTTCTATCCGGTCTACGCCCGGCTCTACGGCATCACCACGCGCGAGATCCCGCTGGACGAGCAGTTCGCCATCCGCGTGGACGACTACCTGGCCGCACCGGCCAACGGCGGCATCATCTTCCCCAACCCCAACGCGCCGACTGGCATGGCCCTGCCTTTGTCCGAGGTGCGCCGGCTGCTACAGGGCAACCGGGAGTCGGTGGTCGTGGTCGATGAAGCCTATGTCGACTTCGGCGCCGAGTCCGCCGCCACGCTGATCAACGAGTTCCCGCAGCTGCTGGTCGTGCACACGCTGTCCAAATCGCGCGCGCTGGCCGGCCTGCGCGTGGGCTATGCGCTGGGGCATCCGGATCTGATCGAGGCTTTGGTGCGGGTGAAGGACAGCTTCAACTCCTACCCGCTGGACCGCCTGGCGATCGCGGGGGGCGTGGCGGCGATGGACGACGTGGCCTGGTTCAAGGACACCTGCCGGCGCACCATCGCCACGCGCGAGCGCATGGCCGCGGCCTTGCGCGATCGCGGCTTCGAGGTGCTGCCGTCTGCCGCCAACTTCGTCTTCGCCCGCCATCCGGGCCATGACGGCGCCGAGCTGGCCGCGGGCCTGCGCGAGCAGCGCGTGCTGGTGCGGCACTTCCGCCGGCCCGAGCGCATCGCGGCCTTCCTGCGCATCAGCGTCGGCACCGAAGAACAGACCGACGCCCTGCTGGCCGCGCTCGACACCGTGCTCGCCCGCTGACCCCATCCCCTCCTGCCAACGGACCATCGCCCCATGCGCACCGCCACCGTCTCCCGCCAGACTGCCGAGACCCGCATCACCGCATCGGTCAACCTCGACGGCACCGGCAGCGCCAAGCTGGCCACCGGCATCGGCTTCTTCGACCACATGCTCGACCAGATCGCCCGCCACGGGCTGATCGACCTGGTGGTGCAGTGCGAAGGCGACCTGCACATCGACGGCCACCACACCGTGGAGGACGTCGGCATCACGCTCGGCCAGGCCTTCGCCCAGGCCGTCGGCGACAAGAAGGGCATCCGCCGCTACGGCCATGCCTACGTACCGCTGGACGAGGCGCTGTCGCGCGTGGTGGTGGACTTCTCCGGCCGCCCGGGGCTGCACATGGACGTGCGCTTCACCGCCGGCAGCATCGGTGGCTTCGACACGCAACTGGCGTTCGAGTTCTTCCAGGGCTTCGTCAACCATGCCCAGGTGACGCTGCACATCGACAACCTCAAGGGCATGAACGCCCACCACCAGTGCGAGACGGTCTTCAAGGCCTTTGCCCGCGCGCTGCGCATGGCGCTGGAGGTTGATCCCCGCGCGGCCGGCGTCATCCCGTCCACCAAGGGCTGCCTCTGACATGAAACGCACCGTCGCCGTCATCGACTACGGCATGGGCAACCTGCGCTCGGTGTCGCAGGCCGTGATCCACGCCGCGCAGGAGCACGATGTCGAGGTCATCGTCACCGCCGACCCGCAGGCCGTGCGGGCTGCCGAGCGCGTGGTGTTGCCCGGCCAGGGTGCCATGCGCGACTGCATGCGCGAGCTGCGCGAAGCCCACGGCGGCGAGCTGCTGCATGCCGTGCTCGATGCCGCGCGCAACAAGCCGCTGATGGGCGTGTGCGTGGGCATGCAGATGCTGCTGGACCACAGCGAGGAGCAGGACACGCCTTCGCTTGGGCTGATCCCGGGCCGCGTGGTGCGCTTCCGGCTCGACCGCCAGACCCAGCCCGACGGCTCGCGCTACAAGGTGCCGCAGATGGGCTGGAACCGTGTCGAGCAATCGCCCACGGCCGACGGCGTGCATGCGATGTGGGCCGGCATCCCGGACGGCACGCATTTCTATTTCGTGCACAGCTACTACGCCTGCCCCGCCGACCCAGCGCATTCGGCGGGCACCACGGAATATGGCGTGCGCTTTACCTGTGCAGTGGCGCGGGATAATATTTTTGCCACCCAGTTCCACCCCGAGAAAAGCGCGCGCTACGGCCTGGCGCTGTATCGGAACTTCCTGGCCTGGCGGCCCTGACGCCTCCCGTCGAACCCGCGCCCGACCTCCCCAACGGTCCTGCACGTCCTCGATCCGCCAATCACCTCGCGCCCCGCATCCCGCCATCCCGCGGTCGGCGGATGAGGCGCGGCTTCCATCACCCCCACTTCACCGATCATGCTGCTGATCCCGGCCATCGACCTCAAGGACGGTCAATGCGTGCGCCTGCGCCAGGGCGACATGAATGACTCCACCACCTTCAGCGAAGACCCGGCCGCCATGGCCCGGCGCTGGGTGGATGCAGGTGCCCGGCGGCTGCACCTGGTGGACCTGAACGGCGCGTTTGCCGGCAAGCCGGTCAACGAGGCGGCCATCAAGTCCATCATCCGCGAGGTAGGCGAGGAGATCCCGGTGCAGCTCGGCGGCGGCATTCGCGACCTGGACACCATCGAGCGCTACCTGGACGGCGGCCTGAGCTACATCATCATCGGCACCGCCGCGGTCAAGAGCCCGGGCTTCCTCAAGGACGCCTGCAGCGCGTTCGGCGGCCACATCATCGTCGGCCTGGACGCGAAAGACGGCAAGGTGGCCACCGATGGCTGGAGCAAGCTGACCGGCCACGAGGTGATCGACCTGGCCAAGAAGTTCGAGGACTACGGTGTGGAGAGCGTGATCTACACCGACATCGGCCGCGACGGCATGCTCACCGGCATCAACATCGAGGCCACCGTCAAGCTGGCCCAGGCGCTGACGATTCCCGTCATCGCCTCGGGCGGCCTGTCCAACATCGACGACATCGACAAGCTCTGCGCCGTGGAGTCCGAAGGCGTGCAGGGCGTGATCTGCGGCCGGGCGATCTACAGCGGCGACCTGGACTTCGCCGCGGCGCTCAAGCGCGCCGACGAGCTGGCCGGCGCCTGAGCCACAGGCAAGATCGCGGCATGCTCGCCAAACGCATCATCCCCTGCCTGGACGTCACCGGCGGACGCGTCGTCAAGGGCGTCAACTTCGTCGAGCTGCGTGATGCCGGCGACCCGGTGGAGATCGCCGCCCGCTACAACGAGCAGGGCGCCGACGAGCTGACCTTCCTCGACATCACCGCCACCAGCGACGGCCGCGACCTGATCCTGCACATGATCGAGGCCGTGGCCAGCCAGGTGTTCATCCCGCTGACGGTGGGCGGCGGCGTGCGCACGGTGGACGATGTGCGGCGGCTGCTCAATGCCGGCGCGGACAAGGTCAGCTTCAACTCGGCCGCCGTGGCCAACCCGCAGGTCATCCGGGATGCGGCGGACAAGTATGGCTCCCAGTGCATCGTGGTGGCCATCGACGCCAAGCGCCGCGAGGCCTCCGCCGATCAGCCGGCTGGCTGGGATGTCTACACCCACGGCGGGCGCAAGAACGCCGGGCTGGACGCGGTGGAGTGGGCGCAGCGCATGGCCACGCTCGGCGCCGGCGAGATTCTGCTGACCAGCATGGACCGCGACGGCACCAAGGCCGGCTTCGACCTGGCGCTCACCCGCGCGGTGAGCGACGCGGTGCCGGTGCCGGTGATCGCCTCGGGTGGCGTGGGCAACCTGGACCATCTGGTGGACGGCATCCAGCAGGGCCATGCCGACGCCGTGCTGGCCGCCAGCATCTTTCATTACGGCCAGCACACGGTGGGCGAGGCCAAGGCCTTGATGGCCGCGCGCGGCGTGGCCGTGCGCATCTGAGGCAGAGCTTCAGCGACTCTGCTCGCGCCCGCTGGGCGTCTGCGCGTCCAGCCCGCGCGCCGGCGACTCGAACACCTGGCGCTTCTCGCTGCCGGGCTCGATCAGCTCCTCGATGATCAGCCGCCCGTAATGCGTGGCGCGCAAGGCGTTGTGGCGCACGGCAAGGTCGGCCACGCGGCGGGCGTCTTCATCCTTGGGAGCTCGCACCATGATGAAGTGCGCGCCCTGCTCCGCCAACTGGGCATAGGTCTTGAGCAGGTTGAGCTCCTGACCGAAGTGGGCCAGAGGGCTGGCCGCCTGCATGTCGATGGCCGCCTGCGCCTGCATCTGCTGCGGGTCGTAGCGGGTGACTTCCTCGCCCGCCAAGCGGTTGTGCACGAGGTCGTCCACCAGGTCATCGGCATCCTGGGCCGAAGGCATCACCATGACGACGTGGCCTGTCGGCTTGAAAACGCCCATGCTGCGGGGGTGATGCTGCTCGTCCATGGCGGCCTCCTTCAACTGGACAGGCCCCAGTGTGGTCCCCGCCTGCCAGCACGGGGCTCAGGAAGCCGCGCGTCGCGCTGTCGGCCAAGGCTGACGAGCGCTGCGGCCGGGCTACGGCGTGCCGGCAAGCCCTGCGGCGCGGGCCGAGACCGCGATAGCAAGGGCGGCCCGCGGGCGGCGGCCGCGCGGTGGCATGCGTCAGGCCGGGTTGTCGATGTCGATGAAGCGGTGCTCCAGCCTGAAGCGCGCCGCCACGTGCTGGGCCAGGGCCGGCGCCCCGTAGCGCTCGGTGGCATGGTGGCCACAGGCGAGGAACGCCACCCCCGTCTCGCGGGCCAGGTGGGCTTGCGGCTCGGAGATCTCGCCGGTCAGGAAGGCATCCGCGCCGGCGGCGATGGCAGCCTCGAAATACCCCTGCGCGCCGCCGCTGCACCAGGCGATGCGGCGCAGCGGGCGGCCGTCTCCCGGGATGCAGGTCACAGGCCGGGCGATGCGCCGCTGCACCTGCGCGGCCAGTTCGCCAGCGTCGGCAAACGCCTGCTGCGGCACGCCGATGAAGCCCAGATCCTGCTCGCCGAAGCGGCCTTCGGCCAGCAGCCCCAGCTCGCGGCCGAGCTGCGCGTTGTTGCCCCACTCGCCATGCGCGTCCAGCGGCAGGTGATAGGCATAGAGGTTGATGTCGTGGGCCATCAGCAGGGCCACCCGGCGCTTGAGCCACCCTGTCAGCCGCCCGTCCTGGCCGCGCCAGAACAGCCCATGGTGGACGAGGATGGCGTCGGCGCCGTCAGCCACCGCGGCCTCGATCAGCGCCAGGCTGGCCGTCACTCCGCTGACGATGCGCCTCACCTGGGGGCGACCCTCAACCTGCAGACCGTTCGGCCCATAATCCTTGAAGCGCCCAGCCTCCAGCAGGGCGTCCAGATAGGTCTGTAGCTCTTCGCGGCTCGTCACGGGCCACCCCTTCTTGATGCGCAAACTCTGGCTGATTTTCTCGCAGGCGGCCACGGTCTCCCTGGCCGCTTTCTTCGTCGTCGCCACGCTCAAGCCGCAGTGGCTGTCCGGCCTCGGCTGGCGCGGCGCCCCCAGCGTGATCACCGTGCAGGAGGCCGCACCGCAGCCGGCCGGCGCCGGGGGCGAAGGGCGACATGCCGGATACAGCGCCGCGGCCAAGCGTGCAGCGCCGGCCGTGGTGAGCATCGTCACCTCCAAGACGCCCGACCGCACGCCCAACGCAAACGACCCCTGGTTCCGCTTTTTCTTCGGCGATCAGATGCCGCAGGCGCAGTCGGGCATCGGCTCGGGCGTGATCGTCGCCGCAGAAGGCTACGTGCTGACCAACAACCATGTGATCGACCACATGGACGACATTGAGGTCATGCTGCATGACGGCCGCAAGGCTCGCGCCCGGCTGATCGGCGCCGACCCGGAGACGGACATCGCGGTGCTCAAGATCGACCTCGAGAAGCTGCCGGCGATCACCTTCGGCGACTCCGACACCCTGGAGGTGGGCGACGTGGTGCTGGCCATAGGCAACCCCTTCGGCGTGGGCCAGACGGTCACCTCCGGCATCGTCAGCGCGCTGGGGCGCAACCAGCTGGGGATCAACACCTTCGAGAACTTCATCCAGACCGACGCGGCCATCAACCCGGGCAACTCCGGCGGCGCGCTGGTGGACGCCGGCGGGCACCTGGTGGGCATTAACTCGGCCATCTACTCGCGCTCCGGCGGCAACCTGGGCATCGGCTTTGCCATCCCAGTCTCCACCGCGCGCCAGGTGATGGAAAGCCTGATTCGCGACGGTCAGGTGACACGCGGCTGGATCGGCGTGGAGCCGCGCGATCTCACGCCCGAGATGGCCGAGACCTTCGGCCTGTCCATCCAGCAGGGGGTGCTGATCACTGGCATCCTGCACAACGGCCCGGCCGCGCAAGCCGGCTTGCGCCCGGGCGACGTGGTGCTGCAAGTGGGCGATACGCCCGTGACGCAAACGGCGCAGCTGCTCAGCGCGGTGGCCGCCCTCAAGCCGCACACCACGACCAAGATCATCGTGCAGCGCGGCAAGCAGCGCGTGGAGCTGACGGTGCAGGTGGGCCAGCGCCCGCGGGTGCAGCCGCGGCAGGCTACGCCAGAGGAGTGACGGAGCGCGCGGTGCGCGCGGCCACGCGGGCCAGCAGCGCGCTCACCGCGGCCGCCATGGCGACCAGCCCGATCAGCAGGCCGACCCAGTAGCCCTGCACGCCCATCGGCGCCCAGCCCAGCGCCGGCCAGCCGCGCTCGCACAGCACCGCGCCCAGCGGGATGGACAGCCCCCAGTAGGCGGCCACCATCATCAGCATGGGCAGCAGCGTGACCCGGTAGCCGCGCAGGGCGCCCACGGCGCAGACCTGCGTGGCATCGGCCCAGTGCCATGCGGCTGCGAACAGCAGCAGCTGCACGATCAGCGCCTGCACCGCCGCATCCGAGGAATAGACCATCGCGATCAGCGGCCGCGCGGCCAGCACGAGCGGGGTGAGGACGAGCGCAAAGACCAATGCCACGCCCATGCCGCACCAGGTGACGAAGCGGGCCTGCACACCGTCGCGCCCGCCCAGCGCCTGGCTGACACGGATGGACAGCGCCGCCGACAGCCCGGCAGGCAGCATGAACATCAGCGCAGCGAAGTTCAGCGCCGCCTGGTGCGCGGCCACGGTGGTCGCGCCCAGCGAGCTGATCAGCAGCGCCACGCCGGTGAACGCCGCGACCTCCGCCAGATTGGCCCCCCCCATCGGTAGCCCCAGCCGCAGCAACTTGCGCCAAGCCGCCCCATCCGGCCGCGACCAACCGGCGAACACCGGCCAGCGCCGGTAGGCCGGCGACCACGCCAGGTAGCCGGCCATCGCCAGGAACTGGGCCCACATCGACAGCCCGGTGGCCCAGCCGCAGCCCGCGCCGCCCAGCCGCGGCAGCCCGCCATGGCCGTGGATCAGCAGCCAGTTGAACAGCGCATTGACGGCCAGACCGGCGATGCTGAGCACCATAGCCGGCGTGGGCCGGTTGATGCTGGCCGAGTGGAAGCCCAGCGTGCGGAACATCAGCGCCGCCGGCATGCCCACCGCCGTGCCCCACAGGAAGAGCACCGTCTGCGGCACCAGCTCGGCCGGCGTGTCGAAGGCCCGCAGCAGCGCCGGGGCAAACGGCATGGCCAGGGCCGGCAGCAGCCCCAGCACGGCTGCCAGCTGCAGGCCCTGGCGGGCGTCGTGCACGATGGCGCGGTCATCGCCTGCTCCAAAGTGGTGCGCAACGATGGGGCTGACCGCCTGCACGATGCCCATCAGCGCCAGGAACACCGGGGCCCAGATGGCCACGCCCAATCCGACGACCGCCTGCTCGGCCGCGCCTGCATGGCCGGCCATCACCGTGTCCAGGAAGCCCGCGCCCACCGAGGCGAGCTGCGAGCCGATGATGGGCGCAGCCAGGGCGATCAGCGCCCACGCTTCGGCGCGCAGGCGGGGCAGCAAGGGCAAGGGAGCCCGCGCGGCGCCGGCCGCGCGCGGCAAGGAGCGGCGCCGGCTCAAGACGCGGGCCGGTCTTCGGCTTCTTCAGGCGCCTGGGTGTGCCGGATGAAGAACTGCGCCGCCACGATGCCCACCTCATAGAGCAGGCCCATGGGAATGAGCAGCGCGATCATCGACACCGCATCGGGCGGCGTCACCAGCCCGGCTACAGCGGCGGCCACCACCCAGAAGTAGCGCCGGAAGCTGCGCAGCTGCTCCAGCGAGACCAACCCCATGCGCGCAAGGATGATCACGACGATCGGCACCTCGAAGGCCACGCCGAAGGCCAGGAACATGTTGATGACGAAGTCGAGGTAGGCCTCGATGTCCGGGCTGACCGCCACCGACGCCGGCGCCATCGCCTGGATGGCCGGGAAGGCCTTGCCGAAGACGAAGAAGTAGCAGAAGGCCACGCCCAGATAGAAAAGCAGCGTGCTGGAGATGACCAGCGGCGCCACCAGGCGCTTCTCATGCCGGTACAGCCCGGGCGCGACGAAGGCCCACACTTGATAGAGCACCCAGGGCAGTGCCACGCCGAAAGCCGCCAGCGCGGTCACCTTGATCGGGATGAGGAAGGGGGAGACCACGCCCACCGCGATCATCCGCGAGCCCTCGGGCAGCGCATGCACCAGGGGCAGGGCCAGATAGTCGTAGAGGTGCTTGGGCCCGGGCCACAGCACCAGCGCCCCGAACACCAGCCCGATGCCGGCCACGGCGCGGATCAGGCGGTCACGCAGTTCGATGAGATGGGCGACGAAGGGCTGCTCGGTGCCGGCCAGTTCGTCGTCGGGTGGGGTGGCGCTCACAGATGGGACGTCCGGCGGGGCGGACGGAAGCGGGCGACACGTGCCGCGCCCGACTGCACATGGTGATGCACGCCGTGGCGCTGCTTGTACCAGTGCGGGACCGCCGTGCGGCGCAGCCGCCAGTTCTTGCGGGGCGGCCGATAGGGCACCGGCGTGCCCAGGCCGCTTTCGGGAGAGTCCGGGCTCCAGCTCGGGTGCAGGCCGGCACCTGCTTCCTGTGCCACGCCGGCCAGGGACTGCTGCACATCCTGCGCAGCAGCGTCGAACTGGCGTCTGACCTTGTTGAGCTCCTCGAGCTCGATGGAGCGGTTGACCTCGGCCTTCACATCGGCGACGTAGCGCTGCGCACGACCCAGCAGGGTGCCGGCCATGCGGGCCACGCGCGGCAGCCGCTCGGGGCCGATGACCACGAGCGCGATACCGCCCAGGATGAGGAGCTTGGAAAAGCCGATGTCGATCATGTCGCCGCAGCCCCGGGCGGGCGGGCCGCCCGGGCTGTACCCGGCCGTCCGGGCCCGCCTGAAGGCCTCAGAGCTGGTGCGTCAGACCTTGTTCTTCGCGTCAACGTCGACAGTGCGAGCTGGGTCGGCCAGCTTCTCGGCGGTGACTTGCTGCTGCGCTGCCTGGCTCTCGCCATCGCGCATACCGTCCTTGAAGCCCTTGACCGCGGAGCCCAGGTCGGCGCCGATGTTCTTGAGCTTCTTGGTGCCGAAGATCAGCACGATGATGACCAGGAAGATGATCAGGTGAGTGGTGGACAGTCCCATGGGGCACCTCCGTAAAGCTGGCTCGGAAATTGTATTGGGCCCGCATGGCGGGACCGCCGCGTGGGCATGTCAAGCTGGGACCCGTGGGCGGCTCGTCGGTTCTGCAGCCGAGGTGCGAAATTGGATGCGAAAACCGGGCCAGCTTGCCGGATAGCCGCCCACGGCGGCAGGCCAACCGAGGCTTTCACCGGCGTTTAACGCAGGCCGTGCAGCGTCGTCGCAGCCAGCGGGCCAGGCATTCAATCGGCGGATGCAACGCAGATGGGGACGTGCCTGCCACGATCAAGGCATGGCTCGCCACGGGCGCGGCCCCCCCATCACATGCAGGTGCAGATGGTAGACCTCCTGCCCGCCGTCCGCACCGTTGTTGAAGACGGTGCGAAAGCCGTTGGTGGCGCCGTGCTCCACTGCGAGCTTGGGCGCCAGCAACATGATGCGGCCCAGCAGCCCCTCGTGCTGCGGGCCGGCGGCGGCCAGCATCGGGATGTGCTCGCGCGGCACGATGAGCAGGTGCACGGGGGCGGCCGGGCGGATATCCTTGAAGGCGATCAGTTCATCGTCCTCGTAGACGCGCTGGCTGGGGATCTGGCCGATGGCGATCTTGCAGAAGATGCAGTCGGCGTCGTGCGTGGCGTGGGGCTGCTGGCTCATGAGGGTCCTTCCTTGGGTCCTTGCCTGCTCAAGCACTCACCATGGGCTTGCGGTCATTCCAGTACAGGAAGCCCTTGACGATGCGGTAGATCATCCAGATGCCGTTGACGAAGAAGACGATCAGGCCCACGCCGACGAAGAGGGCGATGAAGCCGATCACGCTCCACAGCAGCCCCCACCAAAAGGTGCGGATCTGCCAGTCGAAGTGGCTGGCGTAGATGGTGCCGGCCGTCTCCTCGCGCTTGATGTAGTTGATGATGATCGCAACGATGGCGGTCAAGCCGACGAAGGGCGAGACGGCGTAGAGCGCGTAGGTCACCAGGGTGAGCTGGCGCAGGCTGGCCTCGCGCTCGGGGCTGGCAGGGAGAGTTCGGTCGGCATCCGGGAAGTCGTTCATCTCTTGCTTCAGTTCTGGGCCGGGGGAACGGTGCGCCGGGCGAATTCCTCCAGCCCCGACAGCCCTTCGCGCCGCTGCAGTTCAGCCAGCACGTCGGCCGGCGACAAGTCGAACTGGGCCAGCGCGATCAGGCTGTGGAACCACAGGTCGGCGACCTCGTAGACGATCTTGGCGCGGTCGCCGTCCTTGGCGGCCATCACCGTCTCGGTGGCCTCCTCGCCGATCTTCTTGAGGATGGCGTCGGTGCCCTTGTCGAACAGCCGGGCGACGTAGCTCTGCGCCGGGTCGCCCCCCTTGCGCGAGGCGATCACCTCGGCCAGGCGGGCGAGGATGTCTTGGGATGGCGTGGTCATTTGTAGATCTGCCCCGGATCCTTGAGCACCGGGTCCACGGTACGCCACTGGCCGCCTTCGAGCTTATGGAAGAAGCAGCTGTGGCGGCCGGTGTGGCAGGCGATGCCGGGCGTGTGGCCGAGCTGCGTGACGCGCAGCAGGATCACGTCGCTATCGCAATCCAGCCGGATCTCGTGCACCTGCTGCACGTGGCCGGATTCCTCGCCCTTGTGCCACAGGCGCTGACGCGAGCGGCTCCAGTAGATGGCCTGGCCGCGCTCGGCGGTGAGCTGCAGGGCCTCGCGGTTCATCCAGGCGAACATCAGCACGTCGCCGCTGTCAGCCTCCTGGGCAATGACGGGCACCAGTCCCTGGTCGTCCCAGCGGATCGCGTCTAGCCAATTCATGCAGGCATTGTCATCCAAGTTGGATCTGCGCTCGACGCACGACAATCCCCGGATGGCTCCGCTTGCACTCACCATGGGCGACCCTTGCGGCATCGGCCCGGAGATCTTGGCGATGGCGCTGCGTGACGGCGCGGTGCCGGGCGGGTTTGTCGTCGGCGACGTGGGCGTGCTGCGTCGCGCGGCGGCGGTGATCGGCGGCGTGCCGGTGGCCGTGCTGGACTCACCAGCCGAGGCGCTGCGTGCGCCGCCACGCTGCGTCCCCGTGTGGCAGCCCGCGGGCTTGCCGCCTGGCCTGGCTACCCTGCCCTGGGGCGCGGTCCACGCCAGCGCGGGCCGAGCCGCTGCGGCCTGCGTCCGCCACGCCGTAGCGCTGGTGCAGGCAGGCCAGGCCGAGGCCGTCGTGACCGCCCCCATCCATAAGGAAGCGCTGGCTGCTGCCGGCGAGCCCTATCCCGGTCACACCGAGCTGTTGCAGGACTTGGCCGGCGGCGCGCCGGTGCGCATGATGCTCGCCAACGACGAGCTGCGCACGGTGCTGGTGACGATCCATGTCTCGCTGCGGCGGGCGATCGAGGGCGTGACCTTCGATGCCGTGCTCTCCACCATCCGTATCGCCCATGACGCCGCCCGGCGCTGGGGCTTGGCCGCGCCGCGCATCGCCGTGGCCGGACTGAACCCGCATGCGGGGGAGGGCGGGCTGTTCGGCGAGGAGGAGCTCACCGTCATCGGCCCGGCTGTTCAAGCCGCGCGGGCCGAAGGCATCGACGCGCGCGGGCCGTTCGCGCCGGACACGGTGTTCATGCGCGCCCGGCACACCGCCGACCATCCCGGCGAGTTCGACATGGTCGTTGCCCAGTACCACGACCAGGGACTGATCCCGGTGAAGTACCTGGGTGTCGAGCACGGCGTGAACGTGACCCTGGGCCTTCCCTTCGTGCGCACCAGCCCGGACCACGGCACGGCCTTCGACCTGGCAGGCAGCGGGCGGGCCAGCCCGGCCAGCCTGATCGCCGCAGCACGCTTGGCGAGGCAGCTGGCAGGAGGCTGATCAGCCTCGGTACAGCGGGCTCGGCGCGCCCGGCGCCAGGGAGCCTGGCGTCCGAGGGAGGCGAGCCTGCATCTGCAGCGCGGGGCTCCTGTGGCCGCGGGCATCAGACCGACGCCTGCCGCACGGGGCGCGTCCCGTGGGCGCCTGCGTCACCGGGTGTGTCAGGCCGGCGTCTTCTCCGGCCACTCGGAAGCACCCAGGCCGGAGTTGGGGCCTGAGCTGGACGCTGGCCCCACGCCGAGTGCGGCCAGCTGCTTGCGGGCGCGGGCGGTGGCGCGTTCGATCAGCTCGGCCTGCTCGAAAGCCTTGAAGCGACCGGTCTCGCACAGCTTGGTGAGCGTGCGCGAGGTGACCGAGATGGTCTGCTTGTACATGCGCCCGTAGGTGAAGATGAAGAACGTGCGCCCCGGGCTGACCCAGGACAGGCGCACCTTCTTCCAGGCGTCATTGAGGTACATCTGGTAGGCAACCCCGGGCTGGATGTGCGCCACGAGCTGCGGCCCGGCGGTGGGCGGCGCGGGCGTGTCGAGGTTGATGTCGACCTCGACGGTGGAGACCGGCTCTTCGCCGCCGCTGAGGTCGATGTCCACCGAGCCGTCCCAGTCGATGGCGGCTTCTTCTACCAGACCTGCGGCCTGCGCCTCATCGCTGGAGAACTGGACGACGCCGGCCGACTGCTCGTTGAGCAGCACCGGGGCCACATCACGGGCAACCTCCTCGCGCGTGGGCACGGCCACTTTGTCCACCTGATCGAGCTGGAACTCGAGCTGGCGGCGGGCAAAGTCGGTCAGCGGTGCCGCCTTGAGCGACTCGGCATGCGCGGGCAGCAGCTTGGCGAAGAACTCCTTCTTGGCCTGCTCCGGCCAGCGGATGAGGTCCAGGCCCTCGTTCAAGTCCTTCATCAGCCCGGGCAGCCGCAGCAGGAACTCCTTGCGCAGCTGCGGCGCGCCCTTGGGCTGCACGCTCATCACCAGGTCGCGCGCAGTGCGCTTCATGCGCTGCGCGCGCTCCGAATCCGGCCCGTCCTGGGCGAGCGTCAACACCTGCACCTGGCTCCAGACCTGGGCCAGGAAGTCACGCAGGAAATCCTGCAGCGACAGCGAGCCCAGCTGCGACTGCAGCGCGCGCATGTAGCGCTGCTGGATGCGCAGGTCGGCCTCCTTGCCACCCAGGATGGATGACACGTCCGCATGCTCACTGGCCGCCTGTGTCGTCTGCTCCCGGATGAAGGCCTCCAGCTCGGAGAGCTTCTCCTCGTAGAGCGCCATCTGGTCGAACTCGCCCTCGACGATGTCCTGCACCAGGGCGCTGACTCGGGCCAGGGTTTCCTTACCCGCGCCGTCTTCGAAGTCGTCGAAGCTCGCGGCCAGCGAGGCAATGCGGTTGACCAGCTTGCGCACCGGGTGCTTGCGCGAGCTGAAGAAGCCCATGTCCTTGAGCGCCACGCGCAGCACGGGCAGCTGCAGCCGGGCGATCTGGCGCGCCATCTGCGGCGGCACCTTCGGGTCGGACAGGACCTGGTCGAAGAGCGCCGCGACGATGTCGATCACCATGTGATCGAGCGCGCCGCTGGAGGCGCGCATCAGTTCGTCGCGGTGCTGGCGGATCAAGTTGACGGCCATCAGGCCGCCGATGGCGCCCAGGCCGACAGCGCCGGTCATCGGGCCGGAGATACCTCCCGGGGCGGTGGCACCGGCCTCACTGGACAGCCCCCCCGGCACCGAGGCTGCCCAGGCCGCCGCGTCAGCCAGCTCCCCGGCGGCCGCCGCACCGCCACCTGCCCCTGCCCCGCCACCGGGCTGGGCACTGAGAAAGGCCAGGCGCTTGATGACGTCGAAGAGCGGCGTATCCGCTGGCGCCCCGCCCCCCGTGCCACCGCTCGTGCCGCCGGTTGCAACACCGGCCGCGCTGCCCAAGCCCGCCGCGGCCCTGCTCCATCCGCCGGCCCCCGCGGCGTCGTTGCCGCCGGCCGCAGCCGGCCCCGGGCCAAAGCCCCGCGGTGTGCCACCGCCAGCGGCGCCGGCGGTGTGCGGCATGTCCCCGCCAGCGCTCCACGATGAAGCAGAGCCGCCCGCCGGATCCAGCCCGGCCGGCACGGCTACGCCGAACATGGCGCTGAGCTGGCGCGCAGCCGGGCCCAGGTCAGCCGGGCGGGTGGTCGTGGCCACAGGCGGGGCATCTGCCCCGGGGCCCAGGGCGGCGGAGCGGGTGTCACTGCGGCCGTCGGTCGCGGCGCGCACGGCCAGACCCACGGGCTGCACGCCGCGATGGCGCAGGTCCTCCAGCACCGACTGGTAGCACGCGCGCATGGACGAGGCCAGCGCCCGGCCCAGCTCGCGGGCCAGCACCTTGCGCGCCTCCACGTCATCGGAGGCGGCCTCGATGGCGCGGAACAGCGCCTTGCCGATGTTCTGCGGCCGCAGCGGGTTGCGGTCCTGGTCGGCACCGCGCAGGCCCAGCAGCGCGGCCATGTAGCCGGACAGGTCGCGCAGCTCCCATTCGCATTCGGCACCCAGGGTCAGGCCCAAGCGGTCGGCTGAGACCTGGCTTTCGACTTCGTCGTCCCCGACCAGGCTGAGCGCCGCCCAGTCGGTTGGCCCGGACTGTCCGCCACGGGTCGACGCGCCGCTGGCGCGGCGGTGCAGCTCCTCGGTGACACGCTCGTAGAGCACGCGCGAGAAGGTCTGGTTGAAGGTGGAAAGCTTGTGCCGCAGGTCGAACTGCGCGGCCATCATGGCCTGGCGCTGGGCATTGCTGCTGGCCGACAGCATCGATGTCCCCAGCATCTCGACGACCCGATTGGCCGCGCCTTGGGCGGCCGACTGGATGCGGCCGACCGCGGCTAGCAGGACGGGCTCAAGACGGGGGTCGATCACAGCGGCAGGTGCGGCGGGTCGGATGGCGCGGCGGTCGGGCAGCGCGGGCAGGCACGAGGGCGGTCGGCAGGCAGGCGGCTCGTCGGCGCGCTCGGGCAGCCGTCCGCTCCCGTGGGAGCCCCGGCGGATGGGGCCGGCTTGCAGTCAAGTATCAGCGCATTCCCGGGAGCTGAACATCCGAAAAGGGCGCCAGTTCCTCACGACTTGTCGCTGCCTGGCCGACGCATCGGTATCCATATGCAACAGCCTAACGTGCGCGGGCCGGGCTTGCAGGACCAACCCCCGCTGACCGCTCAGGGGTTCATTTGCGCAGCGCGTCGCGGATCTCGCGCAGCAGCTTGACGTCTTCCGGCGGCTCGGCCGGCGCCGCAGGTGGCTTGGGCGCCTCGCGCTTGAGGCGGTTGATCTGCTTGACCATCAAAAAAATGATGAAGGCCAGGATCACGAAGTTGAGCGCCACGGTGATGAAGTTGCCCCAGGCGAAGACGGCACCAAGCTTCTTGGCCTCGGCCAGCGGGAGACCCGCCGGCTGCCCCGCCAGGGCGACGTAGTAGCTGGAGAAGTCCAGCCCGCCGACGGCCCGGCCTACCAGCGGCATGATCAGGTCATTCACCACCGAATCCACGATCTTGCCGAAGGCGCCGCCGATGATCACGCCCACGGCCAGATCCACCACATTGCCCTTGACGGCAAATTCCTTGAACTCGTGCATGAATCCCATCGGGACACTCCGGCATTTCGTGACAACTTGGGCAGTATTGCCGGCTAGCGCGGCTTGTCAATGACAGGCGGCACGCGGACAACCGGCGCCTGGGCCGCCGGGCATTCGGCGCCGGCCAGCCGGTGGCCAGCACGGCTGCAGGGCCGCGGTTAGCATGCCGCGATCAGCGAGGCTCCCATGCAGACATCCATCCCCTTGAAGGCCGTGGCGCCGTCCGCCCAGCAGGACGATGCCCCCGCGGCGGACGACGCCGGCACGCCAGTGTCCCTGCGTATCCGCGAGCGCCTGCGCCAGGCACAGCAGCGCTTCCATGCCAACGACAACATCGCCGCCTTCATCGAGCCCGGCGAGTTGGAGCAGTTGCTCGACGAGGTGGCGGGCAAGATGGGCGGCGTGCTGGAGAGCCTGGTCATCGACACCGAGAGCGATCACAACACGCAGGACACCGCCCGCCGTGTGGCCAAGATGTACCTGCAGGAGATCTTCAAGGGCCGCTACGTGGCCGCCCCGCCGGTCACCGAGTTCCCGAACGTCGAGCATCTCAACGAGCTGATGATCGTCGGCCCGATCACCGTGCGCAGCGCCTGCTCGCACCACCTGTGCCCGATCATGGGGCGGGTGTGGATCGGCGTGCTGCCCAACGAGCACTCCAACCTGATCGGGCTGTCCAAGTACGCGCGGCTGGTGGACTGGATCATGAGCCGGCCGCAGATTCAGGAAGAGGCCGTCACCCAGGTGGCCAACCTGCTGCAGGAGCGCATGCAGCCCGACGGGCTGGCCGTGGTGATGGAGGCCGACCACTTCTGCATGCAGTGGCGCGGCGTCAAGGACATGGACTCCAAGATGGTCAACAGCGTGATGCGCGGGGTGTTCCTGACCGACGCCAACCTGCGCCGCGAACTGCTGGCCCTGGTCAACCAGAAGCGGGGGGCGTGAAGCCATGCTGGTGCGACTGCTCTACTCCAGCCGCTCGACCGAGCCGGTGACCCCGGAGCTGATCGAATCGGTGCTGGCCCAGTCACGCGCGCACAACCCGGCCCTGGGGGTGACCGGCATCCTGTGCTGGGGCGGCGACGTGTTCATGCAGGTGCTCGAAGGCGGCCGCGAGGCGGTCAACGAGCTCTACAACCGCATCGTGCGCGACGACCGCCACCGCTGCGTGCAGATCCTGCAATACGAGGAAATCCACGAGCGGCGCTTCGCGCACTGGACGATGGGCCAGGTCAACCTGGCCAAGATCAACGCCGCAGTGCTGCTCAAGCATGCGGAAAAGCCGGTGCTGGACCCGTATGCCGTGAGCGGCCGGGCGTCGATGGCTCTGCTGGAAGAGCTGATCGCCACTGCGGCCATCGTCAACCGGCCCGGCAGTTGAAGGGCGCGCGATGAAGGTCCTGGTCTGCGGCGCCAGCGGCTGCATCGGCGGCGCAGTGGCCCGGATGCTGCGCGCGCGCGGGCATCAGGTGGTCGAAGGCGGCCGCAGCATGCCGGCCGATGCCAGCCATCTGCCGGTGGACTACACCGCCGGCCACGACGCTGCGCACTGGGCACGCTGCCTGGATGGCAAAGGCGTGGACGCGCTGGTCAACGCCGTCGGCGTGCTGTTGCCCAGCGGGCGCAACACCTATGACGCGGTGCATGCGCGCGGGCCCTCTGGCCTGTTCAACGGCGCAGCCCAAGCCGGCGTGCGGCGCATCGTGCAGGTCTCGGCACTGGGCGTGGGCCACGGCCCCGACGCGCTGCGCACCCGCTACGCCACGAGCAAGCTGGAGGCTGACGATGCGCTGCGCGCCCTGGGCGCCACGCAGGGCATCGACTGGGCGATCGTGCGGCCCTCGCTGGTCTACGGGCCGCGCAGCCAGAGCGCGGGGCTCTTTCGGCTGATGACGCGGCTGCCGCTCATCGGCCTGCCGGGCGGCGGGCAGCAGGCCGTGCAGCCCATCCACGTGGACGACGTGGCGGAGGTGATCGTCAACATGCTCGAGCATGCGCGCCCGATCGGATCCGAAGTCGAGCTCGCCGGGCCCAAGCCCATGCGCTATCGCGACATGCTGGCTGCCTTCCGCCGCGCCCAGGGGCTGGGGCAGGCGCTGTGGCTGCCAGTGCCCATGCCGGCAATGAAGCTCACCGCCTGGCTGGCCCAGGCCCTACCGCAGCAGGCGCTGAGCCCGGACACGCTGACCATGCTGGAGCACGGCAACACCAGCACGCGCAACGGTGCGGCGCAGTGGCTGGGACGCGATCCCCTGGCGCTGGATGAAGCGGTGGGCCGGCGCCCGATGTGGTGAGGCGGACGCGGCGGCCGATCAGCGCGGCCGCATCAGCGTGGACTTTCCGAACAGGCTTTCCACCAGGTCCACCACGAGCTCGGCCGTCTGGTTGCGCACGTCGCGCGCGGGGTTGAGCTCCATCAGGTCCAGCGAGGCCAGCGCGCCAGTGTCGGCGATCATCTCCATGCACAGCTGGGCCTCGCGGTAGGTCGGCCCGCCGCGCACCGGCGTGCCCACACCCGGGGCGATGTCGGGGTCGAGGAAGTCCGCGTCGAAGCTCACGTGCAGGTGCGTGCCCTCGTCCACGCCCAGCAGTGCCTGCTCCAGCGTGTGGCGCATGCCGTGCTCGTCGATGTAGCGCATATCGAACACCTCCAGCCGCGTCTGGTGCAGCAGATGGCGCTCCCCGGGGTCCACGCTGCGCACGCCGATCAAGCGTGCTGCATCGACCTGCAAAGCCGGCCCTTCTGCGCCGGCCAACGACACCAGATCGGCCGGGCCCATGCCGGCGAGCACGGCCACCGGCATGCCGTGCAGGTTGCCGCTGGGCGTGATCTCGTGGGTGTTGAAGTCCGCATGCGCGTCCAGCCACAGCAGGCGCAGCCGACGGCCGTGGGCGCGGCAATGAGCCGCGACGGCCGCAATCGAGCCCATGGCCAAACTGTGATCGCCGCCCAGCGTGATGGGCAGGGCGCCCTGCCGCAGCGCGTCGCTGGCCTGCAGGTAGACCTCGTGATTCCAGGCGCGCACCTCGTCCAGATGGCGGTGGCCGCCTTCTGGCGCCCGCCCGGGGTTGGGCGGGCCGCAGACGTCGCCGCGGTCCACCACGGTGCAGCCCAGGGCGCGCAGCGACTCAGCCAGGCCGGCCACGCGCAGGGCCTCAGGGCCCATCGAGGCGCCACGCACCCCGGCGCCGACGTCGGTGGGTGCGCCGATGAGGTGGACGAGACGCTGGTCGCTGGAGGTCATCGCGGCTCCTCGACGCGGGCCACTCGACCCGCGCACGAACGGGGTTCTCAGATGTCGTCGGCGAACTCGCCCGTCATGCTGGGCGGCGCGGCCAGGCCGTATTCGGACTGCAGCAGCTGCCAGCCCTCCTCGGCCGTCTCCACGTAGTGGAAGAGCTTGACGTCCTGCGGGCTGATCATGCCGGTGTCCACCAGCAGCTCGAAGTTGATCAGCCGGCTCCAGAAGTCGCGCCCGAACAGCAGGATGGGCCGGCGCCGGCACTTGCCGGTCTGCACGAGCGTCAGTGTCTCGAACAGCTCGTCGAGCGTGCCGAACCCGCCCGGGAAGCAGGCCAGCGCCACCGAGCGCATCAGGAAGTGCATCTTGCGCAGGCCGAAGTAGTGGAACTGAAAGCACAGCTCCGGCGTGATGTAGGGGTTGGGCTCCTGCTCATGCGGCAGCAGGATGTTCAGCCCGATGCTCTTGCCGCCGATCTCGAAGGCGCCGCGGTTGCCGGCCTCCATGATGCCGGGGCCGCCGCCGGTGACGACGTAGATGGGCGTGTCCAGCCGCTCGGATGCCTTGGTGACCAGGGCCGCGAAGCGCCGGGCCTCGTCATAGAAGCGCGACATCTCCACCTGCATGCGCGCGGCCTTGATGGCCTGCTGGTCGCCGCTGGCCTGAGCGACCACCAGCACGGCCTGCGCCGCCTCCGGAGCGGGGATGCGGGCGCTGCCGAAGATGACGATGGTGGACTCGATGCCCTGCTCGCGCTGCACCAGCTCGGGCTTGAGCAGCTCCAGCTGCATGCGGATGGGCCGCAGCTCCTCGTGCAGCAGGAAGTCGGTGTCGGCAAAGGCCAGCTGGTAGCTGCTCTCCGGGCCGCTGTAGCGCGACGGAACGACCAGGTTCTCGGTCTCCTGCTCGGCGGACTGGAAGTTGCGCGCGGTCAGCGCGGCGGGGCGGTCTTGCATGGAGCCTCTCTTGTCTTGTCGTGTGCGGTGTGTGTGCGCAGCCTCAGCGCGCGCGGGACGCGCCGCTCTGGCGGGGCGCCTCCCCGCCGCAGACGGGGCAAGCTGCGCGCCGGGCCAGGCGGAACTCGGTGAAGCGCATGTTGCGTGCCTCGATCATCAGCAGCCGCCCCCTCAGCCCCGGGGCCAGGCGGGGATCGGCCGCCAGCAGCTTGAGCGCCTCGGCCGCCTGCAGGCTGCCGACGATGCCGGTCAGCGGCGCGAACACGCCCATCGTCGCGCAGGGCACGTCCTCCACCGCGTCGTCGGGCGGGAAGATGCAGGCATAGCAGGGCGAATCGTCGGCGCGCGGATCGAACACCGACAGCTGCGCATCCCAGCGCACCGCCGCGGCGAAGACCAGCGGCCGGCCGGCCTGCACGCACGCTCGGTTGACCAGGTGGCGGGTGGCGAAGCGGTCGGTGCAGTCCAGCACCACGTCGGCCTCGGGCACCAGGCGCTGCAGCAGCGCCTCATCGGCGCGCTGTGCGATGGCGCGCACGTCGGGGTCTGGGTTGAGCGCCTGCATGGCCTGCGCGGCGGACTCCACCTTGGGGCTGCCGATGCGCGCGGTGGTGTGGGCGATCTGGCGCTGCAGGTTGGTCAGGTCCACCTCGTCGTGGTCGACCACGGTGATGCTGCCCACGCCGGCTGCGGCCAGATAGAGCAGCGCCGGCGAGCCCAACCCCCCCGCGCCGATCACCAGCGCATGCGAGGCGGCCAAGCGCTCCTGCGCCTCCACGCCCCACTCGTCGAGGAGGATGTGGCGGCTGTAGCGCAGGAGCTGGGCGTCGTTCATCAGGCGGACGGTCGTGTCCCAAGGCACAAGGCCCGCGCGGGGCGGGCCTTGTTCGGGGCGCAGGACGGTCGGTCGGTGCGTCAGTTGGTGTTGTTGTCCTCGGGCTTGCGCTCGGTCATGGTCTTGCTGACCATCACCGGCTTGCCCTTGAGGCGGTTGAGAGCCTGGGCCAGCTGGAAGTCCTCGGCGCTGCCGAACTCGGGCAGCGGCTTGGGCGGCTCGGCGCTCTTGGCGTTGGCCTCCTCCAGCTTGCGGATGGCCTCCTCGCGGGCCTTCTCGCGCGCCTCGTCCTTCTGCTCGGGGCCCTGGCCGCTGGTGATGTGCTTCTCGAGGTCGGCCTCACGCACGCGCAGCGCGGCGAACACATTGCCCTCGGCGGTCTCGTCCAGCATCACGTCGGGGACGATGCCCTTGGCCTGGATGGAGGCGCCGCTGGGCGTGTAGTAGCGCGCGGTGGTGATCTTCAGCGCCGTCTCCGGCGTGAGCGGGCGCACCGTCTGCACCGAGCCCTTGCCGAAGGTCTGCGCACCCATGATGGTGGCGCGCTTGTGGTCCTTGAGCGCGCCGGCGACGATCTCGCTGGCCGAGGCGGAGCCTTCGTTGACCAGCACGATCAGCGGCACCGTCTTGATGGCCGCCGGCAGGCGGGCCAGCGGGTCGTTGCCGCCGCGGCGCAGATAGTCGTCGGGCCGGGCCTTGTAGACGGCCTTGGACTCGGCCAGCTGGCCGTTGGTGCTGACCACCACCACCTCGCGGGGCAGGAAGGCCGACGAGATGGCGATGGCGCCTTCCAGCAGCCCACCCGGGTCGTTGCGCAGGTCCAGCACCATGCCCTTGATGGCCGGCTGCTCCTTGTAGAGCGCCGCCACCTTGGTGGCGAAGTCCTCCACCGTGCGGTCCTGGAACTGCGAGATGCGCACCCAGGCGTAGCCGGGCTCAATCATCTTGGCGCGCACGCTCTGCACGCGGATCTCCTCGCGCACGATGGTGACGGGGAAGCTGCGGTTCTCGGCCTTGCGGAAGATGGTGAGGATGACCTTGGTTCCGGGCTGGCCGCGCATGCGCTTGACCGCCTGGTCCATCGTCAGGCCCTTGACGAAGGTGTCGTCGATCTTGGTGATCAGATCGCCGCTCTTGAGGCCCGCGCGGAAGGCGGGCGAGCCCTCGATGGGCGAGACGATCTTCACCAGGCCGTCCTCCATGCCGATCTCGATGCCCACGCCGACGAAGCGGCCGGTGGTGCCTTCGCGGAATTCCTTGAAGGTGGTCTTGTCGAAATAGGTGGAATGCGGATCCAGCCCGGACACCATGCCGGAGATCGCGTCGCTGATGAGCTTCTTCTCATCCACCGGCTCGACATAGTCGGACTTGATCAGGCTGAAGACCGCAGCGAGCTGCTGCATTTCCTCCAGCGGCAGCGGCGCCAGCACGTTGTTGCGCGCGGTCGCCTGGAACTGCATGGTGGTCAGGCCACCCGCCAGGGCGCCGATGGCGACCCAGCCCGCGATCTTCAATTTGCCACTCATCTGCCTTCTGCCTTGGCGCCTGGGGCGCCTGTGTCCTGTGTGGAGCGTGTGCGTGTATGTGTGCCGGGCACCCCGGGTCGCACACGGCCCCGCAAGTGCTTGCCAGTATAGGACCCGGGTGTCAACCCGGTCGCTGCATCAGACCTTCAAAACCCGTTCAAGTTGCAGCCGACGTGCCCGCAGATGCAGCCGGGGCGGGCGGCGGTGGCGCGGGCGTGTATTCCGGCACGAGCTGGCGCAGCGCCTGGCGCACCTGCTCGGCCGGCGCGGCCTGCGCGCCTTGTGCCTCCTGGAGCATGCGGGATACCCACTCGCCACTCACCTCCCCGCGCAGGGCCGCGATGCGCAGCCGCGGATGGGCCGTGGGCAGCGTGGTGTCAGCATCGGCCAGCAGCTCCTCGTAGAGCTTTTCGCCCGGGCGCAGGCCGGTGAAGACGATGGGGATCTCGGCCTCGGTGTGGCCGGACAGGCGGATCAGCTCGCGCGCCAGGTCGGCAATGCGGATGGGCTCGCCCATGTCCAGCACGAAGACCTGCCCGCTCTCGGCCAGGGCCGAGGCCTGCAGCACCAGTTGCGACGCCTCCGGGATGGTCATGAAGTAGCGGGTGATCTCGGGGTGGGTGACGGTGATCGGGCCGCCGCGGGCGATCTGGTCCTTGAACTTGGGGATGACGCTGCCCGACGAGCCCAGCACGTTGCCGAAACGCACCGCGATGAAGCGGGTGCCCGGCCGCGTGGCCGCCAGGTGCGACACCACCATCTCGGCCGCCCGCTTGCTGGCACCCATGACGTTGGTGGGGTTGACCGCCTTGTCGGTCGAGATCAGCACGAAGCGCTCGACGCCGGCCTCCGCCGCGGCCAGCGCGGCATGGTGGGTGCCCAGGGTGTTGTTGCGCAGCGCGAGCCAGGCGTTGTCGCCCTCCATCAGCGGCACGTGCTTGTAGGCCGCGGCATGGAAGACCAGATGCGGCCGGTGGCGGGCAAAACAAGTGCGCAAGAAGGGCAGATCCTTCACGTCGCCGATCAGCCGCTCCAGCGGCAGGTGCGGGTAGCGCTCGGACAGCTCCTGCTCGATGGCATAGAGCGCGTATTCGCTGAGCTCCAGCAGCACCAGCCGCGCGGGCCCGAAGCGGGCGATCTGGCGGCACAGCTCCGAGCCGATGGAGCCGCCGGCGCCGGTCACGAGCACGGTGCGGCCGCTGATCAGGCCGGCCACCGCTGACTCATCGAGCTGCACCGGCTCGCGGCCCAGCACGTCCTCGGGCTCGATGTCGCGCACGCGGTCGATGCGCGAGCGGCCGTCGCGTAGCTCGTCGGCACTGGGCACGGTCAGCACCGGCAGCCCGGTCTGCGCGGCCAGGTCCAGCACGCGGCGGCGCACCGCCCCGGAGCCCCCGGGCATGGCGAGGATCAGATGCGTGACATCGGGCAGGCGGTGGGCATCGGCCAGCAGCGACAGCGGGCCCAAGACGGGCACGCCGGCCATGCGCAGGCCCTGCTTGCGTGGGTCGTCGTCCAGCAGGCCCAGCACCGTCCAGCCGCGGTGCTGGATGCCGGCGATCAGCAGCCGGCCGGCTTCGCCCGCGCCGAGCACCAGGGCGCGCTTGGCGCTGCCGTCGCCGCCGGTGCGCAGGGCCCGCGCCCGCTCGTGGGCGATGCGCACCAGGATGCGCGCCAGCGCCAGGGCCATCAGCGTGATGACCGGGTGCAGCGCGAGCACCGCGCGCGGCACTGCCGTGAGCTGGGCCATCAGCACGCCGACGGCGCAGATCAGGCCGGCCGCGGCGCAGGCCCAGGTCAGGCGCTGCACCTCCGGGAAGCTGGCATAGCGCCAGGCGGCGCGCGGCACGCGGGCCACGGCCAGCGCCGCGCCGTAGACGACCAGCACGCCCACCAGCACCCAGCCGTCGTAATCCGGCCGCGCGCTCAGCCAGCGCTCGAAGCCCAGACGGAAGACATAGGTGAAGTTCCAGCTCAGCGCGACCAGCGCCAGGTCGGCAAGCAGCACCAGGGCCTGACGCCACGGGCGCAGGCGGTCCAGGGTGCGGTCGAAGGCGGTCCAGATCATCGGATCGGCAGACAGGGGTTCGGGGCGGTCAGCGCGCGGCGATGGCCGCCAGCGTGCGCAGGATCAGGCGCAGATCGGTCGCCAGCGACGCCTGCTCGACATAGCGGGCGGCCAGCTCCAACTTGCGCGGCAGCACCACGTCGCGGTAGTGCGCCTCGGGGTCGGCGGCGCGGGCCAGCACAGCGGATTCGTCGCGGAAGACGATGGAGGCCAGGTCGGTGATGCCGGGCCGCACGGCCAGCACGCGCTCGCGCAGCTCGGGCGGGTACAGGGCCACGTAGCGCGGCACCTCCGGCCGCGGGCCGACGAGGCTCATGTCGCCGCGCAGCACGTCGATGAGCTGCGGCAGCTCGTCGAGCTTGGCCGCGCGCAGCAGCCGGCCGGCGCGGGTGATGCGGGCATCGGCGCCGACGGTGATCTGCGCGCCGGCGGCCTGTGGCGCATGCCGCATGGTGCGGAACTTGTGGATGCGAAACGGCCGCCCGCCCTGCCCCACCCGCTGCTGGCGGAAGAACACCGGGCCCGGCGAATCCAGCCGGATCCAGGCGGCGATCAGCAGCAGCAGCGGGGCCAGGGCCAGCAGGCCGATGCCGGCGGCGAGGGTGTCGAAGATCCGCTTGCCGCCGAGCAGCCACCAGCCGCGCAGCGCGACGGGCGGCTTGCCTTGATGCGAATGAGCGGACGGTGGCACGGCCGGCATGGCGCCCGGATGCCTCAGCGACCCAGGGCCCGGCGCACCGCGTCGATCACGCGCTGCACATCGGCATCCGTCATGCGCGTGTAGAGCGGCAGGCTGACCATGCGCTCGTAGGCGTGCTGGCTGTGCGGGAACTGCTGCGGCGACAGGCCGTAGCGCTCGCGCCAGTAGGGGTGCAGGTGCAGCGGGATGTAGTGCACGCTGCAGCCGATGCCGGCGGCGAAGAGCTGCTCGATGAAGGCGTCGCGGCCGATCGGCGCGTCGTCGGTCAGCCGCACGACGTAGAGGTGCCAGGCATGCAGGTCGGCCGCATTCGCGGGGCGCGGCGGGCGCAGCAGCGGCAGGTCGGCAAAGGCCTCGTCATAGCGCCGCGCCAGCGCCTCGCGCTTGCGCTGGAAGGCCTGGGCGCGGCCAAGCTGGTGCAGGCCGAGCGCGGCGGCGATGTCGGTCAGGTTGTACTTGAAGCCGGGCGCGACGATCTCGTAGTACCAGCTCGGTACCTTCGCTGTGAAGCGGTCGAAGGCATCGCGGTTGATGCCGTGCAGCCGCATCACGCGGGCGCGCTGGGCCAGCGCCGCATCGCGCGTGACCAGCATGCCGCCCTCGCCGGTGGTGATGGTCTTGTTGGCATAGAAGCTGAACACGGTGGCGTCGCTGCCCAGCGTGCCGACGAGCTGGCCGCCCAGCGTGGTGGGCAAGGCATGGGCGGCGTCCTCGATCACCTTGATGCCGCGCGGGCGGGTGATCGCCAGCAGCCGCGGCAGGTCCATGGCCAGGCCGGCGTAGTGCACCGGCAGGACGGCCTTGGTGCGCGGCGTGAGGGCCGCCTCGACCTGGCCCACGTCGATGTTGAGCGTGGCCGGGTCGATGTCCACCAGCTTCACGTCCGCGCCCAGGTAGCGGGCGACCTCGGCGGTGGCGGTGAAGGTGTGGGTGGTGGTGATCACCTCGTCGCCGGGGCCGACGCCCACCGCCTCCAGCGCCAGATGCAGGCCGGCGGTGGCGGAGTTGACGGCCACGGCCTGCAGCGAGGCGTCGCCCAGGAAGTCGACGAAGGCCTGCTCGAAGCGCCGCGCCTTGGGGCCGGTGGTGACCCAGCCGGAGCGCAGCGTGTCCACCACCTCGGCGATTTCTTCTTCACCGATCTCGGGCAGGGCAAAGGGCAGGAAGGCAGGCTCGGTCATGGCATCAATGCGGTCGGGCGATCCACAGCAGGCGGTGCGTGCGCAGCAGCGGCAGGGCGTTGAGCAAGGGGTAGAGGGCCGGCGTGAGACGGCAGGCGGCGCGGGCCAGCGGCGGGGCCAGCGTGACGCGGCGGGCCTCCACGATGCGGCCCTGCGCAAAGAGCTGCCGCACGCGGGCCAGCGGCACGCCGCGCACGTCGCGGTTGGCCGGATTGTCGAAGACGAAGTCGTACCACAGCAGCCCGCCGCCGGGCGCCAGCCACCGCCACAGCGCATCGGCCAGGCGCTGCTGGAAGGCATCGTCGAGCAGGGACGAGAACACGGTGGCCTGCAGGATGATGTCCTGGCTGGCGGGCGGGACCGGCGCGGCCAGGGCATCGCCTTCGATGATCCGCGTGGCCGCCGGCAGGCGGGCGCGGGCGGCAGCGGCGCGCTCGGGCAGCAGCTCCAGGCCGGTCAGCCGCTCGGCCTGCGCGCCCAGGCGCAGCAGATCCAGCAGGTTGCCGCCGTTGCCGCAGCCGACTTCCAGGATGCGCGCGCCCCGCAGGTCCGGCCAGCCCTGGCGGGCCAGCAGGCGCACGAGCGCGCGCTGGCGCTCCTGGTGCATGGACAGGGCTGCGGCGTCGAAGAGGCTGTAGCGCTGCGCGTCGCGGGCGGTGTCGCGGCGGGCGTAGCGGCGCTCCACCGCTGCGGCCTCGGCCGACGCGCTCATCGCATCGCCCTGCCCTGCACGCGGGCCGGCATGGGCAGCGCTCTCCAGCCCCTGCTGCGCGGCGGCCTGCGGCGGGCGGTTGCCTGCGGTCATCGCGTAAGCCTCCCGAAGGCCGCATCCGGCTGCTGGCCGCGCAGCACGTCCGACGCCCCGCGCAGCGAGCCCAGGCCGTAGCCCAGGTGATAGGCGGCGATCACCGCTGGCAGCGTGCGCAGCAGCCCGGCGTCGCGCCGCTGCGCGGCCACAGCCATCGAGACGGCGGCAACGAAGCCGAGGTAGAGCGCGACCACCACCAGCCACGCGGCGCCGACCATGCCGGCCGCCATCGGCGCGCCCAGCAGACCCAGCGCTGCCGAGGCCACCGGCCCGGCCACGAGCGCCGCGACGAAGCCACCCGGCACCAGATGGCGCAGCGACGCCGGCTGGCCGTGCTTGCGCATCACGAAGGGCTTCCAGTAGCCGTATTGCCGCTGCTGCCCGAACAGCCGGCGCAGGCTGCCGCGCGGCTGATAGTGCGAGCGGATGCGAGCCGACTGCCAGATGCGCCCGCCGGCACGGCGGATGCGCAGGTTGTGCTCGTCGTCCTGGTTGCGCACCAGTTGCTCGTCAAACCCGCCGACGCGGGCAAACGTCTCGCGCGGCCAGGCGCCCAGGTAGACGGTGTCCACCTCGCCTTCATAGGCGACATCGCGGGAGCGCGCGCCGCCCACCACCCAGCGGCTCTGGAAGGCGGCGGCGATCGCCCGCGCCCAGCGCGCTTGGCTGCCCGCCCCCGCGGGCCATTCGGCGCACCACGGCCCGCCGACGTTGTCGGCCCCGCTGCGCTGCCAGGCGGCGATGCACTGGGCCACGTAGTCCGGCGCGTAGCGGGTGTGCACGTCCCACCGCACGACGAAGCTGCCGCGCGCCTGCTCGATGCAGCGGTTCAGGCCCGCGGAGACGATGCGCGCCGGGTTGTCGATCAGGCGCACGCGCGGCTCGCGCTCGCAGAAGGCCTGCAGCCACAGCCGCGTGCCGTCGTCGCTGCGACCATCGGCGACCAGCACCTCCAGCTCGACCCCGGGGGGCAGTTGCTGGGCCAGGGCGGCGTCGCACAGGCCGGCGATGGCCTGCACCTCGTTGCGGCAGGGGACGATCAGGCTGACGAGCGCGGGCAGCGCGCGATCCGCGGCCGACGGCGTTGCAGCGTTCATTACGCGGCCCGCCCCATCAGCCGGCCGGCCGCCGCATCGACCGTGTCGTAGAGCGCGCTCATCGCATCCATCTGCGCGCGGCGCGAGGCCTCGCGCTCGATGCGCTGGCGGTTGTGACGGCCCATGATGCCAAGCGCGGCCGGGTCGTCATGCAGGGCGATCAGCGTGGCCGTCAGCGCGCCCACCTCCCCTGCCGGCACCAGGCGGCCGCCAGCCGCATCCACCCATTGCCGATTGGCCGGCAGATCAGACGCGACGATGGCCAGCCCGCAGGCCATCGATTCCAGCAGCGAGACCGATGTCGCATCGCTGGCCGGCACGGTGACCGACACACGGCTGCGCTGCAGCGCGCCCACCATCTGCGCATCGCCCACGCGGCCGTGGAAGCGCACGCGGGGCTCGATGCCGAGCTGCCGGGCCTGCTCGCGCAAGGTGGCCTCCAGCGGCCCGCCGCCCAGCAGGTGCAGCGTGGACGGCGCCTGCGGCCGCTGCACCAGAAAACCGGCAAAGGCCTGCAGCACCACGTCGATGTGGTAGTTGGGCTCCCAGTTGCGCAGGCTGACGATGTCAAAGCCGGCGGGCGGCACGTCGGCCGGGCGGAACTTGTCGGTGTCCGCACCCCAGAGGATCTGGTGCAGCGGCGCACGCACGCCATAGGCGGCGATCGCCTGCAGCATGTCGGCCGAGTCGGCCGTGATCAGGTCGGCGCGGCGCAGGCTCCAGCCCACCAGGGCGCGCATCAGCCGGCTTTGTCGCGGTGTGACCAGGATGTCCGAGCCCCAGGCGGTCAGCGCCACCGGCCGGTGGCCGCAGGCGGCCGCCCACAGGCCGTAGGAGGTGACGTAGTGGCCGTGCACCCAGTCCGGCGCGATCTGGCGCGTCAGGCGCCGCACCTGCGGCAGCGCGCGGAACCAGCCCAGGCGGCCCTGCCCCGGCTGGATCACGCTCACGCTGCGCGCGCCGGGCACCTCGCCGGCCAGCCGCGTGACGACATGGCACTCATGCCCGCGCGCGGCCATCTCGCCCACCCAGCGGCGGGTGTGCACGCTGGAGGCGTCGGCGAAGAACAGCAGGCGACGGGCGGTCATCGCGGCTGGGCCTCGCGGCCCGGCTGTGCGGCTGCAGCAGGTCGCTGCATCTGCATCCAGCTCGATCCGGCCCAGGCCTCGTACAGCGCCCGCACCTTGGCATCGCCCTCCAACCAGGGCCGGTCGGCGACGCGGGTGTCGCCCACCACGCGCGCCGGCTGGCCGGCGACGATGGCGAAGTCCGGTACCTCGCCGCGCACATAGCTGTAGGCCTGCACCAGCACACCGCGGCCGATATGCGCACCAGGCGCGATCACGCTGTGCGGGCCGATGAAGCAATAGGGCCCGATGCGCGTGGCGCCGCGCACATAGCCGGTCGGGTCCAGATGGCCAAAGTAGGCCCGGCCCATCAGCCGCACCGCCTGGTGGCTGGAGTGGCTCAGGATGGACACGTGGTTGGTGATCTGACAGCCTTCGCCGATGGCCAGCCCCGAGGACGCATCCAGCATGTTGAAGTGGCCGACGAAGACGTGGTCGCCGATGTCCAGACCCGCCGGGTGCTCGATGCAGGTGTGGCTGCTGATGCGGGTGTGCGCCAGCCAGGTGCCGTCGGCACGGCGCCAGCCGTAGATGATGCGCGGTGCCGTCAGCCGCGCGATGAGCAGGCCCAGCCAGCGCTTCAAGAACGTCCCCTCGATGCACGCATGGCCCAATTGTCGCGGCCTGCGCCAGCCGCGGCCTGCGGGGCGCCCCGCAGCCACACGCCCCAGCCCAGCCCCGCGTGGCGCTGGAACAGCCCGGCCGCCACCGTGATCGCCACGACATAGGCCACGCTGGTGGACACCGCCGCCCCCACCGCACCCCAGCGCGGCACCGTCCACAGCGACAGCAGCAGGTTGAGCGCCAGCGACAAGCCAGCCACCGCGGCCGACAGCCGTGGCCGGCCCAGGTGGTTGGTATAGAAGGCCGAGAGGCTGGACGCCGCCGCATAGGCCGCAATGCCCGGCAGCAGCGCCGCCAGCGGCACGCGCGCCGCCTCATACGCTGGCCCCAAGGCCCACGGCAGCCCCCACCACGCCACGGCCAGCAGCGCGGGCGCGGCGGCCACCGTGGCCAGTACGTTGATGCGCACCGCACGCACCGTCATCGCCGCGGCCACCGCGCGGTCCGGGTGGCCGATGCGGTGATAGACCGACACCGTCACGGCCGAGGACAGCAGCCACAGCAGCTCGCCGATCTGCACCGCGACCGAGTAGACGCCCGCCGCGGACAGCCCGGCATGGTGCTCGATGACGAACAGCATCACCCGGTAGTTCAGCAGGCTGATGACGTTCGTCGCCCCGATCACCGCGACGAAGCGCGCATCCCGCCGCAGCAGATCCCAGCCCGGCGACACGCGGCCCGCGTCATGAAAGGCCCAGGCCGCCGTGCCCAGGCCGACGCCGGACTTGACCATCACCCACACGGCCAGCACGGCGGCCACGCTGAGCGTGCCGGCCGCCTGCTCCACCGGCAGGCCGGCGCTGCCGCTGCTCACGATCAACACGACCAGCGCGGCCAGCACCAACCCCGGCGAGGCCACCTGCGCCAGGTTCAGCGGCAGCATCCGCCCCTGCCCCATCCACAGCCCGGTGGCCGTGGGCACCATCAGCAAGAAGGGCGCGGCCAGCGCCAGCAGCCACAGGTGGCGATAGGGCTCGCGGTCCGCCCAGGCCGACACACCGACCAGCACCCCGGCCGCCAGCAGCCCCACCGCGGCGCTGGCCAGCAGCATGGCCGACAGCCCACGCCCGGCATCCGCCCGGTGGTGCGACACCTCGCGCGCCAGCGCCAGCCCGAAACCGGAGAACAGCGTCACCAGCACCGCCTCGCAAGCCACGAAGAGCGAGAACGCCCCCTGCAGCTCCGCCCCCCGCCGCGCCACGATCAGCGTCACCCCCAGCCCGAAAGCCACCAGCAACACCTTGGCCGCCAGGTTGCCGAAGGCAGCGCGGGCAAAAGAGGTGGCGGTCATGCGGGCGGGTGGGCGGCGGCGAAGCGGGGGATTGTCGGGCAGCGACAGACCGCCGCGCACCCCGACGCGACACCTGCGGAGCCGCAAGACGATGAGCGACACCGTCTCGGCCACCGCGAAGGAGCCGCCCTCCCCGGCAAAGCCGAAGGCGAGCCGCCCCAGCAGCCGTGGCAGAAGACCCGGGCGGGCAGCCGGCGGCGCGCCTCGGCGACGCCGCCACGCGCAGGCAAGCGGCCGGGGCGCGCAGCGCCTTCGTCGAACCGACTCGCCGCGGATGTCCGAGCGCAGCGCACGCCGCAGGCGGGCGCGCAGCGAGTTCCGCGGCGCCGGCCGCTTGCCGAGCATGGCGGGCACCCTCGCGCAGCGAGGGCGAGCCGTCGAAGCGCCGCCGGCTGCCCGCCCGGGGCTTCTCGCTCCGAACTCCGCGCTCTGCCCGGCCGGTCCCCACGCTTACCGGCCGGATCAAGCAATCTGCAGCCTGTACCCCCAATCCGGAGATTGGGCTCTCACAGGTTGATCTGCCAATACCCCAGATCCACCCACCGCCCGAACTTGAAGCCCACCTCGCGCAGCACCCCCACCTGCCGGAAGCCCAGCCGCTCATGCAGCGCCACGCTGTGCGGATGCGGCAGCGCGATCGAGGCCACCACGGCATGCCGCCCGGCCGCCTTCAGCCGCGGCAGCAGCGCCTCGTACAGCACCCGCCCCAGCCCCCGGCCCTGCGCGGCCGGCGCCAGATAGACCGAGCTCTCCACGCTGTGCTTGAACGCCGCCCGCGGCCGAAAGCGCGTCGCATAGGCATAGCCCAGCAGCTCGCCGTCGGCCTCCGCCACCAGCCACGGCAGCCCCTGCGCCGCCACGTCGGCGATGCGCCGCGCCATCTCCTGGCCGGTCACCGCCTCTTCTTCGAAGGTGATCGTCGTCTCCAGGATGCACGGGTTGTAGATGCGGGCGATCGCGTCGCCGTCGTCGGCGCGCGCCAGGCGGATGGTGGGGTTCATGCAAGCAGGCTGTTCAGCAGGGGAAGCCAGTGTGCCGCTGCCGGCAGCCGGCATGCCGCATCGTGGGCGCGCTGCGCGGCTGCAAAGACGCACAGGGCTGGCGCGGCCTGCCAGAGCCGCCCCGTATCGCCGTGTGTCCGCTGCGCTTGCTGCCTGCACTCCGGGGGCCGGCCGCTAGCCCGCGCTCCTAAAATCCCACGTTTACCCCAAACCGCACCGCCGTCCGGCCCCCGCCGCGCAGCGGCCCGCCCCATGAGCCAGCCCGACACCCCCCAAGCGCCGCAGGACGTCCCCAGCGTCGACACCAACAAGCTGATCGCCGAACGCCGCGAGAAGCTCGCCGCGCTGCGCCAGCAGGGTGTGGCCTTCCCCAACGACTTCAAGCCGCGCGACCACGCCGCCGAGCTGCACAGCCGCCATGCGCCCAAGCCGGCCGAGGAGCTGGAGGCCCAGCCGATCACCGCCTGCGTGGCCGGCCGCCTGATGCTCAAGCGCGTCATGGGCAAGGCCTGCTTTGGCACGCTGCAGGATGGCTCCGGCCGCATCCAGGTCTACGTGACGCTGGACGCCGTGGGCGCCGAGCAGCTGGCCGCCTTCAAGCACTGGGACCTGGGCGACATCCTGGGCTGCGAAGGGACGCTCTTCAAGACCAAGACCGGCGAGCTGACCCTCAAGGCCAGCAGCGTGCGGCTGCTGACCAAGAGCCTGCGCCCGCTGCCGGACAAGTTCCACGGCATGACCGACCAGGAGCAGAAGTACCGCCAGCGGTACGTCGA
The DNA here is from genome assembly GCA_049321005.1 of Pseudomonadota bacterium. Classification (GTDB taxonomy): domain Bacteria; phylum Pseudomonadota; class Gammaproteobacteria; order Burkholderiales; family Burkholderiaceae_C; genus Aquabacterium. The sequence continues at coordinate 138,713 of JBMOQL010000005.1, forward strand.
CCTGATCATGGACGAGCAGGCCCGTGAGCGCTTCATCGCCCGCAGCAAGGCCATCGCCTCCATCCGCCAGTACATGGTCGAGCACGGCTTCCTGGAGGTGGAGACGCCGATGCTCCACCCGATTCCGGGCGGCGCCAATGCCAAGCCCTTCGTCACCCACCACAACGCGCTGGACCAGGAGATGTTCCTGCGCATCGCGCCGGAGCTGTATCTGAAGCGCCTGGTGGTCGGTGGCTTCGAGCGCGTGTTCGAGATCAACCGGAACTTCCGCAACGAGGGGGTGAGCGTGCGCCACAACCCCGAGTTCACGATGATGGAGTTCTACGCGGCCTACTGGACGCACCGCGACCTGATGGACGCCACGGAGTCCATCCTGCGCCACGCCGCGCGCAAGGCCACGGGCACGCTGCACCTCACGTATCAAGGCCAGCCGGTGGACCTGGAGGCGCCGTTCCAGCGCCTGACCATCCGCGACGCCGTGCTGCAGCACACCACCGTGGGCGAGCACGAGATCGACGACCCGCATGCGCTGAAGGCCCACCTCAAGTCCCTGGGCGTGGACCCGCTGGCCTGGAGCCGCGAGGGCCTGAGCCCGGCCCAGCTGCAGTTCATGATCTTCGAGGAGTCGGTGGAGGAAAAGCTCTGGGCGCCGACCTTCATCATCGACCACCCGGTCGAGGTCTCCCCGCTGGCCCGGGCCGCCGACGCCAACCCGGCCATCACCGAGCGCTTCGAGCTCTACATCACCGGCCGCGAGATCGCCAACGGCTTCTCCGAGCTCAACGACCCCGAGGAGCAGGCCGCCCGCTTCGCTGCGCAAGCCAGCGCCAAGGAGGCTGGCGACGAGGAGGCGATGTACTTCGACGCCGACTACATCCGCGCGCTCGAATACGGCCTGCCCCCCACCGGCGGCTGCGGCATCGGCATCGACCGCCTGATCATGCTGCTGACCGACTCGGCCAACATCCGCGACGTGATCCTGTTCCCGGCCTTGCGGCGCGAGGGGTGAGAGCTGCTTTGACGCCTTCAGGTCTGGTTTCGCGGCCGACTGAACAATGCCATGCGTTGGACTGCTACAGGTGAAGCAGGGATCGGGCTACCAGGCACTCCTCTGCGCTCATGTCCCCCGCCCGTTGCCCTGACGGGCAACGGGCTCCTCCTTTACTTCGCTACGAGAAGCACCTGGCATCCCGATCCAACCATCGGCAGTGGATTGCGTAGGGAAATGGGGGCGGCCGCTTGTGCTCGATTGAGCGGATCAGACGACCGTCGGCTCAGCAGCTAACGCTTTTCTTCTTTTCGCGCGCACGCCTCCAACGGCTGATCGGCCGGCGGGCCGGGTGGCCGGCGTAGTGAAGTAAAGGAGGAGCCGTAAGCCGCCCAGCGGCTTGCGGCGGGGGAGAGAGCCTGGACACGGACAGTCCCGATGGACTGTCCGTGCCTGGCGAGCGCCAGGGCCTCCGTGCCCTGGCATGAACGGAGCCGGTCACCCGGTCCGCTGGCCTCGCGCCAACGCCAACGCCAACGCCAACGCCAACGCCAACGCCAACGCTGACAAGCAAGCGAGCGGAGCACGCCCACGGTCGCGCCACCGGGAATGCCCTTTCAAGCGCGCCCAGCAGCAATCGAACCGCTGCCCCAGAATGGCCCGCATGGCTGCCCCCCACCCCACCGCCCCCATCGTCACCCGCCACATCGCCTGCAACCTCTGCGAGGCCATCTGCGGCCTGGAGGTCGACGTGCAGGGCGAGCGCATCATCGCCATCCGCGGCGACGAGCAGGATCCGCTGTCCAAGGGCCACATCTGCCCCAAGGCCGTCGCGCTGAAGGACCTGCACGAAGACCCGGACCGGCTCAGGCGGCCCGTCAAGCGCGTCGGCACCGGCCCCGAGGCGACCTGGCAGGAGATCACCTGGGACGAAGCCTTCGACCAGGTCATCGACGGCCTGGCCCGCGTGCGGCAGCAGCACGGCTCCAACGCCGTGGCCGTCTACCAAGGCAACCCCAACGTCCACAACTACGGCAACCTGACGCACAGCCCGCGCTTCTTCGGCCTGCTGCGCACGCGGCACCGCTACTCGGCCACCTCGGTGGACCAGCTGCCGCATCACGTCGCCGCGCGCTGGCTCTACGGCCACCAGCTGCTCATCCCCATCCCGGATGTCGATCGCACGCGCTTCTTCCTGGTGATGGGCGCCAACCCGCTGGCCTCCAACGGCAGCCTGATGACCGCACCCGACATGCGCGGCCGGCTCAAGGCGCTCAAGGCCCGCGGCGGCAAGCTGGTCGTCATCGACCCCCGCCGCACCGAGACCGCCGCCGCAGCCGATGCGCACCACTTCATCCGCCCCGGCACCGACGCCACGCTGCTGCTGGCCATGATCCAGGTGCTGTTCGCTGAAGGCCTGGTGCGCCCCGGCCGCCTGGCCAGCTTCATCGACGGCGTCGACGCGGTGCGCGAGGCCACCGCCCGCTTCACGCCAGAGGCCGCGGCCGCCGTCACCGGCATCGCCGCCGACACCATCCGCGGCCTGGCCCGTGAGCTGGCCGCAGCGGACGGCGGCGTGGTCTACGGCCGCATGGGCCTGTCCACCCAGCCCCACGGCGTGCTGTGCCAGTGGGCCATCCAGGTGCTGAACATCCTCACCGGCCAGCTCGACCGCGAAGGCGGCGCGCTGCTCACCCGCCCGGCGATGGACCTGGTCGCCGGCGGCCAGATGGGGCGGGGCGACTTCGGCCGCTGGACCAGCCGCGTGCGCCGCATCCCGGAGTTCGGCGGCGAGCTGCCGGTGGCCACGCTGGCCGAGGACATCCTCACGCCGGCGCAGAACGCGCAGGATCAGCCCATCCGCGCCCTGGTCACCAGCGCCGGCAACCCGGTGCTGTCCACGCCCAACGGCGCGCAGCTCGACCGTGCCCTGGCCACGCTGGACTTCATGGTCTCCATCGACTTCTACATCAACGAGACCACGCGCCACGCCCATGTCATCCTGCCGCCGACCTGCGCGGTGGAGCACGACCACTACGACCTCGTCTTCCACCACCTGGCCGTGCGCAACACCGCGCGCTACAGCCCCGCCCTGCTGCCCAAGCCGCCGGGCACGCTGCACGACTGGGAGATCTACAACGCCCTGGCCCGCCGCTGGCGCGCCCGCGTCGGCGCACCAGTGGCCAAAGGCCCCCTGCCCCAACGCCTGCTGCGCCGCGCAGCAGAAGCCCTGATGAACCGCCTGCGGCCCGACCAGCTGCTGGCGCTCGGCCTGCGCCTGGGGCCCTATCGTCTGAGCCTGCGCAAGCTCCGGCGCGATCATCCTCACGGCCTCGACCTCGGCCCGCTGCGCCCCAGCCTGCCCGGCCGGCTGCGCACCCCGGGCAAGCGCATCGCGCTGCTGCCGCCGCAGGCGGCCTCGCTGCTGGCCGCCCAGGCCGACGCGCTGCTCACCCCGCCCGAGCCCGGCCTGCGCCTGATCGGCCGCCGCGAGGTGCGCAACAACAACTCCTGGATGCACAACACGCCGCGCCTGATGAGCGGCAAGCCGCGCTGCACGCTGCAGATGCATCCCGCGGACGCGGCCGAGCGCGGCGTGGCCGACGGGCAGGCTGTGCGCGTTGCCTCCCGCGTCGGCGCGGTGGAGGTGCCCGTGCAGATCACCGACGCGGTCGCGCCCGGCGTCGTCTGCCTGCCCCACGGCTTTGGCCACGGCCGCCCGGGCGTGCGCCTGGGCGTGGCCACCCAGCATGCCGGCGCCAGCGTCAACGATCTGACGGACGACCAGCTGCTGGACAGCGGCAGCGGCAATGCTGCGCTCAACGGCGTGCCAGTGACAGTAGAGGCGGCCCCTGCACGGGCAGACGACCGTGCTGCTGCCGCGGCCGTCGCCTGACACCTGCCCGCGTCCGCGCACCACGCTGGGCAGCGGCTGCAGACCCTGCGACCGAAGCGTGAGCGGGGTTTGGGTTCCAATCGGAGCGGTTGACTGCCACCGGTTCGACCGGAACGCTCCGCCATGACCGACGCCGCTCACGAGATCGCCACCGCCGCCGCCCGCCTGATCGTCGAGGAGGGCTTGGACTACGGCGCAGCCAAGAAGCGCGCGGTCAAGGCGCTGGGCCTGCCCGCGCGCAGCGAGCTGCCCAGCAACGAGCGGGTGGAAGACGAGGTGCGCGCCTACATCGACCTCTTCTGCGCCGACACCCAGCCCGCCGAGCTGGCCGCCCTGCGCGAGTTGGCCGCCACCTGGATGGAGCGTCTGGCCGCCTTCCGCCCCCACCTCACCGGCGCCGTCTGGCGCGGCACCGCCACGCGGCTGAGCGACATCCACCTGCAGCTCTACTGCGACGACAGCAAGTCCGCCGAGCTGGCCCTGATCGACCGCCGCGTCGACTACGACGTCGGCTCCACCGATGGCCCCCGCGGCGAGCCGGTGGACGTGCTGACCCTCGCCTCCACCAGCCCGTCTCTCGGCCAGCGCGTGCTGATCCACCTGACCATCCTCGACCACGACGACCTGCGCGGTGCACTCAAGCCCGACAGCCGCGGTCGCCCCTGGCGCGGCGACCTGCAGGCGCTGCGGGCGTTGATGCAGCAAGGACTCGCAGCATGAGCCCCAGCGAGCCTTCGTCCCCTCGCGTGTCTTCTTCCCCTCTGCTGAGCGCCGGCGCCCCGCGGCCAGACCGCCGCCGGCTGCTCACGGGCCTTGCAGTCGGCGGAGCGGCCCTGGCTGGTGGCGCGGGGCTGGCTTGGCGGCACATGCAAGGCACCGAGCCGGCCCCCGGGTTCTGGTCACTGGCTTTTGACACGCCGGACGGCACGCGTTTGGCACTGGCCGACTGGCGGGGCCAGGCGCTGATCCTGAACTTCTGGGCCACTTGGTGCCCTCCGTGCGTGCGCGAGATGCCCATGCTGGCAGCCGCCCACGCTGGCCTGCGCGAACACGGCATCGACCTCCTCGGCTTGGCCGTGGACGGTGCAGCGCCCGTGCGAGAATTCCTCGCTCGTCAGCCGGTGCCCTACCGCATCGGGCTGGCAGGCTTTGACGGCATGACGCTGGCCTCGCGCCTCGGTAACGAACGCGGCGGCCTGCCCTTCACGGTGGCCATTCATCGCAGCGGGCACATCGCTCTGCGCAAGCTGGGCGAGCTGGGCAAGCGGGAGTTGCTTGACTGGGCCGGGCGCCTGAAGATCTAAGCAGTCCCGTGAGGCATCTGCGCCGATCTAGGCCCATTTAATGGGTTTTTTGCCGTACTTTCAGCAAAAGCGCGTAACATAGTCGGATCGCGCCGGCGGCGCGCCGCTCGACCCTCCATGCGCCTGCTCGTCCTTCACGGCCCCAACCTGAACCTGCTCGGCACCCGCGAGCCTCAGGTCTACGGCCACGCCACGCTGGACGACATCAACTCCGCGCTCAAGCAGCGGGCACAGCAGGCTGGTGCGGAGCTCCACGCCTTCCAGAGCAATCATGAAGGCGCCTTGATCGACCGCATCCACGCCGCCCGCACGGACGGCACCCGCTTCATCCTCATCAATCCGGGTGCGTTCACGCACACCAGCGTGGCGCTGCGCGATGCGCTGGCCGCCGTCGCCCTGCCCTTCGTCGAGGTGCACCTGTCCAACGTGCACCGGCGGGAGCCCTTCCGCCACCACTCCTACTTTTCGGACCTGGCCGAAGGCACCATCGTCGGCCTGGGCCCCATCGGCTACACGCTGGCGCTGGATTACGCGCTGGGCCGGCTCTCCGCCGGCGCCTGACCCCCTTTTCTCAACCCCCCTGCAGGCACCGGCCATTCGGCGGGTGCTTGTGCGAGTTGGAGTCCCCGCATGGACCTGCGCAAGTTGAAGACCCTGATCGACCTGGTTTCCGAGTCGAGCATCTCGGAGCTGGAGATCACCGAAGCCGACGGCAAGGTGCGCATCGTCAAGGCCGGCGCACAGCCCGTGAGCTATGCCCAGCCCGCGCCCGTGGTGGCCACGGCGGCACCAGCCACCGTGGTGGCCGCCGCCCCGGCCGCACCCGCGGCCGCGGCCGAGCCGCCCGCCGAGACGGGCCACGTGGTCAAGTCGCCGATGGTCGGCACCTTCTATCGCGCCTCCAGCCCCGGCGCCAAGCCGTTCGCCGAGGTGGGCGACCAAGTCAAGGAAGGCCAGGCCATCTGCATCATCGAGGCCATGAAGATCATGAACGAGATCGAGGCGGACAAGGCCGGCACGATCACCAAGATCCTCGTCGAGAACGGCCAGGCCGTGGAGTTCGGCCAGCCGCTGTTCGTCATCGAATGACGAACCCCGGGCGCCTGTGCGGCGCCGGATGTTCTGTCGAGGCACCATGTTCAAGAAGATATTGATCGCAAACCGCGGCGAGATCGCGCTCAGAATCCAGCGCGCCTGCCGCGAGATGGGCATCAAGTCGGTCGTCGTCTATTCCGAGGCCGACCGCGAGGCCAAGTACGTCAAGCTCGCCGATGAAGCGGTGTGCATCGGCCCGGCCCCGTCGGCGCAGAGCTACCTGCACATGCCGGCCATCATCTCGGCCGCTGAAGTGACCGATGCGGAGGCCATCCACCCCGGCTACGGCTTCCTCTCCGAGAACGCCGACTTCGCCGAGCGCGTCGAGAAGAGCGGCTTCACCTTCATCGGCCCCACGCCCGAGAGCATCCGCCTGATGGGCGACAAGGTCTCGGCCAAGCAGGCCATGATCAAGTCCGGCGTGCCCTGCGTGCCCGGCTCGGACGGCGCGCTGCCCGAGGACCCGAAAGAGATCGTGCGCATCGCGCGAGCCATCGGCTACCCGGTGATCATCAAGGCCGCTGGCGGCGGCGGCGGGCGGGGGATGCGCGTCGTTCACACCGAGGCGGCGCTGATCCACGCCGTGCAGACCACGCGGGCCGAGGCCGGCGCGGCCTTCAACAATCCCGCGGTCTACATGGAGAAGTTCCTGGAGAACCCGCGGCACATCGAGATCCAGGTGCTGGCCGACCAGCACCGCAATGCGGTGTGGCTGGGCGAGCGCGACTGCTCCATGCAGCGCCGCCACCAGAAGATCATCGAAGAGGCCCCCGCCCCCGGCATCCCGCGCCGCATCATCGAGCGCATCGGTGAGCGCTGCTCCGCCGCCTGCAAGAAGATCGGCTACCGCGGCGCCGGCACCTTCGAGTTCCTCTACGAGAACGGCGAGTTCTATTTCATCGAGATGAACACGCGCGTGCAGGTGGAGCACCCGGTCACCGAGCTGGTTACCGGCATCGATATCGTGCAGATGCAGATCCGCGTGGCCGCCGGCGAGAAGCTGCCCTTCACCCAGCGCCAGATCGAGATGCGCGGCCATGCCATCGAGTGCCGCATCAACGCCGAAGACCCGTACACCTTCGTGCCCTCGCCCGGCCGCATCACCACCTGGCATGCGCCTGGCGGGCCCGGCGTGCGCGTGGACTCCCACGTCTATGCCAACTACTTCGTGCCGCCAAACTACGACTCGATGATCGGCAAGATCATCGTCCACGGCGACACCCGCGGCCAGGCGCTGGCGCGCATGCGCACTGCACTGTCCGAGACGGTGGTCGAAGGCATCAGCACCAACATCCCGCTGCACCGCGAGCTGATGGCCGACGCCAAGTTCGTCGAAGGCGGCACCAGCATCCACTACCTCGAAGGCTGGATGGCCGAGCGCAAGCGCTGAGCCGTCTGCACGCGCCCATGCACGAGCTCACCCTGCTGGCCACCGAGGCCCTCGTCGAATCGCTGACCGATGCGCTGATGGAGCTGGACGCGCTGTCGGTGTCGGTGGAGGACGCCGACGCCGATACCCCGGCCGAGGAGGCCTTGTGGGGCGAGCCCGGCATGCCCGTGGCGCGCGAGGCCTGGCAGCGCTCCACGCTGAAGGCGCTCTTCCCCACCGAGCAGGCCGCAACCGACGCCGCTGCCCTGATCCTGGCGCAGGACTGGGCCCAGGGCGTGCAGGTGCAGTCGGTGCTGCCCGTGGCCGAGCAGGACTGGGTGCGGCTGACGCAGTCGCAGTTCCAGCCGGTGGAGATCACGCCCGAGTTCTGGATCGTCCCCACCTGGCATGAGCCGCCCGCACAGGCGCGACGCTTCATACGCCTGGACCCGGGCCTGGCCTTCGGCACCGGCACCCACCCGACGACCCGCATGTGCCTGCGCTGGATCGCGACGCAGGCCGCTGAGCATGCCGGCGGCTGGTCCAGCGTGCTGGATTACGGCTGCGGCTCCGGCATCCTCGCCATCGGCGCCGGGCTGCATGGCGCACTGGCCATCGACGCCGTGGATATCGACCCCGCCGCGGTCGAGGCCACGCAGGCCAATGCCCGTGCAAACGGCGTGACGCTGCACGCCGGCTTGCCGGACGTCGTCGCACCCGGCCGCAGCTACCCGCTGGTGCTGGCCAACATCCTGGCCACGCCGCTCAAGCTGCTGGCCCCGCTGCTGGCCGCACATGTCGCCCCGGGAGGCCATCTGGTGCTGGCCGGCATCCTCGCGCGCCAGGCTGCCGAACTGCAGGCTGCTTATGCCCCGCACGGGCTCGATCTGGCCGTCGCCGACACCGAAGACGGCTGGATCCTCATGACTGCACGACGCGCCTGAGGGCGGCCCTACAGCCCGCTCCCGGAGCAAGCCGTGCGGTGCATCACGAAGCGTGTGCACACCCACCGCCAGAGGGTTCCTTGGAGCCCTCGATTCAGCCCGCATTCATGGGGAAGGAGTAACCCCCGCGGGCATGCCGGGGCCGGTTTCCGCTCGTTAGCATGGCTTCACCATCAACCAGTCGCCACTCGCGAGGAGCGAGCCGAGCGGCAGCAAGGAGACTCACCATGCAAGCGATTCGTCTCGTCAAGTTGGGCTTTGCGGCGGTCTTGGTCGCCGCTGCGGTGCCTTCGTTCGCCTTGAACCTCACCATCCCGACGTCCTACATCCAGGCGAACGCGACGCTGAAGTTCTCCGCCGATGCACAGCAGGCGCTGTCGGCGGTGGGCATCTCTTTCCAGGCTGCCGGCTCCACCACCGATCTGGGCAACGGTGCCTACAACATGCCCATCAGCAGCATGACGGTCGACGTCTTCAAGCTGGCCCCGGTGTCGGGCACTTCCAAGGGCGCGGCACTCAAGGTCAACAGCGGCTTCGGCGGCTCCCTGTCCCTGGCCAATTTCACGCTGGACTTCAAGAACAACCAGGTCCTGGCCGACCTCACCACGTCAGCCGGCACCACGTCCAAGTTCGCGGTCTACGACTTCAACGTGTCCAAGCCCCTGAGCCTCAATCTCAAGGGCGGCCTGTCGCTGAACCTGTCCGTGGACCAGCTCAAGCTGACCAGCCAGGCCTCTGACATCTTCGCCAGCGCGCTCAACATTCCGTCGTACTTCGTGCCTGCCCTGTCCCTGCTCAACTTCGGCAGCATCGACGCCGTCGTCTCGCCCGCCATCCGCTGGGGCGGCATCTCCGCCGCGCCGGTTCCAGAGCCCTCCACCTACGCCCTGATGGGCCTGGGCCTGGCTGCAGCGGGCTTCATCGCCCGCCGCCGCAGCGCCGCTCGCGCCTGAAGCTCTGCGCCCTGAGGGGCGCTGCCGCCTTGCCAAGACCCCGGTCCATCGATCGGGGTCTTTGCTTTGGAGGCGGCGCGACCCGCTGCGCCGGCCCACGGCTCGTCCGGCAGCCTGTCTTCTACCCGGAAGCTCGCGTCGCCTCTGGCATCATCGCCGTCCATGAGTCTTGCCACCCGCTGTACCTCATGCGGCACCATCTTCAAGGTGGTGCAAGACCAATTGAAGGTCTCGGAAGGCTGGGTCCGCTGCGGGCGATGCCAGCAGGTGTTCAATGCCCTCGAAGGGCTGTTCGATCTCGAACGCGATGCTCCTCCCCAAAGGCGGACGGAGCTCCCCACCCCGCCGGTACCGCAGTCTGGTGAGGCGCATGCTCCCTCACCGTTGCAGCGCCGCAGCGGCCCTGCAACCGCTGGCGCGCAAGAGCCAACTGCCGAGCCTCCGCAGGCCGCGGTTGGTATCCCGGCCGCCACGCCGCTGGCCGCGCAGTCCTCCGCCCCTCAATCGTCCACCCCGGCCGCATTGAGCGGATCGGACGCCAGTGTTGATTGGACAGACGTACCGGCCACGCACGAAGACGACGCGCTCGATTCTCGTTGGCTGGTGCGTCCTGCGCGCGATGGCCGCTCAGCGCGGGAACGCCACGCCCGCCACGACCCAGACAGCGATTTCACCGACGCCCGCTTCCCTCTAGACGCAGCTCTGGATGACCTCGACGCCGGCAACGGCGCCGCTCCCGATGCCGATGGCAACCCTCGGCCCATGCCGCCGATTCCGCAGCCGGCCAGCGCCAAGCGCACGGTATTGGGCCGCACCCGGGACAAGAGTCGCAAGGACGGCGCAGAGACCCCTGCCTTCCTGAAGCGCGCCAAGCGCCAGGCGCAGTGGCGCCATCCTGCCGTGCGCGTCACGCTCAGCCTTACAGCGCTTGCCCTGCTGGCGCTGCTTGGCCTGCAGGCCAGCATCGCCTTTCGGGACTGGATCGTTGCCTACCGGCCCGACGCCAAGCCGCTCATTGCCGGACTGTGCCAAGTGGCCGGATGCGAGGTCCAGCCCCTGCGCCGCATAGATCTCTTGTCCGTGGACAGCGTGACCCTGGTGCGCAGCCCGTCTACGGCAGAGGCGGACCACGCCTATCGCATGACCGTGGGCATCCACAACGGCGCGGGCGTAGCGCTGGCCGCGCCGCATCTGGAGCTGACCCTTACCGACGCGGATGGACAGCTCGTCTCGCGCCGGGTGCTGGCGCCTGGCGACCTTGCCCTGCCGGCCACCACCCTGCCCGCCCAGGCCAGCACCGCCGTGCACGCCCGAGTCATCGCCGCGGGGCCGCGGGTAGCGGGCTACACCGTCGAGCTGTTCTACCCCTGAGACCCCGCACCGCCGGAGCCAGCCTGGCAGGCGGCCTCCTCTACTCGCGCGCCGGCGCATCCTCCAACTTTTCCTCCATGTCCATCTTGATCTGCGGCTCCCTGGCTTTTGACACCATCACGACCTTTCCGGGCCGCTTCAAGCAGCAGATCCTGCCGGATCAGTTGCACATCCTGAATGTCTCGTTCCTGGTGCCCACGCTGAAGCGAGAGTTCGGGGGCTGTGCCGGCAACATCGCCTACACGCTGCGCCAGCTGGGTGGTCGCCCGCTCATCAAGGCGGCGCTGGGTGCGGATGGCGGCCCGTATCTGGAGCGCCTGCAAAGCTGGGGCGTGGATCTGCGCCATGTCAGCGTGGTACAGGAGAGCTACACCGCGCAAGCGATCATCATCACCGACCAGGACAACAACCAGATCACGGCGTTCCACCCCGGCGCCATGCAGTACGCCCACCAGGCGCCAATCGTGCCGGCCGACGACATCGAGCTGGCCATCATTGCCCCGGATGGGCGCCAGGCGATGCTCGACCATGCCGAGCAAATAGCTGCAGCCGGCATCCCGTTCGTCTTCGATCCCGGACAGGGGCTGCCCATGTTTGAGAGCGCCGAGCTGCGCCGCTTCGTTGAGCTGGCCAGCTGGGTCACGGTGAACGACTACGAAGGCCGCATGCTGTGCGAGCGCACGGGCATGCGCCCGGACGAGCTCTCGCGTCAGGTCCGCGCACTGGTCATCACGCTGGGCGCCGAAGGCTGCCAGGTCTGGCAGGACGGCACCTGCATCCATGTGCCGGGCGTGTCTGCCGAGCAAGTGGTGGACCCAACCGGTTGCGGCGACGCCTTCCGCGGTGCCCTGCTCCACGGCCTGCAACAGGGCTGGGAAGTGACGCGCTGCGTGCAGCTGGCCAACCGTGTAGGCGCCATCAAGATCGCCCAGGCCGGGCCGCAGAACCACACGATTCCGCCCGACCTGACGACCTCGAAATGAAAAAGCCGACCAGGCGGTCGGCTTCCAAGCAAGGCGGCCGCGTTTAGAAAGAGTAGCCGACAGACACGTTGAACACCCAGGGGTCCAGTTCGGTCTTCATTACCCGGGTATACGTACCCAAGCTGCCGCCTCGTGCGGCGGCGATGGTGGCAAGCATGTCGTCCACGAGCGGCCGCTGAGACGTGTTGATCATCCCCTGGTTGGTGGTCCCTACCGCCCCAGAGTAATCAGTCAGCACCGGGCTGGCCGCGGTGAAGCGCGTGTTTGCGGTGGTCAGCTTGGCCTCCGTCTTCAGCTTGATGTAGCCGAGCGCCCCGCTGATGTGGATGTTGTCGGTGAGCTGGTACTGCAGACCCACGAACGGCCCTGCACCGAAGGCGTTCTTGATCTTCACCTCGGTCTTGCCGCCAGAGTACTCATTGAGCACGTCCGTGGCCTCCGACTCGAAGAAGATGGCATAGGTCACCCCGACGCCTACCGAAGGACGCCACTTGGCATTTCTCTCACCGAAATAGCGATTCAGTACGAAAGTAGGGGGCAACTGTTTTGTCTTGACGACGGTCTTGCCATCAAGGTAATTGCGCTTGGTGAGAACCACTGCGCCGGTATTGATGTCACGATGGGTAACCGTGCCGCGGCCCTCAATACTGTTATCAAAAGGGATGGCCAAGACATACCCTTGGACCGCCCATTTTTGTTCCTCATCCAGGAACATGCCCAGTTCGACGGTGGGAGTACCCGCGCCTTTTGCCTCTGCCTTCACTCCAGACGGTATACCGAGGCCGGATATGCCGTCATATTGCATGGCGGCATCCAGACCGGCGCCGACGATCACGCCAGTAAAAGGATTGGCATAGGTGTATCCGCCATTCCTGATCTCGCCGTAGTCGATGACTGGCCCTGAGATATCCTTGGTCTCACTTGATCTTGTATTGGGCTTGATATAGGTATAGCCCACCCGCGCGAAAAATCGCTTGGGCGCGGCCAGCTTCAGCGCCACAGTCTCCTGCTGCGTACCCTCGGCTGGCGCCGACTCGAATACCGAGGTCTGCTGCGCATGAACCGCCGCCCCTCCACACGCCGCCACACCGGCGACCGCCGCACAAACGGCCTTCCCAAGCAAGTTCTCCATATCCGTCCCGTCGAAAAGCGTTGGATGAAAACAGTAACGCTGCCGCAATATTGTTTTGTTTGGCTGCCGATCAGCCAAGCCGCATATACCCTTATCGGCAAAAAAAAACCGCTCGCCAAGGCAAGCGGTTTTCTAGAAGGCTGCTTATTTCAGCAGCCTTCTTCGCAACCTGAATCAGGCGGCGTTCTTGCGGCGACGGGCCATGAAAGCCACGCCAGCCAGACCGACACCCATCAGGGCATAGGTGGAGGGTTCCGGAACCGGGACGGTGATCGAGGACTCGATGCGACCGTAGTCGGAAATGGCGCCCAGCACGCTCTGGCCGATGGCGTTCAGGCCCAGGCCGGTCGCGTAAGCAGCGCGGCCAGCTGCCGTCATGGACAGGCCGGAAATGGTGGTGTTGTAGGTGCCCGGGCCGGTCAGAGCCGTGTCGCCAGTGACCGAGGAGAAGGTGAACAGAGCCAGGCTGGGGTTGGCGACCAGGCCGTTGGCACCCGACACGTTCGCGAAGATCGTGTTGCTGGTGAAGTCAACACGCAGATCGGTAACGGTGATGTTGCCGCCGGTGTTGGTGAAGTTGGGGGTGGATTGCTGGTACAGACCGCCCGACGTCGTCACGCTCAGAACGTTGCCGGAGCCGTCGAGGTCAATGGCGCCGACCGGCGTCGTGGCGGCGGGGGCCGTCCACGTCGCGGGGGCCACGGGGGTGATGTTCACGCCACCAGCGGCGAAGGCGCTGATCACGGCATCCGTGAAGATCAGCGTGCCGGTGCCCGTGGTGCCCGCGGGAGCGGGGGCGGCTTGAGCGGCACCAGCGGCCAGGGCGGCAGCAACGGCGACGGACTTCAGGACTTGCGAAAATTTCATGTCTATCTCCACTCGTTGAGGGCCTTTTTGGTTTGATGCTCACCACACAGGCGGCGCCCACTGATTCCACCTGTGCAGCCAAGGCCGGGGCCTTGAGTTGGGACTGCTGAGATCCCGTCCCTTGCCGGAGCCCTTGCGGGCCGATCGGTAGGCGGTGAAGTCATTCTATGGAGCAGCACAGCGGGCGGGAGGGGGTAACGGTCCCTCAGGTGCAGGCCGGGAAACCCCTGAGATGCCTACATTCCGTGACGGATCAGGCGGTGCGTGCAAGCATTCCGCGGGTTTCCAGGAAGGTGACGACTTCTTGCAGGCCCTGGCGGGTCTTGAGGTTGGTCATGACCCAGGGCTTGCCGGGGCGCATGCGGCGGGTGTCAGCGGCCATGACGTCCAGATCGGCACCGACATGGGGCGCCAGGTCGGTCTTGTTGATGACGAAGAGGTCGCTCTTGGTGATGCCGGGGCCGCCCTTGCGCGGGATCTTCTCGCCGGCGGCCACGTCGATGACGTAGATCGTCAGGTCCGAGAGCTCGGGGCTGAAGGTGGCAGCCAGGTTGTCGCCCCCGGACTCGATGAAGACGATGTCGGCATCGGGGTAGCGGGTGAGCATGCGGTCTACCGCTTCCAGATTGATGGAGGCGTCCTCCCGGATCGCGGTGTGCGGGCAGCCGCCGGTCTCCACGCCCATGATGCGGTCAGGCTCCAGGGCGCCGGCGACGGTCAGCAGGCGCTGGTCTTCCTTGGTGTAGATGTCATTGGTGACGACGACCAGGTCGTACGTGTCACGCATGGTCTTGCAGAGCATTTCGACCAGCGTGGTCTTGCCGGAGCCGACGGGGCCGCCGACGCCCACGCGCAGAGGAGGCAAGGACTTGGTGCGGCCGGGGATGGTATGCAGGGAGGTCATGGTCTGGGAGCGACTCTTTGGACAAGCAGACCGGGCAAGCAGGGAGGCGTCCGGCCGAGGGAAGGATCAGGAGCGGAACAGGCGCGAGTACTGCGTCTCGTGGCGGGCGCCGAGGATGGCCAGACCCGGGGCGTGGGCCAGGCGCAGGCTGTCGGGCAGGGCCGCGGCATGCGCCACGGCGTGGGGCAGCTCGGCGACCAGGGCGGCGAGCACGCGCTGGCCGGCGGCCTGGCCGAGGGGGACGGCCTTGAGCGCGGCCTGCACCATGTTCTCGGCCCAACCAAAGGCATAAGCCAGGGTGGCATCGCGCGGGGTAATGCTGGCGACGGTGGCTGCGGCAGCCGACCAGGCCACGGGATAGGCCGGCTGGGGCTCGAAGCTGGCCAGGGTGGCGAGCCAGGCGGCGTCGAGCCCGGCGCGCGGACGCAGCCAGTCGACGAGAGATCGGCCCATCTGCTCTGTCTGCAGACGGGACTCGGCGGTCTCGCGGGTGGCCAGTACCCAGGTGTTGAGTTCGGCCAGGCGACGCACGTCGTGGCGCTGCCAGGCGGTGACCGCGCGGGCGACGACGGCCAGATCGCCGCGGGCGAGCACCAGGTGCAGCTGATCGAGCAGCCAGCGGCGGGTGGTGGCCTCGTCGATGACGTGGCCGGTATCGATGGCCGCTTCCAAGCCCTCGGAGTAGCTGAAGCCGCCCACGGGTAACGCCGGCGAGGCCAGCCACATCAGCTGCAGCAGCGCGGGTGCCGGCAGAGTGGCGGCCCGGGAGGTGCGGACGGGCCCGCGGCGGCGGACGGGTTGCGGGCGGGCGGGCATGCCGGGCTCAGCAGGCCGGCTTGCCGGTGGACGGCTCCTGGACCGGCGCAGGATCGTGCAGGGCGTGCGCGTGATCGGGATGTCGGCAGGCCGCGCCCTGCGGGTGGTCGTGGTCATGCCCGCATGACGGGCCGTGCACGTGCCCCAGCGTGCGGGTGTGGTGGCCTGCGCCCTGCTCGTGGCTGCGGCCGTGGTCATGGCCGCATGCCGGGCGGTGCTCCTGGTCGTGGGCGCATGCCCCCTCGTGCCCATGCACGCGCCCGAGTTCCTGCCCGTGCGCATGCCCGTGCGCATGCCCGTGCGCATGCCCGTGACCGTGCCCGGGGGGACCGCCGGCGTAGGCACCGGCTTCGGGCTCGAAGGGGGCCCGGACCTCCGTGACCTCCAGGTGCATGGCGCGCAGCATGTCGGCAAGGACGTGGTCGGCCTCCAGGCGCAGGCAGTCGGGGCGCAGCTCCAGCTGCACGTGGCGGTTGCCCAGGTGATAGGCGGCGCGCGTCAGGTCAAAAGGCGAGCCATGGACGGCGCAGGCGCGCACCTCCAGCACGGGCTGGGGCGCGGCCTCGACGCGGATCATGCTGCCGTCCTCGGCCACCAGGACGTCGCCGCCGCGCACGACCGTGCCACGCGGCAGGAAGACGCCAAGCCGGCGACCGCTGCCGTCGTGCACCTCGAAACGGCTTTTCTGGCGCACGTCCCAGTCAAGCTGGACGGTCGGAGCGCGCTTGAGCAGAACGGGCGCGAGGCCGCGTCCACCGGGGAGACATTTGGAGACAGTGAGCATGCGAAGGAGTATGCCGGCGCGCCCGGGCGCGGGGCGCACACCGGGACAACTGCCCCGTGATCGAGGCAGTTGGCCCCACGCAGCTTCCATGCCCGGTCAGCGCAGTCCGACGGGGCGGCAGGCGCCGGGACGATGGCCGTGTCGGCGCCGGCGCGGGAAGCTCGGGCGATCCCAGCTTTGCAGTTGCCGATGCGCCGTCCGGCGCGTTGCTGTCCCTGCCGATGCCTTCCACCCGCTCGTCCCCGCCGTCGCACCCCGCCAGCCCGCCCCGCCGCACGCGGCGCGGGCCCTGGGTGGCCCTGGCCGTGGTGGTCGCGCTGGCGATCGCGTTGGCCGTGCCCTGGCGCGTCAACTTCCTGCGGGGGGTCATCGGCGAGAAGGTGACGCAGATGACCGGCCGGCGCTTCAGCGTGGAAGGCGACCTGTGGTGGCGCTGGATCCCGATGCGCTTTTCCGCCGGCGGGATGACGTTTGCCAACCCGCAGTGGGCCGGCCGGCCCGAGATGATCACGGTCAAGGAGGCGTCGGCTCGCATCGCCTTCTGGCCCCTGCTGAAGGGACGGGTGGAGCTGCTCAATGTGCGCTTCGTGCAGCCTGACCTGTGGCTGGAGATCGACGGCCAGGGCCGGCGCAACTGGTATCTGGACCGCCAGCAGAGCGACCGAGAAAGCCGCGTGACCATCGAGGAGGTGGAGCTGGACCAGGGCCGGGTGACCTATGCCGAGCCCGCGCGCCAGACCCAGGTGGTGGTGCAGCTGTCCACGCTGGACGCGCAGGCCGCCGACGCGGCGTTGCGGGCGGCCCGTGACGCCGAAGACGATGTCGACGCGGCAGCCCCCCGCACCGGCAAGGCCCCGGCCGCAGCCCCGGCCGCATCCTCCCGGGGCGCTTCTGCAGCGTCTGCAGCGGCATCGCGCGGGCCGGCCTCGGCGGGCGTGGCCGCCGGCAGCGTGCAGGGCGCTGTGCGCGTCCAGGAGGGCCGGCTGCAGGCGCAGGCCAACGGGCGTTGGCGAGGCCTGCCCCTGACCGCGTCGGCGCTCGGCGACCCTGTGCTGCAGCTGCGCGATCCCAACCAGCCGTATGCCTTCCAGATCAATGCCCGGGTGGCCGAGACGCGCGTGTCGGCCGCAGGCAGCGTGACGCGACTGACCGACCCGGAATCGGCCGACCTGCACGTGGCGGTCAGTGGGCCGTCGGTGGGGCAGTGGTATCGCATCATCGGCGTGGGGCTGCCCGATACGCCGCCCTACCGCACGGAGGGCCGGGTGCGGCTGTCGCGCGGGGTGTGGCACTACGAGGACTTCACCGGCCGCGTGGGTGCCAGCGACGTGCGTGGGAACCTGGCTTTCGAAGACCGCGATCCGCGCCCGCGCCTGGCCGGGCGGCTGGTCTCGCACCAGATGCGGCTGCGCGACCTGGGGCCGAGCTTTGGCGCCCAGGCAGCCGCCAGCGACAGCGGCGCCGCGCGGCCGGCCGCAGCTGCCTCTGCGCCTCGCACCCGCGTGCTGCCCGAGCGGCGCATCAACGCGCAAAAATGGGACACGCTGGACGCGGACGTGTGGATCGAGGCCCAGGAAGTGCGCGACGTGGGCCGGCTGACGCTGGACGATCTGAGGATGCACGTGCTGCTGCAGGACGGCAAGCTGGCGCTCGACCCGGCCTCGCTGGGCGTGGCCGGCGGGCAGGTCAAGGGCGCGCTACGTATCGACAGTGGTGCCGATCCGCTGGCCATCCGCGTCAACGCCAGCTTCAGCCGGCTCAAGCTGGACCAGCTCGTGCCGCGCGTGGGTGACTCCCAGCCGGCCATCGGCGCGATCACGGGCAAGGTCCAGCTCGCCGGCCGGGGCAACTCCTACGCGCAGATGCTGGCGGCAGCCGACGGCGAAGCGCAGCTGGCCATGGGCCGCGGGCGCATCAGCAACCTGCTGCTGGAGCTGGCCGGGCTGGATGCAGCCGAGGCATTGAAGTTCTGGGTGGGCGGCGACCGCGAGTCCGACGTGCGTTGCGCGTTGATCGACACCCAGGTGGAGCGCGGCGTGATGCGCGCGCGCACCGCCATCTTTGACACCAGTGACACGCTGGTACGGCTGGAAGGCACGGTGAACCTGCGCGACGAGGCGCTGGACCTGACGGTCAAGCCCGCGCCCAAGGACCCGAGCCCGTTGAGCCTGCGCGTGCCCATCCACGTGCGCGGCACGCTGGCTGATCCCAGCGTGCTGCCGGATCGCACCGGGCTGCTGTTGCGTGGTGGCGGCGCGGTGCTGCTGGGCTTGGTGACGCCGTGGGCTGCGTGGTTGCCGCTGATCGAGACCGGGCCGGGCGAGGACAGCGATTGCGGCGCGCTGCTCAAGCGGGCCAGCGAGGAAGGCGTCAAGACGGTGAACGCGGCGCCCGCGGCGTCCGGGGCACCGCGGGCCAGAGGGTCTGCTCCCGCTTCAACCAAGGGCTCGGCCCAGGACTCGAAGCAGGGTTCGACCAAGGATTCGAGCAAGAGCCCGGCACCCCAGCCCGCCAGCGGCCCGCGGCGCTGATCAGGCCAGCCGCGGCTTGACGCAGGCGGCGGCGCGGCGGGCGCGGTCTCGCGCCTGCTCGGCATCGGCGTCATGGGCCAGCGCCACGCCCATGCGGCGCTTGGCGAAGCTCTCGGGCTTGCCGAAGAGGCGCAGGTCCGTCTGCGGGATGCGCAGCGCATCGGCCACGCCGTCGAAGACGACGCGGCTGCCCTCGACCCCGCCATAGATGACCGCGCTGGCGCCCGGCCGCAGCAGGGCGGTGTCCACCGGCAGGCCGAGGATGGCCCGGGCATGCAGCTCGAACTCGCTCTGGCTCTGGGTGATCATCGTCACCATGCCGGTGTCGTGAGGGCGCGGGCTGACCTCGCTGAACCACACTTGGTCGCCCTTGACGAAGAGCTCCACCCCGAAGAGCCCCAGGCCCCCGAGGTCGGACGTCACGGCCTGCGCGATCTCGCGGGCCCGCTCAAGCGCCAGCGGCGACATGGGGTGGGGCTGCCAGCTCTCGACATAGTCGCCGCTGACCTGCAGATGGCCAATGGGCGCGCAGAAGTGGGTCTGCACCGTGCCGTCTTCGCCCAGGGCGCGCACGGTCAGCAGCGTGATCTCGTAGTCGAAGTCGATGAAGCCCTCGACGATGACGCGGCCGTGGCTCACGCGGCCGCCGGCCAGGGCGGCCTGCCAGGCCTGCTCCACGTCGGCCGGGCCGTCCAGCTTGCTCTGGCCCTTGCCGGAGGAGCTCATCACCGGCTTGACGATGCAGGGGTAGCCCATGCCGCCCTGCCCGGCCTCGCCTTCGATGGCGGTGCGCAGTTCGTCCAGCGAGGAGCAGAAGCGATAGGGGCTGGTGGGCAGACCGAGCGTTTCGGCCGCCAGGCGACGGATGCCCTCGCGGTCCATGGTCAGGCGCGCGGCGCGGGCGGTGGGGATGACGCGCACCACGCCCTGCGCCTCCAGCTCTTGCAGCACGGGCGTGGCGATGGCCTCGATCTCGGGCACCACCAGCGCCGGGCGCTCGGCCTGAATGAGCGCGCGCAGAGCATCCGCATCGCTCATCGCGATGGTGCGCGCGTGGTGCGCCACCTGATGGCCGGGGGCATGGTCGTAGCGGTCCACGGCAATGGTCTCCACGCCCAGGCGCTGCAGGGCGATGAGCACCTCCTTGCCCAGCTCACCGGCGCCCAGCAGCATGACGCGGGTGGCAGTAGGGCCGAGCGGCGTGCCGAGCAAGACGGGAGCGGTCGGGATGGGGGTGGTCATGGCGGGGCAGGAGCAGACGAGGGCCATCAGGGGCAGGCACCGACCGGCGCGCGGCCAGGCACACCGGTCGCCAAGCCCGGATGACGGGCGGGCAGCGCGCCACATTGTGACGGCGGTGAAGCCCACGACCGCCCGGCTTGAAGCACCCGCACCTGGCCCCATGTGCGGAGCAACAGCGGGCCGGCTCCCCCACAGGCCGCTGCGGCCCGCAAGGAAGGAAAGGAAGCATCATGAACGCGACCTCGTCCCAGCACGTGATCCAGGTGCCCAGTCGCCTGGTGCCCCTGGCCGCGATGGCGCGGCTGCTCGAGAAGCTCGACCGCAGCGGCGAGCCGGTGGACCCGGCGCAGTACCGCCACGTCGTGCAGCGGCTGCAGGCCCTGATGGCCGAATGCCTGGCCGATGGCCCGGCCGACGAATCGTTGCAAGCGGTGCTGGAGGTCTTCCCGGCCGCCTCCGAGCTCTACGAGAACCTCCACTACGCCCATGCCGGGCTCTGCCGCTCGCCGCTGGAGCGCTCGCTGCAGGGCGAGGCTGCCGCGCGTGAGGCGATTGAGCGCGCCCGTCGTCGCTGAGCCCCCGGCCCGCCCGGCCGTGATGCAGTTCACGCCCGCTGCATCGGCGGGCCTGCGTGCGAGGGCCGGCTGCGACATTGCGCCCGCCTTCCTGATCCTCATCAAGGGTTTCCCCTCGTCAGCGTCCTGAAATCGGTCTGCGGTCTGGACACGATCCAGATCGTCCGGCGGCGGGTGCGCCGTCCGCCCGCCTCGCCTGCGGACTCCGACGGACTGAGGATCGACATCATGAAGAGCAAGAAGGCGTGGGCCGGCGTGGCGCTCACCGCTTCGCTGACGGCCGTCGGCATGGCGGTGGGCATGGCCACGGCCGCCAGCAACGAGCCCATCCAGCCCATTTCCCCGGCCAAGGTGGCCAACCCGGCCATGGTGGAGCTGGGCAAGAAGCTCTACTTCGACCCGCGGCTGTCCAAGTCCGGGTTCATCTCGTGCAACTCCTGCCACAACCTGAGCATGGGCGGCACGGACAACCTCAAGACCTCCATCGGCCACAACTGGCAGAAGGGGCCCATCAACTCGCCCACGGTGCTCAACTCGAGCATGAACCTGGCGCAGTTCTGGGACGGCCGCGCCAAGGATCTGAAGGAGCAGGCCGGCGGCCCCATCGCCAACCCGGGCGAGATGGCCTTCACGCATGAGTTGGCCCTGGACGTGCTGCGCTCCATCCCGGCCTACCGCGCCGAGTTCAAGACGGTGTTCAAACAGGACGCCATCGACATCGGCCAGGTGACGCAGGCCATCGCCGCGTTCGAGGAAACGCTGGTGACGCCCAACTCTCGCTTCGACCAGTGGCTCAAGGGCAACAAGAAGGCGCTGAGCAAGTATGAGTTGGAAGGCTACAAGCTGTTCAAGGACAGCGGCTGTACCGCCTGCCACAACGGCCCGGCCGTGGGCGGCAACTCGTTCCAGAAGTTCGGCATCGTCGAGCCCTACAAGGCCACCAGCCCGGCCGAAGGCCGCTCGGCCGTGACCGGCAAGGATGCCGACCGCTTCAACTTCAAGGTGCCGACGCTGCGCAACGTGGAGCTGACCTATCCGTACTTCCATGACGGCGAGGCGGCCACGCTGACCCAGGCTGTGGACACGATGGGCCGCATCCAGCTCGGCCGCAAGTTCAGCGACGACGAGAACGCCAAGATCGTGGCCTTCCTGAAGACGCTGACCGGCGAGCAGCCCAAGTTCGCGCTGCCCATCCTGCCGCCGTCCAGCGACAGCACGCCGCGACCGAACCCGTTCAACTGAGACGGGCGATGACGGCAGCCGGCGCATCACCGGATGCGCCGGCTCCACCCTCTGCCTGAGAAACCATGTCCGCCCTGACCGCCCCCGACCTGCAGCGCCGCCTGCGCCAGGCCGGTATCGCGCCCACCCTGCAGCGCCTGGCCGTGGCCGCCGTGCTGCTGCCCCAGCCCATGCACATGACGGCCGAGCAGGTGCTGCGCGCCGCACGCGAGCAGCTGCCCGACATCGCGCGGGCCACGGTCTATGCCGTGCTGCAGCTCTTCGTTGCGCGCGGGCTGCTCAAGGAGCTGCCCATAGACGGCGCGGCCACGGTGTACGACTCCAACACCGGGGCCCACCACCATCTCTACAACCTCGACACCGGCGAGATCAGCGACCTGCCGGCCGAGGCACTGCAGGTGCTGGGCCTGCCCGCGCTGCAGCCCGGGCTGGAGCTGGCCGGCGTGGACGTGGTGCTGCGCGTGCGCGGTCGGCCGGCAGGCCCCTAGGACGACCCTGCCACACAAGAGAAACGGCCCGCTCGACGCGGGCCGTTGTCTTTGCGGCAGCCGGCGGCGCGCGCAGGCTGCGGGGCGGTGCAGCGATCAGCCGCGCGCCTTGCCCGGCTGCTCCACCGGCATGTGCGCCTCGGTCAGGTCCAGCACCGCCTCAGGCTCGTCGGCCTCCTCGGGTGTCTCGCCGTCCAGGTGGGTCCGCAGGCGCGGCATGTCCACGTCGCCCGTCCAGCGCGCCACGATCACCGTGGCCACCGCGTTGCCCACCAGGTTGGTCAACGCCCGTGCCTCGGACATGAAGCGGTCGATGCCCAGGATCAGCGCCAGGCCGGCCACCGGCACATGGCCCACGGCCGACAGCGTGGCCGCCAGCACGATGAAGCCGCTGCCGGTGACGCCGGCCGCGCCCTTGGAGGTCAGCAGCAGCACCGCCAGCAGCGTGAGTTGCTGCGTCAGGTCCAGCGGCGTGTTGGTGGCCTGGGCGACGAACACCGCGGCCATCGTCAAGTAGATGGAGGTGCCGTCCAGGTTGAAGGAGTAGCCCGTCGGGATGACCAGGCCGACCGTGGACTTGCGCACACCCAGGTTCTCCATCTTGGCCATCATGCGCGGCAGCACCGACTCGGACGACGACGTGCCCAGCACGATCAGCAGCTCCTCCTTGATGTACTTGATCAGCTTCCACACCGAGAAGCCGTGCGCGCGGGCGATCAGGCCCAGCACGATGAAGACGAAGATCAGACAGGTGACATAGAAGGCGCCCATCAGCTTGCCCAGCGACAGCAAAGAGCCGATGCCGTACTTGCCGATGGTGAAGGCCATGGCGCCGAAGGCCCCGATGGGCGCCACGCGCATGATCATGCCGACGATGCTGAACAGCACGTGTGAGAACTTCTCGATGAAGTCGAACACCAGCGTGCCGCGGCCGCCGAAGCGGTGCAGCGCAAAGCCGAACAGCACCGCGAACAGCAGCACCTGCAGGATCTCGCCCTTGGCGAAGGCATCCACCACCGTGGTCGGGATGATGTGCAGCAGGAACTCGGTGGTCGTCTCCAGCTTGCCGGGGCCGGTGTAGGCCGCAATCCCCTTGGTGTCCAGCGTGGCTGGGTCGATGTTCATGCCGGCGCCGGGCTGCACCACGTTGACGATGACCAGGCCCACGATGAGCGCCAGCGTGCTGACCAGCTCGAAGTACAGCAACGCCAGGCCGCCGGTCTTGCCGACCTTCTTCATGTCCTCCATGCCGGCGATGCCCACCACCACGGTGCAGAAGATGATGGGCGCGATCATCATCTTGATCAGCTTGATGAAGCCGTCGCCCAGCGGCTTGAGCGCCGCGCCCGTGGCCGGGAAGAAGAAGCCGACGAGCACGCCGACCGCGATGGCGATCAGCACCTGCACGTAAAGGGACGAGAGGAGGGTTCTTTTGCGCATGGCCGTGGATGGGTGGCGCGCCCGGCGGCCGGACGCGGCAAAGGACAGGCCAGCGCGCATCGCGCGGGCCACCGGAGTTCTCCCTGGTCGGCGCGCCGCGACTGCCGCGGTCTTGTGGTGCGCCAGTGATCGGGAGTCGGCTTATCGGGCCGCCCGGCAGGCGGCTGGTGGCTCGGCAATCCACGAATCAACGGGCGGCGATCCTAGGCGGCCTGTCGGTCGGCCCGCCCCACCCCGGCGTGACCGACTACCGCGAACCCTGATTTGTGAGTGAGCGCAAGCTTGCCGCAAGCCTGACCGGTTGCGGCCGACACAGCGCTCAGCCATACGCGCACCTGCGCGTCAAGGCGTCAAGGTTGGGCAGCCCCACCGAGCTTGACCTGCGTCACTGCAGGCGCAGGACGCGCAGCTGCAGGCAGCACCACCGCTGCGCGCAGCCCACCGCCCGGGCGCGGCGCGAGCTGCAGCTGCGCGCCGATGGCCTGGCTCAGCCGCATGGCGATGGCCAGGCCCAGGCCGCTGCCACCGGTCTCGCGACTGCGCGACGACTCCAGCCGCTCGAAGGGCTGCAGCATGCGTGGCAGGTCTTCGGCCGGGATGCCGGGGCCGCGGTCGAGCACGGCGATGTGCAGCTCACCGGCCGGCCCGTCGTCCACGCGCAGCTCGGCCGCGCCGGCGAACTTCAGCGCGTTGTCCAGCAAGTTGCCCACGATGCGCCGCAGCGCCTGCGGCCGCGTGCGCACGGTCAGGCCGGGCGGCGGATGCAGTGCGACCGCCTGGCCGGCATCCGTGCGGTCACACACCAGGGTGTCGAGCAGGGCGTGCAGGTCCACCAGCTCGTCGGGCTCGCTGGCGGCATGGGCGCTGCGCGCATAGGCGAGCCCTTCTTCCACCAGGTGCTGCATCTCGGACAGATCGGCCAGCAGCCGCGGCCGCTCCGGGTGCGGGCCCAGCAGCTCGCAGCGCATGTGCAGCCGGGTCAGCGGCGTCTGCAGGTCGTGGGCGATCGCCGCCAGGATCTCCAGCCGCTCATCCATGTGACGGGCGATGCGACGCTGCATGGCATTGAAGGCCGCAGCCGCCTGGCGCACCTCCAGCGGGCCCTCCTCAGGCAGTGGCGGCGCCTGCGGGTCGTCGCCCAGGCTGTGCGCGGCCGTGGCCAGGCGCTGCATGGGCCGCGTCACCAGCCGCGCGGCAGCGGCTATGCACAGCGCGATGACGGCGATCTGGGCCAGCAGGGCGGCTGCCGACAGCCACGGCCCCTGCGGGCCGGGCAACCTGAGCACCAGCGCCGCGGGCGAGCCGTCGCCCAGCCGCAGGCGCAGCGCGGGCGTGCCGCCGGCAAGCGTCCCGGGCCCCAGCACGCGCTGCGGCCCGCCAGCCGAGCCGATGGCACCGGCCAGCCGCTGCTCGAACGTCCCCGCCGGTGCGGCCGCCGGCTGGGCGGCCTCCAGCACGAAGCGGTAGTTGGGGCGCGACAGCCGCGTCAGCCAGGCGGCGCGCTCGGCCGCCGGCAGCCGGTCGAGCAGGTCCAGCGCCGAGGCGACGTCGCGGCTGACGTGGGGCAGCATCATGGCGTCGAGCATGTGCTCGCGCTGGCGGGCCGCGGCCCACAGGCTGACGGCATAGGCCAGCACCAGCCCGGCCACCAGCAGGGCCGCAACCTGGCCCCACAGCGTGCGCGGCCGGGGCAGCGCGGCGGCGGCGCGCAGGGCGGTCATGGCGTGGCCTCGCTCACGTCGGCACACAGCACATAGCCCTCGTTGCGCACGGTCTTGATGTAGCGCGGCTCGCGCGCCTCGTCGCGCAGGCGCTGACGCAGGCGGCTGATGAGCAGGTCGATGGAGCGGTCGAAGGGGTCGGCGTCGCGGCCCTGCGTGAGGTTGAGCAGCTGGTCGCGGCTGAGCACGCGCTGCGGATGCTCCACCAGCACGCGCAGCAGGCGGAACTCGCCGCCGGTCAGGGCCACGAGCCGGCCGTCGGCATCGCGCAGCTCGCGTGCAGCCACATCCAGCACCCAGGCGCCGAAGCGCAGCCGCCGCGCCTGCGCCGTGCCCTGCAGGTTAGGCGGCAGCATGCGCGTGCGGCGCAGCACCGAGCGGATGCGCGCCAGCAACTCGCGCGAGGCGAATGGCTTGGCCAGGTAGTCGTCGGCGCCCATCTCCAGCCCCAGCACGCGGTCGGCCTCGTCGGCCCGCGCGGTCAGCATCAGGATGGGCAGCTGCGGCCGGTCGCGCATGCGCAGCTCACGGCACAGCGACAGCCCGTCCTCGCCGGGCAGCATCACATCCAGCACCACGAGGTCGATGCGGTGGCCGGCCAGCACGCGGCGCATCTCCGCGGCATGGCTGGCGGTGCTGACGCGATAGCCGCTGGCCTGCAGGTAGTCGCTGAGCAGCCGCAGCAGTTGCCGGTCGTCGTCGACCAGCAGCAGGTGATCGGGGGTCTCCATGAGGCGAACGATAGGCGCAAGCCCCGGTGCGACCACAGGTGCGCGCACCCCATACGCCGGCGGATTTGTATCCCGACATGTATGGAGCGCCACGCGATACGCGCGCGCTATCCAGGCGGCCCCGGGCGACACACGGCCACATGCGCGGCACACCGGCCCGATACGCCGGCGGCCTGCAATGGAGACCTCATCCACCCGACCTCGCGAGGCCTGCCATGTCGATGCTGCTTTCCCGCTCTTTTTCCAGCTCTTTCCTGCCTGCGGCGCCGCGCCGCGCCCCACACCGCGTCGGCTGCCGGCCGGCTGGCGCATCATGCTGGTGCCGCGGCCTACCGGCTTTGGCTCTGCTCGCGGCCTGCTGCGCAGCCCAGGCGCAGCCGGCAGAACCCGCCCGACCGCAAGGCCGCTACCTCACCGCCAGCGGCAACCTTGAGGTCGAGGTGGCCGCCTGCGGCACGGCGCTGTGCGGCACGGTCACCCGGGTGCTGGCCAACCACTCCATGCACCGGCCGGGGCAGGAGATGAAGCCGGCCGACACCCGCCCGGCCCTGGGCATGCAGCTGCTCAGCGGCTTCCGCCCGGTGCAGCCGCTGGCCAGCGAGGCCGACCCGTCCAGTGCCGGGGCGCAGCCGACGCAGTGGGCGGGCCTGATCCATGACCGCGAGACGGGGCGCCAGTACGACGCGCTGATGTCAGTGGACGCATCGGGCGACCTGGTGCTGCGCGGCTATGTCGGCCTGCCGCTGTTCGGCCGCACGCAGGTGTGGCACCGCCTCGCGAACCAGCCCGCAGCGGTGGCCGCTTCGCTGCCGCCTTCGCCGCCGGCATTGCTGCCCTCTTCACCGCCTTTTTCATCGCGCTCCTCGTCACGCTCTCAAGCGCCCTCTTCGATGCCCGCCGCGCTGCCGCTTGCGGGCCCCGTCGCCGCGGGCAGCACGCAGGAGCGGCCGTGATGGACGCCGGCACGGGCCCGACGCTGTGGCTGGCAGCCGGCGCCGGGGTGGTCACGGTGGCCAGCCCCTGCGTGCTGCCGGTGCTGCCGGCACTGCCTGGCGCGTCGTGGGGGGCGCACAGCCCATGGCGGCCGCTGTGGGTGGTGCTGGGCTTCGTCGGCAGCTTCGCCGGCGTGGCGCTCCTGCTGGGTGCGGCACTGCGGGGGCTGGCGCTGGATGCCGCGGCACCGCGCGCCGTGGCAGCCGGCGTGCTTGCCGCCAGCGGCCTGCTGATGGCCTGGCCGCGCCTGGGCGAGC
Organism: Pseudomonadota bacterium; assembly: GCA_049321005.1. GTDB lineage: Bacteria > Pseudomonadota > Gammaproteobacteria > Burkholderiales > Burkholderiaceae_C > Aquabacterium. The sequence goes on from JBMOQL010000005.1 coordinate 166,339, forward strand.
AAGCCGGCCGGCTGCTGCAGCCTCTGGCCCGTTGGGCCGACGCGGCACTGCCCGCCACCCCTGCGGCCCGGGTTGTCGATGGATCCGCTGGAGCGCCTGGAGCCGCCAGGGCCGCGGGAGCGGCGGCTGGCCCAGCGGGTGCACGCAGCAGCATGGGCGCCCTGGCGACAGGCGCGGCGCTGGGGGCCATCTGGGCGCCGTGCGCCGGCCCGGCGCTGGCGACCATCGTCGGCCTGCTGGCCCAGGGCCACACCGGGCAGGCCGCACCGCTGCTGCTGGCCTATGGCGCAGGCGCGGGCCTGCCCATGCTGGCCATCGCCTGGGGCGGCCAGCGGGCCAGCCTGCGGGTGCCGGCGCTCAGCCGGCATGCGGGCCGCATCCGCCAGGCGTTCGGCGTGCTGGTGATGGCCACCGCCGCCGCCGTGCTGCTGGACCGCGACGCGGACCTGGCCGCCCGGCTCGCTCCCCCGCTGCGCAGTGCGCCGCCCGCCACTCTCCCCGCCGATCCGGCCGGTCCTCAGGCCCCGGACGCCACGGCACGCCCCCCCGCCCTGCACACGGCCACGCAGGCCACCCGCGCCGCGCAGGGTGGCCCGACCGTGCCCGCCGCCGGCCCGCCCGCCCCCGAGTTCACCGGCATCACCGCCTGGCTCAACACGCCGCAGCCGCTGAGCCTGGCCAGCCTGCGCGGGCGGCCGGTGCTGGTGGACTTCTGGACGTGGAACTGCGTCAACTGCATCCGCACCCTGCCCCACCTGCAGCGGCTGCACGAGCGCTATGCCGGGCGTGGCCTGGTGGTCATCGGCGTGCACACGCCCGAGTTCGCTCATGAGCGTGGCCTGGCCGGGCTGCGCGCGGCCATCCGCCGGCACGGGCTGGGCTATCCCGTGGCACAGGACAACGCCTATGCCACCTGGCAGGCCTGGAGCAATGCGTACTGGCCGGCCGCCTACCTGGTCGATGCCCAGGGCCGGGTGGTCTATCACCGCATCGGCGAAGGCGGCGAGGCGGAACTGGAGGCCCGCATCGAGCGCCTGCTGTCGCCGCAATAGCCCCGTGCCAGCGCTCTGCGCAGGCCGCTCGGCCTCTACCGCGCGGCAGCCCGCCTGCACAATGCCGCGATGCCGCTGTGCTTCCTTCTGTTCGACCGTGCCGAGACGGCAGACGGCCATGCCGCGCTGGAGGGCCTGGCCTCCACCGGCCCCTCGCAGCACGCGGCCATGATGGCCGAGGTGCAGCAGGTGCTGGACTGGGCGCACCAGGCCTTCCCCCACGGCCCCGGCCCGCTCGACGAAGGGCATGACTGGGACCACGACCTGCAGGTGCGTGACGAGCCCGGCGGCTGGCGCACCGTGACGCTGACGCTGGCTGCATCGGCGGCGTTTGCCCAGGCTTTCGAGGTGGCCTTCCCGACCGACGAGGGCGCCTGAATCGCCCGCCCGGCCAGAAAGAACCGAGGGCGCCGCAGCGCCCCCGATTCGTTCACGGCGTGCCTCGCACGCCGCTGCTTGCAGGCGCGCTCAGGGCCTGCGGCGCCGCAGGCCGGCCGCAGCCACCGCCGCCAGGCCGCCGATCAGCAGCGCCGCGGTAGAGGGCTCGGGCACCGGCGTCACGCTGACGGTCAGGTTGTCCATCGCCCAGGATTCATCGTCCAGAGGCTGGATGCCCGGGCCTTCGATCTGGAAGGTGATGGTGGCCGTGGACGCGGTGTGGGCAATGCCCTGCAGCCGCGCATCCAGGCTCAGGTCATAGGCGCTGTCGAGGTAGTAGAAGCCTGAGCCGAAGCCGCGCTCCTGGCGGCGCAGCAGCTCGCCGCCGGCCGGCGGCACATAGCTCTGCACCTGCGACTCCAGCGCGTTGGCAAACGACTCACGAAAGACCGACGTGCCGTCCACCGTGATGTTGAGGAAGTCGCCCTGCGGGAAGCTGCCGGTGCCGTCCAGCGAGTCGATGGCCGCCATCAGGAAGCCCAGGCTCAGCCGGGTGTGAGCCGGCAGGCCGCTGAGCGTGAGGGTGACGGTGTTGCCCGTTGCGCTGCGCAGGAACTGGCCGCCGAAGACATTGCCGCCGTTGCCCAGACCCGCAAAGCCCTGCACGCCCGTCAGCGCAGCCGCGCCGGGGTCGATCTGGCTGGCCAGCGGGCCGTCGAAATCGGTGGAGAAGACGGTCAGCGCCTGGGCCTGCACCGCACCCAGCAGCAGCGCCGCACCGGCGGCCCACTGTCGAACACCCTTGAACTGCATCGTGCCCTCCGCACGGGTTGGTTGTGATTGCAGCAAGTTAAGCCCGCCGCGGTGCCGCAACCATCCCTAGTCCGCTGGATTCGGGGATGGCTCTGGCGTGCATCCAGTCCCGATGCCGGGCGTGCCCCGGCCAGACAGCCCCTCAGCCTCGTGCAGGCGGAAGACCGCTCACGCCCCGCAGCAAAACACGCGCGGCGCGGGCTCGCGGTCTAGCGGGCGCTCAACGGCCGCGGCGCAAAACCGTGATTCAGCGGCCCCCGCCCCTGCCCGGTGCGCACCGCCGCGCCGGCCTGCAGCGCGGCCAAGGTGTAGCCGCGCCCAGCGGCCACGGCATCTGCCAGCGAGGCACCCAGCGCCAGATGCGCGGCAATGGCCGATGACAGCGTGCAGCCGGCGCCATGCAGGTTGCGCGTGGCGATGCGCGGTGCGGTGAAGCGCTGCAGGCCGCCCGGCGTGGCCAGCACATCGACCACCGTGTCGCCGGGCAGGTGCCCGCCCTTGAGCAGCACGGCACGTGCGCCCAGGGCCAGCAGCGCGCGGGCCGCGTCGCCGAGCTGATCCACGGCGTCGATCGGCCGGCCCAGCAGCAGCGCCGCCTCGTCCAGGTTGGGTGCAATGAGCGCCACGCGCGGGAAGAGCTGGCGCACCAGGTGCTCTACCGTCTCTTGCTCGATCAGCCGGTCGCCGCTGGCGGCCACCATCACCGGGTCCAGGACCACGTTTGATGCCGCTTTCGACGCCAGGCCGGACGCCCCGCTCGATGCCACCTGCGGTGCCGCATGCACATCCAGCGCCCGCGCCACCACATCGACGATGGCCGGCGCATGCAGCATGCCGATCTTGATCGCGTCCGCCCCGATGTCGCTCAGCACCGCATCGATCTGCCCCGCCAGGATGTCCGGCGGCACCGCATGGATGGCCTGCACGCCGACGGTGTTCTGCACGGTGATGGCCGTCACCGCCGTCATGCCGTAGCAGCCCAGCGCGGCAACGGTCTTGAGATCCGCTTGGATGCCCGCGCCGCCGCCGCTGTCGGAGCCGGCGATGGAGAGGACGCGGGGATAGCGCGGTTCGGTCACAGCGGGTTCACGGTGGGTGACGGTCGCATCAGGCTCGCAGGCTCACTTGCCCCACGAGTCCTTGAGCCCCGTGATCTTGTTGAACACCGGCCTGCCCGGCGCATGGTCCACGCGGTCGGCGACGAAGTAGCCGAAGCGCTCGAACTGGAACTTCTGATCCGGCTGCGCCTGCGCCAGCGACGGCTCCACGATGGCGCGCACCACCTTCTTGCTGTCCGGGTTGAGGCTGGCCTTGAAGTCCTTGCCGCCGGCATCCGGATGCGGGTCGGTGAAGAGGCGGTCGAAAAGCCGCACCTCGGCCTCCACGCCATCGGCCGCGCCCACCCAGGTGATGGCGGCCTTTACCTTGACGCTGTCCGCACCCGGCGTGCCGCTCTTGGTGTCGGGCACCACGGTGGCCTGCACCTCCAGCACGCGGCCGTCGGCATCCTTGGTGCAGCCAGTGCACTCGATGACATAGCCGCCCTTCAGGCGCACCTTGTTGCCGGGGAAGAGCCGCTTGTAGCCCTTGGGCGGCACCTCTTCGAAGTCCTCGCGCTCGATCCAGACCTCGCGGCCAAGCTGGAAGTGGCGCATGGGCGGCTCGGTGCCTTCCGGCGCGTCATGGGCGGCGTGCGGCAGCGCCGGCAGCGAGCAGGGTTCCAGATGCCCGGCGCCCATCACCTCATCCCAGTTGGTAAGCACCAGCTTCACCGGGTCCAGCACGGCCATGCCGCGATGGGCCTTGTGCTCCAGGTCGTCGCGCAGTGCGATGTCGAGCGTGCCGTAGTCGATCCAGCTGTCTGCCTTGCTGACGCCGATGCGCTCGCAGAAGAGCTGGATGGCCTCGGGCGTGTAGCCGCGCCGGCGCAGGCCGACGATGGTGGGCATGCGCGGGTCGTCCCAGCCGCTGACGATGCCCTCATCCACCAGCGCCTTGAGCTTGCGCTTGCTGGTGATGACATAGGTCAGGTTCAGCCGCGCGAACTCGTATTGCCGCGGCAGAGGGCGGGCCAGCAGGCCCAGGTCGGCCAGGCGCTCCAGCAGCCAGTCATAGAACGGCCGCTGGTCTTCGAACTCCAGCGTGCAGATGCTGTGGGTGATCTGCTCCAGCGCGTCCTCGATCGGATGCGCGAAGGTGTACATCGGGTACACGCACCAGGTGTCGCCGGTGTTGTGGTGGGTGGCGTGCTTGATGCGGTAGATGGCCGGGTCGCGCAGGTTGATGTTGGGCGAGGCCATGTCGATCTTGGCCCGCAGCACCATCGCGCCGTCGGGGTGCCGGCCGTCGCGCATCTCGCGAAAGCGCGCCAAGTTCTCCTGCGGGCTGCGGCTGCGATAGGGGCTGTCCACGCCGGGCGTGGTGAAGTCGCCGCGGTTCTTCTTCATCTCCTCGGCCGACTGCTCGTCCACGTAGGCCAAGCCCGCCTCGATCAGCGCCTCGGCGGCGCGATACATGAAGTCGAAGTAGTCGCTGGCGTAGTAAAGATGGCTCTCGGCCTTGCCGTTGAAAGCCGAGTCCCAGCCGAAGCCCAGCCACTTCACCGCATCCAGGATGGCGTCGACGTACTCCTGCTCTTCCTTCTCCGGGTTGGTGTCGTCGAAGCGCATGTGGCACACACCACCGTAGTCGCGCGCCAGGCCGAAGTTCAGGCAGATGCTCTTGGCATGGCCGACGTGGAGGTAGCCGTTGGGCTCGGGCGGGAAGCGGGTGCGGATCCGGGCGGGGTCAGGCTGGCCCGCGGCATGGTGGGCTGCATCACCCGGCGAGCCGGCCCACCGGCGGCTGGCATAGGCGCCCTGCTCCAGGTCGCGTTCGATGATGCCGCGCAGGAAGTTGCTGGGCTTGTGGTCGGCATCGGGCGCAGCGGGGGCGGCCGACGACGCCGGCGTCTTGTGGGAGCTCATGGGGCGGTGCAGACAGCGAGACAGCGCAAAAGCCACCGTCCGCCGGCCCGCGTGCAAAAGGAGGCCGGCCGGCGGGGCCGCGAGAGGGGAAAGGTGCCGTCGATTCTAGGCGGCACCCCCGGTGCAGCCGGTGGTGCGGTTGGGTGCGGCGAGCGTTTCAGACCGCCGGTCAGCCGGCCGCGCAAGGCACGGCTTGCCGCCCGTGCGGCCCGGATGCTGACGCGCCGGGCGACGGCTGCGCCGCCTCAGCCCGTCCGGCGTTGGGCCGGGGCCGGTGCGGCGGCTTCGATGGAGCCGGCGTCACGCCGAGCCGGCTGGGCCGCCGCCACATCCGGGGCCCGCTCCGCATAACGGTTGAAGCGCCAGGCGCTGTCCTGCAGCGTGATGCGCCGCCAGGTGGCGCGCTTTTCGGCCGGCGTCATCTCTGGCCACAGCTGCACCTCATCAAAGGTGCGGCCGCAGCCCTTGCACAGCTCATCGCCCTGGCTGGTCGAGCAGATGGCGATGCAGGGCGTGTCCGGCGTGGTGGCATACCAGGCCAGCCAGGCCTCCTTGGCCCGGCGCGGCATGGTCGCCTCGTCGCATTCGGGTTCGCGGTAATAGACCATCAGCGCATAGACCTCGGCCAGCGCGCGCACCTCGGCGCAGGCGCTGATGCCGTCGGGCGAGGGCCGGCGCTCGCGCCACCAGTTGATGGCGGCCTCGATGTCGGTGATGTGGATGCCGGCCATCACGCAGCCTTCCCAGCGCGCAGCCGCCTCACGCCTTCTCGGCATCCTGGGCGGCGACGATCGCGGCCAGCGCGTCGCGCACTTCCGCCTCGTCCACGCCCTCGCCGCGCTGCACCGGCGCAGCGGCCAGGGCGGTGGCGCCTTCGGTCTTCAGGCGCTTGACCCAGCTGCCGGCCTCGCGGCCTTCGGCAAAGCCGTCGCTTTGCAGCAGCACGCGGCCATCATGCGCGGCCAGCTTGAAGTAGAAGCGGCCATCGGCGTCGCGGTATTGCTTGAAGCTCGCCAGCGCGGCGCCCGCCTTGTGGGATGCCGCGGCCACCGGCGCATCGGCGGCGACGAAGCTGCGCAGGCCCACCGCCTGGCGCAGCTCGGCCAGCAAGGGCGCGGCCACGGCCCGGGCCTTGCGCGCGCCATCGTGCAGCACGTCCTCGATGTCCTGCGGGCGGGCCATGAGCTGGGCATAGCGCTCGCGCATCGGGCCCACATGGGTCTCGATCAGATCCACCAGCCGCTGCTTGGCCTCACCCCAGGCGAGTCCCGCGCGCAGGTCGGCGCGGAAGGCCTCGCGCGAGGCCGCATCGGCAAAGGCATCGAAGATCGTCACCAGGGCCGAGCCGTCCGGCTCCTTGGGCTCGCCGGGCAGGCGCGAGTCGGTGACGATGCGCGCCACCGCGTCCTTCAGCGCCTTGGGGCCGCCCTCGAACAGCGGGATGGTGTTGTCGTAGCTCTTGGACATCTTGCGGCCGTCCAGGCCGGGCAAGGTGGCGACGCTCTCTTCGATCTCGGCCTGCGGCAGCACGAACAGCTCGCGCCCGTTGCCGAACAGATGGTTGAAGCGCTGCGCCACGTCGCGCGCCATCTCGATGTGCTGCACCTGGTCGCGGCCCACCGGCACGCGGTGCGCGTTGAAGAGCAGGATGTCCGCCGCCATCAGGATGGGGTAGCAGTACAGGCCCATGGTGATGCCGGCGTCCGGGTCCTCCGCCTGCGCACCGTTGGCATCCACCGCGGCCTTGTAGGCATGCGCGCGGTTCATCTGGCCTTTGGCGGTGACGCAGGTCAGCAGCCAGCACAGCTCGGTGGTCTCCGGGATGTCGCTCTGGCGGTAGAAGATGACGCGGCTGGTGTCCAGCCCCGCGGCCAGCCAGGTGGCGGCGATCTGCACGCGCGAGCGCGCAATGCGCGCCGGGTCGTCGCACTTGATCAGCGCGTGGTAGTCGGCCAGGAAGAAGAAGCTCTCCACGCCCGGCTGGCGGCTGGCCGCGATCGCCGGGCGGATGGCGCCGACATAGTTGCCCAGGTGCGGGGTGCCGGTGGTCGTGATGCCGGTGAGGACGCGTTGGGTCATGGCGGGCCGGTGCAGGGGGGCCGCGCAGGGCGGCGCACGGTGAGGAAACAGGGGCGCAAATTGTAGGAGCCGGCCCTTCGTCCCGCCGCTCGGCAGGCCTGCGCGGGGGAGGGCCGACTTAGACTCGCGCCCCATGAAAAACATCGTGATCCTGATCAGCGGCCGCGGCTCCAACATGGAAGCCATCGTGCGCGCCTGTCGGGACGAGGCCTGGCCCGCGCGCATCGCCGCCGTGGTCAGCAACCGGCCCGATGCCGCAGGGCTGCAGTTCGCCGCGGATCACGGCATCGCCACCGCGGTGGTGGACCACCGCGAGCACGCCAGCCGCGAGGCCTTCGATGCCGAACTGGCCCGCGTGATCGACGGCTTTGCGCCCGACGTGGTGGTGCTGGCCGGCTTCATGCGCATCCTCACGCCGGGCTTCGTGCAGCACTACGCCAGGCGGCTGCTCAACGTGCATCCGTCGCTGCTGCCGGCCTTTCCCGGGCTGCACACGCACCAGCGCGCGATCGACGCCGGCTGCAAGCTGGCCGGCGCCACGGTGCACTACGTCACGCCCGAGCTGGACCACGGCCCCATCGTCATCCAGGCTGCGGTGCCGGTGCGGCCCGGCGACACGGCGCAGCAACTGGCCGAGCGCGTGCTCGCGGTCGAGCACCAGATCTACCCGCGCGCCGTGCGCTGGGCGATCGAAGGCACGCTGCACCTGCAGGACGGCGTGGTGACGCAGACCAAAGGCGAGCCGCAGCTCGTGATGGCGCCACAGGCCTGAGGCGCCCGCCGCGCCCGCGCAAGGCCATCGCGGGCCGCGCCGGGGCCGATCACCCCCCGGCCGGATAATCCCGCCCATGCATCCCAAGGCCCTGCTGGACCTCTGCGCCGACTTGCTGCGCGAGGTCCTCCGCTTCCATTCCCCCGCCGACGCCGAGGTGTCGGCCTTCTTCCGCAAGCACCGCAACCTGGGCCCGCGCGAGCGCGCCACCCTGGCCGAGACCACCTACGCCGTGCTGCGCGAGCGGCTGATGTGGCAGCACCTGGCCCAAAGCGGCAGCGGCCCGCTGGAGCGCCGCCTGGCCATCCTGGCCTGGCAGGGCAACGAGGCCTTCCTGCGCGGCGCGCTCAATGCCGAGGAACAAGCCTGGCGCGACCGCGGCCTGCAGGTCGACCGCAGCAAGCTGCCCGAGCCGCAGCGCCACAACCTGCCCACCTGGCTGGCTGAGCGGCTGCGCGCGCAGACCGCTGATGACTTCTGGCCGCTGGTGCAGTCGCTCAACCAGAGTGGCCCGCTGGACCTGCGCGTCAACATGCTCAAGACGGACCGCAAGGCCGCCCAGGCCGCGCTGGCCGAGGCCGGCTTCGCCAGCACGCCCACGCCCTACTCGCCCTGGGGCCTGCGCCTGGAAGGCAAGCCGGCCATCAACCGGCTGGAGCTCTTCACCGCCGGTCACATCGAAGTGCAGGACGAAGGCAGCCAGCTGCTGGCCCTGCTGACCGAGGCGCGGCGCGGCGAGATGGTGGCCGACTTCTGCGCCGGCGCCGGCGGCAAGACGCTGGCCCTGGGCGCGATGATGCGCAACACCGGGCGGCTGTATGCCTTTGACGTGTCCGGCCACCGGCTGGATGCCCTCAAGCCGCGGCTGGCGCGCAGCGGGCTGTCCAACGTCTACCCCGCGCAGATCGCCCACGAGCGCGACGAGCGCATCAAGCGCCTGGCCGGCAAGCTCGACCGCGTGCTGGTCGATGCGCCGTGCTCCGGCCTGGGCACGCTGCGCCGCAATCCGGACCTGAAGTGGCGGCAGTCGGTGCAGGCCCTGGAGGAGCTTAAGGCCAAGCAGGCCGCCATCCTGGCCAGCGCCGCGCGCCTGGTGAAGAGCGGCGGCCGGCTGGTCTACGCCACCTGCAGCCTGCTGCAGGAAGAAAACGAAGCCATCGCCCAGGCCTTCAGCGACGCCCAGCGTGACTTCACCCCGCTGCCCGCAGCGGACATCCTGGCCCGCCAGCATGTCGAACAGGCCGCCGGCCTGTGCAGCGGCGACGTCTTGCGCCTGTGGCCCCACCGGCACGGCACCGACGGATTTTTTGCCGCCGTGTGGGAACGCCGCTGAAGCAGTCGACTCTCACTGCCGCCCGCTGTGAAGGCTGCACGCTCCTGCGTGTCGCGCTGATGCCGGGCGAGCCGGCCGGCGTGATGCCTGACTTGGCTCAAAACCGCGTTGTTCTGCGGATGGCAAGGGTTGCAGCCCTTTCTAGAATGAACAACCGTTCACTGGCTCTCATGGGCCATCCTTTGGCCGCGGCGGGCGCAAGTCCCCACCGTGCGCCGGGTACGCAGGCTGCCTCGCGCGGCTGCGGCTCGCCCGCCCCGGCTCCGGGTCGCGCATCCCTCCACCGCTTGCACACCGCCTGAAAGAGACTCGTCTCGATGTCCATGCTCTCGTCCCTGTGGCCCGCCTTCGCAGACGGCGCCCTCACCTGGCTCGGCCAGGGCCTGACCGCCGCGTCCTGGTGGCAGGTGCTGCTCTACACCCTGGTCACCACGCACATCACCATCGCGTCGGTCACCATCTACCTGCACCGCTGCCAGGCCCACCGCGCGCTCGACCTGCATCCGTCGGTGGCGCACTTCTTCCGCTTCTGGCTGTGGATCGGTACCGGCATGCAAACGCGGGACTGGGTGGCCATCCACCGCAAGCACCACGCCAAGTGCGAGACGGTGGACGACCCGCACAGCCCGCAGGTCTACGGCCTGAAGAAGCTGCTGACCGAAGGCGCCGAGCTCTACCGCGCCGAGGCCCAGAACGAGGAAACGCTGGCCAAGTACAGCCACGGTGTGCCCAACGACTGGGTCGAGCGCAACGTCTACTCGCGCTACACCTGGCAGGGCGTGGGGCTGATGCTCATCCTCAACCTGGCCCTCTTCGGTGCCATCGGCCTGACCGTCTGGGCCGTGCAGATGCTGTGGATCCCCATCACCGCCGCCGGCATCATCAACGGCATCGGCCACTACTGGGGCTACCGCAACTTCGAGGCCGCCGACGCCAGTACCAACATCTCGCCCTGGGGCCTGATCATCGGTGGCGAGGAGCTGCACAACAACCACCACACCTACCCGACGTCGGCCAAGTTCTCGGTCAAGCCCTACGAGTTCGACCTGGGCTGGGTCTACATCAGCGCGATGGCCAAGCTGGGCCTGGCCAAGGTGCGCAAGACCGCGCCCCGCCTGGAGCTGGGTGCCGTCAAGCCGGTGGCCGATGCGCAGACGCTGGAGGCCATCATCAACCACCGCTACGAGCTGATGGCCGGCTATGCCCGCGCGCTGCGCCGCACCTGTGCGGCCGAGGTCGAGCGCCTGAAGGCCGCCGGTCGCGAGCACGCGCCCAAGGGCGACCTGCTGCGCCGCGCCGCCCGCTGGCTGCACCGCGACACCGAGCGCCTGCCGCAGCAGGCCCAGGCCGAGCTGGCCCAGGCCCGCGCCGCCAGCCCCACGCTGGACAAGCTGATGGCCATGCGCGAGGAACTGCGCGCCCTGTGGACGCGCACCAATGTCTCTGCCGAGCAGCTGGTGCACGATCTGCAGGCCTGGTGCAAGAAGGCTGAGGACAGCGGCATCGCTGCCCTGCAGGAGTTCTCGCGCAAGCTGCGCGCCGCGCACGCCTGACCCTCGGCAGGCGCCGACGCGCTCACGCCCCGCCCACGCGGGGCGTTTTTCATGGCGCGCCGACCCGCCTCGCACTGCCCCATCGCCCCGCATGTTCAACATCGTCCTCGTCGAGCCCGAGATCCCGCCCAATACCGGCAACGTCATCCGGCTGGCGGCCAACACGGGCTGCGCGCTGCATCTGGTGGAGCCGCTGGGCTTCTCGATGGAAGACAAGCTGCTGCAGCGCGCCGGGCTGGACTATCACGAGTACGCGGCGGTGCGCCGGCATGCCGACTGGGCAGCCTTCATGCGCAATGCGCAGCCCGATACAGCGCGCATGTTCGCGTTCACCACACACGGCAGCCAGCCGTTTGCCAACGTCGCCTGGCAGCCGGGCGACTGGCTGGTCTTCGGCTGCGAGACACGCGGACTGGCGCCTGACTTGCGAGAGGCCTTCCCGGCCGCACAGCGCGTGCGCCTGCCGATGCGCCCCGGGCAGCGCAGCCTCAATCTGTCCAACGCGGTGGCCGTGGCCGTCTTCGAGGCCTGGCGGCAGAACGCCTACGCGGGTGGCGCCTAGCCGCCGGGCAGCTCGGCCCCCAGGAGGCTGAGGGCCCAGGCCGCTTACTGGCCGCGCAGCGACTCGGCCCGCGACTCGCGCGACATCAGCTGGCGCAGCGCCTGCTGCGGCGCAAGGCGCCCCTGCAGCACCTCGACCACCGCGGCGGTGATGGGCATGTCCACACCCAGCTGCTGCGCGCGCTGCAGCACGGTGGCCGCGCTGTAGACGCCCTCGGCCACATGGCCCAGGCGCTCCAGGATGGCCGGCAGGGCCAGACCCTCGGCCAGCTGCAGGCCCACTTGCCGGTTGCGCGACAGGCTGCCGGTGGCCGTGAGCACCAGGTCGCCCAGGCCTGAAAGCCCCATGAAGGTCTCGGCCTGCGCGCCCAGGGCCAGGCCCAGGCGGGTCATCTCGGCCAGGCCGCGGGTGACGAGCGCGGCGCGCGCGTTCAGCCCCAGCTCCATGCCGTCGGCGATGCCGGTGGCAATGGCCAGCACGTTCTTCACCGCGCCGCCCACCTCCACGCCGACCGGGTCGGCGGAGGTGTAGACGCGCAGCGTTTCGCCGTGGAAGGCGCGCACCAGCTGGCCGCGCAGCGCCTCATCGGTGCTGGCGGCCACCAGCGCCGTGGGCTGGCCGCGGGCCACCTCGGCAGCGAAGCTCGGGCCGGAGAGCACGCCCACCCGCGCGGCGGGGCAGACCTCGCGCGCCACCTCATGGCCCAGGCGGCCGGTGCCGGCCTCGAAGCCCTTGCACAACCAGGCCACCGGCGTGCCGGCCGGTAGCTGCTGCAGCATGCCGCGCAGGCCGGCCATCGGCGTGCCGATGACGAACAGGCCCTGCTCGCCGTGACGCAGCGCCAGCGACAGGTCCGATGTGATGGCCAGGCCCGGCGGCAGGGCCACGTCGGGCAGGTAGCGCGCGTTGCAGCGGCTGCGGCCCATCTCGTCAGCCTGCGCCGCGTCACGGGCCCACAGCAGCACGGCATGCATGCCGCCGTCATCGTGGGCGGCAGCCGGTGCGGGCAGTGCAGCCGGTGCATCCGAGCGCGCCGCACGCGCGGCACTGATGGCCAGGGCCGTGCCCCAGGCACCGGCACCGAGGATGGTGATCTTCATGACGCAGGCTCGATGGGAGGCGCAAAAGAACTCGCAAAAACGACTGCGCCGCCGGGCACCGCATCCATCAGCGGCACGACCGGCGGCGCACGGAGCGGGCAATCAGGCGTGGCCGGCCTGGGCGCGCTGCTGCTCGTACATGGCCTGGAAGTTGACTTCCGTCAGGTGCACCGGCGGGAAGCCGGCGCGCGTGATGATGTCGGCCACCACGGCGCGCAGGTAGGGGTAGACGATCTGCGGGCAGGCGATGGCCAGGATCGGCTGCATCTGGTCTTCGGGGATGTTGCGCATCTCGAAGATGCCCGCTTCCTTGGCCTCGACCAGGAACACCACCTTGTCGCCCAGCTTGGTCGTCACCGTGGCGGTGATGGCCACCTCATAGAGGCCGTCAGCAAACGGATTGGCCGACAGATTGAGGTTGACGTCGACGTTGGGCTGGCCCTGCTCCAGCAGGATCTGGGGCGAGTTCGGTTGCTCCAGCGACACGTCCTTGAGGTAGATGCGCTGGATCTGGAACACGGGCTGGTTGGCTTGCTCGTCGGCCATGATGGGGTCCTTGAAGGGCAAAACCCGCGCAACGATGGCGCGGGCGGGGTGTTCTGAAAGCCGCGGGATTATGGCCCAGCGGTATGACAGCTCCCGGCGCGTCTGCCCCCATGTCAGGGTGCCCGGATTTCAGGATCGCCGAGGTGCTGCCGCCTTGGCGGCCAGCCGGCCCGCGGCGGCCCAAAAGGCCCGTGGAGGCCCTTCAGCCCTGACCGTTGAGCAGCGGCATCAGCCCGCCGCGCTGATCCAGTGCGCTCAGGTCGTCAAAGCCGCCGACATGAGTACTGCCGATGAAGATCTGCGGCACCGTCCGCCGGCCGGTGATCTCCATCATCGTGGCCCGCTGGGCCGGGTCCAGGTCCACGCGGATCTCCTCGATCTGCTCGACCCCTCGCTGCTTGAGCAGCATCTTGGCGCGCTGGCAGTACGGGCACACCAGCGTGGTGTACATCTTGACGGCTTGCATGGTCATGACGGCAGTGTGAAAGCCGTCATTGTCCGCGCTTGCCGCTCGGCCCGCCGGGCAGGGGCGCCAGGGCCGCGTTCCGGCCAGGGTCGCCGCCCGGGCCGTTGGATGGTCAGGCCTTCTCGACTGGCAGCCCCGCCTCGCGCCAGCCCGCCAGGCCGCCCCCCAGCACGTGCACGCTGGTGTGGCCAAGCTTCCGGAGCTGCGCCGCCGCCTTGCCTGCACGGACGCCGGTGGCGCACACCACGATAACCGGCTGTGCCTTGTTGCTGGGCAGGCCTTTGGCGTCGGCAGACAAGCCGGCCAGCGGCACGTTGCGCGCGCCAGCGACGTGGCCGGCGGCGTACTCGGCGGGCTCGCACACGTCGAGCACCACGGCCTTTTCCTTGTTGATGAGTTGCACCGCCTGGGTGGGCGTGAGCTGGCCGGCACCGGCACGCAGGCCGGGCCACAGCAGCAGGCCGCCGGAGACGACAGCCATGAGGATCAGGTACCAGTTCTCGAGGATGAAGCTCACGTCGCGGTGTCCAAGACAGGCCAGCCGCCCGGCGGGGCAGCATGGCTGAAGAAGGGGGATGGGAGATTGCCGCAGGCAGGCGGCCGCTGGAGATCGCCGGAATGCGGGCCTGTGCGCAAAGCCGCGAATTATAAAATTTGCGGCCTTGCGCGGCCGGGGCCCTGCGGCCACCGCGCCCTTCTTTCCTGCGCAGCCTATGCTGCGCCCGCCTGCGAGACCCCCATGTACAAGCTCGTGCTGATCCGCCACGGCGAATCGACCTGGAACCTGGAAAACCGCTTCACCGGCTGGACGGACGTGGAGCTCACGCCCACCGGCATCTCGCAGGCCATGGCCGCGGGCAAGCTGCTCAAGGCCGAGGGCTACGACTTCGACATCGCCTTCACCTCGGTGCTCAAGCGCGCCATCCACACGCTGCACTACGCGCTGGAAGAGATGGACCGCATCTGGCTGCCCGTGGTCAAGGACTGGCGCCTGAACGAGCGCCACTACGGCGCGCTGCAGGGCCTGAACAAGGCCGACATGGCCAAGCAGTATGGCGACGAGCAGGTGCTGATCTGGCGCCGCAGTTACGACACGCCGCCCCCCGCGCTGGAGGCCAATGACCCGCGCGGCCAGCGCCAGGACCTGCGCTATGCCAAGCTGGCTCCCGAGCAAATTCCGCTGACCGAATGCCTGAAGGACACGGTGGCCCGCGTGCTGCCGTTCTGGAACGAGGTGATGGCGCCCACCATCCGCAGCGGTCAGCGCGTGGTCGTCGCGGCCCACGGCAACAGCATCCGCGCGCTGGTGAAGTACCTGGATGGCATCTCGGACGCCGACATCGTCGGCCTGAACATCCCCAACGGCATTCCGCTGGTCTACGAGCTGGATGCCCAGCTCAAGCCGATCCGCCACTACTACCTCGGTGATGCCGAAGCGGCGGCCAAGGCCGCTGCTGCGGTGGCCGGCCAGGGCAAGGCCTGATCGATCCTCGTCCGGCCGCAAGGGCCGCGATGCCGGCAAGGCGTCGCGGCCCTTTTGCTTTTCCTCCTGCGACCGGCGGCAGCGCCGCTTGGTTCAGCGCGCCGCCCCGTCCAGCTCCACGCTGATCGGGCAGTGGTCCGACAGCTGCCGCTCGCGCGCCAGACGGTCGTCGTAGCGGTGAGCCTCGAAGTCGCGTGCCCGCGCCCGGGCGGCCAGGCGGCTGCTGATGAGCACGTTGTCGATCCAGGCCTTGTGGCGGTCGCCGCCGTGGCAGCGGGTGTAAGGCTCGCCGGCCGTCACTGGCAGCATGGGTGACTGCGGCGGCAGCCCTGCGTTGATGCCGGCCAGCAGGTTGCGCGGGCGCTGCAGGTCGCGCCCGGCGTCGAAGCGGGCATCTTGCTCCAGCCGTCGGTTGAAGTCGCCGGCGATCGCATAGGCCACGCCTTCACGCTCGCGCGCCTGCGCCCAGCGGGCCAGGATGGACACCTGGCGGCTGAGCTTGATGCAGGGCTCGCGCGTGCCACCGCCATCGTGGCGGATCAGCGGGCCCTCGGGGCAACCGCTCTTGAGATGCACGCCCAGGATGCGCACCGCGCGCGGCGTGCCGGGCCACAGTGTCACGTCTGCCCCGGCGCGCGAAGCGCCGTCGAGGTCGAGCTCCGCCAGCTCGGCGTTGCAGCGGTAGGGGATGCCGGCGCGGATGGCGAAGCCCACCTTCTGCGGATGGGCTCGGCGGATGAAGCAGTCCAGCGCCCAGCCGCGGCGGAAGACCAGCCGTGCGGCGGCCGGGCCGTCAACCTCCTGCAGCGCGACCACGTCGGCCTCGATCGACTCGGCGATGCGGGCCAGCGCGTCGAGGTCCGCGGCCTGGCGGCGCGGCGGCGGCTCGCGGCCCGGGACGCAGGGCAAGGCGCGCTCGTGGCTGCGCGGCTGGCCGGCCGGGTCGCAGCGCGCCCACAGCTCGTCATAGGTGGCGGGCGTCATCAACCACTCGATGTTCCAGGTGGCGATGCGCAGATCATCCGCCTGGGCTGCGGTCGGCACGCCGGAAATCGCGGGCAAGCGGTCGCGCAGGCTCCAAGCCAAGCCACCGGCAGCCAGCGCCGCCGCAGACAGGCCGGCGATCAGGCGAGCCTTCACCGCGCACCTCCGCTGCGGTGCGGGCTGGCGTCGACGACGACAGCGCAAAAGACAAGGCCCGCGACCTTGTGGGTGCGCGGGCCGCACAGGCGCCGCCGAGGGCGCCCCGCTGGGACAGCTGCAGGCAACATGGCGGCGGATTATCGGCCCGCCTCCCGTGCCGCGGGCGGAGGATCACCCCGCCGCAGCTCCTGCATGCCGCCCGGCGATCGAAGCGATCAGCTGAGGATCAGAAGCGGTAGCCGACGCCCACGCCGATGAGCAGCGGATCGACCTTGAAGGTGCCGACCTTCTCGCCCGCAGACTTCACGTCCGTGCGGATCTGCACCTTCTTGATGTCCAGGTTCAGGTAGACGTTCTTGCTGATCTCGAAGTCCACGCCGGCCTGCAGGGCGAAGCCGAAGCTGTCCTTTTCAATGCTCGGATCCAGGGCGGCACGCACTGCGGGATCCCACTTGACGCTGGAGAAGCGCGTGTAGTTCACACCGGCGCCAACGTAGGGCTTGAAGGCGCCCAGGCCGTCGAAGTGGTACTGCAGCGTCAGCGTGGGCGGCAGGTGCTTGAGCGAGCCGATCTTGGTGCCTTCGGACTTGAGGTCGTGCTTCTGCGGATAGGTCAGGATCAGCTCGGCGGCGAGGTTGGGCGTGAAGAAGTAGGAGATGTCGACTTCGGGGATGACCTTGTCGTTCACGCTCAGGCCCAGGCCGGTGCTGTCCTTGTTGGCGGAATCGAGGTTCACCGCGCGCACGCGCACCAGCCACGGGCCGTCGGCTGCGGCGGCAGGCGCGGAGGCAAGGGACGCCACGGCGGCGAGGGAAGCGAGCGCAAGGGCGATGGAGGTGCGTTGCATGTTGGATGACTCCTGTTGTTCGGGTTGATTCCCGCGGTCCATTGCACGCAACACCCGGGGTGACCCGCTTGAGCCACCTCAAGCCCGACCGGTCACTGCGGCGGCCACGCAACGCCGGGCGGCGCAGCGCTTGATGTGGCGCAAAGCCGCGCTGCGCACGTAGTCAGGCCGGGCATCCTGCCCTTGCATGCGGTGCGGCACACGCAGCAGGCGACATGTCGCAGCGCCGGACCGGATGCGACCGGGTCAGTACCGCCCGCCGATGCCGGCCACGCGCAGGTACAGGTGCGCGGCCCAGGCAACGGCGCCGCGCAGCAGCCGGCCGCTCCAGCCGCCCAGCGGCTGCACCACTTCGCGGGCGGCAGCGAAGTCGCGCTCAAGCTCGGCCGACAGCTGGCGCACGAAGGCCGCGTCGCGCACCACCAGGTTGGCCTCCAGGTTCACCAGCAGCGACAAAGGGTCGATGTTGGAGCTGCCCACCGTGGCCCAATCGTCATCAGCCACGGCAACCTTGGCATGCAAGAAGGCCGGTGTGTACTCGAAGACGCGCACCCCGGACTGCAACAGCTCGCCATAGAGCACGCGCGCGGCCAGCGCGGCGATGCGGTAGTCCACCTTGCCCTGCAACAGCAGTCGCACGCGCACGCCACGCTGCGCGGCGCTGCGCAGCGCGCGGCGGAACAGGCTGCCCGGGTAGAAGTAGGGGCAGACGATGTCGATGCGCTGGCGTGCCTGGGCGATGGCCTCGATGTAGCTGCGCTCGATGGTGCGGCGCTGGCGCAGGTTGTCCCGCACGACGAAGGCGGCCCGCACCGGCACATCGGCATCAGCCGCGGGCGCACGCGGCGTGCGCGAGGCCCTCAGGCCGGGCCCCATACGCAGCCGCCGCGCCAGCCCGGTGAGCCGCCGCCAGCGGCCGGGGTGGCTGAGCACGTCGGCCAGCTCCTGTCGCCAGTCGCGGCCGAAGACCGCCCGCGACCACATCGCCTTGACGGTCTGCTCGATCGGCGCGACCACCGGCCCGCTGACCTGTACCGCGTAGTCCAGTCGCGGGCGGTCGGAGGGGCCGTGACGCAGGTCGATCAGGTCGCTGATCAGGTTGATGCCGCCCACGAAGCCCACCTGGCCGTCGACCACACACAGCTTCATGTGCAGTCGGCGCAGCGAGCCGGGACGCAGCCAGCTCCACCAGCGCCGCAGGGGCCGGAAGATGGCCACCGCCACGCCGGCGGCTTGCAACCGACGCAGCAGGCCAGCAGCGGTGTGCACGGAGCCGAAGCCGTCGGCCACCAGGTGAACCTTGACGCCGCGGCGCACCGCATCCTCCATCGCCCGGGTCACGCAGCCTGCCACATGGTCGTCGTGGACGATGTAGCTGGCCACCCAGACCTCGTGCCGCGCAGCGGCGATGGCCTGGCACATCGACGGGAAGAGCGCGTCGCCACCACGCAGCAGCGTGACTTGGTTGCCACCCAGGAAGAGCGGGCGCGGGTGCACGTACCAGGCCAGGTGGCGCGCCCAGCCGGGCAGCGCGCCCGCCGCCAGGCCGGCCCGCGCGGCGCGGGCCCCGGCACGGGCATCCGCGGGCTGCGGCTGCTGGCGCGGCTGCGGCGGCACGGCGGTCACGCCAGTTCCAGCTCCACCACCAGCGGCAGGTGGTCGGACATGCGCACCCAGGCGGGCCCGCGCGGCACGAAGGTATTCACTGCGCGCAGGCCGCGGGTGTAGACCCGGTCCAGCGCGAACACTGGCAGGCGCGAGGGGTAGGTCAGCTCCCGCGCGCCGCCATCGCCCTGCGCCCGCTGCAGGCCCTGGTCGACCAGGCCGCCGTCCAGGCGCTCGCTCCAGTCGTTGAAGTCGCCGGCGACGATAACGGGCGCGTCGGCCGGCACGTTGTTCTTGAGGTAGCGCGCCAGCTTGTCCACCTGGCGCATGCGGCTGGCATGGATCAGCCCTAGGTGGACGACGACGGCGTGCACGACCACGCCGCGCCAGTTGACCGGCACGTGCAGCAGGCCGCGCTGCTCGAAGCGGTGGTCGGACACGTCGTGGTGGCCGATCTCCTCGCCCAGCGGCCAGCGTGACAGCAGCGCATTGCCGTGCTCGCCGCCCTTGGTGAAGGCATTGGTGCGATAGGCCACCTCGTAGCCCTCCGGTGCCAGGTAGTCGGCCTGGGCCTGCTCCGGCCAGCCGAACCAGGTGCGCTCGAAGCGCCGGGCCTCGGCCTGGTTGAAGCGGCGCACCTCCTGCAGGAAGACGAGATCCGCATCCAGGGCCTCCACGCCCAGACCCAGGTTGTGGATCTCCAGCCGCTTGCCCGGGCCCATGCCGCGCACGCCCTTGTGGATGTTGTAGGTGGCCACACGCAACACGCTGGAAGCGCCGGCGGCCGTGGCCGCAGAGGTGGATGCGACGAAAGCATCCTGCGGCGGCCGCGCGGAGGCGCCGAACGGCACGTGCCCCGGCACGGCGGCCGGCTGGCGGCGATGGGAGGCCGTGCGCGCTTCGGCACGGCGGTCGCGTCGGCGGGTGCGCAGGGTGGGCCACAGGCGCATGGGCAAGGTCCTTCTTCGATCAGGCGGCGTTGCGGTGCGGGAGGCGGCCGGCATCGGGGTGGACGGACGGCCGCACCGGCTGGGCTCTCACGATCGTCCGCCGGCGCGCCCGCGCCGCCGATGATGCCCGCGTCCGCGCCCCGGTGGGGATGAGGGGGCAGCGCCGGCCACGAGTCGTCGGGCAGGCGGCGCGCCCGCCGCAGCGCGGGAGCGCCCGGCCCGCCGACGGGCCAAGCGAGCCGGTCAGGGACGGCCGGCTCAGCCCGGCCGGGCCGCCACCCGCAGCGGCAGGTCACGGATGGCCTGGGCGTTGGACGGCGAGAAGCAACGCGCGGCCGCTTCCTGCCAAGGCAGCCAGGCATGCTGCAGGTGCTCGCGCGGCGCCAGCACGATGGGCAGGCCGGCCGGCACGCACAGGCTGAAGACGTGCTCGGTGTTGTGCGTCACGCCAGGCGCATAGCGGTGGCGCCAAACGGCATAGATTTCGTAGACGTTGCGCTGCTGCCAGTCCAGCAGGGCCTGCAGCGGTACGTGTTCGCCGCCGACCACGATGCCGGTCTCCTCGGCCACCTCGCGGCGGGCCGTCAGGTTAGCCGGCTCGTCCGGGTGGTCCTTGGAGCCCGTCACGCTTTGCCAGTAGCCAGGCCGGTCAGCCCGCTCCAGCAGAAGCACCCGCAGGTCGTCGGTGTGGATGATCACCAGCACCGACTCGGGGATCTTGGGCGGACGGGCCGCCGGGGCCTGAGCGGCCGTCGCCATGTCCCGCCCCCGGCCTCCGACCTCAGGCCGCCGGCTGCACGTTGCGCAGGCGGATGTGCAACTCGCGCAGCTGCTTTTCGTCCACCGGGCTGGGGGCGTGCGTCAGCAGGCACTGGGCGCGCTGCGTCTTGGGGAAGGCGATCACGTCGCGGATGGACTCCGCACCCGTCATCATGGTCACGATGCGGTCCAGACCGAAGGCGAGGCCACCGTGCGGCGGCGCGCCGTACTGCAGCGCGTCCAGCAGGAAGCCGAACTTGGCCTGTGCCTCCTCCGGGCCGATCTTCAGGGCGCTGAACACCTTGCTCTGCACCTCGGCGCGGTGGATGCGCACCGAGCCGCCGCCGATCTCCCAGCCATTGAGCACCATGTCGTAGGCCTTGGCCACGCAGGCGCCCGGGTTGGACTCCATCAGGTCCTCGTGGCCGTCCTTCGGCGCGGTGAACGGGTGGTGCACGGCCACCCAGCGGTCGTCGTCCTCGTCGTACTCGAACATCGGGAAGTCGACCACCCACAGCGGCGCCCAGCGGTCCTCGAAGAGGCCGTTCTTCTTGCCGAAATCGCTGTGGCCGATCTTCACGCGCAGGGCGCCCAAGGCATCGTTGACCACCTTGGCCTTGTCGGCGCCGAAGAAGATCAGGTCGCCGTTCTGCGCCCCGGTGCGCTTGAGCACCTCGGTGAGCGCCGCGTCGTGCAGATTCTTGACGATGGGGCTCTGCAAGCCGTCACGGCCCTTGTCCACCTCGTTGACCTTGATCCACGCCAGGCCCTTGGCGCCGTAGATCTTGACGAACTCGGTGTAGCCGTCGATCTCGCCGCGGCTCATCTCGCCGCCGCGCGGGATGCGCAGCGCGGCCACCCGGCCGCCGGCGGCATTGGCCGGGCCGGAGAACACCTTGAAGTCCACGTCCTTCATCACGTCGGTCAGCTCGGTGAACTCGAGCTGGACGCGCAGGTCGGGCTTGTCCGAGCCATACAGCCGCATGGCGTCGGCGTACTGCATCACCGGGTAGGCCGGCAGCTCCACGCTCAGCACGTTCTTGAAGGTCGTGCGGATCATGCCCTCGAACATGTCGCGGATCTCCTGCTCCGACATGAACGAGGTCTCGATATCGATCTGCGTGAACTCGGGCTGGCGGTCGGCGCGCAGGTCCTCGTCGCGGAAGCACTTGGTGATCTGGTAGTAGCGGTCGAAGCCCGCCACCATCAGCAGCTGCTTGAACAGCTGCGGCGACTGCGGCAGCGCGAAGAAGTGCCCGTCGTGCACGCGGCTGGGCACGAGGTAGTCGCGCGCGCCTTCTGGCGTGCTCTTGGTGAGCATCGGCGTCTCGATGTCGACGAAGCCGTTGGCATCCAGGAACTTGCGCACCTCCATGGCGACGCGGTAGCGCAGCATGAGGTTCTTCTGCATCTGCGGGCGGCGCAGGTCCAGCACGCGGTGCGTCAGGCGGGTCGTCTCCGACAGGTTCTCGTCGTCGATCTGGAAGGGCGGCGTCACGCTGGCGTTGAGCACCTCCAGTTCATGGCAGAGCACCTCGATCTTGCCGCTGGTCAGGTTGGCGTTCTCGGTGCCCGCCGGGCGGGCGCGGACCACGCCGGTGACCTTCAGGCAGAACTCGTTGCGCACGCCTTCGGCGGTCTTGAACATCTCGGCGCGGTCCGGGTCGCAGACCACCTGCACCAGGCCCTCGCGGTCACGCAGGTCGATGAAGATGACGCCGCCGTGGTCGCGGCGGCGGTGGGCCCAGCCCATCAGCGTGACCGTCTGGCCCAGCAGTTGTTCGCTCACCAGACCGGCATAGGTGGTACGCATGCGAAGGTGTCTCCGAGAAAGTTCAGTTCAGCAACAAGGCGAAACGCCGGCTGCCCTCGCGAGCGGCCGGCGTGGATTCATTCGACCAGCGACGCGGGGCGCTCGGTCTGGCGCACGGGGCGCGGCTGCGGCGGGGCGACCACGCCCATCGAGATGATGTACTTCAGCGCCTCATCGACGCTCATGCGCAGCTCGATCACCTGGCTGCGCGGCACCATCAGCATGAAGCCCGACGTGGGGTTGGGCGTGGTCGGCACGTACAGGCTTACGCAGTCGGTCGGCAGCGCCGCACCCACCTCGCCGCCCGGTCGCCCGGTGACGAACGCGATGGTCCACGAGCCGGCGCGTGGGTACTCCACCAGCACGGCCTGGCGGAAGGCCTGGCCGCTGCTGGAAAACAGCGTGTCCGACACCTGCTTGACCGAGGTGTAGATGGACTTGACGATGGGGATGCGCTGCACGATGGCCATCCACTGCGCGGACAGCCAGTGCCCCGCCACATTGCGCACCAGCACCCCGGTCAGGAACAGGCCCAGCAGCACCACCAGCACGCTGAGACCCGGGATATCGAGCAGCCTCTTGAGCGCCGGCTGGGCAGATGCCGGCAGCACCGCCTGGGCCGCCCCCACCAGCGAGGCGAACAGGCCGTCGACCAGCCCGAAGACATAGGCCAGCAGCCAGACCGTCACGGCCAGCGGCAGCCAGGCCAGCAGGCCAGTGATGATGTATTTGCGCACGAGAAGGAGCAGTCAGAACGCTGCCCGGCTCAGCAGGAGCCGGGCGGGGCGTCAGTGGCAGGCGCAGGAGCCGCCGCAGGCCGCCGGCGCAGCAGAGCCGCCGTCGGAAGAAGAAGACGACGACTCCGAGGCGGCGGACGCCTCCTTGGCCGCGGGCGCGGACGCCGCCGCGGCCGATGCGCCGGAGGAACCGCCGCGGAAATCGGTCACATACCAGCCCGATCCCTTGAGCTGGAAGCCGGCCGCGGTGAGCTGTTTCTGGAACGACTCGGCGCCGCAGGCTGGGCAGGTGGTGAGAACGGGGTCGGACACCTTCTGCAGGATGTCCTTGGCATGGCCGCAAGACTCGCAGCGATAGGCGTAGATGGGCATGACAGACCTCGGGAAACCGCAAGAAATGGGACAACCGCCGGATCGCGGAAAACCCGGGATTTTAGGCCGCCGCCCATGAAATCAAGTGCTGACGCCCGCCTGCTGCGCGCCGGGATGGCGTGCCAGATGTCCGCCCTGCGCGCCGATCCACTGGGGCGCGAGCGAGCCGGCCAGCATGCCCGCCACGGCCGACAGCAGCCCCGCGAGCTGGCCGGGGAAAGCCTCACCCCAGGAAGGCAGGGCCAGAAAGGCACCCCACACACCCAGCCCCGCCAGAATGGACAGCACCGCTCCTTGCGTGGTCGCCCTCTTCCAGAAAAGGCCACAGGTCAGCGGCACGAAGGCGCCGACCAGCGTCACCTGATAGGCGGCGGACACCATCTCGTAGATCGGCGTGCCGCTCATGAAGATGGCGTAGGCGAGCACCAGGGCAGTGAAGACGACGATCGTGATGCGCATGGCCAGCAGCTGCTGGCGGTCGGTCAGGCCGGGCACCAGGTTCTTCAGGATGTTCTCAACGAAGCTGGTGGACGGCGCCAGCAACGTGGCCGACGCGGTGGACTTGATGGCTGACAGCAGCGCGCCGAAGAACAGCACCTGGGCGAAGAACGGCATGTGGCCCAGGATCAGCGTGGGCAGCACCTTCTGCGGATCGTCCTTGAGCAGCGCCGCGGTCTCGGTCGGCATGATGAGCAGCGAAGACGCCACGATGAACATCGGCACGAAGGCGAACGCCAGGTAGCCGAGCCCGCCGATGACCGCGCCGCGCGAGGCGGTGGTCGCATCCTTGGCCGACATCACACGCTGGAAGACATCCTGCTGCGGGATGGAGCCGAACATCATGGTGATGCCCGCGGCGACGAACCAGATCCAGTCGTTGAGCGACGGCGCCGGAAAGAAGCTGAACCACTCGCGCGAGCGCGCCAGCTCCAGCACCTTGTCCGCGCCGCCTGCTTCGCCGGCCGCGATGAACGCGATGGCCGTCAAGCCCAGCACCAGCACGATCATCTGGATGAAGTCCGTCCAGGCCACGGCCAGCATGCCGCCCAGCATCACGTAGATCAGCACCGACGCCGTGCCGATCAGCATGCCGGTGGCCGGCGATATCGCGCCGCCCGACAGCACGGAGAACACCAGCCCCAGCGCCGTGATCTGCGCCGCCACCCAGCCCAGGTAGCTCAGGATGATGGCGACGGAGCAGAACACCTCCACGCCACGGCCATAGCGCGCGCGGTAGAAGTCGCCGATGGTCAGCAGGTTCATGCGGTAGAGGCGCGCCGCGAAGAACAGGCCCACCAGCACCAGGCACATCGACGCACCGAACGGGTCCTCGACCACTGCGTTCAAACCGCCCTGCACGAACTTGGCCGGGATGCCCATCACCGTCTCGGCGCCGAACCAGGTGGCGAAGGTGGTGGTGATCACCATCACCAGTGGCAGGCTGCGGCCGGCAACGGCGAAGTCGGCCGTGCTCTTGACCCGTGTCCCGGCCCAGGCGCCGATGGCCAGCGTGCCCACCAGGTAGGCGATGACGAGGACGAGGAGTTCGGTGTTCATGCCGGCGAGACCCTTGCGGTGGCGGCGTGGACGGGACACACCATGCTGCCCGCACGGCTCGGGGCCGGCGCTGGACAGGACAGGCGTGGGCGAGAGAGGCCGCGGCATCCGCCGCAGCCGGTTAAAGGGCGCGCAAGTTTAGTGCCGCAGGCCGCCGCAAGTCGCACCGCAAGCGGCCGCCTGCCCAGCCGGTCAGCCGCCGCCGTGCAGATGCAGCAAGATCATGCTGCCGCTCCGTGGCGCCGCTCCCTGGTCAGCGCCGTTTACCACCAGCCGAAGGCCAGCAGCAGCCGGGTGGCCAGCAGGCCGGCCACGAAGCCGGCGCCCGCCCAGATCAGCCCGCCCAGCAGCCGGTTGGTGCGCCGCTGCTCGGCCAGAATGGCCAGCAGTTCCGGCCGCACATCGGCCCCCTGCGCCGCCAACGCGTCGTGCAGCAGGCGCGGCAGTTGCGGCAGCTGGCGGGCATAGCGCGGCGCCTCCTTGCGCAGCTGGGTCCACACCGCGCGCCAGCCGACTTGCTCGTTCATCCAGCGCTCAAGGAAGGGCCTCGCGGTGCTCCAAAGATCCAGGTCCGGGTCCAGGTCGCGGCCCAGGCCTTCGACGTTGAGCAGCGTCTTCTGCAGCAGCACCAGCTGCGGCTGGATGGAGACATTGAAGCGCCGCGAGATCTGGAACAGCCGCAGCAACACCTGGCCCAGCGAGATCTCCTTGAGCGGCCGGTCGAAGTACGGCTCGCACACCGTGCGCACCGCAGCCTCCAGCTCGTCGATGCGCGTGCCCGGCGGCACCCAGCCGCTTTCCACATGCAGCTCGGCCACGCGCTTGTAATCGCGCCGGAAGAAGGCGATGAAGTTCTGCGCCAGGTAGTCCTTGTCGTACTCGGTCAGCGTGCCGATGATCCCGAAGTCCAGCGCGATGTAGCGGCCGAAGGTGGCCGGATCCAGCGACACCTGGATGTTGCCGGGGTGCATGTCGGCATGGAAGAAGCCGTCGCGGAAGACCTGGTTGAAGAAGATCTCCACGCCGTCGCGGGCGAGCTTCTTGATGTCCACGCCGGCCTCGCGCAGGCGCTGCAGCTGGCTGATGGGCACGCCCTTCATGCGCTGCATGACGATGACCGTGGGCGTGCACAGGTCCCAGACCATCTCCGGGATCAGCACCAGCTGCAGGTCCTCCATGTTGCGGCGCAGCTGCGCGGCGTTGGCCGCCTCGCGCACCAGGTCGAGCTCATCGTGCAGATACTTGTCGAACTCGGCCACCACCTCGCGCGGCTTCAGGCGCTTGCCGTCGGCCCACAGCCGCTCCACCCAGCCGGCCAGCCGACGCATCAGCGCCAGGTCGTCGTCGATCACGGCCAGCATGCCGGGGCGCAGCACCTTGACGGCCACCTCGCGGCCGTCGTGCAAGACGGCGAAGTGCACCTGGGCGATGGAGGCGCTGGCCACCGGCTTGCGCTCGAAGCTGCGAAACAGCGTCTGCAGCGGCAGGCCGTAGGCCTTCTCGATCAAGGCGACTGCGACCTCGTCCGGAAAGGGCGGCACGCGGTCCTGCAGGAGGGCCAGCTCCTCGGCGACGTCCGGCGGCAGGATGTCGCGCCGCGTGGACAGCACCTGGCCGAACTTGACGAAGATCGGCCCCAGACGCTCCAGCGCCAGCCGCAGCCGCACACCGCGCGGCGCATCCAGGCGCCGCCCCACGGACAGCAGCCGCGCCAGCACCGACCACCCAGGGCGGCGCAGACTGCCCAGCGCCAGCGTGTCCAGCCCGTAGCGCAGGACGATGAAGAAAATGAAGCCGGTGCGCAGCAGCGATCTCATCGCGTCGCGCCACCCGCCGTGTCGGCCCCTGGCCCGGGCACGCCCGCGGCGTCGGCCAGACGGCCGAGCAGCGGCTGCAAGGCCTGGCGCAGCGCGCGAGCCGCCCGCATCGCCTGGTGCGCCGGAGCGTCGCCGATCACGCGGGCGAGGTCTTCCTCGGCTTCCCAGCGCACGTGGTCGATGAGCCAGGCCACATCGGCGGCAAAGGCGGCGTCACCCTCGATGCGCAGCGGCGGCTTCCGGCCGGCCAGCAGGCCCAGCGCCGCCTGCAGAGGCTGGCGCCCATCCGCAACCACATCCAGGCCGTCTGCGGCCAGCGAGGCTTCGGCGGACTCGACCAAGCCGGCCGGCGTGACCACCAGCGCGATGTCGGGCCCCTGGGCCTCGCGCCCGGGAAGCGCCAGCGACACACGAATGGCACGCCCGGCATGAGGCCGCAGCCGCGCCATGGCCTGCGGCTCCGCCGCCAGCAGGTGGTTGACGACAAGCACGGCCCGCTCGCGGACCGCCGGCCCCAGCCAGTCAAAGAGGGAAGACATGCGGGTCATTGTAGGGAGCGGCTCCCTGGCCGCCCGGCTCGAGGCCCTTGCCCGCATGCCGGCAGGCTTTACCCGCGTTTCCTGGGGGAGCTGTTTGGTTCGCTGGGAGTTGCCCCTTGGTCGGGTGGGCAGGATGTCACACTCTTTTGCGACAATCGATTGAATCGAGCCAAAGGTCGTGTCGACACTGCTCCCATGGCAGTGAAGCCCCGTTCTGCACAGGCGCCGCACCTGCGCGAATCCCCCCGTGCGAACCACCAGGCCCGGCCTGAGGCCGCACGGCCTGCCGCGGCCGTCGTCAGCCCGGCCCGTCTGGCACGGGCGCCCATGATGTTCGAAAACCGCACCTACGACCGCACCTTCTTCAGCGCCCCCCAGTCGGTCACCTCCCTGGTTGCGGCCTTCCTCGAACCCACGTTGACGGTCGTCACCTTCCTGGCGGTCAACGCGTTCTACGACGAGCCCGTGCTGCGTGCCACGCTCACGCTGTGCCTGCTGGTGTTCGCGCTCACGTTCCCGGGCCGCAACCGCTTCAAGGACTCACGTCTGGCCGCGGGCGTGGACATCCTCACCTCCTGGGTTGCTCTGCTGGCGATCCTGGGCCTGTGCGGCTACGCCACCAACAGCTTCGGGTTCTTCTCGAGTGACGTGCTGCTCGCGTGGGGCCTGGCCACCCCCATGCTGCAATGGGTCGCGGTGGTCGCCGGGCAGGAGATCCTGCGCCGCCGCGCCAACCTGCCGCAGCGCCGTCGCCGGGTGATCGTCGTCGGTGCAGGCGCCCTGGGCCTGAAGGTGGAGAGGGCCATGGCCGGGCGCCTGGACCATCAGGTGGAGTTCGTCGGCTACTTCGACGACCGCACCGACGAGCGTGTGCATGCCGAGGC
This sequence comes from Pseudomonadota bacterium, assembly GCA_049321005.1. Taxonomy (GTDB): domain Bacteria; phylum Pseudomonadota; class Gammaproteobacteria; order Burkholderiales; family Burkholderiaceae_C; genus Aquabacterium. The sequence continues at coordinate 194,465 of JBMOQL010000005.1, forward strand.
CGCCGGCAAACGCATCGGCGGCCTCAAGGACATCGCGGGCTATGTCTATACACACAGCATCCACGAGGTCTACATCACGCTGCCCCTGGGCTCGCAGCCGCGCATCCTGGAGCTTCTGGAGTCGCTGCAGGGTACGACGGCGTCGCTCTATTTCGTGCCCGACGTCTTCGGCATCAGCATCATCCAGGGCCGGCTGGAAGACGTGAATGGCGTGCCCGTCGTGGGCATCTGTGACACCCCCTTCACCGGCACCAACGAGCTGGTCAAGCGCGTGTCAGACATCATCCTCGCGTCCATCATCCTGGTGCTGATCTCGCCCATCCTGCTGGTGTGTGCCATCGGCGTAAAGCTCAGCTCGCCCGGCCCCATCATCTTCAAGCAGCGGCGCAACGGCCTGGATGGCGAGGAGATCATCGTCTACAAGTTCCGCTCGATGCGCGTGATGGACAACGGTGCGGTGGTCAAGCAGGCCACCAAGGACGATCCACGTATCACGAAGTTCGGGGCCTTCATCCGCCGCACCTCGCTGGACGAGCTGCCGCAGTTCATCAACGTACTGCAAGGCCGCATGAGCATCGTCGGGCCGCGCCCGCATGCCGTGGCCCACAACGAGCAGTACCGCAAGCTGATCAAGGCCTACATGGTCCGCCACAAGGTCAAGCCCGGCATCACCGGCTGGGCGCAGGTCAACGGCTTCCGAGGCGAGACCGAGACGCTCGAGAAGATGCAGGCCCGGGTGGAGTTCGACCTGGAGTACCTGCGAAACTGGTCGCTGGGCCTGGATCTGCAGATCATCGCCCGCACCGTGCGGCTCATGCTGTTCGACCGCAACGCGTACTGACAACGACACGAGACAAACGAGGACGACACCATGCGCGCACGCCACCCGACTGCCCGCTCAGCACCATCGGCCCCGACGCTCCTGGCCCTGCTTGCCCCGCTGGTGTGCAGCCTGTGCGCCCCACCCGCGGCAGCCGAGAACTTCCCACTGTCGCTGGGCGTGAGCCAGCAGGTACAGCACGACTCCAACCTGCTGCGCCGTGACACCAACGTCGAGTCCGACACCATCTCGTCCACCGGCCTGCAGGTTGGCCTGGACAAGTCCTATGGCCGCCAGCGCTACACGGCCGACTTGGTAGGCCGCATCAACCGCTACAGCAACTTCGACGTCTACAACAACAACAGCTACGACCTCAACGGCGGCTTCCAGACCGAGATCGGCCGTGACATCGCACTGGGGTTGAACGGAAACTCCTCGGAGGAGCTTGCCCGCTTCGAGGACGCCGGGCGATCAGGCCTGACGACCAAGAACACCCGCAACATCCGCCAGGCCAATGCCCGGCTGACCTACGGCCTGCACGGCCCGCTGTCGCTCAACTTCAACTGGAGCGGCTTCCGGCAGGACTACGACATCAACAACGGCTACTTCGAGGATGTGAAGAGTCGCACCGTCGGCGCCGGGCTGAGCTGGTCCCCGCGCCAGCTGCTGAGCTTCGGCGTGGGCATCTCGCAGGTGGACAGCGATGTCGACAACGGCTTGGTGGCCTATGACAAGACCCGCCGTTCAGTGGACTTCACGACCCGCTGGCAAGTGACGGGCGTGAGTTCGCTGTTCGGCCGCGTCAGCCTGGGCAAGGAAGACCGCGACCTGCCGGGCGCCAACTCCTGGAAGGACGACAACTGGTCAGCCCTTGTCACCTGGAACTACCGCCCGCGCGGCCGCTTGGTCTTCGACACGACGCTGTCGCGCACCACGGGCAGCACCGGCTCGCTGACGGAGACCAATTACGGCCTCTTCGGCTTCTTCACCACCTCGCAAAACGACGCAACCACCTCCACCGCGCTCAATCTCAAGGTGGGCTGGGAGGCCACCGCCAAGATCCGCCTGGAGGCCACCGCCGACTACACGCTCTACGACCGCAGCCGTCGCGTGGCCCAGGCGTCCGGCCTGTTTGGCACCAGCAGTGCCTCGGCCTCGACCAGCAGCCACCTCACGGCCTTCGGCCTGTCGGCCACCTATATGCCCTACCGCTGGCTGCAGCTGAGTTGCGGCGCGCAGCGCCTCAAGCGCACAGCAGACCTGACCTTCGGCTACAACGGATTCGACGCTGACGTTGTCTACTGCAGCGGCACCTTCTACATCAACGGGATGTATTGACCCATGCCGTGCATCCTGCTGACCGGGGCCACCGGCTACATCGCCTCCCACACCTGGCTGGCCCTGCTGGAGGCCGGCTACGACGTGGTCGGCATCGACAACTTCTGCAACAGTTCGCCGCGGGTGCTGGAGCGACTGGCCGAGCTCAGCGGCCGCGTGCCCAGCTTCGTCGAAGGGGACGTGCGCGAAGCGCAGGCGCTGGACCGCGCTTTCGCCCTGGGGCGGCAACGCTGGGGCGGCGTGCAGGCGGTGGTTCACTTCGCCGCGCTGAAGGCCGTGGGCGAATCCACCGAGAAGCCGCTGGAGTACTTTGCCAACAACCTCGGCGGGCTGATCTCCACCTGCCAGGCGCTGCAGCGGCACACGGACAAGGGCCAACCGCTGCGCATGGTGTTCAGCTCGTCAGCGACCGTCTACGGCAAGCCCGAGACCCTGCCCATCCGCGAAGATGCAGCTCTCAGCGCGACCAACCCCTATGGCGCAACCAAGCTGATGGGCGAACAGATCCTGGCCGAGATCCAGCGCTGCGACCCGCGCTGGCTGGTGGCCGCCCTGCGTTACTTCAACCCCGTGGGTGCTCACCCGAGCGGCCGCATCGGCGAAGACCCGCGGGGCGTGCCGAACAACCTGATGCCGTATGTGGCCCAAGTGGCCGTGGGGCAGCGCGAGCGGCTCAACGTCTTCGGCCAGGACTATGACACGCCCGACGGCACCGGTGTGCGCGACTACATCCATATCTGCGACCTGGCCGACGGCCACGTTGCCGCGCTGCGCTATCTGTTCGAGCAGGGCCGCTCGCTGACGGTGAACCTCGGCACCGGCCGGGGCTACAGCGTGCTGGAAGTGGCCCGCGCCTACGAGAAAGCCAGCGGCCGCGAAGTGCCCCTGCACTTTGCGCCTCGCCGCGCGGGCGATGTGGACGCCTGCTATGCCGATCCCACGCTGGCCGCCGAAACGCTGGGCTGGCGCGCGCGGCGCGACATCGACGACATGTGCGCCGACTCCTGGCGCTGGCAGAGCCAGAATCCGCGGGGCTTCAACGGCTGACAGCGCTGGCACGGACGCCCACGGGCCGCCGGCTCCCCGGCATGCGGGGCACAAGCTGCGGTCCGGGCCTTGCATCCCCGGCAACGCGCAGGCACGCTTGCATGAGGCTCGCGCCTTGAGCCAACTGGGTGGCGGCCCTTCGTCCTTCTGCCGCCCCTTGTGATCCCACCGCCCTTCCTGCCCGCCCTTCCTGCCCGCCCTTCCTGATTGCCTTTGCCGTTCGGCGGCCTGACGGTCGTACCGGCGCCGGCCTTCTTCAGACGCAGACCACCATGACCCTGCAGATTCTTCCCGTCATCATGGCCGGCGGCTCCGGCACCCGGCTGTGGCCGCTGTCACGGGCGCTTTATCCCAAGCAGTTCCTCGTCTTCCAGGGCAACCGCAGCCTCTTCCAGCAGGCCAACCAGCGGCTGAAGGCACTGGCCGCGGCCGGCATCCAGGTGAGCGAGCCGTGCGTGGTGGGCAACGAGGAGCATCGCTTCCTGGTGCTGGACCAGCTGCGCGAGGACGGCACAACGCCGTCCTCGCTGATCCTGGAGCCGGTGGGGCGCAACACCGCGCCGGCGGTCACGCTCGCTGCGCTGGCAGCCGTCCAGAGCGGCGAGGACCCCGTGATGGTGGTCGCCCCTGCTGACCAGGCGATCACTGACGAGGCCGCCTTCTGCACCGCGCTGCGCGAGGCTGCCCATGCGGCCGCAGGCGGGGACATCGTGATCCTGGGCATCCGCCCGGACCGGCCCGAGACCGGCTACGGCTACATCCGCGTGGAGCCCAGTGATGCCAAGGTGTTCAACGTGGCCGCTTTCGTCGAGAAGCCGGACGCCGCCACCGCCCGGCGCTACGTGGACGACGGCAGCTACTTCTGGAACAGCGGCATGTTCGTGATGCGCGCCTCGCGCTGGCTGGCGGCGCTGCGCCACTACCGTCCGGACATCGCCCAGGCCACCGAGGCCGCCTGGGCCGGCCGCAAGAGCGACGGCACCTTCGTGCGGCCGGACAAGGCGGTGTTTGCCGACGTGCCGTCCGAGTCGGTGGACTACGCGGTGATGGAGAAGGTGCCTGGCGATGCCCAGGCCGGCTTCGCGGTGCGCATGGTGCCGCTGGACGCCGGCTGGTCCGACCTGGGCGCCTGGGATGCCGTGTGGCAGGTCAGCGAGCATGACGACGCGGGCAACGCGGTGCAGGGCGACGCCGTGCTGCACGACAGCCGCAACACCCTGGTGCATGCCACCAGCCGGCTGGTGGGCGCCGTCGGCCTGGACAACGTGGTGATCGTGGAGACCCCCGACGCAGTGCTGGTGGCCGACCGCAACAAGAGCCAGGAGGTCAAGAAGATCGTCGGCTCGCTGGAAAAGCAAGGCCGCAGCGAGGGCACGCTGCACCGCCGCGTGCACCGCCCCTGGGGCTGGTACGACTCGGTGGATGCGGGCGAGCGCTTCCAGGTCAAGCGCATCATGGTCAAGCCCAAGGCCACGCTGAGCCTGCAGATGCACCACCACCGCGCGGAGCACTGGATCGTCGTCAGCGGCACCGCCGAGGTGACCTGTGGCGACAAGAAGATTCTGCTCAGCGAGAACCAGTCCACCTACATCCCGCTGGGTGAGACGCACCGGCTGGCCAACCCGGGGACCATCCCGCTGGAGATCATCGAGGTGCAGTCGGGCAGCTACCTGGGCGAGGACGACATCGTCCGCTTCGAGGACAAGTACGGGCGCTGAGCCGCCGGGAGGCCGAGAAGGCCGGGAGCGCGACGCCGATCAAGCCGCGCTGTCGCGCAGACGATGTGCGGCAAGCGCGCCGTCGGTGGTCTCGTCCCGGGCGCCGGCGCCTGCTGCCGGATCATCGGCCCGCTCCAGGTGGCCGGTGTCGCCCCAGCCGACCAGGCTGAAGCCCTGCTCACCGTGCAGCAGGCGGTTGATGCTGGCGTTGGTGATGGACCAGGCGCGCGGGGCATCGAGCGGCTGGTGGGTGGCGGCGCGGTAGAGGCAGTCCAGCACGCCGCCGTGGGCGACCAAGGCGATGGTCTGGCCGGGATGGCGCAGGGCCAGCTCGCGCGCGGTGGCCACGCAGCGCTCGTAGAAGTCGGCCAGGCGCTCGCCTTCGGGCGGGGAGAAATCCGGGTCGCGCTGGCGCCAGCGGCGGGCTTCCATCGGCCAGCGGGTCTCGACCTCGGCATGGGTGTGGCCCTGGAAGCCGCCGAAGTGCCGCTCGCGCAGGCCCATGTGGGTCTCGATGGGCAGGCCGAGTTCACGGGCAACGATCTCGCCGGTGGCGTGGGCCCGGCTCAGGTCGCTGGCGTAGACGGCATGCAGGTCTTCGGCAGCCAGGGCCTGTGCCAGCCGGCGCGCCTGCCAGCGGCCGGTGTCGTTGAGCGGGATGTCGAGCTGGCCTTGGATGCGGGTATCCACGTTCCAGGCGGTCTCGCCGTGGCGGATGGCGAGGATGCGGGTGATCTGGCTGTAGGGCATGGCGGCGGGCGCACGGCGCAAGGGCCGGCAGGCCAGGCGCCCGCGCGGCACGAAAGGGATCGCCTCAGGCCTTGTCGGCCTCGATCAGGCGCGGGTTGAGCGTGTAGCGGCCGCTGTAGCAGGCCTGGGCCAGCACGTGGCCGCGGATGGCCTCCAGCACCTGCGGGCCGGTGAAGGCGCCATCCACCGGACATCGGTCCACGTCGAGCGCGTAGAGCATGAAGAGATAGCGGTGCACCCGGGCGTCGTTGAACGGCGGGAAGGGACCGTCGTAGCCGAAGTACCGTCCGGCCAGGGCCTCGTCGCCCGAGAACCAGCCGGTGTAGTCGTTCAGGCCCTGGCGGGCACCGTGCAGCGCCTCGGGGCCGGGCTTGCCGCGCGGCGTGACGCCCTGGCTGAACTCGCCGGCGGTGATCTCGCGCAGCACGGGCGGCAGGTCCACCAGCACCCAGTGGAAGAAATCGGCGCGCGGCAGGTCGTGCGGCACCTCGCGGTCGGGCTGGTTGACGTCGTCGCCGACGCTGGGCGCATCCGGGTCATGGCACAGCAGCACCAGGCTGCGCGTGCCCAGCGGCACGTCGCGCCAAGCCAGCGGCGGGTTGAGGTTGTCGCTGAAGGTCACGCCGCCCTGCTCGTCGCGGCGGCCCGCGGCGTACAAGGGCGGGATGAAGGCTCCGTCGGCCCAGGCTTCACAGGTCAGACGCATGTCGGCGCTCCACAAGCCAGGAGCGCACAGCCGCGGTGGCGGCAAGGCAGCAGGACTAGACGCCCCACACCACCGCCTGGCCCTCGGCCGCTGCGCGCTCGATCATCTGCATCAGCGGCCAGGCGCGCTGGCGCAGGCCGGGCCGCTCCTCTTCCGGCCCGTCGTCGGTCTCGTCCGCATCCGGCGGGACGGCGTCGGCCGGCTGGGCGCGACGCGCCTCGTCCTCGGCGATGGCCCGATGCAGGGCAGCCAGCGCAGCGGGCATGTCGTCAGCGGTCAGGATGCCCTTGGGAGCGGCATCCTTGCCGATGATGCGCAGCAGCGCCTCCGCGTGGACGGGGAGCATGACGACATCGCCGGTGGCCTTGGACTGGAAGCGGTAGAGCATGACGTGGGGCAGGAAGCAAGCCTATTGTGCAGCGCAACAAGATATCGCGCGAGAGGCTGCGCGGACACCCTCCTGCCTGGATACAGGGCGCATCCACCGCCGGCCGGCGGTGCCGGCAAATGACGCCGCCGATCAATGGCCGGCAGGCCGGCCGTCCGGGCGCTCGGCGTCGCGTAGCCAGGCGGCCAGGCGGCGGGTCCAGGCAGGCGCTGGTGCGGCCCCGGAGGGCGGGGGGAGGTCCGGCCAGGCGGGAGGATGGCGGCCGTGCGCGTAGCGCTCCTCCGGCCGTACACCTGACCAGTCGCGGATGGTGCCGGCGGCAGGTGGCCCGGCCTCGGCGGCAGCATGGTCGGGCAGCAGCAGGTCCGTGCCGTCTTCGTCGGCCAGGGCCTGGGCGCAGGCAGCCATGTGTCCGAGGCTCGCCATGTTGCGCGCGTCGATGCGTTGCGGGGGCAGGCGATCGCACATGGGGGCTCCTCGTCGGCGATCTGGCGTGGGCGGCAGTTGCTGCCTGGGCAGGCAGGCCGCCGGTTCAGGGGGAACAAGGAAAAGGAGGCCGACCGGGCGGGTCGGCAGGGCCGCGCCCTGCCCGGCCGGCGGCCGTCATCCCTTGCGCAGCAGGCTCAGCACGAAGGACACGGCGGCCATGATCACGAAAATGAAGAACAGGATCTTGGCGATCTCAGCCGCACCGGCGGCGATGCCGCCAAAGCCGAAGACGGCGGCAATGAGCGCGATGATGAAGAAGACGACGGCGTAATGCAGCATGGCAGGCTCCTCACAGTGGTTGGGCCCCGCCGCGGTACCGGCGCGACCGCCGGAGCAGACCGATACGGGGCATCGGTGCAAGCCATGTTCGTTTGATCGCCCAGCCTTGCCATTCAGCCGCCGTGCGGGCGCGGCGTCGGCCGCAGCCGAACGGGCCGTCATCCGAGGCTGACAAGCGCGCCGGCCATGCGCTCAGCGGCGGGCCGGCAGCGAGGGCACGGGAGGTGCCTCCCCCAGCGCGGCCCGGGCGGCACGCGCGGTGGCCGCAGGCGCGACGCCGGCCGGATGCGGCGCAGGAGCCGCCTCGCTTCCGGCTGCCGGCTCCGGCACCCAGGGCATGATGACCTCGATCAACGTACCGCGCCCCGGGCGACTGTGCACATGAAGCTCGCCGCGCAACGCGGTGGCGCGGTGGCGCATGCCGACCAGGCCATGCGCGCCGGCGCGGATCGCCTGCGCCGCGTCGAAGCCGATGCCGTCGTCGCGGATGCGCAGCAGCGTGTCCGCTGGGCGGGCCTCCAGCTCGATGTGCACGCGCCGCGCCTGCGCGTACTTCTCGACATTGGTGAGCGCCTCCTGCACGGTGCGGTAGAGCGCAATCGAGGTCTGCGGATCCGGGGCGACGCGGTCGTCCAGCCGGGTGATCACTTCCAGGCCGCTGCGCTCGGCGAAGTCGTCGGCCAGCTGCTGCAGCGTGGGCACCAGGCCCAGGTGCTTGAGCATGCTGGGGCTGAGGTCCTCGATGATGCGACGCTTGAGCGTGATGACCTCGTGCAGCGTCTCGGTGAGCTGCGCGATGCGCGGCAGGGCCTGCGGTGCGCTGTTGCGCAGTTCCATGCGCAGCGCGGTCAGGTCCATCTTGGCGGTGGTGAGCAGCGCGCCCAGCTCGTCGTGCAGCTCGCGGGCCAGGCTGGCGCGCTCATCCTCGCGGGCGCGCTGCAGGTGCACGGCGAGGTCGGTCAGCTCCGCCGTGCGGCGCTGCACTTCGCCTTCAAGCTGCTGGCGCTGGGTGGCCATGTATCGCGCCTGCGCAGCCTTGCGCTGGGCGAGGCGGCCGTAGTGGCTGGCATAGAAGAAGAAGGTGACCAGGCTCAATGCCGCGGTCACCGCCACACCAAGGCGCACCCACAGCACCAGACGCATCCAGCTGTCGCGCTGCACCCGCCGGGCGTCGGCCTGCATGATGGACAGATCGCGCACCGCGACGCGGATGGTCTCCATCTTGGCCATTCCCAAGTTGGACGCGACCACCGCGCGCGTGGCATCGAGCAGGCCGTCGCGGCGCAGCCTGATGGTGATGTCCATCTCGGTGAGCTTGGCATGGGTGGCACGGCTGATGGCGGTGATCAGGGCCAGCGCCTTGGGGTCCTGCAGGTAGCGGTCGCGCAGTTTGGTCAGCATGCCCGGCACGCGGGCTACGGCCTCCTCATAGGAGCGCAGGTAGTGCTCGTCGCCGGTGTAGAGGTAGCCGCGCTGGCCGGCCTCGGCGTCGATCATCATGGACATCAGCAGCCGCAGGTCGTTCTCCTCGCGGTGGCTGGCCTCGTAATTGGCAAAGCCGTCCTTGAGCTGGCGATAGCCCACTTCGGACACGCCCAGCACCAGCAGCGACACCACGGCGCAGACAAAGGCGCCAAGCATGGGCGAGCCGCCCATCCAGCGGCGCAGCGCGTCCCAGGCGCGCGCGCTGGCCTGGCGCAAGCCCAGCCAGGGGTGCGGCTCACCGCCGCCGGTGTGCGGATCATCCAGGCCCACCGGCTCGGTGCTGGTGGGCAGATCGGAGTCGATCCACGCGTCGCGGGGCTGGACGGGGTCGTCTGATGGCGGGGCGGCGCGCCGACCCGGACGCGTTGTCCCTGTGGCTGTCATGTCATCCTCGTGAGACGCCGTTTTATCAGGCGCACGGCGCCGGGGCTGTCGGTGTGGTCTGACAAGCGCCCGCACGCTGCACTGGCAGGCGGCGTGCCCGCGGCTGCCTACAGTGACCAGCATCCGCACATCCTGCCGCCCGGCCGGCCCCCGCTGGCGGCGGCGTCAATCCAAGGAGCATGACATGACCAAGACCACCTGGGGCCTGTTGGGCGCGCTGCTGTGCAGCCTGATGCTGAGCGCCTGCAACACCATGGAAGGCGCTGGCAAGGACGTTGAGCGTGCCGGCGAAAAAATGCAGGGAGCCGCGCAGGATGCCAAGCGCTGAGCCGGGACCGACCCGGGCTGCCGCGGCAACGCGCTGCCGCACAATCGTGGCCCCCGCACCCGACACGGAACGCTCATCATGATCGACGTAGCGATCGCCGACGACCACAGCATCGTGCGCGCCGGATTCCGCCAGTTCATCTCGTCGCAGGTGGACATGCGGGTGGTGGCCGAGGCCACCAGTGGCCGCGAGGCGCTGGACATCGCCCGCCGCGGCGCCTGCCATGTGCTGCTGCTGGACATCTCCATGCCCGACCAGAGCGGCGTGGACACGCTGCGCGCCATCCGGCTGGCGCAGCGCGATCTGCCGGTGCTCATGCTCAGCGGCTTTGCCGCTGACAAGTACGCCACCAGCCTGCTCAAGATGGGCGCCAACGGCTATCTGTCCAAGGACTGCGAGCCGCAGGAGCTGGTGGACGCCATCCGCGTGGTGGCCCGCGGCCGCAGCTACATCAGCCCGCAGGTGGGCGAGCTGCTGGCGCAAGGGCTGGGCAAGCGCGATGACTCGCCGGCTCACGAGTCCCTGTCCGACCGCGAGTTGCAGGTCTTCCTGCGCCTGGCCCAGGGCGAGACCGTGAGCGATATCGCCGAGAGCCTGCACGTCAGCGTCAAGACAGTCAGCACCTATCGCGCCCGCGTGCTGGAAAAGCTCAACCAGCGCACCAACAGCGACCTGACCTACTACGCGCTGCAGCATGGCTTGATCCAGTGAACTGAAGCCCGTCTTCCAGCTGGAAGACTGCCCATGAAGAACGGCCGCACCACGCGGCCGTTCTTCATGGGGCGGTCAACCAGGGTGGCGGCCCGGCGGCGGGCAAGAGGCTCAGGCGCTGGCCTGCCCCTGCCGGTCGCCCAGCATCTGCGACCACTGGTGGGTGAAGTCGAGCATGTCCTCGATCTGCGAGGACTTGTCGAAGAAGGCGTCGGCACCGAGCTGCATGGCGATGGAGCGCAGGCGCGAGGTGCCGTAGTTGGTGAGCACGATGCGCTTGATGGCTGGCTGGCGGTCCACCGGCAGGGCATTGAGCGCGCGCAGCACGCCGAACCCCGAGCCCTGGCGCAGGTCCAGGTCAAGGATGGCCATGTCGAAGCTGTGGTCGGCCATCCAGGCGATGGCCTCGTCCTCGCCTTCGAACTCGGCCACGACGGTGGCGAAGCCGCTTTGCTCGATCAGGGCGACCAGACGCTGTCGGATGGACAAGGCATCCTCCACCAAGACGACTCTCAAGCGCGCACTCACGTTGTTCCGCCCGACCGATATGACACAGTGTCGGAGCATTCTGCGGGGAGCCGGCTGCGGGCCGCATCGGTTGTAGGGCCGAGGGCCTGTCAGCGCAGTCCTACCTGCGGCCGCGCGGGCGGTGTGGCGTGCACGATGCCTCGGTGGGCAGGACGCGCTCGTAGCCGGCCGCCACCGGCGCCTGCGGCCTTGCCGCCGCAGGCGCAGGAAGGAGGGTTACAGCGCCGCCTCGTCGCGGCGCAGCCGAGCCAGCTGCTGGGCGCGCAAGGCTTGCGCCCAGTGCTCGGCACGCGCCTGCCAGCGTGCGGCATGGCGGTATTCGATGACCAAGGCGCCATCGCCCTCGCGCAGCAGGCGCAGCTCCACGCCGTCAGCCAGGCGCCACAACGCCACCGCGCCCGGGGCCGGCGCGGCCTGGCCGGTGTGCGGCGGGCCGTACTTGCGCTGCAGCGCCTGAGCCAGGGCCGGCAGGCGGTCGTGCGCGGCGGCGGGCTCGAAGCGGTAGGCAAAGCGCGCCAGACGCAGCAGCTCGTCGCGGGTGTCGCGGTCGTAGTCCAGCTGGGCGGCAGCGGCGCCGGCCAGCGTGGGGCCGGGCTGCCAGCGCGAGGACCAGGTTTCTTCAGGGTCGCCTTCGGATGCCGTCATGCCCTGCTCGCGCAGCACCTGCTCGAGCTCGGGCCGCAGGAGACAGAAGACCGGGGCATCAAGCAGCTTGAAACGTGCGGCCCGGCGACAGGCGCGTGCGTCGTCCAGGCGGGCGCGCACATGCTGGGCGTTGGGTACGCCCTCACCGGCGGCTTCGTCCAGCCAGGCCTCGGCCCGGCCCAGGTCGAAGGGCTGCTCGCCGCGGCCCGCCAGCAGGTGCAGCGCGGCCATGAACTTGCCCCGCGCATCCCCGGCGGCGGCGGCACTCTCGGCATGGCGCGCCGATGCGCGCAGGTCGGTGTGACCCGGCGCGCTGTAGGCGGCAGCCAGCGCAGCATGCGCCTGGCCCGACAGCGCAGCGTGGTCTGCATAGGCCGAGCACTGACGCACGGCTTGCCGATAACGCTGCTCGCGCAGCGGCTGCACGCAATCGCGCTGGAAGGCCGAGCGGTCTGCGGCGGACGCGGTGCTGGCCGCAGCCTGCGGCGGCCGGGCGGCAGATGCGTCGGCAGCCATAGAGACCGGGTGCAGCCGGGCCGCAGGGGATGCTGCAGCCGGGGTCGTTGGCCCCGGGCCGGCTGCCGTGGGCGGCAGCGTCATCCACGCATCGGCCGGTGGACGCTCGGGCTGGCGCCAGCCGGCCGACGCTGTTGTCACCCCCCAGATCAGCCCCCCCAGGCCCAGCACGGCCACCGCGCCGGTGGCGACACGCCGCGTCTTGTCCCTTGCCTTTTCCGTCAACACGTCACTGCCCTCGCCGCCTGTTCCTTGTGCATGCGCGGCAGTGTGCCCGGATGGTTCGACGCCGCCGTGTCAGGGTTGTCGGCCCGGGTGGCCCATGCGGCTCATGCGCAGGCTGATCGGGCCATGCAGCCTGGGCCGGACGGCTTATGCGGTACGGCGCACGTGGCGCGCGGCAGCGTCCAGGCCGGCATCAAGGCCGGGGGGCAGCGCCCGCCCCGTCTGCATGCGCCGTGCTGTCGGGGGTGAGGTGGCGGGCGGCTTCCAGCCGGTCGCGCAGGGCCTCGGCGGCGTTCTCAAGCCGGACCTGGCCCAGGCCGAGGACGGGCTCGCGCTGCGCCCAAGTGGCTGCGGCGTCGCGCGAGCGATAGAGCTCGATGGCCGCAAGACCCACGTCGTAGAGCGCGCGGTTGCGCTGCACGAGCAGCGCCTGCGTGGCCGTGGCGCGCTCCAGCATGGCCCGCACGCTGGCCGCCGTGGCCTTGGAGGCCTGGAGCTGCGTGTTGAGGTCCTCGATGCGGACCATCGCCGTGTCGCGCTGCGCCCGAATCTCCGCGAGCTCCGTCTGCACACGCTCGAGCTGCTGGCGGGCGGCGTCGACCTGGGCGGCACGGGCGCGGGCGCGGCCAAGTTCGGCGTCGAGCCGGGCCTTGTCCGCGGCCAGGGCGTCTTTCTCGGTCGCCAGCGCGCTGCGCGCCTGCTGCAGCGTGGCGTTCTCCGCCTGGGCGTCGCGCAGGGCCTGTTGGGCGCGGCGCAGCGCCTCTCGCTCGCGGCTGGCGCGGTCCTGAGCCCAGGAGCCGGCCGGCATCAGGGCCACCAGCAGCATCAGCAGCGCGGCGCCGGTCAGCACCCAGGGGTGGGAGCGCGCAGGGCGCCCGTGGGTCGGCGCAAAGGACACGGGGGTCGGCATGGCAGGCTCCTGTCGCATCAGAAGCGGCTGTTGAGCTCGACTTGCAGCACGTCGATCTTCAGGTCGGCGTTGCTGAAGTTCTTCTGCCCGTTGAAGAGCAGCGACTGACCGTCGTCCAGGTTGCGCGTGCTGGTCCAGCGCAAGCCCAGCGAGGTGCCGGGGCCGATGCCATATTCGCCACTGAGGCTCCAGCCGTCGTAGTTGGTGCCGCCCAGGTGCCAGGTGGTGTCGGTGAACGCGTCAGGCCAGGCGTCGCGCTCGATGCGCCGCCAGGTGAAGCCGGCCTGCCAGTCGCCCGGCTTGTCCACGCGCGCGCTGCCCACGGTGACGCGCGCCTGCATGGCGGTGGTCTTGTCCTTGAGCTCCAGCGCTGGCGTGAGCGAGCGGCGGCGGATGTCTTCCAGGTCGAAGGCCGTGTTCTTGATGTAGTCGAAGGACGCACGCACCGTGACCGGCGCGAAGTGGTGGAAGCTGGCCGCCAGCGTCAGGTCGATGGGGCGGAACTTGGAGGCCAGGCCCCAGATGGGCGAGTCGGTGGTCTCCAGCGGCGACTGGTTCAGCCGGATGAGCGTGTTGCCCTTCTGGCGCACCGAGCGCGGGTACTGCGAGGTGAGATACGGCACGACACCGACATCCACCCCGCTGGGCGTGGCCTGGTCGCTGGCATGGCCCTCGATGCGGTTGAAGTCGTAGTAGGCCAGGCCCAGCGTGAGCTGCGTGCGCTCATCGGGCTTCCACTCGCCACCGATCTGGCCACCGTAGAGCCACTTATCCGAGCCGCTGGTGGAGAACTCCTGCAGCGGGAAGGCGCCGGCGTGCGCGAACACGGCGGCGCGGTCGCTGAACGAGCGCCGGTGGCTGGCAGCCAGGCCGTCGAAGTTCAGGTCAGACGGCCAGCTCAGGTCGGTGCCGAAGAAGGGGTTGGCGAAGCGGCCGGCGACCAGCGTCGTGCCCTGCCCGGGCGCCCACTGCACGAAGGCGCGGTCCAGCCACAGCTGGTACTTGCCGAGGTGGCCGTCGCTGCCCGCCAGCGTCTGCGACGTGGAGACCGGCGAGGCATCGCTGCCCGTGGCCACGCGCAGGCCGGCGGCCCAGCCGTCGCCGAGCTTGCCGCTCACGCCCAGGCGCGCGCGCAGCGTGACCCGGTCGCGGTCGTGGGTGGTGTTGGTCAGGTCTGGCGCCCAGGCGGGCGTCTGGTCCTGCGAGCGGTAGCCGCCGTTGATGTCATTGGGCGTGATGTTGTCCTTGCTGAAGAACTCGCGTTGCAGACGCACGCGCACATCGCCCTCCAGGCCGATGCGGCTGAGCCAGCCGGGCAGTGCGCCGGGCTCGCCCCAGCGCTCGCTGCGTGCCTGGGCCAGCACCTCCTGCTTGATCTGCTCGCGCATCTCGGCCTTGGCCGTCTCGCTGACATAAGGAATGCGCACGACGTTGCGTGCCGGGGTCGCGGCAGGGCCTGCGGCAGCGGCCTCGGCCGGCCGGGCGCGCTGCGCCTGCTGGACCAAGGCCTGGGCCTTCTCCGGGCTGATGAGTCCCGAATCGACCAGCGCCTGGATCAGGGCATGGGTGGTGGCGCGCAGTTGCTCCAGCTCGGCTCGCTCATCGGCTTGGGCGGCGCCACCGGCCACCAGCAGGGCGAGCGTGAGCGGTGCCAGGCGCAGCGGGCGGCGCGAGGCGGTGGAGGCGCAGGAGCGGGCGACCGCGCGGCGCGCGGCATCCAGGCAGGGCGGAGTGACCGTCATGTCGGACTCGTGTGTGTGTGTGTGTAGGGGGAATGAAGGGATGCGGTTCAGCCGCCGACCGGCCGCACGGAGAGCTGCAGCTCCAGCGGCTGGGGCAGGCCGGGCGGGGGCGGCAGGCGGTAGCCGCGTGCGGCGCGATCCAGCGCGGCGCGCAGCTCGTCCTCGTAGGCCGGGTTGCCGATCTGCGCGATCTCGACGCGCTCGATGCCGCCGCCGGGTGCCACCCAGATGCGCAGCCGCGCGCCCAGGCGCAGCACTTCGCGGTCGAGCTGCTTGTCGAGCTCGCCGCGCAGCATCTGGCGCGCGCTGTTGGCATAGAACATGAAGCGCGAGCGGTCCGCGCCAGAGGCGTTGGCATTGCCGCCGGAGATCACCGCGCCGCCCTGGTAGTCCTGCGACACGGCACCGGCTGAGAAGGCGCTGGGGCCGTCGCCGGCCGGGCCTTCCATCTTCAGTGACTCGGTCGGCTGGGGCGGGGCCTCGGCCTTGGGCGCCTCGGTCTGCATCGTCTGCTTGGGCGCTTCCTTGGGCGGCGGGGGCGTGTCTTCCTTGGGCGGCGGGGGCGGCGGCGGGGGCGTGTCCGGCAGGATGGCGATCTTGGCCACCTGGCGTTTCGGGCCGCTGGGGCCGCTCGCGCCCACACCGCTGATCACCCAGACCAGCAGGGCCAGCGCGGCCAGCACGGCTGCGGCCACGCCGATGCGCGCGGCCCAGCGGCGGGCTGGCGAGTGGCCCAGTTCGGCTTCGGCAAGGTTGCTCATGGGCGGGTTCTCAACTTCCGATGCGCGAGGTGACCAGGCCCATGCTCACGCCCAGCTTGTTGCACAGGTCCACGATGGCGACGACCGACGCGTACTGCGTGCGCGCATCGCCCTTGATGGCCACCGACATCTTGGGATCGCGCGCCTGGGCGGCGGCCAGCTCGGACTCCAGCTGGGCCAGCGTCACGTTGGCGCCGTTGAGGAGCACCTGCCCGCCGGGCATGACCTGCACGATCTTCACCTCGTGCTTCTCGGTGGCCGGCTGGTTGGAGGGCTTGGGCATGGTGATGGACAGGCCCTGCACCGAAGCGGTCGTCATCAGGATGAAGACCACGAGCAGCACGTACGCCAGGTCCAGCATGGGCGTGACGTTGATCGTGTCGTAGGGCTTGGCGTCGTCCTGGACTTGCATGGAGTGCTCCGCTTGCTCTTCTCAGTTGGCACGCTTGGTGACCAGGCCGATCTCGGTGATGTCCAGGCGCTTGGCGATCTCCAGCACCTCCATCACCTTGTCGTACTGCGCGGCGGCGTCGCCCTTGAGGACGACGGGCAGGTTGGGATTGGCGGCCTTGTATTGCGCCAGCGAGCTCTGCAGCTGCTCCATGCTGACCGGGTAGGCGTCGAGGAAGACGCTGCCATCGGCGGTGATGGTGATGGCCCGGGTCTGCGGCTTGGCCAGGTTGTTGGCAGCCTGCGTGAGCGGCGAGTTGACCTTCACGCCCTGCACCGAGGCGGTGGTCATGATGATGAAGGTCACCAGCAGCACATAGGCCAGGTCCAGCATCGGCGTGATGTTGATGTCGTCATAGGGCTGGTTGTCGCCCTTCACATCCCCGCTCATGACTGCCCCTCGCCCGTCGAGTACGACGGTCGATCCCCCGAGGGGATGCGGGCCGGCTTGGGGCGGCCCGGCGCTCGGCCCCGCAGAGATGACCACCCCTCGCCCGTCGAGTACGACGGTCGATCCCCCGAGGGGATGCGGGCCGGCTTGGGGCGGCCCGGCGCTCGGCCCGCAGCGCTTCGATCCACGCCGAGGAACATGTCAGCGGGCTCCGTGCGTTTCGGCCACGCGGGTGACGAACTCGTCGACGAAGATCTGCATGTCCGACGAGATGTTCTTGATGCGGGCGGCGAGGTAGTTGTAGCCAAACAGCGAGGGGATGGCGACGCCCAGGCCGGCCACGGTGGCCAGCAGCGCGGCGGCGATGCCGGGCGCGATGGCATTGACGTTGACGTCACCGGCCGCCGCGATGGCGGCGAAGGTGATCATCACGCCCACCACCGTGCCCAGCAGGCCGAGGAAAGGGCCGCCGGAGATGGCGATGGTCAGCAGCACCATCTTGGCGTTGAGCGTGTGCGTCTCGCGCACCAGGTCGGCATCGACCGCGGCCTTGACCGCGTCGATGGACGCGCCGGAGAGGCCCGGTGCGCCAGGCTGGCCGACGTCGCGCTTCTTCAGCTCGCGCAGGCCCGCCTGGTAGAGGCGCTGCAGCGACGAGTGCGCATAGCGGGCCTCGCCGACGGCCATGACGTCGCGCGCCTCGCGGAAGCGGGCCAGGAAGCGGCGGTTGTCCGCATCGGCACGCGCGACGAGCATGGCCTTGGAGGCCATCACCCAGAGTGCGACCAACAACATCAGGCCGCAGATGACGATGACCACCCAGGCGTCCACCGTGAGGTTGCTCACCAGGATGCCCATGTAGCCGTGCTCGCCGCCGCTGCTCTGCTCGTCATCAGGCGTCTGCATGGCCGCGGCGATGAGCTTGGCCTCGCCGGCCTGCGCGGCATGGGCCAGGCGGACGGCATCGGCACTGCGCACGGTGGAGGCGATCTGCAACTCATCGATCAGGCCGGTGTAGCCCTCACCCATGCGCAGCTCGCCGTCGATGGCGGGGCTGGCCGGCACGTCGGCCTGCGCGGCCTGGGCGCCGTTGACGTAGAGCGTGGCCTTGCCGTTGCCGAGGGTCAGGGCCACCTGGGTCCAGCTGCTGGCAGCCAGCTCGCCGGCCTGCAGCACGGCATTGCCGACGCGAGCGGTGAGCTTGCCGCCCTCGGTGCCGATGCGCAGGGCACCCTGGGCCAGCAGCGTGGCGTCCGTCGGCGCGGCGTCGGGCCGCAGCCAGAAGCTCAGGCTGTAGGGCGCACCGGATGCGGCCTTGATGCTGCCGGCGGGCCAGACCACCGGCTGGCCGGACAGGCGGGCGCTGGCGCCGATGAAGCCGTTGGGCTCGCGGCTGACGCTGGCGGTGCTCGCCCATGCGCCGCTCGCATCCGTCGCCGGCCCGGCGTTGCCCGAGAAATGCACCACCGCGAGCGCGCCGCCCGGAAGCACGGCCCCGGCCTGGGCCACCTGTGCCGGGGCCTGGGCATTGCCGGCGTAGACGTGCACCACGTTCTGGTCGCTGCCGGGCAGCACCTGCGGCAGCTTGACCCAGATCACGGCCAGCTCGTTGGTGGCATCCCAGCGCTCCACCCAGAAGGGCAGCGCAGTCTTGTCGTCGGCGGCGACCACGCGCAGGTCGCTGCCATCGGGCTTGGCACCCAGGAAATCGAAGTTGCCGGAGTGCAGGCGCAGCGGCACGGCCACGTCCTGCGCGGCCTCCTTGGTCTGGATGCCGGCGGCCGAGGTGTTGAGCGTGATGCGGGTGCGCTGGGTCCAGGCGTCGTCCCACCAGGCATGGGCCGAGGCAGGGAGCAGCGCGGCGGCCATCAGGGCCAAGGCGGGCAGCAGGGGCTTCATGGTGTGCGGCGAAGAGAGAGGGTCGAGAGAGAAGACGGGGGAATCAGTTGCTGCGCTTCTTGCGGCGCTCGTCGTCACCTGGCTCGCGCGGACTGTCGGCGGCGGCCGGCGCGGTGGATGGCGCTGGCCCGGCGGCCGTGGGATCGGCCGTGATCTCGCCGCTGCCGAAGGCGACGAAGTCCAGCGACAGGTTGCGGCGCGGGGCGTCCTCGGTGCGCTCGCCCGCGGCCGGCGCGGCCTGGCCGGCGGCGGTGGCGGACTGGCCCAGGCCGCCCAGGCTGGACGCGGTGTTGGCGATGGCCGGCGCTGCGGGCAGGCCCACCGCGGGGCCGGCCACCTGCAGGCTGGGGCCGACCACGCGCACCGCGTCGATGAAGGCCGCGCCTGCCGACTGGATGCCGGCGTCGCCGGTGTTGATCTCGCCACGCGGGGCGAAGAGGTAGAGCGTGCTGTCGGCATCGAGCACCGCGATGCCGCTGCCCGAGAAGGCGCTGGACACGTCCACCTGCACCTTGCCGCTGGAGTCGATGGAGTAGACGGGCGCAGGCGCGCCGGTCACCGTCTTGGCGCCGCGGCCGGCGTCCAGGTTGCCGGTGGACGACCACATCAGCACGTCGCCCTCATCCACCGAGAACACGCGCGACTGGTTCACCGCGATGTCGTCGCGCACCAGCATGTGGATGGGAGCAGGCTGCTCGGCCGAGCCGCCAAGCGTGACGACGCCAAGCTGGCTGGCGGACTTGTTGCTGCTGGCCGTGAGCTCGCCGACGTTGATGCCGCCATGGGGCGACAGGATGTGCAGCGCACTGCCCTGGCGCGAGGCGATCTGGCTGGAGCCCATCAGCAGGTCGGCCGTGGCGGCGGCCTGCGGGAAGACCTCAGCCAGGGCCTGGTAGGCCGGCGCATAGGCCAGCGTCTTGGCCGTGCCCTGTGCCTGGGCTGCGGCTTTGCCGGCGTCGGTGACCACCCGCTCCAGCACCGGGTTGAGCGCAAGGATCTGCTGCTCAAGCGGTAGCGCGGCAAAGCGGACCAGCGCCGCGGCATCGCTGCCGGGGTCGCCGCCCGTGCGCCGGGCCACGAACGCGCGCAAATCGGCAACGCGCTGGGCCCCGCCGCTCTGCTGCGCGGCCAGGGTCAGCACGCGGCCGGGCTGCTCGGCCGCCGGGATGGTGGCCAGCCAGGTGGCGGCCAGCAGGTCGCCGGCCACCTGGCGGGCCATCAGCGCGCGCTGGGTGGCGGGCAGCGCATCGAAGGCGGCCTGTGCCTGGGCCGGGTTCAGGGCCAGGTCCTCGACCTCGCGTTGCATGGCGCGCAGCAGGGCCGCGTCGTAGGCCGCCTGACCGGCCAGGCTGCGGGCACGCGCCAGCAGCGCGTCGTCATCGGCAGACGAACCGGGCGCCAGGCCGCGAGCGGCCTCGATCTGCACGGCCAGCTCCTGCGGCACGCCGGCCAGGCCGCCGGCCAGCACGGCGAAGTAGCGCTGCCCCGCCTGCGCATAGTCGCCGCGGCGGGGGTCCACGCCGGCCAGCACGTGCACGGTGGCGCTGCCGCGCGACAGCAGGCTGTTCTCCTGGTTGCCAAGGGCGACGATGCCTGCGCCCAGCCCCAGGTCGATATCGCCGCCGGCCATCACCACCAGGTCGCCGGGGCCGTGCAGGCGCACGAGCTCGGACTCGCCCACGGTGTTGGCCGAGACGATGTCGCCGCCGGCCTGCATCAGCGACAGGTCGTTCGCGCCTTGATGCTGGGCGGTGATGGCGGCGTAGGCGGTGATGCCTTGCGCCGCGATGAAGCGCAAGGGCACCGCCAGCTCCACGGGGAAGGTGGATGACGCATCGCCCCCATAGGTGATGGCGCCCTGCTGCGCGACCACGCGCAGCGGTGCAACTTGACCGGCGCTCCACAGGGGCCGCGTCACGTCGCCAAAGATGCTGGACGGCGGCGTCCAGCTGTCGTAGGTCACACTGGCCTGGCGCGCGGTCCCGCCCATCAGCGCCAGGCCGTCGATCGCCACGCTGCCCTGGGCGAACAGCTGCACGTCAGCCGACGTCGCGGGGTTGACCGTCAGCGTCTCGGACACCGCCAGGTCGCCGCTCATCGCCGCGAGGCGGGTGACGCGGGGAGCCGCCGCGGCCCATGCCGAGTCGGCCAGTTCGTTGCTGCCTGAGCCCAGGCCGTCGATGTTGGCCGGGCGGGCCACGCGGTAGCTCAGATCCCCCGCGGTGGTGGTGGCGGTCAGCGTCGCGGACGGCGCCAGGCCGCTGATGAGCTGCGGGTTGAATCGCGTGCCCTGCCGCGCACCGGTGACCATGCCGGCCTCGCCCACCCGGCCCACGACCATGCCCTCGCGCGCCTGCAACGTCACCGCGGTGTCGCCATGCAGCACCTGCAGCGCATCCCCCGGCGTGAGGTCGTCCGGGTTGGGCAGGGCCACGATGCGTGCGGCCGTCACGCGCGCCTCGTCGCCGCCAGCGATGAGCATGCCGGCGACGACCTGCCGACCGGCGCTCAGGCTGACGTCGCCGCCCATCAGGCGCGTGGCACCGTCGTCAAGCAGCAGCCCCGTCTCCGGTGCGGCCAGCTGCACCTGCAGCGCGTCGCGGCCGGCGCTCACGCGCACGTCACCCCCGCCAAAGCTGGCAAAGCCCTGCTCGAACTGGTCGTAGCGCGTGTACCAGAGCGCCTGGCCGTCGCTGTCGGTGCTGCGCCACCACCAGTTGGTCAGGTAGGGCGTGTTGCCATTGCTGCCGCCGACCACGTCGCGCAGTGCGCTGATGCTCACGCTGCCCGAGCCGTCCAGGAACGGCGACTGCTTCACCGTGCCGTCGGACAGGCTCTCGTTGGCGAAGCGCAGGCCCGCGAAGCCCTCCACGCTCACTGGCACCCCGGAGCTGTAGACCACGGCCTGGCGGCTGTCGAGCACCACATCACGACCGGCGGCGATGTCAATGTCGCCGGTGGTGGTGCGCACAAAGGTGGCGCGGCCGCTGCGGCCGATCTTCACGTCGCCGCTGTCGATCGCCGCCACCGTGGCCAGCACATCGGCGGAAGACAGGTCCGCGCCGCCCACCAGCCGCAGGTCGCTGCCCTGCTCGCCGACGATCACGCCGTTGGCGGCGATGTTGCGCGCGGTGGTGGCGTTGGTCGCGCCCGCGGCCTTGAAGCCGTCGCTCAGGCTGGCGTTGATCAGCAGGTTGCCGGCTGCGCGCAGCGTCAGGTTGATGGGCTGGCCGCCCGCGCGGGCGATGCCGCCGCTGGTGCTGAAGCGGGTCAGGTTCCAGGCGTTGGCCAGCGTCAGGTCGCCCTGGGAGGCGATGTCGATGCCCGCGCGCAGGGCCAGCTTGTCGCGTTGCGCGGCGGTCATGCCGGCGGTCAGGCGCGAGACGATGGCCGCGCTGCGGGACGCAAAGGCCTCGGCCTCGGCCACGGTGTTGACGGTGCCGCTGGCGCCGCCGCTGACCGTGCCCTGGGCGACGCTGGCCGTGGAGTTGATCGTGGCGGCGTCATAGCTCTTGAACGCCTCCACCTCGATGCCCCCCACGCGCGACACATCGGCCGCGATGGCGTCCACCGCCACGTCGGTGCCAGCGCGGTTGGTGGCATCGACGCCCGTGCGCGGCGCGCGCAGCTTGAGCGTGCCGTCAGCAGCCTGCACGCCACGCGCCTCCACCACCGCGCCGCCTTGCAGCGCGATGCGGCCCTGCTGCGTGCCGATGAAGACGGTGCCGCCGGTCTGGCCCACAGCGGACGCATTGGCCGACACGCGCGCGCCGCTGGTCAGCGTGACGTCGCCCGCGGCCTGCAGGCGCACGCCGCCGGCGTTGAGGCTGTCGCCCGCCCCCGCCTGCAGCGTGCCGGCCACGGTGAGCGCGCCCGCATCAGTCGTCAGCGCGATCTGCTGCGCTTGCAGCACGGTGCCGGTGGCCACGGTCTGGTCACCGCTGCGGTTGCGCAGGTTGAGTGCCGCGCCAAAGTTCGCCAGCTCTCGCGCGGCATCGCGCTCGTCGGCGATGCGGGCGGCCAGTGCGGCCAGATTGAGCGCCCGCAGGCTGTCCACGCTCAGGCTGCCGGCCGTCTGGCCGCCGCCGGAGGTGGCCAGCAGGCGGCCGTCCAGCGTCACCTCGCCGGCCGGTGCGGCTATGTCGACGCTGCCTGCGCCGCCGCCGGCCGATGCCGGCGCCACAGCGGCGGAGACGTCGATCACGCTGCCCGCCTCGGCCACCACGTCGCCATTGGCCGCCTTGACGATGAGCTGGCCGGCCGGTGCGGCCACGGCCTGGCCGTCATAGCTGCGGACCACGCCGGGCAGCAGGGTCTGCGAGCCGGGCGTCACCACGTTGCCCTCGGCGTTGCGCGTCTCGCCCTGGAACACCACGGCCGGGCCGCCCGCGCTGCCAGCGGCATGCAGCTCCAGCCGCGCGGTGGGCAGGTCGATGGTGCCGCCCTGCTCGATGCGGTCGGCCGCCAGGATGACGTGTGCGCCGATCCCGGCCTGCGCGGGCGCGGCCTGCGCGTCGTCAGCGCCGGGGCGGGACAGGCTCAGCACGCCGCCCGCCTGCAGCTGGGGGAGTGCGCGCTCGGTGCTCAGGCCCGTGTCGGCCACGTTGGGTGCGGCGCCGGTGGCGGCGGTGAGCGTGCGCGCGTTCAGCAGCAGGTCGCCGCCGGTGGACAGCTGTGCGCCCCGGCCGACCACCACGCTGCCTGCGGCCGCCAGCCGCACCTGCTGCACGCCGTCGATGGCCTGGGCGCCGGTGATCTGCACATGGCCGTCGCCGCCTGCCTGTCCGTTGGCCTGCAGCGTGAGCGCGCCCTGGCCGGACTCGCGCACCTCGCCCGGCGCCACGCCGGTGGTGTTGGTCAGGTTGATGCCGCCGGCCTTCACGCTGGCGCCCGCACCGGCGCGCAGGGAGGAGGTGTCCAGCGTGATGCGCGCCAGCCGGTCGGAGCCCAGCTGCGTGCCGGCGGCCAGCGTGATGCCCTCGAAGCCCCGCAGGGCCACGCGGCGCGCGCCGGCCAGTTGCGCGGCCAGGTTGGCCGTGCCGGCCTGCACGCCGGCGCTCACATTGCCGGCCGCCGGCGCCACGTCGATGCGGCGGGCGCCGACGTTGATGGTGTCAGCCGCCAGTGTGGCGCTCGGGTCCAGGCTGAGGTCGCGGGTGGCCTCCACGGTGACCGAGCCACCGCTCAGGGCCACGCCCGCGCCGAGGCTCAGGTCGCCTATGCTGCCCATGGCGCCGGTGCGCACCGATGCGGCGTCCGCATCCTCGGCCACGCGCAGCAGCGCGCCGTCGCCGCTGAAGGCCAGCTGCTCGGCCGTGCCCGCCTGCTCGCGTGCCGTCAGCCGCGAGCCGGTGGCCACGTCAACCTTTTCCGTGGCGGCCAGCACGATGTCACCGGCCTGCAGCGCCGGGCCGGTTCGGGTGTCTACGGTGACCTCGCGCGCGGTGACCTGCACCTCGGCGCCGGCATCCGTGCTGGCGCCGCGGCGGCCGCCCAGCATCAGGCTGTAGGCCCCGGTGGCATTGAGCTGGTCCACCGACAGGTTGAGCGCGCCCGCCACGGCGGGGGCCCCGGCGCCGGCCACGTGGATGCGCTCGGAGCTGATGTTGAGGCTGCCGCCGCGGGACAGCGCGTCCTGCACCGCGAAGCGGTTGACGCTCTCCAGTGCCAGGCTCAGGGCTTCGATGTTCAGCGCGCCGGCATCGCGCGCCAGCCGCGGGGCCGCCGTGCCGGCCTTGGCGGCCTGGGCGGCAAAGAAGCTGTCCGTGTCGGTCGTGCGCACCTCCGAGCTGCGTCGGGCAATGCTGGAGGCCGTGATGCTCCACGCGGTGGCGACCTGGTTGTTGGCCGTGGAGCCCACGCGGCTGGTGACCGCCCCGATCACGTAGGAGCCGTTGGGCTGCACTTGCGTGTAGCCCAGCGTGGTCGGGGTGCGGCCCTGCGGGCTGACCAGGAAGGCACCGGGCAGCAGCGCATAGCGCGCGGGCAGCAGCGCGTAGGTGCCGGCCGGCAGCGGGCCGCCCTCGCCGACGGTGATCTGCTGGCCCAGCGCCAGCGCGCCGCCCAGGGTCGTGCCGCCTTGCGTGGCGGCGATGGCGGCGTCGTGCGGCGCATAGCCGGTCACGCTGGGCACGATGGCGTAGGCGCCGCTGGCGCCCGTGAAGATGTCGGTGGAGCCGCCCGGGCCGGGCACGAACTCCCAGCCCAGCATTTGCCCGCCGCCGGAGAGATCGATCTCGCCGGAGAGCAGCTGCACCGTCTGGCCGGGCGCGGCCAGCGTCACTGACTTGGCCAACGGCGCTTCGATGGGGTTGCCGTTGTAGGACCAGCTCTTGCCGCCATCCAGTGTGCCGCCGTAGGGCACGGCCAAGCCGTTGCCGCTGACGGAGATGAGGCTGTCGCCTTGCACGGTGATGGAGCGCGTGGCCTGCAGGTCCACCTGGCCGAAGGGCGCGCGGATGACGCCGCCATCCAGCTCGATGTCGGCCGCCTTGGCGGTGAAGACCCCGGCCGCGGACAGCGGCGCGGCGCTGGCGGCATCGCCGCCGGTGACCCGCAGCGTGTGCTGGGCCGTGCCGTCCTCACCCGTGAGGTCGACCGTGTAGTGCGTGGCGGTGGTGGGTGCCACCTGCGGCGCGCTGAAGGTGACATCGGCCGCGGCGCGCAGGCTGCCGGTCTGGCGCGTCTCCAGCGCCACCCCGCGCAGGCGCAGCTCGCGGCTGCCGGCAAAGCCGAGCTGCTGTGCGCCCTGCACCACCATGTCGCCAAAGAGCTCCATCAGCCCACCGCTGAAGGCGAGCTGCGCCGTGCCGGTCGTGGGGCCGCTGTCGGGCAAGGGCTGCGACGCGCCGATGCGCGTGCTGCTGCCCAGGCGCAGCGCGGTGGCGGCCGACAGGTTCACGCGCTGCGCCGCCGCGGCGGCCTGGCCGGCTTGCGCGGCCTGGCGCGCCGTGAGCACCGGCGCATCCAGGCTCAGCGTGCCGGCTGTGGCGTAGGTGATGTCGCCTTGCAGCACGATGCGGTCTGCCGAGGCCAGGTGCACGTCGGCAAAGCCACCGGCTTGCAGGCGGTCTGCCGACACGGTGACCGTGCCTGGGGCGATGTCGGCCCGCGTGGGCGCGGCCTGCTGCAGCACCACGGCCACCTCGGGCACGGCACCCACGATGGTGCCGTCACGCGAGCTGCCGGTGATGCCCACCGTCAGCGTGCCGCCTTCCCCGCGCACCGTGCGGCCGTCTGCGCCCTGGATCTGGCCCGCGCGGGCCTCCAGGCTGCCGCCCAGGTAGGCCCCGCCTTCGCGCGAGCTGACGGTGATGCTGCCGCCGTTGCTGGCGACCATCTGGTTGCGGGCGATGGCCGGGCCGGTGGCGCCCACGGCGCGCGGCAGGTCCAGCACGCCGGCGGCGCCATTGGCGCGCAGCGCCGCGCCGTCTTCGATGTCGATCAGCGTGCGCGTGCCTGCCGCGCCATCGCCCGTGGTGGTGCTCACCGTGATGCTGCCGCCGGCCAGCACCTGGCCCTGGTTGTAGCGGTCGCCATCCGGCGTGATCAGCGTGGTGCCGGACACGTCGATCTCGGCCGTTCCCGCCACGCGCAGCGTGCCCGCAAAGGGCTCGTTGGCGCCCGAGTTGCGCCCGGCCAGCGACAGGCTGACGCTGCCACCGGCGCTGGCGATGTCGCCCTCCACCACCAGGCTGTTGCCGCCCACCAGCGTGATGGTGCTGCGCGGGTCGGCCTGGATGCGGGCGCCCCCGGCCAGGCGCAGCGCGCCTTCACCCTGCAGCGTCGTGACGTTGGACGATCCCCTGGATTGCAGCGTGAGCTTCACGGGCGACAGCCGCCCGTCCAGCGGCATGCCGGTGGCCAGGACGCGGGCCATGTCGGTGCCCGATGCCACGTTGCGCAGGCCGGCCCGGCCCAGCCAGGCGGCCGTGCGCGGCGCAACTGTTGCGCCATCGGCCACCGTCAGCGAGCGCACGCCCTCGATGTCATAGGCCGCAAAGCCGCCTTGCTGGAAGAGGCTGTCGCCCAGCACCAGGGTGGCCCCATCGCTGCGCGGCGCCGCGTCAGCGGCCTGGATCAGCACCTCGCCGGCCTTGACGCGCAGGCTGCCGCCCTGGCCCGGGCCCCAGCCGTAGGCGCGCAACTCGCCGCCCAGGGTGAGGGGCGCAAGCGCCTGGTCGCTGGCCGAGCCGTTGTTGCTCTCCAGCACGATGCTGCCGGCGGCGGTGCCCTTCACCGTGCTGCCATTGGCGGCCAGCGTGGCGCCACCGGAGGCATCGAGCACGCTGCCGGTGCCCAGCGTCAGGGCGCCGCCCGCCTTGAGCGCGATGCTGCCGCCCTTGACGGCCGCGCGCGCATCGGCGCCGTCACGCCAGCGGTTGACCCAGTTGCCCGCCACGTCGATGCGCTGCCCGGCCGCCAGCGTGATGGCCGGTGCACCGGGGCCGCTCTGCGCGGTGGTGCCGTAGCCGGCGGTCACCGCCACCGCGCCGCCGCGCGTCACGGTGGAGGCGTTCAGCGCCACGTCGCCCAGCCGGCTGCGCAGCGTGACCGACGACTGGTCGGGCAGCAGCAGATCGGCGCCGGCCTGCTGCTCGATACGGCCCTCGGCCGCCACGTTGAGCTTGCCAAAGCCGGCATTGCGGATCTGAAGCGCGCTGATGCGGCTGGCCAGGGGCTGGCCGGCCTGGCCCGTCACGGCGGCGGCGAGCGGGTCGGCCCAGAAG
This sequence comes from Pseudomonadota bacterium, assembly GCA_049321005.1. Taxonomy (GTDB): domain Bacteria; phylum Pseudomonadota; class Gammaproteobacteria; order Burkholderiales; family Burkholderiaceae_C; genus Aquabacterium. The sequence continues at coordinate 221,704 of JBMOQL010000005.1, forward strand.
GCCAGGTCGGCAGCGTCCGTTGCGGCCGGGGCAGCTGTGATGGCCAGCGAGTCCATGGCGGCAGACCGGTCGCCGCCCGCAGTGGTGCGGCCCAGGCTCAGGGTGCCGGCAGCGGCCAGGGGATCCAGTCCGGCCGCCTGACGCACGCCGGTGAGGGTGCCGGCGCTCATCTGGCCATCCAGCAGGGCCACCGGCGCGGTGACGCTCACGGTGCCGGCTGCGCGGCCTTCGACATAGCCCGGGTCCCAGCGGCCCTGCAGGTTGGCGCCGGCCGGCGCATTGGTGCCGAAGCGGTCCACGCTGGGCTCGGCATAGCCCTCCAGGCTGCGGTAGACCAGGTCCACCGGCGCCTCGTTGAGCGTGTAGCGCGTGCCATCGGCCGCCACCAGCACGCTTGCGCCCGGCACGGTGGCGCCGGTGTAGGTCACCTGCCCGCCGGAGACGTTGAGCCGCGATGTGGCGTGCGCCGCCACCAGGCCGGCCGACTCCAGGTTGATCGTGCCGCCACTGGCCAGCCGCTCGGTGGCGGTGCGGGCGGTGTTCTGAACGTAGGGGTTGGCTGCGTCGCCGGCTTGCAGGCCCAGGATGGGCACGTCTTCGCGTATGTCGAAGACGACGCCGCTCTTCTGGTAGAGCGGGCCCAGCTTCTGCAGCGGCGCATCGGCCAGATCGGCCTGGCCGATCAGCTCGGTGCTGACATAGTTGCGCGCCGCAGAGACCTGCGCATCCGTGGTGCCGGACACATCGATCGTGGTGCCCTCGCCCAGCACGATGCGCGCGGTGGGGGATGCCGGCAGGTCCGCCGCTGCCGTCTCATACGCTGGCACGTCGGCCGCACGTGCGTTGACGATGGCCCCCGGCGCACGGATGACCGCGCCGCTTTGCAGCTCGATGGTCTGGCCCGACAGCTCAACGCGCGAGCGCGTGAAGGCCGACGAGTCGGTGGATGTGGCCGCCGATGCCTCGGGCGTGATGTCGATGCGGCTGCCCGCGCCCAGGGTGAGCTGGCCACCCACGTTGGCGCGCTTGATGATGCTGCCGTTGTCATTGAGGGCCGTGGCCCCGCTGCGCGCCAGCAGGAAGACCGAGCCGTTCTCCTGCACGCTGGTCGTGGCCGAAACGCGCCCGCTCTGGTTGACGGCCAAGCCCACCAGCGTCACGTTGCCGCGCGCGGCCAGGATCTCGCCCAGGTTGGTCGCCACCTCGCCGCTGGCGCCCCCGCCCACCTCCACCAGCAGGCCGCGGGTGGCCGGCACCTTGGCATTGGCCTCGGACGCATACAGCGGGCTGGTGTCGGTGCTGGGCGCCTGCAGGTAGACCTCGCTGCCAGCGGCGACAACGGTCTGCCCGCCGGGCGTCTCGATGCGGCCGGCGTTGGTCGCCTCGCGCGCCAGCAGGAAGACCCGCCCGCCGCTGGGCGTGGTCAGCGCAGCACCGCTGTCCACGTGCACGAAGTTGCTGGGGTGATCAAAGGTCTGCAGCACGGCGCCGTCCGCATCCTTCACGTCCTGCCAGGTGAAAGTGGGCGCCGCGCTGCGCAGGCTGTTGGCCAGCCCGGCCATGTAGTCCGCCGCATCCAGCTGCAGCGTGGAGGCGAACAGCCCCGCCACGTTGACGCTCGCCCCCTGGCCGAACCAGATGCCGCTGGGGTTGATCAGGTAGACCTCGCCGTTGGAGACGAGCGAGCCGAAGATGCGGCTCACGTCGCCGCCGCTGACCAGGTTGAGCGAGCTGCCGCCGTTAGGCGTGTTGATGGTGAGCGAGGCACGCGAGCCGATGTCAAAGCGGCTCCAGCGGTAGATGGCCCGGGTGCTGGCCTGGTCCACCTGCATCTGGCCGGTGGCCAGCGCCTGCGGGTGGTTGTTTGTGGCGCTGCCCTGCTGCAGCCAGTCGGTGCCGGGCGTGGGCACCGCCAGTGGCGGCGGCGGCGCGATGGCGCGCACCACGCCGCGCGGGAAGCTGCCAGCCACCGCGGCCGGGTGCAACGCCACCATCGGCAGCGCGCTCACCAGGGCAGACACCAGTGGGCGCAGCCCGCGCCCCCGCCGCAACGCGCGCAGCATGCGGCGCAGCGCCTGACGCCGCAGCGTACGCGGGCGCACCTTGCGGGCCGGACGGAGCAGGTGGGCAGGCTTCATGGGGCAGTCCTTTACAGCAGTCAAAACTCGGCGCCCACGCGCACGTGCAGCCGGGGATCGCCGGCCTTGGTGACATGGCCGCCGTCGGCCGCGGGTGTGCTCTTCAGCGGCCAGGCCAGGTCCACGTTGGCCGACAAGCTCTTGCGCGCGCGCAGCTTCAGGCCCACGCCGGTGCCGGCCAGGGTCTGGCGGTCGCCGCCGATGAGGCGGATGGAGCCGCCCTCCAGGAAGCCGTAGGCGGTGATCTCGTCGAAGACGCTGCGCCCGCCGGCGGCATCGGCAGGCGCATCGCGCCGGGCGAGGTTGGGGCCGCGCAGCTCCACGCCAGCGAGCACGCCGTGGTCGCCGATCGCCTCGGCCTCCAGGTAGCCGCGCACGCTGTCGGCCCCGCCGATGGCGTATTGCTCCGCGGCCACCAGCGGCTGGCTGGCGAGCTGGCCGCCCAGGTGCCACTCGGCCTCCCAGGCACCGGCTGCCGTGTCCCAGGCCTTGTGCACGTGGCGCAGGTCCAGCTTGACGAGCGCGAAGCCGCCGTCTGCGTTCTCGCGCTTGCACTCGAACTGGTCCACGCTGTCACGCGGATCGCTCGGGTCGGCCACGCCGCATTCGCTCTGCAATACGCGGCGCTTGAGCGTGGTGCGCAGGTTGGCCACCAGGTTGACCGAGGCTTGCGTGCGGCTGCCCTGCTCGCCCAGCCAGTTGGCTGTGTAGCCCGCCGTGATCGGCGCGTAGCGCATCGGCGTGGCCAGGCCGCTGTTGCCGGCAACGGTGTTTTCCTTCTGGTCCTTGTAGTCCACGCCCAGGGCCAGGTTGTGGAAGAAGCCGGGCAAATGGGGCGAGGCCGGCAGATTCCAGATGCGGCGCAGGCCCAGGCTGGTGCCCTTGCCGATCACGTTGGCCACGCCCAGCGGCTCGATGGCGCTGTCAGATGCGACGAGGAAGCCCATCCACGCATCGCCGCCGACCAGCGGCGCGGTGTAGTTGAGCACCAGCACCTTGCTCTGCGCGGTGTCCTGCGGCGCGGTGATGGCGGTCAGCGCCAGGCTGTGATCAGCCTGGAAGAGGTTGTCATGGCGCACCGAGGCCTGCAGCCGCAGCGGCTTGGTGAACTGCGCATGGTGGTTGTTGATCTCGATGCTGCCGCCCACCGGCAGGCGGTCGCTGACCTGCAGCTCGGTTTCCACCGTGCCGGGGTCGCGGCCCGGGCGCAGCACCGGCTGCACGCGGCGCAGCTCGTTGGTGTTGACCGTCGCCAGCTGGGCCTGCACCACGTTGAAGTTCGGCACGCGGCCCTCGGCCAGCTCCGGCACGCGGCTGCGGATGACGCCCTGGTCGTAGTAGCGCGAGCCGGTCACGGCCAGGCGCTCCACGCGGCCCTCCAGCACCTTGAGTTGCACCACGCCTTCGTCCACGCGCTGCTCGGGCACGTCCACGAACACGCTCAGGTAGCCGGCATCCTGGTAGGTCTTCTCCAGCGCAGCGCGGGCGGCCTCCACGTCGGCCACGGTGCGGCTCTCGCCCATGAAGGGCGATACCGCGCGCTCGATGGCCAGCACCGGCAGCACCGTGTTGCCCTCGACCTCGAACTCGTAGATGCCGAAGCGCGGGGCTTGCGGGGCGGCGTCCGGCGCAGAACCCTGCGCAGCGTCAGTGGGAGCGGCGGCCGGCGCGGCGGCGGGGGAAGCATGCTGCGCCTGAGCGGACGCCAGGGCGCCGCACATGATGAGACTGCAAGCCACTCCCCTCGCCCACCGGCGGGCGGGAAAAGGTGCTTTCATGGTGCGGCAGTGTCTGCAGCAGGGGTGAAAGGGCCATGAACCGGCGTGAGCCGATCGGACCATGCAGCCCCGTGTCGGGGGGACGTTTCAGCCCCCTGCCCATGAGCCAAAGGAGCCAGGGCAGCCCGCTGGGTGGCCATCGGGGCCAGGCCGGCTCACGCCTGCGCACGCCAGATGCAAAAAGGCGCCCCGGGGCGGATGCCCGCAAGGCGCCTGTCAAGCCGGGCGGGGACCCGGCGAGGAGTTCAGGATGAGAACGCAAGACCTCCTGGGCGGGCGGCTGGCGCTGCCCGCTCCGGAGGTCAGCCGGTCACTTCAGGATGACGGGCAGGTCTTGGTTGTTGCCGCCGCGCGTGACACGGCCGCAGAAGGTCTGCTGGTTGGCCGTGCCGGTGCCGAAGGCCACGTTGCAGCCCGGGTTGGTCGGCGTGGCGAACACACCGGCCTTGGCCGCGGTGGACAGCAGGTTCAGGTTGTTGGGCAGGCCGGCCTGGTCGGCGAAGCGGGTCAGGAAGTTGCGCACGGCGGTGGGCGCCGCCTTGCTGACCTGCAGCGTGGACTCGACGAAGTAGCCATAGCGGCCAGCCTTGGCTTCGTCACGGCTGGGGATGGCGCCGTCGATGCGCACGAACTTCCAGCTCTGGCCGGAGGCGTTCGGGTCGTTCTCCAGCGAGATGTGGCCGATGGCATAGCCGCTCGCGGCGCTGGCGTTGTTCAGGCAGGTGCGGACCTGGCCGCTGGACGTGCCTTCCCCGACGAAGTACTCGCCCGCCGTGTTGCCCACTGCGCCCACCGACGAGTCGACGTTGCTCGCCGCCGGGATCACGGCACCGGCGTTCGACGGGTACTGGTGGAAGAACAGGTTGGCTGCGGCCTGCGTGCCCGAGCCGTTCTCGCGGCGGCAGATGTTGAGCTGGTTGTCGGCATTGGCCACGCCCAGGGCAGACCAGCCCAGGGAGTAGTCATAGCCCGCGCGCGTCAGGGCCGAGGCCAGAGTGGACGGGATCGAGGGCTGGCCGGTCGTGCCCTGGGCCGTCTGCAGCGCGGCATACAGCGGGTTGCTGACGGCCAGGCCGATCACGGTGGAGAACAGCGGGCGCACGGCGGCAAAGTCGGAGCCGGCGTTGAAGGTGTCTGCGGCGAAGGCGGCCGGCTTGTTGTTCTCGAACAGGAACAGCGCGGGCTCGACGTCGGACGTGCCGCCGTCCGGGGCGCGCTGGATGACGCTGCCGCAGTCCCAGTTGCGCTGGGTGGCGGTGGTGGCCACGGGAGAGGTGCCGCAGCTGGCGGTGCTGACTTCCAGGAAGTCGATGGCGCGGTTCAGCGCCACCGGGAACACCCCGTAGCCCGAGCCGCCGCGGTCACGCTTGTGGAAGGCCACGTTGGTGCCGGTGGCCAGGTTGAAGTCGTTGCCGGCGATCATCGTGCAGCTGTAGACGTTGTACGAATCGCCCGCGGCACTGTCGCCCTGGCCGGCGGCGGTACCGGTCTTGCTGCGGTAGACGTCCAGCGTGCCGGCCTGGCAGTTCTGCGTGAACAGGCCGCCGATGATGGCCTTGGTGGCCGAGGCGCCCGCCACGTACACCTTGAAGGTGTTGGCGGCGTTGGTGGTGGCGATGTCCAGGGCGTGGGCCTGGCCAGCGACGACGGCCAGGGCGGCCAGCGAGAGGTGACGGAGCTTCATGATGGGATCCTTCGGTCGGGTGAGCGGGGCGGGAAGAGACGAGAGGGAAGAAGCGGAAACGGACGGAAACGGACGGGACCGGGAGACGGCAATGGAAAAGGGAAAGGGACTGCGGATCACGCAGACACGGCGCAGGCCTGCTCCACAGCCGCCCCCCGCCACCGCACCAGGGACCGCCAGGCCCGCCCCGCTGCCTGCGGGCAAGGGGGCGGGCACCGGAAGCGCCTGAAGCATTCGGCCGGGCGGCCGACAGACAAGGCTGCGCCCTGCCCGGCCCCTCGGGGACCAGGCCGGGCCCGCCGGCTTGCGGCCAGCAGGTCTTCAGGGAGCAGGACGCCGATCGAGCCGGTGATCAGCGGGCGGCGCGGCGGCGGGCCACCAGGCCCACGGCAGCCAGGCCGGCCACCATCAGCGCGTAGGTGGAGGGCTCCGGAACCGGTGCGTAGGACAGGGTGTAAGCGCCAGTGTTGTCGGCACCAAAGGTGAAGTAGCCCGGCTGCTGGAACAGCGGGGTGGCCAGGCCGCTCGTGCCCGGGCGGGCCAGGAACACGAACTCGGCGGTGGCGCCCAGCAGGTTGTTGGTCTGGTACTTCAGGTTGCCCTGGGCATTGGAGCGGTCCACGCCCATGAAGTAGGCATTGCCGCCAGGGCCTTCGCCGACCTGGTTGAAGCTGCTGCCGTTGTCTTCCTGCAGGTGCGTGCCCGTCAGGCTGGCCGCACCAACGAAGTTGGTCAGCGTGCCGAAGGTGTTGTTCAGGTTGTTGTTGTTGCCCGTGAGGATCTGCTCGTGCGTGGTGCCGACCTGGGCGGTCGTCATGATCTTGCGCGACTCCACAGCCGCGCCCGAACCCTGGTAGCCCAGCACCAGCCAGTTGATGTTGGACACGGTGGAGGCGGCCAGGAACTCGCTCCATTCACCGTCGTTGACCAGCCAGGAGGCCGGGCTCAGCTTGCCCGTGGTGTAGAAGTCGTTGGTGTAGGTGCCGAGATCCTTGACGTAGGACACCTGGGCGTCCGTGTCATAGGCGATCAGCATCAGCGAGCTGCCGGTGGTGATGTTGTCACCCTTGGTCAGGGCAGCGTTGGCGGCGCCGGCGGTCAGGGCCAGGGCGGCGGCCAGGGCGAGAGACTTGATCTTCATGCTTGCTTCTCCAGAGTTGAGGTCATGGGTCGGAGGGCCGGCGCCACCTTGCGAAAGAGCGGGTGGACGACGGCTCGCCGCCTGATGACAACCACTGGCGACGCAAGCGGGCACGGTGCCCCCTTGCTGGCGCGGCGATTGATCGGGCGGTTGATGCGGCGTGCGCCGCATCGAACGCGAGAGGAACGCGAATCCAAAGAGCGCTGGGCTGGCGGCGAACTGCGATCCGCCGTGCGACAGCCTAGGCGTGTAGAAAGCCCTTTGCGGCTGGTGCGACCCGGATTCTTGGGCACGCAAGTGACAAGCCACCCATCGCCCGGGTCGGACCCGTGATCCGTTCGGATCAAGCCCGCGCCAAGTTCGTGCGCCGCCCCGCCCTGTTCGAGGGGGCCGCACCGCGCCGGTGATCTGGGCTCACGCCGACGGCCCTCGTAGTGACCACCGCTGGTGCAAGGGGGCAGTCGTGCAGGCACTTGCGCCACAACCTTCAATTCGTTTATTATCGAATAATCGAATCGACATCGACTCACCCGCTTCATCGTGTCCAGGCCGCCTTCTCCCGCCCAGCCCGACGCCGACGCACCCGCCGCTTCCCTGCCGGAAGAGCAGGTGGTCCAGGCTCTGTCAGCCCTGGCCCATCCGGTGCGGCTGCGCATCTTCCGCGCGCTGGTGGTGGTGGGCGAGCCGGGCCTCACCCCGGGCGCGATGGGGCCCGGCGTGGATGTGGCGCCGGCCACGCTGTCGCATCACCTCAAGGACCTCATGCACGCCGGCCTGGTGACGCAGGAGCGCCAGGGCCGGCATCTGGTCTACCGCGCCGCATTCGGCCGCATGAACCAGCTGCTGGTTTACCTGACCCAGCACTGCTGCGAAGGCCATCCCTGCGCACTCACGGCGTCTGCGGGCGGCGAGGCCGCTTGCGCGCCTCCTTCTGCTCGCTGACCTCCCGATGACCACTCACGTCCTCATCCTGTGCACCCACAACTCGGCCCGCAGCGTGCTGGCCGAGGCCATGCTCAACCATTGGGCTGCTCGCCTGGGCCGCGACGTGCGGGCGCACAGCGCCGGCAGCGCACCCAGCGGCCGCATCAACCCGCTGGCGCTGCAGGTGCTGCATGACGCCGGCATCGATGCCACCGGCTGCCACAGCAAGGGCTGGGAGCGCTTTGCCGCCACCGATGCGCCGCCGTTGTCCATCGTGATCACCGTGTGCGACAGCGCCGCAGCCGAGGCCTGCCCGGTGTTCATGGGCGGCGCGCATCCGCCCGTGAAGGTGCATTGGGGCTACCCGGACCCGTCTGTTGCCGAGGGGGGTGAGACTGGCCGGCTACGCGCCTTCGAGCTCACGCGCCAGGCGCTGGGCTACCGCATGCTGCAGCTGCTGGCCCTGCCGCTGGATCGGCTGCAGGCGGACGGCGACGCGCTGCGGCAGGCGCTGCAGGCCATTGGACGCAACTGATGGACGCACCTGTCGCCGCCCATGCCAGCCCGGCTAGGGCGCCCATGAGCCTTTTCGAGCGCGGGCTGACCGTCTGGGTCGCCCTGTGCATCGTCGCCGGCGTCGTCGCCGGCCAGCTGGCGCCCGGGCTGTTCCAGGCCGTCGGTCGCATGGAAGTGGCCCAGGTCAACCTGCCCGTGGGCGCGCTGATCTGGGTCATGGTGATCCCCATGCTGCTGAAGGTGGACTTCACCAGCCTGACCGCGGTGCGCCGGCACTGGCGGGGCATCGCCATCACGCTCTTCGTCAACTGGGCGGTCAAGCCGTTCTCGATGGCGCTGCTGGGCTGGGTCTTCGTGCGCCAGGTGTTCGCACCGTGGCTGCCCGCGGAGCAACTGGACAGCTACGTCGCCGGACTCATCCTGCTGGCCGCTGCACCTTGCACCGCGATGGTCTTCGTGTGGAGCCGGCTGACCGGCGGGCATGCGCTGTTCACGCTGTCGCAGGTCGCGCTCAACGACACCATCATGGTGTTCGCCTTCGCTCCTATCGTCGCTCTGCTGCTGGGGCTGTCGGCCCTAACCGTGCCCTGGGCCACGCTGCTCACGTCGGTGGCGCTGTACATCGTGGTGCCGGTGATCGTGGCCCAGCTGTGGCGGCGTGCGCTGCTGCGGCGCGGCCCGCAGGCGCTGGACGCGGCACTGGCGAGCATCGGCCCGTGGTCGATCGCTGCACTGCTGGCCACCCTGGTTCTGCTGTTCGCCTTTCAGGGCCAGGCCATCCTGGATCAGCCGCTGGTGATCGCCATGCTGGCCGTGCCCATCGTGATCCAGGTCGTCTTCAACGCGGCCCTGGCCTACGGGCTCAACCGCCTGGCCGGCGAGGCCCACGAGGTGGCCTGCCCCTCGGCGTTGATCGGCGCGAGCAACTTCTTCGAGCTGGCCGTGGCCGCGGCGATCAGCCTGTTCGGCTTCGCATCCGGCGCCGCCCTGGCCACCGTGGTGGGCGTGCTCATCGAAGTGCCGCTGATGCTGGCCGTGGTGCGCGTGGTCAACCGCAGCCGCGCCTGGTATGAAGCAGGGGCGCGGCGCGCGGGCTGACCACTCAATCGCCCAGGTCCACGCTCAGCGGCTCGCCAATGGTCAGGAAATGGCCGCCCGCCACGTAGTGCAGGGTGCGCAGCGCTGGGTCGGTATCCGGGCCGTAGCGCCAGTGACCGTCGGCAAAGACACGCTCGTCGGCCCAGGCGCCGACCACCTCGGCCAGGAACAGGTCGTACAGCTGCTCGTTGCGCGGCTCGGGCAGCACGCGGCAGGCCAGCCAGGCGACGCAGCCCTCCACCATCGGCAGGCCCAGGCCATCCGGGCCGCCCTCGTGCCAGGTCTGCAAGCCCAGGCGCTGGAACTTGTCGGCCTCAGCCGGCAGGTCGCGCCCGGACACCTGGCCCGCGTCATGCGCGGCCTGGGCCAGCGCGCGGCACGGCACGTTCAGGCCGAAGACGCCACTGGCCTCGATGAGCTGACGGCTGCAGGTGGACTTGTCGATCACCACTGCCACCTTGGGCGGGCTGAAATCCAGCGGCATGTTCCACGCCGCCGACATCACATTGCGCCGGCCACCGTGGGCACTGGTGACCATGACGGTCGGGCCGTGGTTGAGCAGGCGGTAGGCCTTGGCGAGCGGGACGGGGCGGCGGTGCATGGCTGTGGGTAGGCGGTGAAGCGGAGTAGGGCGACAGGGGCAAGCAAAGTGCCGCGCATCATGCCGGCGGCCGCACGACGGCCCGTGCGCCGCGTGAAGAAGGCATGAGCACAATCGCCGGCCCTGCGGTGGCTTTGTCGCGCCATGACGCTCGTCCCTCCCCTGCCCTTCCTGCTGCTCGCCGCTTGCATCGTTGCCGTCTGGCTGCCGCCGCTGCGCTGGCGTGGCCGGGCTTGGCCCGCGTGGCCGCTGCTGATGGCGGCGGCGGCGGTGACGGGCTGGGCCGGCGGCTGGATCGGGCCCATCGGCATCGCGGCCACCGCGATGCTGGCCGCGCTGCTCTGGGCCGCGCACCACCTGGCCTTGTCGGCATGGCGCGGCGCGTGCACGCTGGCCGCCGCCCTGCTGGTGCTGGCCCTGGCCTTGCACGCGGTGCCCGGCTTCGTGCCCTGGGTGCCGGTGGCCCGAGCGCAGCTCAGTGCCGATGCCCAGCCGCTGCGTCTGGCCTTGCATGCCGATGCGGCGCTGGCCGCCGCGCTGGCCGTGGCGGCCTGGGGCCGGCGGGTGAGCGGCTGGCGCGAGGCGGCGATGGTGCTGCGCCAGGCCCTGCCCGTCGCAGCCGCAACCACCACGCTCGTCCTGCTACTGGCCTGGGCGATGGGCGTGGTGCGGCCCGATGCGCTGTGGCAGCCTGCCGTGCCCGACTGGGCTGCGCTGCACCTGCTGCGCATGGGCCTGGTCACCTGCGTGCTGGAGGAAGCCTTCTTCCGCGGCCTGATCCAGCAGCGGCTGGCCACGCGCCTGGCCCACCGCCGCGGGGGCACCGCGATGGCCGTCGCGGCGGCCAGCCTGCTCTTCGGCCTGGCCCATGCCCCCGGCGGGGCTGCCTACATGCTGCTGGCCATGCTGGCCGGTGTGGGCTATGGCTGGGCCCTGCAGCGCACCGGGCGTATCGAAGCGGCGATCGCAGCGCACTTCGTGCTCAATGCGACGCACTTCATCGGCTTCAGCTATCCGCGGCTGGCCTGATGCCAGACAGGGCGGGTCAGCGATAGGCCCGCCAGGTGCGGGTCGAGCCGTCGGCCTTGATCAGCAGCACGTCATACGCATCGCGCCGGCCGCCGTAGGCCGGGCCGTCCATGCCGGGCGAGCCGATGGGCATGCCGGGCACGGCCAGGCCGATGGCCTGCGGCTTGTCGCGCAGCAGGCGGCGGATGTCGGCAGCGGGCACGTGGCCCTCCAGGGCATAGCCCTCCACCTGCGCGGTGTGGCACGAGCCGTAGCGCGCGGGGATGCGCAGCCGCTCGCGCATGGCCTCGTTGCCGGTGTCGAAGACGCGGGTGCGAAAGCCATTGGCCTGCAGGTGGGCCACCCAGTCGCCACAGCAGCCGCAGGTGGGGCTCTTCCAGATGTTGACCGTGGGGCCGGCGGGTTGCGCTGCGGCAGGAGCCGAGGATGAGGCCGATGACGAGGCCGCATGCACCGGCAGGCCGGCCACCGGCAGCAGTGCCGCGCCCAGGAGCAGGTGGCGGCGCTTCATCGCACCACCTCGATGGTGCCCACCATGCCGGCCAGGTGATGGCCGTCGACCAGGCAGGCGAAGTGCACGGTGCCGGCGCGGTTGAAGGTCCAGACGATCTCGGCGCTCTTGCCCGGCGGCACGTGGGCCATGTCGGGCCCGCCGTGCGGCATGTCGGGCTGCTGGGCCATGAGCTCGGCATGGTGCTGGATGGACTCGCGGCTGCCCAGCACCAGCTCGTGCATCAGCTGGCCGTCGTTGTGCACTACCAGGCGCACGGTCTCGCCCAGCTTGACGCGCAGGCGGCTGGGCGAGAAGCGCATCTGGTCGTCCATGCGGATGGTGACGGTGCGCTTGGCCGCCTTGGCCGCACCGGCCTTGCCCCAGGCGGTCTGGGCGTGCGGTGCACCGGGCGTGGCCGCACCGTGGCCGGCGTGGGCATCGGCTGCGCCGTGCGCGGCATGGTCGTCGTGGCCGCTGCCGTGGGCATGTGCGGGGGTGGTGGCTGCGGCGGCCAGGCTCAGGGCAATGGCGGCCAAGCCGTGCAGGGCGGGGCGGGAGAAGCAGTTCATGGCGTGGGCTCCAGGGAGCAAGAAGGAAGAAGAGGCAAGAGCAGGCAGCGGGGTAGCCAGCCCTTGGTGCAAGCGTCGGTGTTGCAAGCGCCGGTATTGCAAGCGCCTGTGTTGCAAGCAGGCCCGTCAGCGCAACACGAAGCGCGCCGTGGCCGGCTGGCGGCCGGGCACCGTCACCACGGCCACGGCCTTGGCGCCGGGGCCGACTGCAAACGCGCCATCGGCCTGCAGGTGGTCGCCACTGGGCTGCAGCTCCACCTGCTGCGTCTTGCCGCCGGCCAGCAGCGTGACGCGGGCCCGGGCCTCGGGCGCGATCAGCGCACGGCCGTGGTCGCGCAGGTGCAGGGCCAGGCGCTGGGGCTGGGCGACGAGCTCGTACTCGACATCGCGCACCTCCACCACCACCCCGCCGTGGCGGGGCGTGAGCGTGTTCTCATGGGCAAGCGCTGCAGCAGGCAGCAGGCTGGACAGCGGTGCGCAAAGCGCAGCGGCCAGGGCGGCGGGAGCGAGCAGTCTCTTCATCATCGACCTCCTCAGATGGTGGGTGGGGCGGGCAGTTCAACAGCGGTGCCGGCAGCAGGCGCACGCGTGCGCCGATCGCCGGGAAAGTTCACGCAAGCTCGGGCACAAGGGCTGGGCGGCGCACGGTCAGAAGGCCTCGGGCAAGGCAGCGGGCGGCACGCCGGCGGGCGCACTTGCGGCGGCATGCGACCGAACCTCGGCCACGCGGGCCTCGATGGGTGCGCGGCCGAAGCGCCACACCAGCACCGGCGTGACGAAGCTGTCGAGCAGCGTGGCGCCGATCAGGCCGCTGAAGATCACCACCGCGACCGGGTGCAGGATCTCGGTGCCCGGCTCGCCGGCCTCGAAGAGCAGCGGGGCCAGGGCCAGCGCGGCCACCAGCGCCGTCATCAGCACCGGGGCCAGGCGCTCCAGCGAGGCGCGCAGGATCATCTGCCGCGTGAAGGTCTCGCCCTCGAAGGCGCACAGGTTGATGCAGTGGCTGATCTTGAGGATGCCGTTGCGCGTGGCGATGCCCGCCAGCGTGATGAAGCCGATCAGCGCGGCGATGGACAGCGGCTGCCCGCTGAGCCACAGGCCGACGACCGCGCCGACCAGCGCCAGCGGGATGCTGCCCATCACCATCAGCGCCAGGCGCGGCGAGCGGTAGCGGCTGTAGAGCACGGCAAAGATCAGCGCGGCCGACACGCTGGCCAGCACGGCGATCAGGCGGCTGGCCTGCTCCTGCGCCTGGAACTGCCCGCCCACGCTGGCGAACTGGCCGGCGGCAAGCGGCTCTTCAGCCAGCACGGCGCGGATGTCGGCCACCACGTCGGACAGGGCGCGGCCCTGCGCGGCGGCGCTGATGACGATGCGGCGCTTGCCCTCGTCGCGGCGGATCTCGTTGGGCCCGTCGGCCAGCTCCACCTGCGCCAGCTGCTGCAGCGGCACGCGCCCGGCGGGCGTGTCGATCACCAGGCCGGCCAGCGCATCCGGGCCGCGCGCGGCATCGGGCAGGCGCAGCACCACGTCGAAGCGGCGGCTGCCCTCCAGCACCTGGGCCACGCGCTCGCCGTCGATCAGGGTCTGCAGCTCCTGCAGCAGCACGCCGCTGGCAATGCCGTGCTGGGCCGCGGCGTCGGCATCCACGCGTACCTTGACCTGCGGGATCAGCGTCTGCCGCTCCACGTTCACGTCGGCCAGGCCGGGGATGGCGGCCAGCCGCTCGCGCAGGGCCGCGGCCTGCCCGCGCAGGGCGTCCAGGTCGTCGCCGAAGAGCTTGACCGAGATCTGCGCCGACACGCCGGAGAGCATGTGGTCGATGCGGTGGGCCAGCGGCGCACCGATGGCGATGCTGGCCGGCAGCGGCGCCAACTGCTGGCGGATGTCGGCGGTGATGGCCTCCACCGCGCGGCCGTGCGGAGCCAGCACCACGTCGATCTCCGACACATGCACGCCCTCGGCATGCTCATCGAGCTCGGCACGGCCCGAGCGCCGGCCCACGGCCTGCACGCCATCGACCTGCAGCAGCAGCCGCTCGGCCTGCGCCGCCAGCCGTACCGACTCGCCCAGCGTGGTGCCGGGCGCCAGGCGCAGGCTGACGGTCAGCATGCCCTCGTTGAACGGCGGCAGGAAGCTGCGCGCCATGAAGGGCACGCTGGCCGCGGCCAGCAGCACCGCCACCGCGGCGGCAGCCAGGATGGTGTGACCGTGATCCAGCGCGCGCTTCAGCACGCGCGCATAGCCGGCCTTGATGCGGCGCACCAGACGCGGCTCGGCATGGTCGGAGGCGTGAGCCCCAAGGGCGGGGCCTGGCCCCACCCGCCCCCCGAGGGGAGCCCGGAAACTTGGGGCGGCCCGGCGTTTCCTTGTCTCAAGGCCCGGCAACACGTAGTACGCGAGCACCGGCGTCACCGTGGTGGCCACCAGCAGGCTGGCGGCGATGGCCGTCATGTAGGCCACGCCCAGCGGCACGAACAGCCGCCCCTCCAGCCCGGGCAGGAAGAGCAGCGGCACGAAGACCAGCACGATGATCAGCGTGGCCAGCACCACGCCGCTGCGCACCTCCACGCAGGCGCGCAGGATCACGTCCAGCACCGGCTGCGGCCGGGCGGCCTGGCGGTTCAGGCGCAGCCGGCGCTGGATGTTCTCCAGGTCCACCACGGCGTCGTCCACCAGCTCGCCGATGGCAATGGCCAGGCCGCCGAGCGTCATGGTGTTGATGGACAGGCCCAGCAGGTGGAAGACCACGCCGGCGATGACGAAGGACAGCGGGATGGCGGTCAGCGAGATCAGCGTCGTGCGCGCATTGCCCAGGAAGGCGTAGAGCACCAGCATGACCACCACCGCGGCCGTCATCAGCTTGGCCTGCAGGTTGCCGATGGAGGCCTCGATGAAGCTGGCCTGGCGCACCGTCACACGCGGCTCGTCCACGCCCGCGGGCCGGGCGCGGGACAGCTCGGCCAGGGCCGCCTCCACCTGGCGCGTCAGGGCCAGGGTGTCGGCCCCCGGCTGCTTGGCCACGCCCAGGATCACGGCAGGGCGGCCGTTGTAGCCCGCGTCGCCGCGCTTGACGGCCGCAGCAAAGCGCACGTCGGCCACCTGGCTGAGCAGCACCGGCTGGCCGCCCGATGCGTCGCCACCGTTGCCCGCCTTGCCCGCCTTGCCCGCCCTGCCCACCCAGCCCACCGGCAGCTTGCGCAGCGCCTCCAGCCGCGCCGGCAGGCCGCCGGCGGTGGCGATGTTGCGGATCAGCAGCTCGCGGCCGTTGATCTCCAGGAAGCCGCCCGCCGTGTTGCCGGCAAAGCCCTGGAGGGCTGCGCGCAGCTGCTCGGGCGTGATGCCGCGCTCGGCCATCAGGAGCGCATCGGGCTGCACCTGGAACTGCCGCACCTCGCCGCCGATGGGGATGACCTGCGCGATGCCGGGGATGGCCAGCAGCCGCGGTCGCATGACGAAGTCGGCCCACTCGCGCACGGCCATCGGGCTGGTGCGCGCGGCATCCAGCGGCACGGCGATCAGCAGGATCTCGCCCATGATCGAGCTGATGGGCCCCATCTGCGGCTGCGCCTCGGCGGGCAGCCGCTCGCGCACCAGGGCCAGCCGCTCGGTGACGCCCTGGCGGGCGCGGTGGATGTCCACGCCAAAGTCGAACTGCACGTAGACGAAGGACAGCCCCACGCCCGATGTGGAGCGCACGCTGGCCACGCCGGGCAGGCCGCTCATGGCCTGCTCCAGCGGCAGGGTGATGAGCTGCTCCACCTCCTCCGGCGCCATGCCGCCGGCCTCGGTCATCAGCGTGACGGTGGGCTTGTCCAGATCCGGGAACACGTCCACAGGCGTGCGCTGCAGCGCCCAGCCGCCGGCGATCAGCAGCAGCAGCGCGGCGGCCAGCACCAGCACACGCTGGCGCAGGCTGGCGGAGATCAAGGCATTGAAGAACACGGGCTCACCTGACCTGGTTGAGCAGCGCAGCACCCTGCACCACCACGCGCTGGCCGGCGGCCAGGCCCGCGGTGACCAGCACGCGCCGGCCGTCGAGCGGCTGCACGGATACGGCCACCGGGGTGAAGCGCTCGGCGCTGGGATGGATGAAGACCTGGTCGAGGTTGGCTGCACTCTTGACCACGGCCGAGGCCGGCACGGCCACGCCGCGTTGCCGCGACGCACCGCGCGCGAGCACCGTCACCGGCTGGCCCACGGCCAGGGGCGGCGCATCGGCGGCGGTGGACGCCACCGCGAACCACAGCGGCAGCGTGCCCTCCTCCAGCGCCAGGCCGGCGCCGATGCGGCGCAGCGGGATGGCCGCTGCGGACGGCGCGGACGGCGTGGATGCCGGCGTAACCGGGGCGGCGGCAGACCCGCCCGCAGTGGATGGCGCCGCAGACCCGGGCGCCAGGATCACCGCCGTGGCGTCGGCACCGATGGCGCGCGCCTGGGCCACGTCGGCCAGCCGGGCCTCCACGCGCAGCCGCGCCGGGTCCACCACCTCGAACAGCGTCTGGCGCGGCTCGACCACCTCGCCGGCGCGGGCGGCCACGCGGCTGACCACGCCGGTGACCGGCGCGCGCAGCAGCTCCACCGCGGCCAGGCCGGCTTGCAGCGCCCGCAGCCGGCCGTCGAGCGCAGCGACCTCGGCACGCGCGGCCTGGATCTCCTTGGCCGGCACGCTGCCCTCCAGCTGCTGCAGCCGGTCCAGCCGCTGGCGCGCGAGCGGCAGGCCGGCGCGCAGCTCGGCCACCTGCGCCTGCTGGGCAGCCAGATCCTGGGCACCGAGCGCGGGCTGCAGCCGTGCCAGCACCTGGCCGCGCTGCACGCGCTGCCCGGGCACCGGCCAGCCCTGCGGCCCCGCCTCCAGCCGGCCCGCCTGCAGCGGCTGCACCGCACCGCCGGCGGCCGGGTCGGCCACCACGCGCCCCATCAGCTCGTGCACCGCGGCATGCTCGCCCGCTTCGGTCAGCACGGTACGCACACCCAGCTGGCGCTGCACCGGCTTGGGCACGAAGAGGCTGCCATCGGCCAGGCGCTGCGGCACGCGGCTGTCGCGCGGCGCGACCGTGGGCACGGCAGCCGATGCAGCGCCGCCGTGGTCATGGCCCCCGTGGGCTTGGGCGGGGTGGGTGCCCAGCGCGGCCCATGCGGCCAGCACGGCCAGCGTGTTCAGCAGGGCGGACAAGGCGCCCGGCTTGCGCCGGGGCAGCAGCGATGCACGCGGCGTCATGCCGGGTCCTTTCCCGGCGCGGGCGGCCGGTGGGCGTGGAGGGTGTGGCGGCGGCGGCCCAGGGCGCGCAGCGCCCACGCGGTCAGGGCGATCAGCCCTGCAGCCACCAGCAGGCCGCGCAGCACGGCGGCGGGGGTGACGTCCCGGTCAGGGGGCGCGCCATCCGCATCCGCTTTCGCATCGGCAGCCGATGCGCTGGCCGCGGGCTGGGCTGGCAGCTCCAGGGCCAGCAGGTCACTGGTCTCGCCGGCCGTGACGACCACCGTCAGCGGCAGCGTGGTGCGGCGGGCGCCGTCCGGCAGTTCGGCGGCATAGCTGCCATCGGGCTGCGCCTTCACCGCCACGCTGCCGCCGCCGGCGTCCAGCTCGATGCGCGCATCCGTCACCGGCGCGTTGTCGGCGTAGCGGTCCAGGTAGAGCGTCAGCCGCGGGCCTTGGGCCTGAACCAGCAGCTCGAAGCTCTCGGTCTGCGCCTCGATGCGCGCGTCTGCGCCGGGCGCAGCAGGCCCGGCGGGCGCCGCGATGGCGCGGGTGCCGACGAGCAGCGGCAGCGTGAGCAAGGCGGCAGCGAGGAGCTTGCCCGCCCTGCCGGTGTTGCCGGTGTTGCCTGGCTGGCTTGCGCCGCGTGCGTTCAGGAGATTCGCCAACGCATGGCGCGGGGCGAGCCCGCCACGGGCGCTGCGGGGTCGTGCATCGGTCATCGTTTGCAGCCTGTTCATTGCGCCGCTCCGCTCGGCATCGGCGCGGTGGACACGGATCCGGCCAGGCCGGTGGGGCCCGCGGGCAGCAGCCCCAGCGCCTGGCGCAGGCGCGACAAGGTCAGGCCGGCTTCCAGCTCGGCGCGGCGGGCGTCCAGCAGGGCCTGCCGGTGCTCGGCATCGGCGCGCAGCCGGGTGGGCAGGTCGGCCTCGCCCAGCTCGAAGGCGCGGGCAACCAGCGCCTGGGCCTGCTGCGTCAGCGCGGCCTGGGTGCGGGCCAGTTGCCGCACGCGCAGGGCCTGCTCGTGTTCGGCCTGCGCCGCCTGCACGTCGGCGGCCAGGCGGGCCTGCAGCGCGTCGGCTTCGCCCTCGGCCTGGGCCAGGTCGGCCAGGGCGGCGGTCGTGCCCAGGCGGTTGCGCAGCTCGCTGGCCAGCGGCCAGCGCAGGCCGATGCGGGTGGTCGTGGCCGAGGGGTCGTTGAAGCCGTCGCGCTCGCGCGTCAGGCCGACGACCAGTGCCGGCGAGCCACCGTTGTCGGCCTCGGCCAGGGCCAGATCAGCCCGCGCCTGCCGGGCAGCCAGGCGGGCGGCCTGCAGCAGCGGGTGATCGATGGGCACGCCGGCCGCGGGATCGGGCAGCGGCTCCTCGTCCGCTGGCGGATCGCTCTGGCCGGTCAGCGCCTGGTAGGCCGAGCGGGCGCGCGGGCGCGCAGCAGCGCGGCCTCGGCCCGGGCCACGGCGGCCAGCGCCTGCTGCGCGGCGGCATCGGCGCGATGGCCATCCAGCCGGGCCAGGTCACCGGCGGCCACGCGGCGAGCCACGTCGCGCGCCAGGGCCTGGGCCTCGTCGGCGCGCAGGCCCGCGGCCTGGTGGTCCACCAGGGCCAGGCGCAGGGCCCAGGCCGCTTCGCGCACCTCGCCGGCCAGGGCCAGGCGATCGGCGGCCCAGCGCGCCTGCGCGGCATCGCCCTGAGCCTGGGCGGCCGCCTGCGTGGCGCGGCGCACGCCGGGCAGGCGCAGGGGCAGGTCCAGCTCGGCTTCCCACTCGCGCCGGCCGTGGTCGGCCTGCCAGCGGTCGCTGCGATCGCTGAGCGTGACGGCCGGCGTCTCGGCCAGCCAGGCGCCCGCCTCGTCCTGCCGGGCCTGCAGCTGCACGCGCCGCGCTGCCTGGGCCCGCCCGCCGGGGCTGCGCTGCCAGGCGTGGTCCACGGCCTGGGCCCAGGTGGGGGCGGTGACGGCGGCATCGGTTGCAGCCGCCCCGACGGCGGCCTGCGGTGACGCAGACGCAGTCCGGGCCGCGGTGGGCGACGGCGCCTCGCCGGCACGTGCGGTGGCCGGTGCCAACGCAGTCAACGCGGCCAAGGCGGCCAATGCGGACAGCGTGGCGAGCGCCGCGGCGGTCTGCCGGAAGGCCCGTCCCGGCAAAGAGAGTGAAGACATGTGGCCCCTGGGCGCGGCGGCAGCCTGCTGCTGCACCGCGAACGGTCTGACGGCATGCGGGGCACCGCCTCAGCGGGCGCCACCGCGCGGAACGCGCGGGCGGCCCAGCCGGCGTGCATGCACGCCCGGCCAGCCCGCTGCGCGGGTCAGAGGGTCAGAGGGTCAGAGGCTTCGGGGTGGGCGCTCGTCGCCTGCCGGCACATGGCCCGCGGGCGCGGGCGGGCTGGCGACGCTGTAGACCACGGCAGGCGTGACGGTGCCCACGACCAGCGCTGCCGAGGGCAGCGCGACGCCGCCGCAGTAGGCCGCGCAGGCGCTGCACTTGCCGTGCAGGCCCTGGTGAGGATGGGCGCCGGGGTCGGTGGAGTGCGGCAGGGAGGCCGAGGCCGCCGACGTTGCCGAAAACCACCCCGGCGACCCAGACGACGCAGAAGCCACGGCCGTCAGCGACGCGCCGTCACCGGCAGGAGCAGCAGCATGGTGGCCACCGTGATGTGCGGCAGGGCCGCCGGCAGCGAGCGGCTCGTGCGCCCCCGCGGGCGGCAGGTCAGGCAGGGCGGACGCGGCGCCTTCATGCACATGCCCCGGCGCCGCATGGTGGCCGGCGCCGGCGTGGCCGCCGCAATGCACCATGGCTGCCGCAGCCAGCGCCTGCAGCGGCAGGGCCAGCACCAGCATCCAGGTCAGCAGCAGCTTGAGCCAGCGGGGCATGCGGCGGATTCTAGGAAACCGCCTTTGCCCCCAGTTTGATCCGGCGCAATGCCGCCGTCCGGCCGCGCCGCATCCCGGGGCCGCACGCGGGCGGATATCACGCTGCGGCTCAGCGCCGTGCCGCCCGCGGCGGGGCCTCCAGCTCGCGCAGCAGCGCCTGGGCGGCGCGGCTGAGCAAGGTGGCCTCCTGGCGGGCCAGGCCCAGGCGGCGCTGCAGCCAGGGCGTGGGGTCGCCGCCGGCGGCGCGGGGCAGGTCGTCCAGCCCGGGGGCGGCGTCGGCGGCAGCGAAGGATGCCGGGGATGCCGGGGATGCCGGCGTCGCCGCCGTCGTCGTGTCCTGTGTCGGCACCTGTGTCGGCGCCTGTGTCGGCGCCTGTGCGGCCCCCTGCGTCGCCACCGGCATCGCCGCCGAGGTGGGCGCCGGCGTGGCGGCCTTCATCGTTGCCGCTGCCATCGCTGCCGTCGCCGCCCGGGTCGTCGAGCTGCTTGCCGAGCCCGTTGCCGGGCCCGCGGCCGATGCCGGCTGCGCACCTGCCGCCTCGCCGCCCTGGGCGGCTGCGCCCAGCTGCCGCGCCAGGGCCTGCACGGCCTCGCGCAGCGCGGCCTGGGCGCGGGCGGCGTCCAGCTCGTCGGCGCGCACGGTGAGCATGGTGCGGGCCGCGGCCAGGTGGGTGATGAGCCGGTAGCTGCGCACCAGCAGCGTCTCCAGCCCGTGCAGCGCGGCGCGCACCTCCTGCGGCTCGCGGGCCATGCGCTGCAGCGTCTGCGTGAGCAGCCACAGCGCGTCATAGACCTCTCGCCGCGCGGTGCGCCAGCCGCGCTCGGCGCTGGCGGGCTGCTGCCACACCAGCACCTGGCGCGCGTAGTCGGCCTGGGCATTGAGCAGCCGGCGCACGAGGCGCGGCAGCTGCTCGCGCTCCCATGAGGGCAGCACGTAGCTGAAGGCCCAGGCGATGCCCGCGCCGAGCACGGTATCGATCATGCGCTCCACCACGATGCCGGCGCCCAGCCCGCCGGTGTAGCGCGACAGCAGGTGGATCTGCAGCAGCGCCATCACCGCGCCGGCCGCGGCGGTGACACGGTAGTCCACCAGCACATAGGCATGGGCCAGGCTCAGTGCCAGCGCCATGGCAACGAAGACCACCGCCGGCGCGGTGGTGAACTCCAGCAGCAGGAAGGCCGCCATGCAGCCCAGCAGCGTGCCGACGATGCGCGCGTTGCGCCGCATCAGCGTCTGCTCCAGGTTGCCGCGCATCACCGCAGCCACGGTCAGCAGCAGCCAGTGCTTATGCGCTCCCCAGGGCAGCGCATGGGCCAGCGCGTAGGCACAGGCCATGGCCAGCGTGGCGCGCAGTGCGTGGCGCAGCACGGGCGAGCTCCAGCGCAGATGGCCGCGCAGCGTCGCCAGCGGCCAATCTGCCGGCGAGACGAAGCCGCGCAGCGCCGCGCGGTCCACGCCAGGCACCTGAATCTCGCCCGGCGCAGCACGCCAGGCGGCGGCCACGCGCTGGCGGGCCCGGGCGACATGGCGGGCGCGGCTGGCCACGCCGCGCACCAGGCTCAGCGCGGCCGAAGCGCTCAGCGGCGCCTCGCCGGCAGCCGACCAGGCCACGCCCTGTGCCTCGCGCGAGCGGCGCGCGGCATGCCTGATGGCCAGCGAGGGCGCCAGCATGCCGGAAAGGCCTGCCGCATGCAGCTCGCGCGTGGCTGCGGCCTCCGCGGTGCTCAACATGGCCAGCAGCTCGGTGTCGATGGAGCGCGCGGCGGGCAGCAGGCCGCCGTCGCGGATGGCCGCGGCCAGCTCGGCGAGGTCGTCAGCCAGGCGGTCGAGCAGGCGCTGCGCATGCGGCAGCGCCGCCGCACCCACGGGGCTGCGCGGCAGCAGGTCCAGGTCCAGCTGGCAGGCCAGGGCCTGATCGCGCATGTCGATCACGCGCACCAGCACGGCCGACAGGCGCGGCAAGGGCCCGTCGCCACGCACGCTGTAGACCAAGTCACGCGCCTGCTGCAAAGGCTCGGCCATCGCGGCCTGGCGCCGCACGATCTCCAGCAGCGCGGCGTCGGCCTGCTCCGCGGGATCCAGCGTGCTGTCCTGCCAGGGCAGGGTCGGGCTCCAATCTGGCCAGCGCACCCAGGTGGCTGCGCGCTCGCCGGGCGGGGGGGCATCGTCGCCCTCGTTGCCGGCCAGCCGCCCCAGCGCCCCGGCCCAGCGCGCCTGGGCGTGCAGCAGGCCGGCCACGGCGGCAATGGCATCGGCCACCGCCAGCCGCCGCAGGCGCGGCTGCAGCAGCCAGGCGCTGAACAGCGACCACAGCAGGAAGAGCCCGCTGCCGGCCACGGCCCAGCCGGCCCGTGCCCAGCCGTCCTGCCCGCCCATCCAGCCCGCGTGCGCGGCCATCTGGAACACGAGCGCCATCACCATGACGAAGGTCTGCGGCCCCCCGCGCCGGCCCCAGGCCTGCCACAGCACGCTGGTGAAGGTGACGGCCAGCACCACCGCGGCCAGGGCCCAGGCATGCGGCGAAGCCAGCTGCACGGCCACCGCGACCAGGCTGCTCGACAGCCAGGCCGGCAGCATCTGCGCCAACTTGGCCTGGCGCGGCACGACGGTGTCGGCCACGCTGATGGCGGCCGCGCCGGCCGCAGCGGCCATCGCCGCGGGCACACCGATGATCGCGCTCAGGCCCGCACCGATGACCACCAGCCCCACGCCCACGCTGAGCCCGTTGACGAGGTAGGCCGGCAGCCGCGTGGCCGGTGCGGCCAGCACCCATTGCACCCGGCGCCACCAGCGCACGGCCTGCAGCCAGGCGGCCCAGCCGCGGCGGGCCTGTGTGAAGAACGGCGAGGGATTGGGCGTCAAGTTGCGAAGGGGCTGCGGCCTGATGGCCTGCGAGAGCGGGTCGGGCTTGACGGTGGCCAGCAATGGCCCGTGCCGGCCGGCCCCGCGGCTGCGCTGACCGCCGTCAAGCGTCGATCATCGCGTGCCGCGCAAGTCCACCGCCGCGGGCAGGGATGGCGCAAGATAGCAGCCGGGCCGCCCATGCTGCGGCCCGCCCGTGCCAACCCGCCGCGCCGCCGAGCGCCCCCGCCATGCAAGAAGACATCCGCCGCGCCCTGACCGACCTGCGCCGCCAGCTCGATGGCGGCGCCCCGCTGGACCCGGAGCTGCGCAGCCAGCTCGCCGAGCTTGACCGCGACATCCACCGCGCCCTGTCCCAGCCGCCACTCGTCTCCGAAGACGGCGTGGCCATGCAGTCCGACGACGACCCGCTGGTCGACCGCGCACGCGACGCCTCGGCCCGCCTGGCCAGCGAGCACCCGCTGCTGGAGGCCACGCTGCGCGAGCTGGTCGACAAGCTCGGCAAGATGGGCATCTGAGCAAGTCCGGCCTCAGCCTTTGGTGTCCAGCACCTTGAGGTGCTGGGCCGAGGTCACGCCCATCGACACATAGATGCTGGTCAGCCCGTCCATGCCCACGTCTGCAGGCGTGACCCAGTGCTGTGGCACGTAGAGCAGGCCGCCGCCCACCGGCACCGGCGCCGTGGGCACCAGTACCGCATGGAAGGGCTGCCCGCCCAGCACGATGGGCTGCGGCGTGGACAGCAGCCCCAGCACCGCCACCCCGCCCGGCCCGCCGAAATGGCACCACACCGGGCTCATTGACTTCAGGCCGTCGGTCTCGCGCTGGCTGAGCAGGTCGACGAACTTGCGCGCCATCTCATAGACGTTGCGCACCAGCGGGATGCGGTTGATCAGCGTGTTGACCAGCCGGGCCAGGCCACGCTCCAGGCGCGCCTCCACCAGCATCCCCAGCGCAAAGATGCCGAGCAGCACCAGGAGCACGCCGATCACGTAGCCCGCGTAGTGCGAGCCGGTCAGCCCCAGGCCGATGGCGCCCAGCACGCGGCCGATGAAGCTGTCGGGCCCCAGCCAGGACCACAGCAGGCGCAGCACCCAGCCCACCACCAGCACGGTGGCCAGCAGTGGCAGGGCGGCCAGCAGGCCAGTCAGAAAGGTGCGGGTGAGGTGGCGGAACTGGGTGTGCAAGGGCTGGTCTCCGGGCGACGTTGCGACGCGGATTCTCATGCGCACAGCGGCATCGTCACGCCCCCGACTTGTCGATCCCGCGCAGCGCCCAGTCCTCGCCCACCTCGCGGTGGATGGCATCCAGCAGCGTGCCGATCACCTCGTCGGGCACGCGGCCGCCGAAGCGCTCGCGCAGCACCTGCGAGGCCTTGAACGGCCCGCCGTCGGTGAAGAGATAGTCGCCCGACTCGTCATGAGGCGTGGCCTCGCGCGGGTCGTCGTAGCGGGTGGCGAACCAGCGCCACATCGCGGCCAGCTGGTGCTCGCGAGACGCGCCCTGCAGCCAGGCGTCGTCGGGCTCGAAGCGCGAGGCCGCTTGGTCGCCCGCCGCTGCGGGCAGCTCGACGACATGGTCGGGAAACAGCAGATCAGTGACGGCCATGGTCGGCTCCGTGGACTCCGGGATGAGGCGAGGATCAGGCAGGACGGGCAGCGGGCAGCACAGGCACCACGGCAACAGTGCGGAACGACCGCGCCGGCATGACGCGCGCCGTGGCGCAGGCCCGCCGCTTGGCATTGCCAGCGGCAGATGCCAGGCTCGCCCTGCTGCGGCAAGGGGCATGCCACGCCGCCTGGCTGCGGGGGCCGGCTGCGCAGCGGCGGGCACGGCGCCTGCCCTGTCGTACGCATGCCCGTCGTCGTGCCTTTGCCTGCCGCCCCGCGCCCTAACCTATCCGATGCACCGGATGTCCCGCCGCTGCGGGGCGATGCCATGGCAGCCCGGGGCGCCGTCGGTGCGGAAGGCCCACCCGCCACCTCGGCCGTGGTCCCGCTGCCGCGCACGAGGCGCACCGCGCCGCCCAGGCTGGCGCCGCACGCTCCGCTCTTCGTGGTGCTCAATCGACGCTCCGGCCGCCACGGCACGCCGGCTGACCAGCGCCTGGGCGAGCTTCTGCGGGCCGCCGGCCAGCCGCACCACTTGCTCGTCGCCCGCCGACCGGCCGACCTGGCGCGGCTGGCGCAGGATGCCGTACAGGCCGCTCGCGATGCGGGCGGGGTCATCGTGGCCGCCGGCGGTGACGGCACGCTCAACACCGTGGCCCAGGCCGTGCTGCCCAGCGGCCTGCCCATGGGCATCCTGCCCCAGGGCACATTCAACTACTTTGGCCGCGCCAACGCCGTCTCGCAGGATCTGACCGAGGCCCTGGCCGCGCTGCTGGCCGGCGTGCAGGCCGGGCACACCCGCGCGGTGCAAGTGGGCCTGGTCAACGACCGCATCTTTCTGGTCAATGCCTCGCTGGGGCTTTACCCGCGCCTGCTCGAAGACCGCGAGGCGCTCAAGCGCCGCCTGGGGCGCAGCCGCCTGGTCGCCCTGTGGGCCGGCCTGCGCACACTGCTGGGGGGCCAGCGCGAGCTGCTGCTGCACCTGGATGCCAGCGCCGATGCCACCGATGCCCGCGCGCAGGCGGGCACGGTGATGCGCACCTCCACCCTCTTTGTCGGCAACAACCCGCTGCAGCTCGAACGCCTGGGCCTGGACGAGGCCGATGACGTGCGCCAAGGCAGCCTGGCTGCGGTCGTCATGCCGCCACTGTCGCGCAGTGCGCGAATGGGCCTGGCGCTGCGCGGCGCGCTGGGCACGCTGGACGGTGCGCAGGCGCTCACACGGTTTGCATGCGGCAGCCTGCGGGTGGAGACGCTGTCGGGGCGGCATCGCCGCGGCGTCAAGGTGGCCATCGACGGCGAGAGCCTCTTCCTTGCGCCGCCTCTGCACTTCCGTGTCGCGCCGCAGCGCCTGCACCTCGTTGTGCCTCCGCAGGCAAGCAGCGAGCACGTGCCCGGCGGGCAGGCCGGCGTCGGCGCATCCGGGCCGGCGCCCACGGCCCCGTGAGCCTGCTGCTGCACCTGTCCGATCCGCACTTCGGCACCGAGCAGGCGCCGGTGGTGCGTGCCCTGCTGGAGCTGGGCCAACGCCTGCGCCCGCATGTGGTCGTGTGCTCCGGCGACCTCACCCAGCGCGCACGCGAGCGGCAGTTCGCCGCCGCCCGCCGCATGTGGGACGCCCTGCCCGCACGCCACCGCCTGGCCATCCCCGGCAACCACGACATCCCGCTCTTCAACCTGCCGGCGCGGCTGCTGGCGCCCTATGGCGGCTTCAGCCGCTACTTCGGGCCGGACCTGCAGCCGGTGCACGCCTGCCCGCACTGGCTGGTGCTGTGCCTGCGCACCACCCGCCGACTGCGCCACAAGGACGGCGAGGTGTCCAGCAGGCAGATCGATGCGGTGGCCCGCCGCCTGCGCGACGCCCTGCCGGGGCAAGTGCGCGTGGTCGTCACGCACCAGCCGGTCCTGGCCATCCGCGACAGCGACCGCCGCAACCTGCTGCACGGCCACGAGGCGGCGGTGCGCGCCTGGGTGGCTGCCGGGGCCGACCTGCTCCTGGGCGGCCACATCCACCTGCCCTACGTGCGCGACCTGCGCGAGCGCCACCCCGACCTGCCGCGGCCGGCCTGGGTGGTGCAGGCCGGCACGGCGGTGTCCCGCCGCCTGCGCGAGGGCCAGCCCAACTCGGTCAACCTTCTGCGCCGCGTCGATGACGGCGGGCGCCTGCGCTGCGAGGTGCAGCGGCTGGATTTCGACGCCCGCAGCGGCCGCTTCCTGCCCGCCGCAGCCCAGTGGCTGGACCTGGACCGGTAAGAAGGCCACCTCTGACAGGCCACATGCCCCTGCCCGCAAAATAAATCCCTGCGCGGCGCGCTAACCGACTACATTAGTCGCTCAGACATGCAACGAGACCGTCTTCTAGAGGTCTTTTCTCTCCCTTCCGCTGTCACCGGCCTCGCCCCTATGAGGCCGCCTCCGGCAGCCGGCCTGGTTTGAATCCCCCCGACGTTTCTTGAATGTTTGGCCCCGCGGCGGGCCTGCGCCTGTCCGCGCCTCGACCTCGGCGGGTTTGCGCCCGTCTGTCTTT
Organism: Pseudomonadota bacterium; assembly: GCA_049321005.1. Lineage (GTDB taxonomy): Bacteria > Pseudomonadota > Gammaproteobacteria > Burkholderiales > Burkholderiaceae_C > Aquabacterium. The sequence continues at coordinate 248,743 of JBMOQL010000005.1, forward strand.
TTTGTTTTTTCAAGGAATGTCCATCATGACCACCCAGACCGGCACCGTGAAATGGTTCGACGACGGCCGCGGCTTCGGCTTCATCACGCCCACCGACGGCACCAAGGATCTCTTCGCCCATTTCAGCGAAATCCGCGCTGACGGCTTCAAGAGCCTGGCTGAAAACCAGCGCGTGGAATTCGAAGTCAAGCAAGGCCCCAAGGGCCCGCAAGCGGCGAACATCCGCATCATCTGAGCGGACGGCTTTTACGTCGCAAAAAAAACGGCGCCCTTAGGCGCCGTTTTTTGTTTCAGGGCGGTCAATTTGCGGGCGTGATCCCGGCGATCGCCCAGTCGCGGCTGCCGTCCAGCGGCCGCACGAAGTGCCAGTTCTCGTCGAAGGGCGCGGCCGGCGCCTCGGCCTCCTCACGGATCAGGCCGTGGAAGCGCACGCTGACCACCCACTGGTCATGTTCCTGCACGGCCTCCAGCACCTGGGCATCAAGCTGCACCACGTCGGTCTGCTGCGCCGCGGCGGCGCGCTCCTGCAGATCCAGCCGCAGCGAGGCGAACAGCTCCGGCGTCGTGAACTTGCGCAGGTCGTCCACTTGGCCGGCGTCATTGGCCGCCTGCATGCGGATGAACAGCATCTTGGCCGTGCGCGCAAAGCCCTCGGCATCGAAATCAGCCGGCAGCGTTGCTGCGCCAGCCGCAGCCGCCACCGGCGCCGGATTCAGCGCCCCGGCTGAAAAGCCCCCGCCCGCCGGCGTCTGGCGCTGCATGGGCTGGGCGAAGGGATCATTCCTGCCGGCCGGCGCACCGGCGCCCGCGTACTGCAGCCCGCCCGTGCGCTGCGCCGCCGCACCGCCGGCAAACCGCCGCAGCAGCCAGCGGATCACAAAGAAGGCCGCAGCCGCCAGCAGCAGCATGGTCAGGAAATTGGGCTCTATGCCGTTTTGTGTGGAAACGCTTCGCGTCATGTCGGCATGGCTGGCGCGAACGGACTGGCCGGCAGGTGCTTGAGCTTGGACATGCGCAGGTAGGCGATGGCGATGAAGTTCTGGCTCGT
>JBMOQL010000006.1:0-231442 GCA_049321005.1 Pseudomonadota bacterium
TGCCGCGGTGGGTCGTTTTCGCGGCGCGCTGCCGCTGCCGCGCACGGGCTGGCGGCGGGGCCGGGTGTCTTCGGTCAGGGGGTCGGCGTCTTCCGCGGGGCGGCGGGGCAGGGCGAGGCGGGTGCGCTGGGTCATGGAACTCGGGATTGGATCATGGGGCCGCCGGACGGGCTGGGCAGAAGGGCGATGGCCGATGAGCCGGTTGTCTTTTCCTCGCTCGCCTTTTTGCAGTTCCTCCTGCCGTCGATGAGACGGCCGGGCGGCGGCCACCCGGCCGGGCCGAGGCACTCAGCGCCCGCGCAGGAAGAGCCCGTCCAGCTCCTTCATCGTCACCTGGCGCCAGGTGGGGCGGCCGTGGTTGCATTGGTCGGCGCGCTCGGTGCGCTCCATGTCGCGCAGCAGCGCGTTCATCTCGGCCAGGGTGAGCTGACGGTTGGCGCGCACGGCGCCGTGGCAGGCCAGGGTGGCGAGCAGCTCGTGCTGGGCGCGCTGGATCACCTCGCTGGCGTCGAACTGGGCCAGCTCGGCCAGCACGGCGCGGGCCAGCTCGGCCAGATCCGCCTGCGCCAGCGCAGCCGGGCGGGCCCGCACCGCCAGCCGCGTGGGCGACAGCGGGGCGATGTCCAGACCGAGCTGCAGCAGGGCGTCGCGCTGGGCCTCGGCCGTGGCCACCTCGGCCGGGCTGGCGGCGAAGGTGACGGGGATGAGCAGCGGCTGTGACTCGATGGCCGAGCCGGCCAGGCTGGCCTTGAGCTGCTCGTAGACGATGCGCTCGTGGGCGGCATGCATGTCGACGACGACCAGGCCTTGCGCGTTCTCGGCCAGGATGTAGACGCCGCCCAGCTGGGCCAGGGCGCGGCCGAGGGGCCAGTGCGGAGCGGGCTGGGCTTCGAGCGGGCCGGGGGGAAAGGCGTCCGGCCGCGGTCCCGCGCCGAGGGCGCTTGCCGGCTCTTGGCTGGCAGCTGCTTGGGTGCCGGGGAATGCGGCTTCGCTGCGGGCAAGCGAAGCGGGTGATGCGCCCGCCACGGGGCCTGCCGCGGTGCCGACGTCCGCGGAGCCTGCGCTGGCTTGAGGGCGCGAAGCCGCCGCGTTGCTCCACGCAGCCGGATCGGCCGGGCTGTGCGGGGCCTCGGCCTGCGCCGCCGAGCCGGCAGCCGAGGCCCCCGGCCACTGCGGCAGACGCTCGCTGACCTGCAGGCCGGCCGTCTCGGGCAGCGGCAGCGCGCCCTGCACCTGCGGGCGGGGCGGCCAGTCGCGTGCGGCGCCACCGCTGCCGCCGCGGGGCGTCCAGCTCTGGCCCTGCTCCAGGCCCGGCGCCTGCGCGCCGGGGGCGAGGGTGTAGCGGGCGGGCGGCCCACCGGCTGGGTCGCCCACTGCATCGGCTGACCAGGAGCTGGCCGGTGCGCCCGCAGCCGGCGCGCCCGTCAGGGCGCCGAACGCACCGGCGGATGCCGCATCGCCCTTGGGCGCCCGCGACTTGGCGAGCGCCGCCTCCACCGCATGCCGCATGGCCTGGTGCACCTCGCGCGATTCGCGGAAGCGCACCTCGCTCTTGGCCGGGTGGACGTTGACGTCGACGATCTCCGGCGGGCAGGTGAGGAAAAGGGCGTAGGTCGGCTGGCGGCTGCCGTGCAGCACGTCGTCGTAGGCCGCGCGCACGCCGTGGGCCAGCAGCTTGTCGCGCACGCAGCGGCCGTTGACGTAGACGTATTGCAGGTCGCTGCGGTTGCGCGCGTGGTCGGGCAGGCCGGCGCGGCCGGTGATGTGCAGCGGGCCCACGCGCAGGTCCACCTCCCGGCTGTGCTCGATGAACTCCGCGCCCAGCACGTCGCGCAGCCGGCGCTGCAGGTCGCCGGCGCGCCACTGCTGCACCAGGCGGCCGTCGTGCCAGACGGCAAAGCTCACGTCCGGCCGGGCCAGCGCGTGGCGGCGCACCGCCTCCAGGCAGTGGGCGAACTCGGTGGCCTCGGTCTTGAGGAACTTGCGCCGCGCCGGCGTGCTGAAGAAGAGCTCGCGCACCTCCACGCTGGTGCCGCGCCCGCGGGCGGCTGGGCCCAGCTCGCCGCTGCGCGCGTCCAGCCGCACCGCATGTTCGCCATCTGGCGTACGGCTGAGCAGCGCCAGCTCCGACACCGACGCGATGGCCGCCAGCGCTTCACCGCGAAAGCCCATGGTGCCCACGCGCTCCAGATCGGCCAGCGAAGCGATCTTGCTGGTGGCATGGCGGCGCAGGGCCAGCGGCAACTGGTCGGCCGGGATGCCGGCACCGTCGTCCTCGACCACGACGGCGCGGATGCCGCCGGCCAGCAGCTTGACGGTGATCTCCGTGGCGCCGGCGTCCAGCGCGTTGTCCACCAGCTCGCGCACGACGGAGGCCGGGCGCTCCACCACCTCGCCGGCGGCGATCTGGCTGATCAGCTCGTCGGGCAGCTCGCGGATGGGGCGGCGCGTTTCGGTGGCGGCGCGGTCGTCAGGCAGCGTGCCGTCGGGGGCTTCAGTCATCGGCGGATTTTAGGAAGGCGGGCGGGTGCCCCTTTGCTGCTGGTCTCTCGCCGGCCGCCTGGCGGCATGTGTTGCGCGTCCGGGCATCACACCGGGCCGACGCCGTCCACGCGCCCCGGTGCCTGCGGGGACGGGTCCTGCGCATGCCGGAGCGCCGACTCGGGATAATCCCTGTCATGGACATCGCTCACTTCCTCATCGACTTCATCCTCCACGTTGACCAGCACCTGGCGGAGTTCGTTGCGCAGTACGGCACCTGGGTCTATGCCCTGCTGTTCGCGATCGTGTTCGTGGAGACGGGCGTGGTGGTGATGCCCTTCCTGCCGGGCGACTCGCTGCTCTTCGTCGTCGGTGCGCTGTGCGGCGCCAGCCTGATGAGCCTGCCGCTGGCCATGGTGCTGCTGCTGATCGCCGCGGTACTGGGCGATCAGCTCAACTACAGCATCGGCCGCGCCATCGGGCCGCGGGTGTTCCGCTGGGAGCAGTCGCGCTTCTTCAACAAGGGGGCATTCAATGCGGCGCATGCCTTCTACGAAAAGCATGGGGGCATCACCATCGTGCTGGCGCGCTTCATGCCGTTCGTGCGCACGTTCGCGCCGTTCGTGGCCGGCGTGGCGCAGATGAACCGCGCCACCTTCACCGCCTTCAACGTGCTGGGCGCCGTGCTGTGGGTGTGCGGGCTGACGACCGCCGGCTACTTCTTCGGCCGCACGGAGTTCGTGCAGCAGAACCTCAGCCGCATCATCTGGGCCATGATCCTCATTCCGGGCGTCATCGCGCTGTGGGGCGGATGGAAGGCCCGCCGCAAGCAGGCTGCGGCGGCCTGACCACACCGGGCAGCCAGACCCGGGCTCGGAAAGAGTGGAGGAACCCCGCCGTGGGTTCTCGTTCACGTTACTTCACCGCGAACTGCACCCGCGTCGTCGGCCCACCATCCTCCGAAGATCCCTCTACCGCACCGATCTGGGAGGCCGTCAGCAGCACACGCTCGGCCGGCAGCTTGGTGGCCAGATAGGCCTTGACGCGGTCGCCGCGGCGGTTGGCCAGCAGGCGCAGGGCCTCGTCGTCCACCACCGCGTCGGACTGCAGCAGCGCCTCCATCTCGCCGGCTGACAGCTTCTTGGCCAGGCCGACGAGGTTGCGCGGCTTCTTGATGTCGGCGGCCTTGTAGGCGGCCGCCAGCCAGCGCTCGCGCTCTGCTGGCGCGATGGTGACTTCGGCTGCGCGCTGGCCCGTTGATTCAGCCTTGGCGCGGCGCATGAGCTGCAGCACGTGGCGTTGACGCAGGCCGGGGCCGTCGAGCGCCGGGTCGGCACGGCCGGTGGCCTCCAGGCGCAGGGCGGGGCGGTCGGCCAGCTTGTCGGCCAGTTGGTCCAGCCGGGCGCGGGCGGCGTCGTCCAGCTCGGCGCTGCCGGGGGCGAAGGCCACATAGCCCAGCTCCTGGCTGCCGCCGGCCAGTAGCGAGAAGGGCGCGGTGACCGCCTTGGTGATCAGGTTGGCGATGACGCGCCAGAGGATGCCGCCGATGGAGAACTGCGGGTCGTCCAGAGAGCCGGACACCGGGAGGTTGACGTCGATGACCCCATTGCGGTCCTTGAGCAGGGCAAGGGCCAGGCGCACGGGCAGCTTGGTGGCGTCGGGGCTGTCCACCTGCTCGCCGAAGGTGAGCTGGTCCAGATAGAGCTGGTTCTGCGCCTGCAGCTGGCCGTTCTCCACAAGGTATTGCACCTTGACCGACAGTGTGCCCTTCTCGATGGCATAGCCGGCGTAGCGGGCAGCGTAGGGCGTCAGGCGCGTGAGCTCGATGCCCTGGGCTGAGCCGCGCAGGTCGGTGTAGACACGGGCGGCCAGCGGGTTGACGCGGCCGGTGATCTCCAGCGGCGCGCCGTCGTCCACGCGGCCCGTCATGCGCACGTCGGCCGGCTCGCTCGCCTGCGAGGACAGCGCGGCGATGTCGCCATCCAGCCGGGTGAGGCGGGCCGAATAGTTCGGCTTGATGAAGTTGTCGGTGAAGTCGATGCGCCCGCCGCGCAGTGCCACGCTCGTCCAGCGCAGCTGCGGGCGCGGGCCATCGTGCGCGTGCTGGGGCGGCGGCAGGATGGCGACGGCCGCCTGGCCGCGGGGGCTGGGCAGCTGCACGGCAGATGCCGGCGCGGATGCGGCAGCAGCGGCATCGGCGGCGGCGGCGCCTTCGGGCGTGGTCAGCGAGGCGCGGGCCGTCTCCGGATGGCGCACGATGTCAGCCAGGTTGAGCCGGCCGCTGGCGTTGATGATGACCCGGCCGTAGAACTGGTCCAGCGTGACGCGGCCCAGGTCGGCGTCCAGCGCACCGGCCAGCCAGCGGGCGCGGGCGTCCTGCAGGTTGAGCACCTTCCAGCGCAGCAGGTCGGCGTCGTTGAGCTCGTCCACCGCGCGCAGCTCGGCCAGGCCGATGCCGCCCTGCCAGCGCAGCTCGTACGGCGCGTCGCCGCGGGCCTGCGCGGCGCGCGCTGCCGCGCCGGCCAGCTCGGAGATGCTCAGGCGGCCGTCGGCGATGGCGCGGCCGCTGAGCAGCGTAACGTTGAGCCGCGGCTCCAGATAGGGCTGCAGCGGGCTGAGGTCCAGCCGCTCCAGCTTGATCCGGGCCTGCATTTGCAGCGGCTGCGGCCGCACGCTGCCACTGGCGCTTAAGCGGCCGCTGCCCGCGTCGCGGGCGGCGAGCGTCCAGGCGATGGGGGCGGCCGGGTCGTTGGAGACAGCCTGCGCGCTGAAATCCGCCTCGCGCAAGGCCAGCCGAGCGATGGGCTGGGTGCTGCCGTCCAGGACGGTGACCGCGCAGGCGTGGCAGGCAAGGCGCTCGATGCGGATGCGCGGGGTGGGCGCGGCGCCGGCTTGGCTGGCGGAGGCGGCCGGCGCGGGCCCGGACACTCCCGCGGTGGCCGAGGGCTCGCCGCCGCCCGGCAAGCCGTGCCAGCGGCCGGTGGCGTCGCGGCTGGCCTGCAGGGCGAGGCGCTCGCCGGCCAGCTCGGCCACGCTCAGCTCGGTCAAGCCCGCGCCCTGGGCATGAGCAGGCAGGCGCCAGGCCAGCGTCAAGCCCTGGGCCCGCAGGCTGGCGAGCATCAGGCCATCGGCCGTTGGAAGGTCGGCGCGCCCGGGCGTGGGTGCGCGCGGCGCAGCCACGGCGGCGCCAGCGGCGGCTAGGGCTTGCGCCGACGACGCCCGTGCCCCGCCTGCGGCACGCAGATCGACATCGGCCATGCTGAGGCTGCCGTCGCGCAGGGCGAGGTGATCGCGGGCCAGCTCCAGCTTGAGCCGCGCGGCCACGCGACCCCGGCGAAGCTGCCACGGCAGGTCGGCCAGCCCCTGGGCGCGCAGCGCAGCCAGCCACGGCGCGGGCTGCAGGTCATCGACTTTGAGCGTGCCCGTGCCGGTTAGCGTGGCGAGCGAGGCGCTGGCCTGCAGGCTGAGCCGGGCGCCGGTGGAGTCGGCGCCCTCCAGTGTCAGCCTCGCGGGGGCCGGCGCGCCGGCCCGACTGTCCAGGCCCTGGGCCTGCAGGTGCACGGGGCCCAGGGTGGGCCAGTCGGCGGCACGGGCGGAGCTGGCGGCCGGGCGGATGCCTGGCGTGGCGGTCCCGCCGTGATCGTGGCCGCGCAGCGCCAGCCGCGTGGCCTGCAGATCCAGGCGGGCGACCTGCCAGGTCCAAGGCGCGGCGGTACCGGCGCGGGGCGTGGCGGCGGCGCCGCTGCTGGCGCTGCCGGCAGACGATGCGGCTGCCGCGCGGGTTGCCGCCAGGGCGTCGCCGCTGGCGACCGGCGCCGCGCTGCGCGCTGCCGTGGCGCGCGTTGCGGGGAACGAGGGTTGACGCGATGGCGTGGTCGCAGCGGGCGCCGCCCCTCGTTGCGCGGCCGGCGCACGGGTCGCGCCTGGCCAGCTCAGCTCGCCGTGCAGCCCAGTGGCGATCAGCGCGCCCACCTTGGCCCGCCGCTCCAGCGGTTGCATGTCCAGGCCCTCCAGCCGGAGCCGCGTCCAGCCGGCATCAGCATCCCGTGCCGGCCAGCGCGCGGCCACGTCATCGGCCTGCACACGGCCGCTCACCGTCAGCCGCGGCAGCGCAGGCGCCGGGCGCTCCTCGAATTGCAGCTGCAGCCGCGCCGCCAGCCGGCCGCGCAGGATGTCAATGCGCTGCTCGGGCGACAACAGCGGGCGCAGGGCGCTGCCCCAGCGGGGCAGGTCGATCTCGCGCCAGTCCAGCTCCAGCTGCGAGCGCCGCCCGGCCTTGAAGGGCAGGGCGCGGCCCCTGGCCTGCACCAGGCTGCCGTCCACGCGCATCTGCAGCTCGGGCAGCACGTCGGTGTCGATGTCGCTGGGCAGGTTGGACAGGAACGGCAGGCTGAGCGTGAATCCGCTCACCTCATGCCGCTGGCCCAGCACGCGGTCCACCAGCTGCACCTGCCCGCCGGTGATGCGGATGTTGTGCAGCGCAAAGCGGGCCGGCTCGCTGCTGGACGGCTGCTGCGCCTGCCGGGCCTGGATGTGGGCCAGCAGCGGCGTGAAGCTGTAGCGGTCGGCCGCCAGACGCTCGATGTGCAGCCGGGGCTGCTCGATGCTGATGCGGCTGAGCACCGGCGCGCGGTGCCAGAGCGACTGCAGCGCCAGCTGTGCCTGAGCGCGGGTGACGGACAGATGCGGCGTCGGGCCGCTGCCCACGGCCAGGCCATCGGCCGTCACCGTCAGCGTCCACGGCGCGATGTGCAGCGCCTGCAGCCGCACCGGCGTGCCCAGGGCCTCGGTGCCGGCCTGCTCGATGCGGGGCTTGAGCCAGCCCGGCAGCCAGGCGCCAATGCCCGCCGTCCACAGCAACGCCAGCCCCGCCGCCGCCAGCCCGAGGTACAGCGCACGGCGCGCCCAGCCGGCGCGGGCCGACGCAGGCCGCGCGACCGGCGGCGGGCCGCCGTCTGCGGCCGTGGCAGCGGCCGGATCCATGGCAGGCGGTGCGGCGGATGCGGACGCAGTGGGCGTGTCTGAGGGGGGCTGGTTCACGGTGAGGGAGTGGCAACTGGCCAGAGCGGCCACCGCGGAGATGAAGGGACCGCGCCTGGGCGGGCAGGGTCGGACAGCGCGGCACGCAGCCCTGCGCACCCTGACGCACTACTTGGCAGCATGGTCCTACAGCGGCGGGCGGTTGTCACCGGCAGCGTGGCGCCGGCGCGCCGGCTACCGTGTCTGGCATTGGACCCCGACCAAGCACGAGGAGAGCGCCATGGACCGCCTGATGAGCCCCGCCCCCGCGCGCGGCCGGCACGCGCCGGCCGGCGCTGCCCGAGCCGCCTGGGCTTATGCCCTGGTCACCCTGGGTGCCCTGGCGGCAGCCGGTGTGACCACCACCGCCGGTGCGGCCGACCCCGCCCCGGCCACCAGCGTCGAAGCCCAGCGCGCCGCCTGCCAGCGCGCTACCTATGAGGACCGCCGCGCCTGCCTGCGGGAGATCGGCGCGGCCCGCCAGGAAGCTCAGCGCGGCCGGCTGGCCGACGGCGGCAATGCAGCCGTCTACCGCCGCAACGCCCTGCGCCGCTGCGAGGCCCTGCCCGCCGCCGATCAGGCCGACTGCCGCGCCCGCATCGAATCCGGCACCACCTCCGGCGGCGTGCCGCAGGGTGGTGTGCTGCGTGAGTACCGCGAGGTGGTCCCCGCCAGCCCGGCGGCGGCGCCGTCCGTCCCCGACCCGGCCAGCGGGCCGGCATCGGATGCGGCAGGCACGCCGGGAACGCGGTCGTAAGCTGACCGGATGGCGCTGCCCGCAGTCGGCCGGGCTGGCCGCATCGGAGTCGCATCCGGCTGCACGGGCAGGACGACCGGCTGCGGAAGCTGGTCGACATGACTGGATGCAGCCGGGCCGACCCGGCGTGGAGCGTGGCCCCGGGCGGCGGTCAGTCCGCCCAGTCGATCAACGTCAACAGAGCCTGCGGCGCCTCGATCACCGCGTCCGCCTGCCAGCTCGTCACCTCGCCGGCGTCGCCCAGGTAGCCGTAGGCGGCGGCCACCACCGGCATGCCGGCGGCGCGGGCCGCTTGCACGTCGCGCAGGTCGTCACCCACGTAAATCGCCTCAGTCGGCTGCACGCCGATCTGCGCGCAGGCATGCAGCAGCGGGGCGGGATGGGGCTTGGCATGCGGCGTGGTGTCGCCGCTGACGACCACCGACGCCCGGCGGGCCAGGCCCAGCCCTGCAACGACGCGTGGGGTGAAGCGCTGCGACTTGTTGGTGACCACACCCCAGGGGACACGGCGCCGCTCCAGATCGGCCAGCAAGGCCTCGATGCCGTCGAACAGGCGTGAGTCCCGATCCAGCATCTGCTCATAGAGGTCGAGGAAGGCGACGCGGTGGGACTCGTACTCGGCATGCTCGGGCCGCAGGTCCAGCCCGGCGCCCAGCAGGCCGCGCGCGCCAGCCGAGGCGTAGGGCCGCAGAGCCTCGACCGGCAGCGGCGCCAGCCCGCGCTGCACGCGCAGCGCGTTGAGCGCGCCGGCCAGGTCGGGCGCGGTGTCGGCCAGCGTGCCGTCCAGGTCGAAGAGGACGGCTCGTGGGCGGCTCAAAAGCGTCGCCACGCTCAGCCCGCCTTGCGCGCGGCAACCATGTAGTTGACGCTGGTGTCGCCAGAGAGGAAGTAGCGCTGGCTCAGCGGGTTGTACTCCAGCCCCTTCATCGTCAGCGGGTCCAGGCCGGCCTGCCGGCACCAGGCCGCCAGCTCGGCCGGCCGCAGGAAGCGCGCGTACTCGTGCGTGCCGCGCGGCAGCAGCTTGAGGACGTACTCCGCGCCGACGATGGCAAAGAGGAAGGCCTTGGGGTTGCGGTTGATGGTGGAGAAGAACACCCAGCCGCCCGGCTTGGCGAGCTGCGCGCAGGCGCGGATGACCGAGGCCGGGTCGGGCACGTGTTCCAGCATCTCCATGCACGTGACCACGTCGAACTGCGCCGGCTGCTCGGCGGCCAGGGCCTCCACCGCCACCGAGCGGTACTGCAGGTTGGCCACGCCGGCCTCCCAGGCGTGCAGCTGGGCCACCTTGAGCGGCTTGTCGGCCAGGTCGATGCCCAGCACGCTCGCGCCACGCCTGGCCATGGACTCGGCCAGGATGCCGCCGCCGCAGCCGACGTCCACCACCTTCTTGCCCGTGATCTGCGCCTGCTGGTCGATCCAGTCCAGGCGCAGGGGGTTGATCTGGTGCAGCGGTCGGAACTCGCTGTCCGGGTCCCACCAGCGATGGGCCAGCTCACTGAACTTGGCCAGCTCCACGGGGTCGGCGTTCAAGGGTGCGGGCTGGGGGGCCACGGAGGAAGAAGTCGGTTGGGCACTCATGCCGCGATGCTACTGCGCCCGCCCCACAATGCCGGCTCCCGTCCCCCTGACTCCACCAGCCAGCGGCTTACCCATGCTCACCCTCTACGGCATCCCCAACTGCGACACCGTCAAGAAGGCCCGCGCGGCGCTGGAGCAGGCTGGCCGGGACCACGCCTTCCACGACTTCAAGAAGCAGGGCGTGCCCGAGGACCGGCTGGACGCCTGGCTGCGTGAGCTCGGCTGGCAGGCGCTGGTCAACACGCGCGGTACCACGTGGCGCCGGCTTGACGGGGCCGAGCGGGATGCGGTGACGGACGCCACCTCCGCCCGCCGCCTGATGCTGGCCCAGCCGAGCGTGATCCGCCGCCCGGTGGTGGAGCAGGACGGTACGGTCATCGGCGCCGGACTGGACGCCGTGCAGGGGCTGCTGGCGGGCTAGAAGGGGTGTGGGCGAGCCCGCCCCGCCGACAGGCTGCGCCGTACACCGGGATGCCGCCGACGCCGGCAATGCGGGCTGGCGGGGACAATGCGCGCCGCCGCGTCCGTGCACAGCGGGCGCGGACGACCCCAACATCTCCATACACACACAGCGGTCCACGGCCGCCGGCGCTCGCAGGCACCCTGCCGGCACGGCTGCAGGGACCGGTCCGGCGCGGGCGGAGCACGCACTGCCGCGTCACATCACGACAGGTCAACGCTCGGGAGGGAGCATGGACAACCAGGCCTCGGTTCGACTGGTGTTTCAAGGTGAGGTGCTGCCGGGCTTCCGGCAGGAGGACGTGCAGCGCAGCCTGGCGGCCCTGCTCAAGCTCGACGAGATCCGCGCGCAGGCGCTGTTCAGCGGCTCGCGCGTGGTGCTCAAGCGCGAGCTGTCGCCCGATCAGGCCGAACGCTATCTCACGCACTTGGCCGGGCTGGGCGCGCTGGTGCACCTGGAGCGGACGGGCGGCGAGCCTGGTGGGTCCGTGGCGGCAGCGGCTGCTGCACCACCCGCCATGCCGGCCGCCGATGAACTCGGCCTTGCCGGGCTGACCCGGCCGCGCGGCGTGCCCGCGCCTCTGCCACCCATCGACGCGCCGGAGGCCGCACCCTCCGCAATCGCCTTGGGCCCCACGGCCGGCACGGCCGCAGCCCCCACGGCCCAGGCACCCTCCCTGGCGCGGCCGCCGCTGGCCGCACCCGGCAGCCAGCCCGCATCGGGCGGACCTGCCCCGGCCGCCGCCTTGGCCGATGGCCCCGCCGGCCTGTCGCTGCAGCCGGCCGAGGCCGAGGAGATCGTTTGCCCCACCTGCGGCGAGCGTCAGAGCAAGCGCATCCTGTGCCGCAACTGCGCCACCAACATGCCCATGGGCATCGCGGCCAAGGAAGAGGCCGCCCGCATCGAGCGTGAGCAGCGCCTGGCCGAGTCTCGCGCGCGCCGCGGGCAGGGCGCCTGGCCGGGGGACGAGCCGAGCGGGGTCCATGACGCCCGGCGGAGCGAGGCGCCGCCGCTGCTGGGTCTGGGCTTCTCGGGCCGCATGGGGCGGCTGCAGTACGCCACCGCCGGTGTTGCCATCGTCGCAGCGTGTCTCTTTGTCGGGGCGCTCGCCCTCAAGCTGATGGGCAGCCCCGTGGTGCTGGGCGTGCTGGCGCTGGTCAGCGTGGTGCTGGTGTTCGTCTACTCGCTGCGTGTGATGGTGCTGCGGCTGCACGATGTCAACCTCAGCGGCTGGTGGGCGGTGCTCTTCCTGCTGCCCTCCTTTGCGGCCAAGGCCTCGCCTTTCCTCAGCCTGTTGACCACGGTGGCCAGCTTGGCGCTGATGGCCTGGCCCGGATCGCGCGGCGACAACAACCACGGCCCGCGGCCGAACAGCAGCGGCTGGAAGCCCTTGATCGCCGCCATCCTGATGTTGGTGCTGGGCTTGGCCCTGGTGGCCAGCACGGTACGCAACGCCAGCGACGCGCTCCAGGGCTTGGCGCGCATGCGGGGCGGCGGCGCGGGCGCCGACGTGGAGCGAGGCCTGGAGCAGGCCATGGTGCAGGCGGTGATCCCGCCGGCGGCTCGCCCGGCATATGAGCGCGACTACCGCAACGGGCCCGGCCACAAGGCCTTCGCCGTTTCTTCCAGCGGCGCTTGGGGCTGGTGGACAGGCGCCGGCTCGGCCGAGAGTGCGGTGCAGCGCGCCCTGGCCGAATGCGACCGCCGCCGCGAGGCCTACGCCGCCGACTGCCAGGTGGTCAACGTCGACGGCGAGTGGGGCGGGATGGAGGACTGATTCGCGCCCCGGTGGCCGGCCGGCTGCCCCGGCCTGCCTGCGCGGGCGCAGGGCAGCGCGGCCTGCAGACGTCTGCCCGGACGCTGCCTACACCAAGGGGGCAGCCTCAGTACCGCAGCTCATAGCGCTGGCCCTGATGGCTGATGACCGCGGTGCGCAGGTGGATGCGTTCCAGTGTCAGCCCGGGGGCTAGCGTGCCGCCTTCGCGCACGACTTGGCCGTTGACGATCAGCAGCCGCTGGGCGGGGTCGTCGGCATAGCGCGAGCCGCTGACGGCCAGCTGCCGTTGCAGGGCATCCGGCAGCGGCGGCAGGGCGGTCCCGGAGTCGGCTGGCCGCGCGGCGGCGGGGCCGGGCGTGCCGGGGGCGACTTGCGTGTCGTGCACGGGCAGTGCCGGCCGCTTTGGCGTCTGGGGCATGGCCGCCATGGGAGAGGGCGGCGGTGCAGCGGTTGGGCCCGGCACCGCCGTGTCGGAGCCGCTCCGTGCGGCCTGGTCCGCGCTGCCCGGGTTCCGGCGCGTGGCCGGCGTCGCTGTGCGGCCTGGGCCCGGCAGGGCCGCCTGGGCGGCAGGGGGTACGGCCTCGGGGGGCGCCTGGGCCGCGGCTGCCGCCGGCGGCTCGATCGACGGCAAGGGCGTCGGTGCGGCGCCGGTGCCGCGTACCGGGAGGGCCCGGCGTCGGCCTGCATCGTCCGGGGTGTCAGCCTGGGGACCGCGTTCTCCTGGCGCCTGCGCAGCATCGGCGACCGGCGCCTGCCCGTCTGCCGCCCGCCTGCCCGCGTCGGCCAGCCGGGGGACATCTTGGGTGGGCTGCGGTGGGCGGGCCGCCATCCAGGCCAGCGCGGCGGCCACCACCAATGCGGCGCCGCCAGCCACCCAGGCGGCGCGCGGCAAACCGGTACGTCTCAGCGCGGCCGGCGCCGGGGGTGGCGCCTGGGCCGGCGGCAGCTCAGGCTGCAGGATGCTGGGCGCGGCGCCACCGCGTTTGCGCTCGCGTTCGGCTTCAGCGCGGCGCAGGGCATCGAGGATGTAGGACATGAGAGCGATCCGTAGGCGGGCGGCGGCGGTCAATCCAGTGGGTGCAGTCGCGGCTCGGGCACGCCGGTGGCGCGGCTGAGCAGCATCAGCGTGGCCGGCCCGGCCAAGCCGTCCGGCTTGAGGCCTTGGCCAAGCTGGAAGGCATACAGGCGCGAGCGGACCTGCGCCTCGCGGGCCGCTGTGCTGGTGTCGCCAGGCACGCCGAGGCGGGCGGCCAGCCAGTCCGCCGCGGGGCCGCTGTCGGCGCCGGAGAGCCGGCCGCGGTAGCCCGGCGGTGTGCGCCACAGGGTGATGAAGTCGCCGCGCCACACCTGCGCCAGGTCGGCCAGGGCCACGCGCACCGGGCGCTCGCCCAGCTGGAGCAGCGCGGCGTCGTGGCCGAGGCCGGTCAGCAGCGCGTGGCGGTGGGCACCATCGCCCACCTGCAGCGCCAGCACGGCCGGCCGGTCCAGCGGCCGCAGCACCGCCAGGCCGCCGTCATGGCGGAAGCACTGCGCCTGCTGCACGCGCACCGCCTCGCAGGGGTCGGTGGCCGCCCGCACGGGCAGATCCCAGCGGGTGGCCAGCGCCCGAAGCGGCTCGCGGGGCGACGCGGGCAACTGGCGCAGCGCAGCCTCCAGCGCGGCGCCGGCCAGCCGTGGCGCGGCCTGCTCGGCCCGGCTCGTGGTACCGGCGCCCGGAACGGCCACGCGGGTGGCCATGGTCAGCCCGCTGTCGAAGACAGCCGGCCCTTGCGGGCCAACGCGAGCGCCGTCCGCCCCGGGCTGCCGGGGTGTGCCCATGCCAGTGAAGACGCTGCGCGTGTCAGGTGTGCCGGCCAGCTCGTCCCCGGACCCGGCTGTGGCCGTGTGGTCCGCCGTACCCGCAGGGGCGGGCGTCCGCGCGGGCAGCCAGCCGCCCAGGCCGGCGCGCAGGCTGGCATCGCCGCGCCACAGCAGCGTCGCCGCGGCCATCAGCATCAACGCTCCCACCACGCCCAGGCCAACCAGTGCTGCCGGGTGCGGAGCTGCCCGGCGCGGCCGCTGGCTGGCAACGGCCGGCACGCGCCGGCGGGCCGAGCCGAAAATCTCCTCGGCCGCCCGGTCCACGATGCCCGGGCTCACCGCCGACTCGCCGGTGGCATAGGCGCCCAGCAGCGCGCGGTCGCACAGCAGGTTGATGCGCCGCGGCACGCCGCCGCTGATCTGGTGGATGCGCCGGATCGCCTCCGGCTCGAACAGCGCCGTGCGCGTCACCCCGCCGACGGCCACGCGGTGGGCGATGTAGCGGCCGGTCTCCGCCTCGGACAGCGGCCCCAGGTGGTAGCGGGCGATGACGCGCTGCGCCACCTGCTCCAGCTCGGGCCGCTCCAGCATCTCACGCAGCTCCGGCTGGCCGATGAGGATGATCTGCAGCAGCTTGCGCTCGCTGGTCTCCAGGTTGGTCAGCAGGCGCAGCTGCTCCAGCACCTCGGCGGCCAGGTTCTGCGCCTCGTCGATGATGAGGACGTTGTTCTGCCCCACCGCATGGGTGCGCAGCAGGTACTCGTTGAGCGGGTCGACGAAGTCCTTCACCGTGGCCGCCGCGGCCGGGTAGGGGATGTGGAACTCGTCGCACACCGTCTTCAGCAGCTCAATGACGGTGAGCTTGGGGTTGAAGATGTAGGCGACGTTGCAGCGGCGCGGGATCTGCTCCAGGAAGCGCCGGCACACGGTGGTCTTGCCCGCGCCGATCTCGCCGGTCAGCAGCACGAAGCCACCGCCGCCGCCCACGCCGTAGAGCAGGTGCGCCAGCGCCTCTCGGTGCTGCTCGCTCATGTAGAGGAAGCGCGGGTCCGGCGCGATGGAGAAGGGCTCGCGCTCCAGGCCGAAGTAGTGGGCGTACATCGACGGCGGTCGGGTGCAGGGCAGGGCCGGGGATCATCGCCCCGCGGATGGAAAAAAGCCACCGCCGCGGCGGTGGCTCGGGGAGCGGGGCGAGTGCCCGTCAGGCAGCCAGCAGCTGCCGCAAGACGAAGGGCAGGATGCCGCCGTGCTTGTAGTAGTCCACCTCGATCGGCGTGTCGATGCGCAGCCGCACGGTCACGCGCTGGGTGCTGCCGTCGGCCTTCTGGATGACCAGCGTGGCGTCCTGCTGCGGGCGGATGTCCTCGCCCACCTCGATGTCGATGGTCTCGTCGCCCTTGAGGCCCAGGCTCATCCAGGAGTCCTCGCCCAGGAACTGCAGCGGCAGCACGCCCATGCCCACCAGGTTGGAGCGGTGGATGCGCTCGAAGCTGCGCGCCACCACGGCCTTGATGCCCAGCAGCTGCGTGCCCTTGGCCGCCCAGTCGCGCGACGAGCCGGTGCCGTATTCCTCGCCGGCGAAGATCACCGTGGGCGTGCCCTGCTCGATGTACTTCATCGCGGCGTCGTAGATGAACATCTTCTCGTTGCCCGGCTGGAACAGCGTCAGGCCGCCTTCCTCGCGCGAGCCGTCCTCGCGCGGCGGGATCATCAGGTTCTTGATGCGCACGTTGGCAAAGGTGCCGCGCATCATCACCTCATGGTTGCCGCGGCGTGAGCCGTAGGAGTTGAAGTCGGCCTTCTGCACGCCGTGCTCGATCAGGTACTTGCCGGCGGGCGAGGCCTCCTTGATGGAGCCGGCCGGCGAGATGTGGTCGGTGGTGATGGAGTCGCCGAACAGCGCCATGATGCGCGCGCCCTTCACGCCGGTCTCGCTCGCCGCGGGCGTCATCTCGAAGCCGTCGAAGAACGGCGGCTTGGCGATGTAGGTGCTCGTGGGCCAGGTGTAGACCTGCCCGCTCACGCCCTTGATCTGCTCCCAGAGCTTGCCGGGCTTGTCGGCCACCTGGGCGTAGTTGGCGCGGAAGGCCTTGGCGTCCATGGCGTGCTTCATCAGCTTCCAGACCTCGTCGCTGGTCGGCCAGATGTCGCCCAGGTACACGTCGCGGCCGCCCCGGCCCTTGCCCACCGGCTCGGTCATCAGGTCCTTGGTGACGTTGCCGGCGATCGCATAGGCCACGACCAGCGGCGGGCTGGCCAGGAAGTTGGCCTTGAGGTTGGGGTGGATGCGCGCCTCGAAGTTGCGGTTGCCCGACAGCACCGCGGCGCAGACCAGGTCGTTCTTGTAGATGACCTCATTGATCTCCTGCGCCAGGTCGCCGGCATTGCCGATGCAGGTGGTGCAGCCGTAGGCGGCCACCGCAAAGCCGAGCTTTTCCAGGTAAGGCAGCAGGCCGGCCTTGGTCAGGTATTCAGTGACGATGCGCGAGCCGGGGGCCAGCGAGGTCTTCACATGCGGCTTGACCTTCAGCCCGGCCTCCACCGCCTTCTTGGCCAGCAGGCCGGCGGCCAGCAGCACGCCGGGGTTGGAGGTGTTGGTGCAGGACGTGATGGCGGCAATCAGCACGTCGCCGTTGCGGATGTCGATGCCGTTGCTGGTGGTGAAGGTCTGGCCGAGCTTGTCGGCCGGCTGGTTGAAGCCGTTCTCGGCCACCGGCTTGGAGTAAAGCTCGGTGAAGGTGCTGGCCAGCTTGCCGATCTCGATGCGGTCCTGCGGGCGCTTGGGGCCGGCCAGCGACGGCGTGACCGTGCCCAGGTCCAGGCGGACGACCTTGGTGTAGTCGATGTCGCCGGCGCGCGGCACGCCGAAGAGCTTCTGGGCGCGGAAGTAGGCCTCGAAGGCCTCGATCTCGGCCTTGGTGCGGCCGGTGCCCTTGAAGTAGTCGATGGTCTTCTCATCGACCGGGAAGAAGCCCATGGTCGCGCCGTACTCCGGCGCCATGTTGCCGATGGTGGCGCGGTCGGGCACCGCCAGGCTGGCCGTGCCTTCGCCGAAGAACTCGACGAACTTGCCCACCACCTTCTCGCGGCGCAGGATCTCGGTCACCGTCAGCACCAGGTCGGTGGCGGTGACGCCCTCGCGCAGCTGGCCGGTCAGCTCGAAGCCCACCACATCGGGCGTCAGGAAGTACACCGGCTGGCCCAGCATGCCGGCCTCGGCCTCGATGCCGCCCACGCCCCAGCCGACCACGCCGATGCCGTTGATCATCGTGGTGTGGCTGTCGGTGCCGACCAGCGTGTCGGGATAGAACACGCCGTCCGCGCGGCGGTGCACGCCGCGGGCCAGGTATTCAAGATTGACCTGGTGGACGATGCCAAAGCCCGGCGGCACGACGCCGAAGGTGTCGAAGGCCTGCATGCCCCACTTCATGAACTGGTAGCGCTCCTTGTTGCGCTCGAACTCCAGCTTCATGTTGAGGTCCAGCGCCTTCTTGGCGCCGTAGTAGTCGATCATCACCGAGTGGTCCACCACCAGGTCCACCGGCACCAGCGGCTCGATCAGCTTGGGGTTCTTGCCCTGGGCATCGGCCACGTTGCGCATGGCGGCCAGGTCGGCCAGCAGCGGCACGCCGGTGAAGTCCTGCAGCACCACGCGGGCGACGACGAAGGGGATCTCGTCGGTGCGCTCGGCCACCGGCTGCCAGTTGGCCAGCTGCTCCACGTGCTCGGCCGTCACCTTCTTGCCGTCGCAATTGCGCAGCACGCTCTCCAGCACCAGCCGGATCGACACCGGCAGCCGCGACACCTTGGGGAACTGGCGGGCCAGCTCCGGCAGCGAGTAGTAGCGCCCGGTCTTGCCCGAGGCAGTGGTGAAGGTCTTGAGCGTCTTGGCGAAGGCGTGCTGGGCAGGGGAGGCTTTGGCCATGTGAAGGGCTCCGGTTGGTCGTTCAGGTTGTGGGAACCGCGTCCCGCCAGGGACGTTGCTGCGAGTGTCGCGCCGGGCTGCGGACCGTGTGGCGCGTGGGGGATGCAAGAACGGAGCCCGATTGTGGGCTGGGCCTCAGCAGGGCGCCAACCCGGCTCATGCCCGCCGGCCGGGCGGCTGCCGCTGATTGGCGACGACACCCGGCTGCACGGGCACCCAGGCGGGCGATGGCCATAAGTAACCGTTAATTAAAGATATATAGAGCATGCCGTTTACATGATGATCTCGGCCACCTAGCATCGCCCGGGCCATGAGTCCTGCACTGCTATCCAACCTTCTCGATCCTCCGATCCTCTTCTTCCTGCTTGGCACGGCCATCGGCCTGCTGAGGTCCAATCTGGACGTGCCGCAGCCGGTGGCCAAGTTCCTGTCGCTCTACCTGCTGATGGCCATCGGCTTCAAGGGCGGCGTGGCGCTGTCCAAGACTGGCGTGTCGCCTCAGATGGGCCTAGCCCTTACGGCGGCCGTGATCCTGGCGCTCGGTGTGCCGTTGTGGACCTACGCGTTGCTGCGGCGGCGGCTCTCTACCTACGATGCAGCGGCTGTGGCCGCCACTTACGGCTCGGTGAGCGCGGTGACCTTCATCGCCGCCAACCAGTTCCTGGAGAGACAGGGCATCGCGTTTGGCCCCTACATGACCGTGGCCCTGGTCATCATGGAGTCACCGGCCATCGTCATGGCGGTCTTGCTGGCCAATCTGGCACGCAAGCGCATGCGCGAGCAGGGCGAACTGAGCCCCGCCAGCAGTCGGGGCGCGCCCTCCACCTCGCTCGGGGACGTCGTGCGCGAGGCCTTCACCGATGGCGCGCACCTGCTGCTGATCGGCAGCCTGTTCATCGGCTGGCTGTCGGGCGACGCCGGGCAGAGTGCCCTCAAGCCCTTCATCGGCGACGTCTACAAGGGGCTGCTTTGCTTCTTCCTGCTGGACATGGGGCTGCTGGTGTCGCGCCGCCTGCGCGAATTGCCTCCGGGACGGCCTTTCCTGCTTGCCTTCGGCATAGGCGTGCCGCTCGTCAACGCATCGGTTGCACTGGGACTCGCGCTGCTGTTCGGGCTGGGAACAGGCGACGCCACGCTGCTGATGGTGCTGGGCGGCAGTGCCTCGTACATCGTCGTGCCCGCGGTGCTGCGCCACGCTATTCCAGAGGCCAACCCCGGCCTCTACTTCGGCTTGGCGCTGGGCATCACCTTCCCCTTCAACATGGCCCTGGGCGTGCCCCTGTATCTGGGCGCCGCCCAGACCGCGATGGGGTGGCTGGGCTGATCCGCACGGCGGTGTCCACGGCATGCTGGCTGCATTCGCTCACCCTTTGTCAGCTGGCAGACGGACCGCGGGCTTGAACTTTCGTGATGCAGTCCACATCTCACGCCAGGCGTCGCGTGCTGGCGGCCGGCTTCCCCGGCTGTCCGCCGGCGCGGCTGCAGGAGGAATGCGCATGGTCAAGTTGCCCGCCAACGGCTGGTCCCGCTTCTGGATGACCGGCTGCACCGCCCTCGTCCTGCTGGCTGCCGGCCAGATGCCGTCTGCGGCCGAGGAAGACAGCTCGCGCCGTCATGCCGTGACACTGACCAGCGGCTATCCGGTTGACGAGACGCTGGAGCGCATCGTGCGCCAGGCACGCAACCAGGGCCTGGCCGTGGTGGCCCGGCTGGATGCGCCGACCAGCCCTGCAGACGCGGCGGGCCGCCGCGTGCTGGTGCTGGGCGACGAGGCCCAGCGCACGCCAGTGCTCCAGGGGCAGCCGCACAACCGCTTGGCGCTGCCGCTGCAGGTGGTGGTCGGGCCCGCGCCCAACGGGGGCACCCAGGTGGCGGTGGAGGACGCGGCCTACTGGTCGTCGCAGCCGGTGGTCCCCGGCGAGGTGGTCGAGCGCGTGGCCGCGCTGCCCACGCTGATCGAGTCGGCCCTGCGGGGCTAGGCAGAGTCGTGCCGAGCCGCTCGCGGCTCGGGCCTGCCGGCCTCTTGCGGCTTCGGGGCGTGTCGGACCGTACGCCGCGGCTCTGTCATGACCCGGCTGCGCGGTGGCGAGGAGCGGCCGCATCGGCGCGTACACCTTCGTGCCGCAGACGCGCAGCCTGCTTGGCTACCGGCAGGCGCTCGCCGGCCGGCTGCCCGGCAGGGCTTCGCAGCGGCAGGATGACGCCGGACTCCACATCGCGGACTCCACATCGTTGAGCGCGCGCACCAGACGCGCCGACCTGGAGCCTCAGCCTGCCAGCAGCGTCTGCCGCCCGACCCATTCCTCGCCTGCGGCCAGCTCCACCGGCTGGCTGATCTGTGCCGCCTCCACGCACAGCATCTGCCGCCAGGCCACCGGCCCCAGGTCCGGGAGGGCCGCGGCTTTTTCCGCGCCGGGGTTCCACACCACCACGTCGGCGAAGCCGTCGGCGCTGAGCGCGAGGCGCCGCCCGGGCTCGCGCAGCAGCAGGCTCTGGCGGCCGGCGCCCACGTAGACGCGGTCCACCTCCTCCTCGATGCGCAGTTCGGTCTCCACCTCCACGTCCTTGCGGCCGCCGCGGGCGCAGTCCTCGAACCGGCTGCCGCGCAGGCCCTCCAGCCGCACCTGGCGCAACTCGCCGATGCGCAGGTAGGTGTGCAGCGCGGCGGTGAAGCGCAGCGGCTCCACGGGGATGCTTTCGTCGCCATCCTCGGCCTGTGGGTGCGTGACGGCCAGCTCGATGTCCAGGCGCTGCCCGCCGATGCCCACCGTCAGCTCGCAGACAAAGGACTGCGGCCAGATGGCGCGCGTGGCCTCGTCATCGGTCAGGCGCAGCACGGCCATGGCGTGCTCCGGCCACTGGTTGCGCTGCACGGGCTGCCAATCCCGGTTGCGCGCGAAGCCGTGGCGCGGCAGCGGGCCGCGCTCTTCGAACTGCGGAAAGATCACCGGCACGCCGCCGCGCAGTGCCTGGCCGGGCGCAAAGCGCGCCAGCGGCGAGACGAACAGCTGCTCGCTGCCACCGGCCGGGATCCAGGACACGAGCTGCGCGCCGTGGAGCAGCACCGTGGCCTGCGCGCCGTCGCCAGCGCGGATGCGCAGGGCGGGCAGGCCGTGGTGCTCGATCAGGCTTGCAGGCTGGGCGGAAGGGAGCGCGGAAGAGGGTGCCGAGGGGGGCGTGGGGGTGCTCATGGGCGCGCAGCTTAGGGCCTGCCGGACTTAGCGGTTGGCATCGCTCCCCGGCCGGGCTGGGGGCTTTGCACCGTCGCCCCCGGCCGAGTGCCGCGCCAGCTCGATGAAGGCACGCAGATAGTCGGTGCCGAGGTCCGCCTCACGGGCGCCCAGGTGGATCTGCTTGGCCACGCCCCGCGGCCCCAGCCGCACGGCCACCACCGGCATGCGGGCGGCGTAGTCCTCCACCAGCCAGCGCGGCAAGGCGGCCACGCCGCGGCCGTTGGCCACCATCTGCAACATGATGTCCGTGGTCTCGATGGTCTGGTGCCGCCGCGGCGTGATGCCCGCGGGCAGCAGGAACTGCGCAAACACGTCCAGCCGCTCGGCCGGCACCGGATAGGTGATGAGTACCTCGTCGGCCAGGTCGCGCGGGCGGGCATGGGGCGCACCCGCCAGGCGGTGGCCCCGGCCGACCACCAGCACCTGTTCGTAGTCGAACACCGGCTCGAAGCGCAAGCCCGGCTTGTGCAGCGGATCGGGCGTGACCAGCAGGTCGATCTCGTGGTTGAGCAGCGCGCCGATGCCGCCGAACTGGAACCTCTGCTTGACGTCCACGTCGACGTCCGGCCATGCCGCCAGGTAGGGCGCCACCACTTTCAGCAGCCACTGGTAGCACGGGTGGCATTCCATGCCGATGCGCAGTGTGCCGCGCTCGCCCCGCGCGAACTGGCGCAGCCGCTCCTCGGCCAGCTCCAGCTGCGGCAGCACGCGCCGGGCCACGGCCAGCAGGTGCTGCCCGGCCTGGGTCAGCCGCAGACTGCGGCCCTCGCGCAGCCAGATGTCGGTACCCAGCTGCTGCTCCAGCTTGCGCATGCTGTGGCTGAGCGCCGACTGGGTCAGGCACAACACATCGGCGGCGGCCGTCAGCGTGCCCTGGCGGTCCACTTCCCGCACGATGGCCAGGTGCATGCGCTCCAGCATGGTTGAGCCGATTTCATGGATTATTGAGATAAAACCATTTTACGTCATGGATCGTCGTGCCTACGCTTGCGGCTGTCTCCCCTCACAGCAAGCAACGTCATGGCATTTATCCACAACCTGGGCTTCCCGCGTATTGGTGCCCGGCGCGAGCTGAAGTTCGCGCTCGAGTCCTACTGGCGGGGCGACTCCCCGCGCCAGGCGCTGCTGGCCACCGGCGCCGAGCTGCGCCGCCGCCATTGGCAGGCGCAAGCGGGGCTGGATCTGGTGCCGGTCGGCGATTTCTCGCTCTACGACCAGGTGCTCGACATGAGCTTCACGCTGGGCAACCTGCCGCAGCGGGTGCAGGGCTTCCACGGCGAGCCGCTGGACAACTACTTCCGCGTCGCCCGCGGGCGCTCCGCGCAGTCGGCCGAGGCCCATGCCGGCTGTTGCGGCGGCGTCGCCGCCGGGGAGATGACCAAGTGGTTCGACACCAACTACCACTACATCGTCCCGGAGTTCACCGCCGACACCACCTTCGCCCTCGACGCCAGCCGGCTGCTGGCGCAGCTGGCGGAAGCGCGCGAGCAGGGCGTGGCCGCCAAGCCGGTGATCATCGGCCCGGTCACCTACCTGGCCCTGGGCAAGGCCAAGGACGGCAGCGACAAGCTCGCCCTGCTGGCGCGGCTGCTGCCCGTGTATGCCCAGCTGCTGGAAGAGCTGGCCACGCAGGGCGTGCAGTGGGTGCAGATCGACGAGCCCATCCTGGCCACCGATCTGTCGGCCGACTGGCAGCATGCCTTCAACCTGGCCTATCACCAGCTCAAGGCCGCCCGCGTGCGCCTGCTGCTGGCCACCTATTTCGGCCCGCTGCTGGACAACCTCTACCTGGCGGCCAACCTGCCGGTAGCCGGCCTGCACATCGACGCCGTCGCCGGTCGCGAGGACCTGCAGCCGCTGCTCAACCTGCTGCCCGGCCACAAGGTGCTGTCGCTGGGCGTCATCAACGGCCGCAACATCTGGAAGACCGACCTGGAGGCGACGCTGGACTGGCTGGAGCCGCTGGCCGCGCGCCTGGGCGAGCGGCTGTGGCTGGCACCCAGCTGCTCGCTGCTGCACGTGCCGGTGGACCTGGCCAGCGAGGCGCGGCTGGACGCCGAGGTCAGGTCCTGGCTGGCCTTCGCCCTGCAGAAGCTCGACGAGCTGCGCGTGCTGGCGCGCGCGCTCACCCACGGCCGTGCGTCGGTCGCCGCCGAGCTGGCCGACAACCGCGCGGCGATCGCCTCGCGCCGCCAGTCGCCGCGGGTGCACAACCCGGCCGTGCAGGCGGCGCTGGCCACGCTCACGCCTGATCTCGGCCGCCGCCGCAGCCCCTATGCGCGTCGCGCCGCCACGCAGGCGGCCCGGCTGCAGCTGCCGGCCTTTCCCACCACCACCATCGGCTCTTTTCCGCAGACGGCCGAGATCCGGCAGGCGCGCAGCGACTACAAGGCCGGCCGGCTGGACGAGGCCGGCTACCGCGCGGCCATGCGCGCCGAGATCGAGCGCAGCGTGCGCGAGCAGGAGGCCCTGGGCCTGGACGTGCTGGTGCACGGCGAAGCCGAGCGCAACGACATGGTCGAGTACTTCGGTGAGCAGCTCGACGGCTATGCCTTCAGCCAGTTCGGCTGGGTGCAGAGCTACGGCTCGCGCTGCGTCAAGCCGCCCATCCTCTTCGGCGACATCAGCCGCCCACAGCCGATGACGGTGGAGTGGATCACTTACGCCCAGTCGCTCACCCCCCGGCCGCTGAAGGGCATGCTCACCGGGCCGGTCACGATGCTCAATTGGTCCTTCGTGCGCGATGACCAGCCGCGCGCGGTCACCTGCCGCCAGCTGGCCCTGGCCATCCGCCAGGAGGTGCAAGACTTGCAAGCCGCCGGCATCCGCGTCATCCAGATCGACGAGGCCGCGCTGCGCGAGGGCCTGCCGCTGCGCAGGTCGCAATGGCCCGCCTATCTCGACTGGGCGGTCGAGTGCTTCCGCATCGCCGCCAACGGCGTGGCCGACGAGACGCAGATCCACACGCACATGTGCTACTCGGAGTTCAACGACATCCTGCCGGCCATCGCCGACATGGACGCCGATGTCATCACCATCGAGACCTCACGCTCGGACATGGAGCTGCTCGACGCTTTCCGCCACTTCGACTATCCCAACGAGATCGGCCCGGGCGTCTACGACATCCACTCGCCCAACATCCCGACGCAGGCGCACATCGAGCAGTTGATGCGCAAGGCCGCACACCGCATTCCGCCTGAGCGACTCTGGGTCAATCCGGACTGCGGCCTGAAGACACGGCAGTGGCCGGAGGTCATCCCGGCGCTGCGCAACATGGTGTCGGCGGCCCGGGCGCTGCGCCAGGCGGCCTGAAGCGCCCGCGCGGCGCCGCTGTTCCACCGACCGCCGCGAGCCGTGGCCGCGCACACTGGCGCGCGACATGGCCCGCGTCATCCACATCCACCCGCAGGCGCCCGCCCAGCCGCGGCCCGGCCAGCCCTGCAACGGCTGCGGCGTGTGCTGCCTGGCCGAGCCCTGCCCGGTGGGCATGCTGCTCAGCCGGCGCCGCCGGGGCGCCTGCGCGGCCCTGCGTTGGGATGCGGCCCGGCTGCGCTATGTCTGCGGCGCACTGGCCCTGGGTGGCGGGCGGCGCCTGCCGCTGCTGGGCGCGTGGCCCGGGCGGCTCCTCAGCCGGCTGATGTCACGCTGGATCGGCGCGGGCATCGGCTGCGACGCCAGCCTGCAGACCGAGCGCGCCTGACGCCCGCAGGCCGCTTCTGGCTGCTTCAGGTGGCGCTGCGCGAGCCCAGCCACACCCCCAGCGCCGCCAGCGCAAAGCCGGCGATCTCGAGCAGGCTCAGCGTCTCGCGCATGCCCACGCGGCTCATCACGGCCGTGACGGGCGGCACCAGGTAGAAGAGGGCGGCCACCTTGGTCGCCGCGCCGTGGCGGATCAGCACGAACAGCAGCGCAAAGCCCAGCACCGAGTTGACCAGCACCACCCAGGCCAGCGAGCCATAGAGTGCCCAGCCCGGGTCCAGCTGGAAGTGCTCCAGCCCCCATGCCAACGGCAGCAGCGCAAGCGCCCCGGCCGCGTTCTGCACGAAAAGCCCGGCGCGCAGGTCGCCGCCGGACGCATGCCGCTTCTGATAGAGCGTGCCGGCGCTGATGCCCAGCAGCCCCACCACCAGCGCCGCACAGGCGGCCAGCGTGGCACGCGCGTGCAGCAGCCGCTCGCCGATCACCAGCAGCACGCCGGCCAGCCCCAGCGCCAGGCCCAGCCACTGCCGCGGCTGGATGCGCTCGCCCAGCAGCCAGGCAAGGCCGGCCACTGTCAGCGGCATGGTGCCGATTACCAGGGCCGACAGCCCCGGGCTCGCGCCCAGCCGCAGCGCCGCATACACGCCGCCGAACTGCACGGCCATGGTCAGCACGCCCACCACGGCGCTGTGGCGCACCGCCTCGCGCTGCGGCCAGGCCACGCGCGCGGCTCGCATCAGCAGCGCGAAGACCAGCGCGCTGAACCCGAAGCGCAGCATCAGCACGGTAAACGGCCCGCCATGCGCCACCGCGACGGCCCCTGCCAGGTAGCCGGTGCTCCAGACGACGATGAAGCTGCCACCGATCAGCGTGTCGGCACGGTCGCCGTGGGAGGCAGGCGCAGGCCCGGCGTGCGAGGCGGGGCCCGCGGAAGAAGGAGACGACATGCGGTCACCATACGCAAACCGCGCTCGGCGTGCATCGCGGCAAACCGCGTTGCGACATGGGCCGCTGCCTACAATCGCAGGCTTTGCATCTCTCTTGTCGTCGGCTCGTCCGCACGCTCGCCACCATGCCCAAGAAGACCGCCCCTGCCCCGGTCGCCGCCCAGCCGGCTGCCTCCTCCGTCAAGAAAGTCGTGCTGGCCTACTCGGGCGGCCTGGACACCTCCATCATCCTCAAGTGGCTGCAGGACCAGTACGGCTGCGAGGTGGTGACCTTCACCGCCGACATCGGCCAGGGCGAGGAGATCGAGCCCGCCCGCGCCAAGGCGCTGAAGATGGGCATCAAGCCCGAAAACATCTTCATCGAGGACCTGCGCGAGGAGTTCGTGCGCGACTTCGTCTTCCCGATGTTCCGCGCCAACGCCCTCTATGAAGGCGAATACCTGCTGGGCACCTCCATCGCCCGACCGCTGATCGCCAAGCGCCTGGTCGAAATCGCCAAGAAGACCCGGGCCGACGCCATCAGCCACGGCGCCACCGGCAAGGGCAACGACCAGGTCCGCTTCGAGCTCGGCGCCTATGCGCTGATGCCGGGCGTCAAGGTCATCGCCCCGTGGCGCGAGTGGGATCTGCTGAGCCGCGAGAAGCTGCTGGCCTATGCCGACCAGCACGGCATCCCGGTGGACTTCAAGAAGCGCAAGGGCGGCGCGCCGTATTCGATGGACGCCAACCTGCTGCACATCAGCTACGAGGGCGGCATCCTGGAGGATCCCAACTTCGCGCCCGAGGACAACATGTGGCGGCTGACGGTCAGCCCGGAGAAGGCGCCGGGCAAGCCGCAGGTCGTCGAGCTGACCTACCAGCGCGGGGACATCGTCGCCATCGACGGCGTGAAGATGAGCCCGGCCCAGGTGCTGGCCACGCTCAACCAGATCGGCGGCAAGCACGGCATCGGCCGGCTGGACAAGGTCGAGAACCGCTACGTCGGCATGAAGAGCCGCGGCTGCTACGAGACCCCGGGCGGCACCATCATGCTGGCCGGCCACCGCGCCATCGAGTCCATCACGCTGGACCGCGAAGTCCTGGCGCTCAAGGACGACCTCATGCCGCGCTATTCGCGCATGATCTACAACGGCTACTGGTTCAGCCCCGAGCGCGAGCTGCTGCAGGTGCTGATCGACAAGAGCCAGGAGACGGTCAACGGCACCGTGCGTCTGAAGCTCTACAAGGGCACCGTGATGTGCGTGGGCCGCGTGAGCGCCACCGACTCGCTCTTCGACCCGCAGATCTCCACCTTCGACGACGACGGCGGCGCCTACAACCAAGCCGACGCGGGCGGCTTCATCAAGCTCAACGCCCTGCGCATGCGCATCGCGGCCAACGCCCGCGCCCGCCGCGCCACGCTGGCCAAGGGCGCGGCCAACGGCAAAGGCGGCAAGGGCAGCAAGGGGACCGCGCCGGCCAAGACGGCGCCGATGAAGGCCTCCGCAGCCGCTGCGCCGGTGAAGGCGTCCCAGGTGGCACCGGCCAAGGCCGGCAAGACCGCCAAGGGCACGCAAGGCACCCAAGGCGGCAAGGCCAAGGCTGCCAAGCGCTGAGCTGCACGGGCCGGACGCCGCCGGCCGGTCCCGGTGACCGGGCCCGGCTGGCTGGCGCAGCACCGCGCGCCTGACACCCGTTTCAAGCCCGCAGGCAGGAGCCGCCCCGGGAAGAGGTCCCCGGGGTTGCCGACCGCCTCCCGGAGCGAGCGGGGCAGAAGGTGACCCCCCGACTCACCCCCGGCCGGTCCCCAGGGAGCTCGGTCTGCGCGGCATCATGACGGCCGCGTCAGCAACCGCAGCAGTATCGAAAGCCGGCCGGTGGCCCACCACCCCACTCGGAGGGCGAACCCGCTTCAGAGGGCATCAGTCCTGTACCCGCGACGCGCTTCTCCGCCCCGCCTGCTCTACCTTCCCACCCACTTCAAGAGCCCCCATGACCACCACCACCCTCTCCGGCACCGTTGCCACCCAGGCCAACGTCTACTTCGACGGCAAGTGCGTCTCGCACACCGTCACGCTCGGCGATGGCACGCGCAAGAGCGTCGGCGTCATCCTGCCCTCCACGCTGACCTTCAACACCGGCGCGCCGGAAGTGATGGAGACGGTGGCCGGCCGCTGCAGCGTCAAGCTGGCCGGCGCCACCGATTGGCAGACCTACGGCCCAGGCGAGCGCTTCGACGTGCCGGGCAACTCGTCCTTCGACATCAAGGTCGAGGGCGAGCCGTACCACTACATCTGCCACTTCGGTTGATCGGCTGATCGGCTGAGCAGCCCAGCCCGCCGCAGATGACAGAAAGCCGCTGCAGTGCAGCGGCTTTCATCATTCAGGGCGCGTCGTGCCTCAGAGCACCACGGGCTCGGGCTCCAGCCGGATGCCGAAGCGCCCATAGACGCTTTCCTGGATGGCGCGGGCCAGCGTCAGCACCTCGGCACCGATGGCACCGCCGCGGTTGACCAGCACCAGGGCCTGCTTCTCGTACACGCCCGCCTGGCCGACGGTCTTGCCCTTCCAGCCGCAGGCGTCGATCAGCCAGCCGGCGGCCAGCTTCACGCTGCCGTCGGGCATGGGGTAGTGCACGATCTCCGGGTCGCGGCCGATGATGTCGCGGCACTGCTCCTCGGTCACCACCGGGTTCTTGAAGAAGCTGCCGGCGTTGCCGATCACCGCCGGGTCGGGCAGCTTGGCGCGGCGGATCTGGCAGACCCAGTCGAAGACCTGCCGTGGCGAGGGCGCGCTGATGCCGGCCTCGTGCATCTTGCGCTCCAGGTCCAGGTAACCCAGCTCCGGCCGCCAGGGCTTGGGCAGCCGAAAGCGCACGCGGGTGATCAGGCTCTTGCCGGCCAGCTCATGCTTGAAGATGCTGTCGCGGTAGCCGAAGCGGCAGGCGGCGCGCGGCAGGCTGGCGCGGCGTCCGGTGGTGAAGTCCACCAGGTCCAGCGAGTCGAAGCGGTCCTTGAGCTCCACGCCATAGGCGCCGATGTTCTGCACCGGCGAGGCGCCGACCGTGCCCGGGATCAGCGCGAGGTTCTCCAGCCCCGGGATGCCCTGGTCCAGGGTCCACTCGACCAGGCCGTGCCAGCTCTCGCCGGCGCCGGCCTCGACGATCCAGGCATCCTCGCGTTCCTCGACGAGGCGCTTGCCGGCAATCTCCACCTTCAGCACCACGGGCTGCACATCGCGCGTCAGCACGATGTTGCTGCCGCCACCCAGCACGAACTTGGGCGCGATGCCGAGCTCCGGGTGGTCCACCACGCGGCGCACGTCGGCTTCTTCACGGATGCGCACGAGCGTGCGCGCCACGGCCGGCAGGCCGAAGCTGTTGTAGTCCCGCAGGCTGACGTTGCGCTCGATGTGCATGGCAGAATTTTCGCCCAACCCGCCTCTCTTGCCCTTTCCGCCCCTGCGCCATGCCCAGCTTTGACACCGTCCTCGAACCCGATCTCGTTGAAGTGCGCAACGCGGTGGACCAGGCCAACAAGGAGGTCGGCACGCGCTTCGACTTCAAGGGCTCCAGCGCCAAGATCGAGCACAAGGACAAGGAGATCACGCTCTACGGCGACAGCGATTTCCAGGTCGGTCAGGTGCGCGACGTGCTGACGGCCAAGATGACCAAGCGCCAGGTGGATGTGCGCTTCCTCGACTTCGGCGACATCGAGAAGATCGGCGGCGACAAGGTCAAGCAACTCGTCAAGGTCAAGGCCGGCATCGAGGCCGAGCTGGCCAAGAAGATCGTCAAGCTGATCAAGGACAGCAAGCTCAAGGTGAACGCCAGCATCCAGGGCGACACGGTGCGCGTGCAGGGCGCCAAGCGCGACGATCTGCAGGCGGCCATCGCGTTGATGCGCAAGGACGTCACCGACGTGCCGCTGTCGTTCAACAACTTCCGCGACTGACCGGCCGCACCCGCGCCGCCGGCACGTCGCGCATCGGGAGGGAAAATGCGCGAGATCCTGAAGGCCGGCCTGCTGGCTGCGGCCTGCATCGGCGCGGCCCGCGCGCAGAGCGTGGCGATGACCGGCGCCATGGGCAGCCGGGCGCTGCTGATCGTCGATGGCGCAGCGCCCAAGGCCGTGGCAGCGGGCGAGACGCATCGTGGCGTCAAGGTGGTCAGCGTCTCGGGCGGCGAAGCGGTCGTCGAGGTCGGCGGCCAGCGCCAGCGGCTGTCCATCGGCTCCGGACCGGTCGCCTTCAAGGGCGGCGGCGGGGGCTCGGGCGCGGGCACGCGCATCGTGCTGACCGCAGGCACCGGCGGCCACTTCCTGTCCGCCGGCCAGATCAACGGCCGCGCGGTGCAGTTCATGGTGGACACCGGCGCCACGTCCGTGTCCATCGGCCGGGCGGAGGCCGATCGCCTGGGCATCAAGTACCAGGACGGCCAGCCCGTCATGCTCAGCACGGCCAACGGCCTGGCCCAGGGCTGGCGCGTGAGCCTGGGCTCGGTGCGCATCCAGGATGTCGAGGTGCATGGCGTGGAGGCCACCGTCACGCCGCAGTCCATGCCCTTCGTGCTGCTGGGTAACAGCTTCCTGACCCGCTTCCAGATGAAGCGCGAGAACGACACGCTGATGCTTGATCGCCGGTATTGAGCCGGGGCAGGTGGGGCGGCCGGGGCACTGGCACGGGCGGCGTCACCTGCCACGTCGCGCCGTCCTGCGGTGAGGGCGTCGGGCAGACGCCGGTGGCGATCACGGCGGCGGCGGGCTGGTCGATGGGGCCGGCTGTTGCCCAGCCGCTTGCTCGTTGGCCGGCGCATCGTCCTGCCAGTCGCCCCCGGGCGCACGCTGGCGTTGCGCCTGACGCTCCTGGGCGAAGAGCTCCTCCAGCTGCTGGCGGCCCTGCTTGGCCAGGGCCACCAGTTGCGCTTCGTCGCGGTGATGCGGCCACATGCGCTCGAGCTGCTCCACCGAATGCCGGCGGAAGCGCTGGGCGAGCTGGCGGGCGCGCATGGGGCTCCAGCCCATGGTCTCCAGCACGCTGCGGCCGCTGCGCAGTGCGGCGTCCAGCGTCTCGCGCTCGATCAGCGTCACGCCACGGTCGCGCAGCGCGTAGTAGTGCTGCACGTTGCGCGCCCGGGCCACGAGGGTGAGCCGGGGGAAATGCTGGCGCGCCAGGTCGACGATGCGCAGGCTCTGCTCGACATCGTCCACCGCGACCACCAGCACGCGGGCCGTGGCCGCGCCTGCGGTGCGCAGCAGGTCCAGCCGGGTGGCATCGCCATAGAACACGCGAAAGCCGAAGCGGCGCAGCGCGGCCACCTGCTCGGCATCATGGTCCAGCACGGTGCCGCGCAGGCCGTTGGCATAGAGCAGCCGGCCGACGATCTGCCCGTAGCGGCCGAAGCCGGCAATGATCACCGGCGCTTCCTGCGGCTTGTCGAGCAGTGCGTCTGCGGTGGGCGGCGCATCTGCCGTGGCCGGGCCCCGGCGTGCCCAGCGTTCGGTCAGAGCCAGCATGGGTGGCGTCAGCAGCATGGACAGCGCCACCGCGCCGACCAGGATGGAGCCTGTGGCGGGGTTGAGCAGCCCTGCGCCGGTCGCGCCCTGGAAGACGACGAAAGCGAACTCGCCGCCCTGAGCGAGCAGACCGACGAACACCAGCCGCTCACCACGTGGCAGCTGCATGGCTCGGGCCAGCAGCGCCATCACCGCGGACTTCACCACCAGCAGCGCGGTCAGCACGCCCAGCACCCAGCCGGGGTGGGCCGCCAGCGCGCGGAAGTCAATCCCCATGCCCACCGCCATGAAGAACAGGCCCAGCAGCAGGCCCTTGAAGGGCTCGACGTCCGTCTCCAGCTCGCGCTTGTATTCGCTCTCGGCCAGCAGCACGCCGCCCAGGAAGGCACCCAGGGCCATCGACAGTCCTACCCATTGCATGAGCAGCGCGATGCCGGCCACCAGGCCAAGCGCCGCTGCGGTGAAGACTTCCGGTGAGCCATGCCCGGCGATCCAGCGCAGCCCGTGGCGCAGCAGTGGCCGGCCCAGCAGCACGATGGCGGCGATGGCGCCGACTGCGCGCAGCACGTCCGTCCACGGGAGCCCCTGCTGCGTGCCACCGGCCAGCAGCGGCACCACGGCCAGGATGGGGATGGCGGCCACGTCCTGCAGCAGCAGGATCGCCAAGCCGGCCTGACCGGACGTCGTGGGCAGCAAGTTGCGCTCGCCCATCGCCTGCAGCGCGGCCGCCGTGGACGACAGGGCCAGCCCAAGCCCGGCCACCACGGCCACGGGCATGCTGACGCCTGCAGCCCAGCCCAGTGCGGCTATCAGGCCGGCGCAGGCCACCATTTGCACCGAACCCCAGCCGAAGATCGGCCGGCGCAGCATCCACAGGCGGCGCGGCTCCAGCTCCAGCCCGATCAGGAAGAGCATGAGCACCACGCCGAACTCGGCGAAGTGCAGCACTGTCTGCGGATCGGCCAGCAGGTTCAGCCCGAAAGGACCGACCGCGATGCCGGCCATCAAGTAGCCGACGATCGAGCCCAGCCCCAGCCGCCGGGTCAGCGGCACGATGGCCACGGTGGCTCCCAGGTAGACCAGGCTGTTGACCAGCCAGCCGCTGGTGGCGCCGACGGCGGCGCTCATGCCGAGCTCCGCGTGGCCGGCTCTGCGGCGGCAGGGCGGTCCACGGCGGGCACATCGCAGCCCGGGCACTCGGGCAGCTCGGCCATCTCCGGCCAGGCGGGGTAGGTGGACAAGCGCTCGGCATAGACCGCGGCATGGGCTCGTAGCGCCTCGTCGGACACCGCGTGCGCGCCGTGCAGCACCAGGGGCGGCAGCAGCCGCATGCCGCACAGCGCCGCGGTCTGCTCGTAGGGCGGCAGGAAAGCATCGAAGAAGTAGCGGTTGTAGCCGTCCGGCCGATAGGCGGCCTGAGGCCCACCCGTGCTTACCACCAGCCAGAGATCCTTGCCGCGTAGGGCCGTACCGCCTGGCCCGTAGGCCCAGCCGAGGGTCAGCACCTCGTCCAACCACAGCTTCATCAGCGCAGGCATGCCGTACCAGTGGATGGGGTGCTGCCAGACGATCAGGTCGGCCCGCTCGGCGTGCGCCTGCTCGGTGGCCACGTCGATGTCGAAGTCGGGGTAGAGCCGGGCCAGGTCGCGCACGGTCACGCTCGTGCCCCGTTGGGCGTCCACGTGCAACGCCGCCTGGGCCAGGCGGTGATTGGCACGCGAGCGGGACAGATCGGGATGGGCAAGCAGGACCAGGATGTGCGGCATGGCAGACAAGGCGGCCGTTCGAAGGCCGGGCGCAAGGCGGTTGGGCGGATGGCCACGGCGCCCCGGTTGGCGGGCCGGGCTCGACCCCGGGGCCCTACCATAAGCCAGCCCGGCCCCCGGCCGGTCCTGCCCCATCCGAGCCCATGCCGCCTGCCCGCCGCCTCGCCCGCCTGTCGCTGCGCGACATCCTCTTCACCCAGGGCTTCGGTACCCGCCGGGCCTGCGATGCGCTGATCCTGTCCGGCCATGTGCGTGTTGCCGGCCAGATCGTGGGCGACCCGCAGGCGCCGTTCGACACCGCGGGCCTGGTCTTTGAAGTCGAGGGCGTGGCGTGGCCCTTCCATGACAAGGCGCTCATCCTGCTGAACAAGCCCGCCGGCTACGAATGCTCGCTCAAGCCCTCGGCCTGGCCGGGCGTGCACACGCTGCTGCCGCCACCGCTGCGCCAGCGCGGCGTGCAGCCCATCGGCCGGCTCGATCAGGACACGACGGGCCTGCTGCTGTTGACCGACGACGGCACGCTGCTGCATCGCCTCACGTCACCCAAGCATCACGTGCCCAAGGTCTATCACGCCCGCACGGTGCACCCGGTGACGCCTGAGCAATGCGCTCGGCTGGTCGACGGCGTGGTGCTGCACGACGACCCGCAGCCCGTGCGAGCCGCCGCGGCGCGCGTGCTGGAGGACCGCCTGCTGGAGCTGACGCTGACCCAGGGCAAGTACCACCAAGTCAAGCGCATGGTGGCCGCCGTGGGCAACCGGGTGGAGGCGCTGCATCGGGTGGCCTTCGGGGCGCTCACCTTGCCGTCAGACCTGGCCCCGGCCCAGTGGCAGTGGGTGAGCGCAACCGACGTCATGCGCCACGCAGATCATGGCCGCCCCGTGAACATGGGGCGTGAGCCGCAGAAGACCGCGGGCTGACGCCGGTGCGGGCTGGCCGCGTCCCTGCGGACAATCCACCCGTCCCGCCCCCTCGTGTGCCGCCATGCCATCCTTCGCCTCCCTGCTGGCCTCCCTCCTGTGGCGCAGCCTGCTGCTGCTGGTCGTGCTGCGCCTGGCCGTGCAGTTCGGGGTCGAGGCACTGATGAGCGATGCGACCGCGATGGATCAGCTGCGCTGGGCACCGTCCCTGTTGTGGGCGCTGATGTCCCTCATCACCGGCTTGCTGGCGGTGGCGCCTGTGGCGCTCGAACGCCTGCTGGCCGGTGGCCGGCTGAGGCTGCAGGAACGCGCTTGGCGCATCGTCGGCATCGGCACGGCGGTGTACGACATGGCGATGGCGGTGGTCAGCTACCTGCTGGCCGCACATGGCACCCCGGCCCAGGCGATGGCTTTTCGCCTTTACGGCTTCCTGCCCATCTTCCTGGCTGGCGTGCTACTGCTGACGCTGGCCGTGCGGCGCGTGGGCCGCATGGCAGCCGCCTGAGGGCGCGCCGGGCGGGGGAGGCCAAGGTCGCACGGGATAATCCCGGCCCATGCGGATCTATCGTGGCTTGCATTCCACCCGTCAGGCACTGGCCCGGGGTGAGCGGGGCGGCTGTGCGCTGACCATCGGCAACTTCGACGGCGTGCACCGTGGCCACCAGGCCATGCTGGCGCTGCTGCGGAGCGAGGCGCGCCATCGCGGCCTGCCCAGCTGCGTCATGACCTTCGAGCCGCACCCGCGCGACCACTTCGCCCGTGTCGCTGGCCGGCCAGAGCTGGCCCCCGCGCGCATCGCCACGCTGCGCGACAAGCTGATTGAGCTGCAGGCCTGCGGCGTCGATGAAGTGGTGGTCATGCCGTTTGACGACCGGCTGGCCTCGCTCAGCCCGCAGGCCTTCATCGACGACATCCTGGTGGCCGGCCTGGGCACGCGCTACCTGCTGGTTGGCGACGACTTCCGCTTCGGCGCGCGCCGGGCCGGCGACTACGCGCTGCTGGATGAGGCGGGCGAGCGGGCGGGCTTCGACGTGGCGCGCATGCTCAGCTACGAGGTCCACGGCCTGCGCGTGTCCAGCTCCGCGGTGCGCGATGCGCTGGCCGCCGGTGACATGGAGCAGGCCGCCCGGCTGCTGGGCCGGCCCTATGCGATCAGCGGCCATGTGATCCACGGCCGCAAGCTCGGCCGGGCGCTGGGTGAATCGACGGCCGGCCGGGCGGACGGCTTTCGCACGCTGAACCTGCGCTTCGGCCATCCCAAGCCGGCGGCCAGCGGGATCTTTGCGGTGCGCACCCACGGCCTGACGGATGAGCCGCTGGACGGCGTGGCCTCGCTGGGCGTGCGGCCGACCATCGAGGACGCCGGCCGCGTGCTGCTCGAAGTGCACTGCCTGGACTGGCCCGCGACCCTCGGGACGGAGGGGGGCTACGGTAGACTCGTGCGGGTGGAGCTGCTGCACAAACTCCGTGACGAGGCCCGCTATGACGGGCTGGACGCCCTGACCGCCGCCATCGCGGCAGACGTGGCCCAGGCCCGTGACTGGTTCGCCGCCCACGCGGCGGTGCGCCGCCAGACCACCCGCGACCGAATTTGACCGGTTGCCGCAGCCGGGTCGCTGAGCCCGGCCGCCTTTGCGCTGCGACGCAGGCCCCGCGCGCCGCCTCCTGCGCCCTCTGGATCGATCCCGCTGATTTCGGCCCCGCTGGCTCTTGCCCGACAACGGCAACCTGCGGCGCGGCCGACCGATGGAATGCCCATGTCCAAGCCCGACACCCCCGCCACCAACGCGTCCGCCACGGACTACCGCGCCACGCTGAACCTGCCCGACACGCCGTTCCCGATGCGCGGCGACCTGCCCAAGCGTGAGCCGGGCTGGGTGCAGCAGTGGGAAGAGCAGGGCGTCTACAAGAAGCTGCGTGACGCGCGCTGTGGTGCGCCCAAGTTCGTGCTGCACGACGGCCCGCCCTATGCCAACGGCAAGATCCACATCGGCCATGCGGTCAACAAGATCCTGAAGGACATGATCGTCAAGGCACGGCAACTGGCCGGCTTCGATGCCATCTACGTGCCCGGCTGGGACTGCCACGGGCTGCCGATCGAGAACCAGATCGAGAAGACCTACGGCCGCAACCTCAGCCGCGACGAGGTGCAGGCCAAGGCCCGTGCCTATGCCGCGGAGCAGATCGACGGCCAGCGCACGGACTTCAAGCGCCTGGGCGTGCTGGGCGACTGGGCGCATCCCTACCGCACGATGGACTTCGGCAACGAGGCCGGGGAGATCCGCGCGCTCAAGCGCATCATGGAGCGCGGCTTCGTCTACCGCGGCCTGAAGCCGGTGTACTGGTGCTTCGACTGCGGCTCGTCGCTCGCCGAGTTCGAGATCGAGTACGCCGACAAGACCTCGCAGACGCTGGACGTGGCCTTCCTGGCCGCCCAGCCGGACGCGCTGGCCGCCGCCTTCGGCCTGGGCAGGCTGGACAAGGACGCGTTCGCCGTCATCTGGACGACGACGGCCTGGACCATCCCGGCCAACCAGGCGCTCAACGTCCACCCGGAGCTCACCTACGCCCTGGTCGACACGCCCAAGGGCCTGCTGCTGCTGGCGGAAAGCCTGGTCGAGAAAGCCACGCAGCGCTACGGCTTCAGCGCCGACGAGGTGAAGGTGCTGGCCACCACGCCCGGCGCCAAGCTGGACGGCCTGCGCTTCAAGCACCCGCTGGCGCATGTGGACGCCGGCTACGACCGCCAGAGCCCCATCTACCTGGCCGACTACGTCAGCGCCGAAGATGGCACGGGCATCGTGCATGCCGCACCGGCCTATGGCGTGGACGACTTCAACTCCTGCGTGGCCCACGGCCTGGCCTTCGACGCCATCCTCAACCCGGTGCAGGGCAATGGCGTCTATGCGGCCGACCTGCCGCTCTTCGGCGGCCAGCACATCTGGAAAGCGGCGCCGGTCATCATCCAGACGCTGTGCGACCACGGCCGGCTGCTGCACACCACCAACCTGCAGCACAGCTACCCGCACTGCTGGCGCCACAAGACGCCGGTGATCTTCCGCGCGGCGGCCCAGTGGTTCGTGCGCATGGACGAGGGCGAGGGCGTGTTCACGGTGGACAAGGCCGACAAGACCCTGCGCCAGCTCGCGCTGGATGCGATCGACCAGACGGCCTTCTACCCCGAGAACGGCCGCGCCCGGCTGCGCGACATGATCGCCAACCGTCCCGACTGGTGCATCAGCCGCCAGCGCAACTGGGGCGTGCCGCTGCCCTTCTTCCTGCACAAGGTCACCGGCGAGCTGCACCCGGACACGCTGGCCCTGATGGACCGCGCGGCCGCGCTGGTGGAGCAGGGCGGCGTGGAGGCCTGGTCCCAGCTCGATCCGGCCGACTGGCTCGGCGAGCAGGCGGCGGACTATGCCAAGAGCACCGACATCCTGGACGTGTGGTTCGACTCCGGCACCACCTTCTTCCACGTGCTGAACCCGCAGCAAGGCAGCCATCCCGCGGCCGGCCATGCGCAGGGCCCGGAGGCCGACCTCTACCTGGAAGGCCACGACCAGCACCGCGGCTGGTTCCACAGCTCGCTGCTGGTGGCCTGCGCGATGTACGGCCGCGCGCCCTACAAGGGCCTGCTCACCCACGGTTTCACCGTGGACGGCAAGGGCCGCAAGATGAGCAAGTCGCTGGGCAACGTGATTGCGCCGCAGGAGGTCAGCGACAAGCTCGGCGCAGAGATCATCCGCCTGTGGGTGGCCTCCACCGATTACTCCGGCGACCTGGGCATCGACGACAAGATCCTCGCCCGCGTGGTGGACGCCTACCGCCGCATCCGCAACACGCTGCGCTTCCTGCTGGCCAATGTGTCGGACTTCGATGCGCAGGCCGATGCCGTGCCGCTGGCCGAACTGCTGGAGGTCGACCGCTACGCCCTGGCACGGGCCGCGCAGCTGCAGGCCGACATCCTGGCTCACTACGAGGCCTACGAGTTCCATCCCGTGGTGGCCAAGCTGCAGGTGTACTGCTCCGAGGACCTGGGCGCGTTCTACCTGGATGTGCTCAAGGACCGGCTCTACACCACCGCGCCCAAGAGCCACGCCCGCCGCTCGGCGCAGACGGCGCTCTGGCACCTGACGCAGGCCATGCTGCGCTGGATGGCGCCGTTCCTGAGCTTCACGGCCGAGGAGGCGTGGAAGGTGTTCGCTCGGGCGCAGGCCGGCGACACGATCTTCACCGAGACGTATTGGGACCTGGGCCAGCCGGATGCCGCGCTGCTGGAGAAGTGGTCGCGCATCCGCGCCATCCGCGAGCTGGCCAACAAGGAGATAGAGGCGGTGCGCGAGCGCGGCGAGGTGGGCGCCTCGTTGCAGGCCGAGCTGACCATCCAGGCCCCGGCCGTGGATGCCGAGCTGCTGGCCACGCTGGGCGATGACCTGAAGTTCGTCTTCATCACCTCGTCGGCCGTGGTCCAGGCTGCGCAGGAGCTGGCCGTGCGGGTGACGCCGTCCCAGGCGCCCAAGTGCGAGCGCTGCTGGCACTACCGCCGCGACGTCGGCCAGGACACTGCCCATCCCACGCTGTGCGGGCGCTGCACGGCCAACCTCTTCGGCGCGGGCGAGCCGCGCAAGGTGGCGTGATGGCCAAGTCTGCTGCCCGCGGCAACGTGTGGATCTGGCTGGCCATCGCGCTGGCCGTCATCCTGGTCGATCAGCTCACCAAGGTGCTGGTGCTGCACAGCTTCCAGTACGGCGACGTGCGCCCGGTGACCAGCTTCTTCAACCTCGTGCGGGTGCACAACACCGGCGCGGCGTTTTCCTTTCTGGCCGGTGCATCGGGCTGGCAGCGCTGGTTCTTCATCGGCCTGGGCCTGGTGGCCGCGGGCGTCATCGTGTGGATGCTGCGCACCCAGGGGCACCAGCGACTCTTCGCCTGGGCGCTGACGCTCATCCTGGGCGGGGCGCTGGGCAATGTCATCGACCGCGCGCTGCACGGCTATGTGGTGGACTTCCTCGACTTCCACCTGGGCGGTCGGCACTTCCCGGCCTTCAACATCGCCGACAGCGCCATCACCCTGGGCGCCATCCTGCTGATCCTGGACGAGCTGCGCCGCGTGCGGCGCGGCTGAGCGCCGGCCCGGCCCGGCCCGGCCCGGCCCGGTCAGTACCCAGTACCCGCCAGCACTCGCCGGTACCCGCGCGGGGCGGCTCAGCGCCTTCGCGCCGGGGCTTGGCGCCTCGCGGATTTCGCCCGGGTCTACCCGGTTTGACGCAGCCCAGGGGGGCGCTTAAGTTCATGCGTGAAGGCGCCGGCGTGGCGCCCG
This sequence comes from Pseudomonadota bacterium, assembly GCA_049321005.1. Classification (GTDB taxonomy): domain Bacteria; phylum Pseudomonadota; class Gammaproteobacteria; order Burkholderiales; family Burkholderiaceae_C; genus Aquabacterium. The sequence continues at coordinate 39,175 of JBMOQL010000006.1, forward strand.
GGAGCCCGCATGAGCGCAACCGCCTCACCTGCCGTACCGACGAGCCCGTGCGGCGCCGCATCGGACACCGCACCGGACACCGCACCGGCGGCTGCAGCACAGCCCGCACCGCCGACGGATTCGCCGCAGGCGGGCGCGGCACCCGCTGCCTCCCTGGAGCCGGCCCAGATGGACGAGGCGGCGCTGGCCCGCGCGGCCGACGCCATCGCCGCTTCGCAGACGGCGCGGCGTGCGGGCTCCCCCACCGTCTTCGACCTGCCGCTCAACCGCCTAGGCTGGGGCGATCCGCTGCGCTGGCTGGCCGCCGGCTGGCAGGACTTCCGCCGCTGCCCGGGCATCGGCCTGTTCTATGGCGGCTGCTTCGTGGTGATGGGCTGGCTGCTGCTCTACGTGTTCCGCCATGCGCCGGCCTACACGATCGCGCTGTCCGCCGGCTTCCTCTTGATGGGACCCTTCCTGGCGCTGGGGCTGTATCAGGCCAGCCAGCGGCTGGAGCGCGGCGAGCGGCCCGACCTGGCCAGCTCCATCCTGGCTTTTGAGGATCGCATGGGCACGCTGGCCATCTTCGGCGGCGTGCTGCTGATCCTGGAGATGCTGTGGGCGCGGGCGTCGCTGGTGGTCTTTGCGCTGAGCTTCGACGGCATGCCGGATTTCAAGGGCTCGCTGATGGCGCTGCTCGACCCACAGAACCTGCAGTTCATCGCGGCCTATCTAGCCGTGGGCGCGGTGTTCGCATCCGTCATCTATGCAGCCAGCGTGGTCAGCATGCCGATGATCCTCGACCGGGACGTGGACGCCATCACCGCCGGCCTGACCAGCATTCGCCTGGTGCTGACGCAGACCGGCGTGATGCTGTGGTGGGCTGCGCTGATCGTGGCGCTGACGGTGCTGGCGCTGCTGCCGGGCTTCCTGGGCCTGCTGGTGGTGGGGCCGGTGCTGGGGCATGCATCCTGGCACGCCTACCGCGCGGCGGTGGGGCATCACGGGGCGCCGCTGGAGCCGTGATGCCGGTTGTCGGCGGTCAGCGCCGGCGGCTGCCGAAAGGCGGCTGCCCGCGCCAGTAGCGGATCATCAGCCAGCCGCCCAGCATGCCGCCCAGATGGGCGAAGTGGGCCACGCCCGAGCCGTTGCCGAAGACGCCCAGGAGCAGCTCCAGCCCGCCGTAGAGGGCCACGAACACCTTGGCCCGCATGGGGATGGGTGGGAACAGCGGCATGATCATCCGGTTGGGGAACAGCATGCCGTAGGCCAGCAGCAGGCCGAACAGCGCGCCCGATGCGCCCACCGTGGGCGCATTGCTACCCGCCAGCCCAGTCACCACCAGCTGCGCGGCCGCAGCCGTGAGCACGCTGGCGAAGTAGAACTGCAGGTAGCGCGTGCGGCCCCAGAGCTGCTCCAGCTCCGAGCCGAACATCCACAGGCCCAGCATGTTGAAAAACAGGTGGCCCAGGCTGCCGTGCAGAAAGGCATAGGTGACCAGCTGCCAGGGCAGGAAGAGCGAGGTGCCCACCGGCCACAGCGCGAACAGCGTGGTCAGCAGCGGGTCCAGGATCACCGTGGCGCAGAAGGCGGCCACGTTGGCCAGGATGAGGGCCTGGGTGACAGGGGGCAGGGGGAGCATGCAGCGCGTCGGGTCTAAGCCGGCTTGGGCGGCGGTGGCGCGATCATCCCGCACAAAGCCCGCATGGGCAGGGCTGCGGGCTTGAGATGCCGTGGCGGGGTGGCCAGGCGAGCCGCTCAGGCGGCGGGTCGCTGTGGTGCCTCGGGCCGGAATCGAACCGGCACTCCCTTGCGGGAAATGGATTTTGAGTCCATCGCGTCTACCTATTCCGCCACCGAGGCACGGGGCAAGGAGGGCGCGGATTATCACATGCGCACTCCGCACGAAGCCTGCGGCGACAATGGCGACAGAAGTGCCCCGTCGCCTACCTGGCCTATCGCCCATGCCCAAGCCGCCCGTGTATCCCACCCTGGAAGACGCCATCGGCCGCACGCCGCTGGTGCGCCTGCAGCGCCTGCCGGGCGCGGACAACGCCGCCCGCGGCAACACCATCCTGGCCAAGCTGGAGGGCAACAACCCGGCCGGCTCGGTCAAGGACCGCCCGGCCATCAGCATGATCCGCCGGGCCGAGGAGCGCGGCGAGATCAAGCCCGGCGACACGCTCATCGAGGCCACGTCCGGCAACACCGGCATCGCGCTGGCGATGGCCGCGGCCATCCGCGGCTACCGCATGGTTCTGATCATGCCGGAGGACCTGTCCATCGAGCGGGCGCAGACCATGAAGGCGTTCGGCGCCGAGCTGATCCTCACGCCCAAGGCCGGCGGCATGGAATACGCCCGCGACCTGGCCGAGCGCATGCAGAAGGAAGGCCGCGGCCGGGTGCTGGACCAGTTCGGCAACGAGGACAACCCGCGCGTGCACTACGAGACCACCGGCCCGGAGCTGTGGGACGACACGCGCGGGCGCATCACCCACTTCGTCAGCGCCATGGGCACGACCGGCACCATCACCGGCGTGTCGCGCTACCTGAAGGAGCGCAACCCGCAGGTGCGCATCATCGGCGCCCAGCCCAGCGAGGGCTCGCGCATCCCGGGCATCCGCAAGTGGCCCGAGGCCTACCTGCCCAAGATCTACGACGCCTCGGCCGTGGACGAGCTGGTGCTGGTGGACCAGGCTGATGCCGAGGACATGGCGCGGCGCCTGGCGCGCGAGGAGGGGCTGTTCGCCGGCATCTCGGCAGCCGGTGCGTGCTGGGTGGCGCTGCAGATCGCGCAGCACGTGGAGAACGCGACCATTGCTTTCATCGTCTGTGACCGCGGCGATCGCTATCTGTCCACCGGCGTCTTCCCCGCCTGATGAGCACGGCTAGCTTCACCTACTGCCCGGCGTGCGCCACGCCGCTGCAGCCCGTGCACGAAGGCGGCGCCGAGCGCCGACGTTGCCCGGCCTGCGGCTACACGCACTGGAACAACCCGACGCCCGTGCTGGCCGCCATCATCGAGTGCAGCGACCGCGACGGCCGCCTGCTGCTGGCGCGCAATGCCGCCTGGCCGATGAAGTTCTACGGCCTCATCACCGGCTTCATGGAGGCCGGCGAGACGCCCGAGGACGGCATCCGCCGCGAGATTGCCGAGGAGACGGCGCTGCAGGTCAGCAGCCTGTCGCTCGTGGGCGTGCATGACTTCCAGCGCATGAACCAGGTGATCATCACCTACCACGCCGTGGCGCAGGGCGAGGTGGTGCTCAGCGAGGAGCTGGTGGACTACAAGCTCATCGCGCCCGAGGCGGTCAAGTGCTGGCCCGCCGGCACCGGCCGCGCGCTGGCGCAATGGCTGCAGGGCCGGGGCATCGAGCCGCAATGGATGGACCTGCCGCGCGGCTGAGGCCGGCGGCGCAACCCGATCAAGACGAGAAGAGGACTGCGATGGACATCGCCAAGGAAGTGGACGCCACCGGGCTGGTCTGCCCGCTGCCCATCCTGAAGGCCAAGAAGGCGCTGGCCGAGCTGGCCAGCGGCCAGTTGCTCAAGGTGCTGGCCACCGACCCGAGCTCGGTGCGCGACTTCCAGGCCTTCGCGCGCCAGACGGGCAATGAACTGGTGGAGCAGCAGGCCGAGGGCGAGCGGTTCATCCACATCCTGCGTCGGCGCTGAGTGCCGGCCCCGCATCGGGGCGGGTCGGCCTCGGTCGGCCGAGATCAGTGCCGATCAGCCTGGAGCCCCGGCGTGCGCAGCCGGCGCTTAATCAGCCGCATCAGGGCGCCCAGCAGCGGCGTCTTCTCATACAGCTCCTCGGCCGGGTCCCAGTAGTCGCGGTGCTCGGCGATGCGGCCGTCGGCGGCCAGGCGCAGGTGGCTGGCGCCTTGCACCGTCCAGCGGCCGTCGGGCATGCGTGGCGAGTCGAACACCAGGTCCCAGCTCAGGAAGGCATCGGGGCCTTCGCACAGCGCCCGGTGCACGATGAAGCGCGGGGCGCTGAGCGTCTCGAACATGTGGGCATAGACGCGGCGGATGCGCGTGCTGCCCTCCACACACTGGAACGGGTCCTTGAAGCGGGCCTGCGGCATGTACACCTGGTCGATGCCGGCCAGCGTGGCGGGCGTGAGGGTCTCGAAGAAGTGGACGATGCGGGCCAGGCGGGGGTCGGTGGTCATGGGCATCTCGATCAGCGGGTGCGCCGGCTTCACAGGCCGGTGGCTCGCCGCACGGTGGCGAAGTAGGCACCATGCGGCAGAAGACGCAGCAGCTTGAGCCACAGCGTGAAACGGCGCGGGAAGTGAATCTCGAAGCGGCCTCGTGCCCAGCCCTGCAGCATGTGATGTGCCGCCTGCTCGGGCGTGATCAGCGCCGGCATGCGGAAGGCGTTGCCGGCGGTCAGCGGGGTCTCGACGAAGCCGGGGTTGATCAGCGACACGGCCACGCCGTGCGCGCGCAGGTCCAGCCACAGCGTCTCGGCCAGGTTCTGCAGCGCCGCCTTGGTGGGGCCGTAGGCCAGCGAGTTGGGCAGGCCGCGGTAGCCGGCCACGCTGCCGACCAGGCTAATGTGGCCGCTGCGTGCGGCCAGCATGCCGGGCAGCACGGCGGCCAGCAGGTGCAGCGCGCCCTGGTAATTGACGGCCAGGTGGCGCTGCATCTGCGCCAGGTCGAAGGCGGTGGCGCGCAGCGGCTGGTAGTGGCCGGCGCAGTAGAGCAGCAGGCCGATACCGCCCAAGCCCAGGTCATGGACGCGACGCGCGGCGGCCTGCACGGCGGCGGCGTCGGTCACGTCCAGCGGCAGGGCCACGGCGCCCGGATGCTGGTCGACGAAGGCCTGCAGTGCGCCGGCGTCGCGGGCCGAGACGATCACCCGCGCGCCCTGCGCATGCAGCGCCGCCGCGGTGGCCCGGCCGATACCGGATGACGCGCCGACGATCCACACCAGGCGGGCGGACCAGTCGGACAAGGAGGGGTTGAGCGGCATGCGTAGCGGCCGGGGCCGGGCGGGCAGGGCAAAGGCAGAAGGGCGAGGGCGAGGGCCAGGGCAGGGGGCCTTCAGGACGCCTTGGTGAAGGACAGCAGCACTTCGCCCAGGCGCACGCCGAACTTGCTCATCACCGCGCGGTTGAGCATGACGCGCTCGTCGACGAGGAACATCCAGTCGTCGAACTGCACGTGGATCACACGGCCGTCAACCGGCAGGGCCAGGGTGTAGCGCCAGTTGAAGGCGTTGCCGGAGACCTGGCCTTCGGCGGTGCCGACCACGTCCGCCGCGGTGCCGGTGTAGCGGCCGCCCTCATGCCGCACCAGGCGCCAGATGCGCTTGTCGCGCTTGCCGTCGCTGTAGGCGAAGGTCTCGTCCAGCGTGCCGACGTCACCATCCCATCGGCAGTCCATCGTCACGACGAAGCGGCGCACGACCTTGCCGCTGCGGTCCGTGAAGACGCCGTGCGCCGTGACGCGGCCGTCAAAGTAGCGGCGCAGATCGAGCAGCGGGCGCTCTGCCGCGTAGTCGGTGACCTGCGGGCCGGCGCAGCCAGGCAGGAGCGTGGTGGCGCCCAGCAGGCCGGCGGCGGCCAGCAGGCGGCGGCGGGGCAAGGCAGCCGCCGGCGCGGGGCCGCAACTGTCCCAGCTGCCGCGCGCGGGCGCTGCCGCGGCGGGGGAATGATCGGCGCGCGCGGCTCGTGGGGCCGCGGCCTGGCTGGCGGGGGGGAGGGTGGGCGTCATCGGTCTTCTCCATGCCGCGCCCGGTGGCGCAGGAGCAGGGCCGCCGCGGCAGCCTTGAGCAGCAGCGGCAGGCCGGCATAGGCGGCGATCAGTGCGGTCTGGGCCGGCGCGTCGCGCGAGCCGGGCGTGTAGCCGGCGGCGGCCAGCAGCGGCAGGGCCAGGCCGGCAGCCAGGGCCAGGTTGAGCTTGGCTGCCGCCTGCCACCATCCGAAGTAGGCACCCTCGGCCCGCCCACCGTGGCCCGCACGGCGCACCAAGCCGGCCAGCAGCGCGCCGGGGAACGTGAGGTCAGCGCCCAGCGCCACGCCGGTGACCAGGCACACCGCCAAGAAGGCACCCGTATCGCCCGCGCCCAGCGCGCCCACGCCCGCGAAGCCCGCAATCGCTAGCGCCATGCCGGCCAGCCAGCCGCCGGCCAGGCCCAGGCGGGGCACCAGGCGCAGCCAGGCCGGCACCGACAGCGCTGCGGCCAGGAAGTAGCCGCCCAGGAAGACCGGCTCCCAGGCGGCTGCCTGCAGCCGGTCGCGCACGAAGAAGATCACCAGGGTGGCTGGCACGGCGCTGGCGATGCCGCTCAGCATGAAGACGGCCAGCAGCGAGCGGAAGCCCGCGTGCCGCCAGGGCCGCCCGTGCGCCGATGTGCGGCCGCACGCCGCGCCGTGCGGCGCACTGGCCGCGCGGCCGGCGCCCTGCGCGTGGCGCAGAGCGGCCGCCTGCGCATCTGCCAGCGCATTTGTCTGCAGACCGGCTTGCGCGTCCGGCTGGCCCTCGGCCACCTCGGTCCGCTGAGGTGGGCGCGGCGGTGGCGCCGTGGCCAGCAGCGCCACGCCCGCGGCGAGCAGCACCGACAGCGCTGCGCCGGTCAGCGCCAGGCCGGCGACGCCCGGCAGCACGCTGGCCACCAGCACGCCGACCAGGGCCGAGCCTTCGCGCCAGCCCACCACCCGCGCACGCTGCTCCGCGCCCCCGCCCAGCCGCGCGCCCCAGGCGTGGTGCAGGATGGTCACGCCGCTGTAGGCCACGGTGGTCCACAGGAGCCCGGCGGCCAGCCAGGCGAGCAGGCCGGCCGCGCCCCAGGCCGGGGGCGTGAAAAGCAGCGTGAAGCCCGCGGCGATCGCGCCGCAGCCCCACGCGGCGGCCCGCCAGGCGGTGCGCGGGCCGCGATCGAGCAGGTGGTCGCTGAGGTGGCCCAGCCAGGGATCGAGCACAGCGTCGAGCAGCCGCGTGGCCAGCAGCACGCCACCTAGCGCAGCCAGCGGCGCTCCATGCACGGCGGCGTAGTGAGGGGGCAGCAGCACGTAGAGCGGCAGCGCGACGAATGCCAGCGGCAGGCCGAGCGCGCCGTAGCGCAGACCGTCGCGCGCACCGAACGGCGGGCCGCCGTCGACCCGGGCCGTGGCGGGCGTTGCATGCGGGTGCTGCATCGCGGGTTCTCGGCTGCCGTGCCAGGTTTAGCGCGGGGCCTCGCCGACCAAGGCCTGCCGCAGGGCGGGCGCCGAGGTCTGCGGCGCCAGCCAGATGCCGAAGAACAGGCGCGCAAACGCCGTGTCGTCGAGCTGCGCCGTGGGCCGGCTGTTGTGGAAGAAGCTCACCTGCCCGGCGCCCATGTGCACGCCGCTGAGCCGGTCGCCGGCGACCACGTCCGGGAAGGCGCGCTCCATCAACGCCTGCCAGGCCCGGGCCTGCGCGGCGGTGAAGCTGCCGACGCGCTTCATTTCGACGATGGAGCGCTCGGCGATGTCCGGGCCGCGCAGCTTGCGCGAGTACCGCAACTCCAGCGCGAAGGGCTGGCTGTCGTAGCGCGCGGCGTCGAAGCCCGGAGCGGCCCACAGACGGGCTTCGTAGACGGGCAGGCCGAAGAAGCGCAGCGTGCCGCGGCCGACGAGCCGAGCCTGCGGCAGGGCGGCGAGCAGCTCGGCGGGCGGCTGCTGCGCCGCAGCGGAGTCGATGGGCAAGGCGGATGACACGGTGGACGGCACGGTAGGTGGCGGTGGGTGGGCCAGGCCGGAGCCTGAAAAAAGGGCGAGGGCCGCGGCGACGAGCAGCCCCAGGCGCGGCGCGGCGGGTTCAGCCGTCGTGCCGCAGCGTGAACTGCACGACATCGGTGTTGCCCTCGGCGAAGGCGGCCTCGCAGTAGGCCAGGTAGAAGGTCCAGATGCGCATGAAACGCTCGTCGAAACCCAGGGCGCGCACGTCGGCCGCCTGCTGCAGGAAGCGCTCACGCCAGTGGCGCAGGGTCTCGGCGTAGTCCGCGCCAAAGGCGAAGGCGCGCTCCACCACCAGCCCGGCGCGCGCAGCCTGCTCGCGGAAGGCGGCCTGGCTGGGCAGCAGGCCGCCGGGGAAGATGTACTGCTGGATGAAGTCGCTGGAGCGTGCATAGCGCTCGAACAGGTCGTCGCGGATGGTGATGGTCTGGATGCAGGCGCGCCCGCCCGGCTTGAGGCAGCGGCGCAGGGTGTCGAAGTACCCCGCCCAGTACTCGCGGCCCACCGCCTCGAACATCTCGATGGAGACGACGGCGTCGAAGGGCTCGCGCTCATGCACGGCGGGCAGGTCGCGGTAGTCCTGCAGGCGCAGCTCACATTGCCCGGCCAGGCCGGCCTGCCGCAGCCGCTCGCGGCCCCAGGCGAGCTGCTCGGTGGACAGCGTGATGCCGGTCACGCGTGCGCCAAAGCGCCGCGCCGCCGTCTCGGCCAGGCCGCCCCAGCCGCAGCCGATCTCCAGCAGGCGCGATCCGGGCCGCACTCCCGCCTCGCGCAGCGCGCGCTCCATCTTCGCGTCCTGCGCCTGCGCCAGCGTGCGGGTGGTGTCGCCGTCGAACCAGGCGGCGGAGTAGCTCATGCCCGCATCCAGCCACAGCCGGTAAAACGCATTGCCCAGGTCGTAGTGGGCGTGGATGTTGCGGCGGCTGCCGGCGCGCGTGTTGCGGTGCAGCCGGTGCAGCAGGCGGTGCAGCAGCGAGCCCCACCAGGAGCCGTAGACCAGCTGCTCTACCGCGTCGCGGTTGGCAATCAGCAGCCGCAGCAGGGTGGTCAGATCCGGGCTCGACCATTCGCCCGCGATCCAGCCTTCCGCGAAGCCGATGTCGCCGCAGCGCAGCGCACGGCTGCAGGCGGCCCAGTCGTGCAGACGCAGCACCGCGCGCGGCTCGTCGCCGGCACCGCAGCGGGTGTGGGCGCCATTGGGCAGCTGCAGCTCCAGCGTGCCGTGCGGCAGTCGGGACAGCAGGGCCAGCGCGCGCCGGGCGGCGGCCGGCGTGCCGGGCGGAAGGGGCTGGCGCACGGCCGGTGTCCGGCGTGCCAGAGCGAAGGTGTCGGTGTTCATGGAGCGAACGACAGGCGGTGGCGGTCGGGTGTGAAGGCGGACCACTGTGGCGGTCAGCGGGTCACAAAGGAGTCTGGCGAGGCCGCCTTGGAGAAGAACGGCACGCGGCGCAGCCACAGCCGCAGCGCCTGCCAGTGGATGCGCGGCAGCACGCCCAAGGTCATCAGCGGCATGGCCAGGGCGGTGCGGCGCAGGCTCTGCCGGGTCAGGGGCTGCAGCTCGCCGCTGAGCGCCGTGTGCAGTAGCGGGCCCTGGTCATCGTCCAGGTCCACGCGGGTCAGCAGGTGCTCGCGCTCCAGGGTGGCCGTGCGCAGGAAGCGGAAGCGGTACTGGCCCTGTACCTTGCAGAAGGGCGACACGTGGAAGACCTTGCGCGCTGCGACCTCTGCCCCCCAGCGCAGGCGCGGGCCCTCAAGCAGGTAGACGTGGCGCTGGCCGAAGGTGTTGTTCACCTCTGCCAGCACGGCGGCCAGGCTGCCGTCGGCGCGATGGGCATACCAGAAGCTCACCGGCTTGAAGACGTGACCCAACATGCGCGGATAGGTCTGCAGCCAGATCTCGCCGTCCGCATCGTCCACGCCTTCGCGGGCCAGCAGTGCCTCGGCCCAGGCCAGCGCGTCCGGGCCGCCTTCGCCGTGATCGGCGTCATGGAAGGACAGCAGGCCCCCGCGGTTGCGCGGCAGTGCGGCATCGGGCTGATCACGCAGGCTGCGCAAGGGCAGCATCAGAAAGGCCGTCGGGTAGGCGAAGGCATGCTGCACCGGCCGCAGCCGCCGGTGCCAGACCTCGCCGCGACCGATCAGCGCGCGGTGCCGGCGGGGGGCGTTCATGCCGCGGCCTCCTGCGGCTCATCGGCCAGGGCGGTGCGGCGCAGGCCCCGCACCACAGCCATGGCCGAACGCAGGCCGTCCTCATGGAAGCCATAGCCCGTCCAGGCGCCGCAGAACCAAGTGCGCTGGCGGCCCTGCAAGGCCGCGATGCGGCGCTGGGCGCGGATGGCGGCCAGGTCGAACACCGGGTGCGCATAGGCGATGCGGCGGATCACCGCATCGGGATGCGGCTCGCGCACAGGATTGAGCGAGACGATCACCGGCTGCTGCCAAGGCAGGGGCTGAAGACGGTTGATCAGGTAGTGCAGGCACACAGCTGCGCCTTCGCGGCCCGGCTGGGCGGCGCGCTCGTAGTTCCAGGCCGCCCAGGCGCGGCGGCGGCGCGGCAGCAGCGCGGTGTCGGTGTGCAGCACCGCCTGGTTGTCGTGGTAGCGGATGGCGCCCAGCACCTCGCGCTCCTCGGCGCTGGCCTGCGCGCCCAGCAGGCGCAGGGCCTGGTCGCTGTGGCAGGCCAGCACCACCTCGTCAAAGCGCTCACTGCCGGCGTCGGTGAGCACGTCCACGCCCCCGGGCAGCCGGCGCAGGCCGCGCACCGGCGTGGCGGCGCGCGCGTCGCCAAGGGCGGCCACGATCTTCTCCACATAGTGGCGCGAGCCGCCGGCTACCGTGTACCACTGGGGCCGGCCGTTCACCTGGATCAGCCCGTGGTTGTGGCAAAAGCGGATCAGCGTGCCCACCGGGAAGCGCAGCATCTGCTGCGTCGGGCAGGACCAGATGCAGGCCACCATAGGCAGCAGGTACCAGTCGCGAAAGGCGGTGCCGAAGCCCTGCTGGTGCAGGAAGTCGCCCACGGGCTGGGCGAGCTCCATGTCGCTGCCTTCGGTGGCCAGCCGCGTGGCCAGGGCGTTGAAGCGCAGCAGCTCGCGCAGCATGCGCCAGAAGGCCGGGCGCAGCAGGTTGCGGCGCTGCGCGAACACCGTAGCGAGCGACGAGCCGCTCCACTCCAGCCCGGCGTCCACAGCCTGCACCGAGAACGACATGTCCGACGGCGCCGTCTGCACCCCCAGCTCGGCGAAAAGCCGGATCAAGTGCGGATACGTGCGTTCGTTGAAGACCAGGAAGCCGGTGTCCACGCCATGGGTGACGCCGTCCAACGTGACGTCCACCGTGTGCGCATGGCCGCCGAAGCGCCCGTCGGCCTCGAACAGCGTCACCTTCAGGCCCGTTTCCCGGGCTTCGCGCGCCAGCTCCCAGGCTGCGCCTAGCCCGGAGATGCCCGAGCCGATGACCGCCACTCGCTTCATGACACAAGCGCCCCGCGATGACACAGGGGCAGCGCGGGAGCCGAATCGGCAACCTGTGCCATGGGCGGGCAAGACAGCAGGGGCAAATGTGTGTGTGCCGACATGAACGCCTCCGGTCGTATCGTGAACTGATCGGTTCAAACAATACACCAAAACGTACACGGCGTGCACGGGTACGTCTTCGCCCGCCTACAATTTGTCCATGTCTCGCCCGTCCTACCGTGAACAAGTCCTGCGCCTGCGCGAGGACGCCATCGTCGAGGCCGTCAACCGGCTGCTTGCCACCAAGGGCTATGACCTGATGACGGTGGACGAGGTGGCGGCCGAGGCCGGGATCGCCAAGGCGAGCCTCTACAAGCACTTCACGTCCAAGGAAGAGCTGGCAGGGGCGGCCATGGTGCGGGTGCTGGACCGCGCACTGGCTTTCGTCGACGGCCTGCGTGCCGGGCCACCGGTGCCGCCGCTGGAGCAGCTCAAGGCCGTGGCCCGTTGGGCCATGCAGACGCAGCTGCAGGGTGACATGCCGTCGCTGCCGGCTCAGAACTCGACGCTCAGCGCTTCGCTGCAGGCCAACGAGGCCTACATGGACCGGCTCTTCGATCTGAGCAACAAGCTGGGCATCTGGATCACCGGCGCACAGACCGACGGCTCGCTCAATCCGGTGCTGCCGGCCGAGCTGGTGCTCTACACGCTGTTTGCCCGCGCCTGCGACCCTGTACTTGGTCTGCTCAAATCATCCGGCCAGTACACCGATGAGCAGATCCTTGACTGGCTGATCACCACCTGCTTCGACGGCCTGGGCGCGCCCGCGCCACGCTCGAGCTCACGCAAGAAAGCGGGTTGACCGGCGCCCGGTTCCAAAGCAAAGAGCCGCACTGGGCGGCTCTTTGGCTCTCTTCATGCGTGGAACGCTGGTGCGGCGCGGCTCGGCGCCGCCGGGCCAGCGGCACGGGCGGGGCTCAGCAGGTCACGGTCTTGATGTACTCGCAGAACCACTGGCCCACCTGCGGGTGGGTCAGCGCCAGCTCCACGTTGGCCTGCAGGAAGCCTTCCTTGCTGCCGCAGTCGTAGCGCTTGCCGGTGTAGGTGTAGGCAAACACCTTCTCGCGGCGCAGGATGCCGGCGATGCCGTCAGTGAGCTGGATCTCCCCGCCCACGCCACGCGGCTGGTTGCGGATCTCGTCGAAGATCCCCGGCGTGAGGATGTAGCGGCCGGCGACACCCAGGCGCGACGGCGCCACGTCCGGAGCAGGCTTCTCCACGATGCGGCTGACTTCCATCAGCGAGGCATTGACCGGCGTGCCGGCGACGATGCCGTAGCGCTTGGTCTGGTCGGCCGGCACTTCCTGCACAGCCAGGATGGACGCGCGCCAGTCCTTGAACTGATCCACCATCTGCTTGAGCACGGGCGGCTCACCCACCATCAGGTCGTCGGCCAGCAGCACGGCAAAGGGCTCGCCGCGCACCAGGCGCTCGCCGCACAGCACCGCGTGGCCCAGGCCCAGGCTCTTGGGCTGGCGCACGAAGACACATTCCATGTCGTCCGGTTTGATGGACTGCACCAGGCGAAGCAGGTCGTCCTTGCCGGCGGCCTCCAGCTCGTGCTCGAGCTCGTAGGCCATGTCGAAGTGGTCTTCGATGGGGCGCTTGTGGCGGCCGGTGACGAAGATCATTTCGCGGATGCCGGCGGCATAGGCCTCTTCCACGGCGTACTGGATCAGCGGCTTGTCCACCACCGGCAGCATTTCCTTGGGCTGGGCCTTGGTGGCCGGCAGGAAGCGGGTACCGAGGCCGGCGACCGGGAAGATGGCTTTGTTGATCAGCATGACAGGCGAGGCTCCACTGACGGGACGCTGTGATTGGACAGGGAAGCGTCGATTGTGCGAGCCCCCTGTGACGGGTTTTGTAGGACTGGACCACCCCCTCGCGGGGTATCCCTAGGTCAAAGGGCCGCAAGGAACTTGCAAGAGGCGCGCCAACGACGCGCGCGGCGGGGAAAGCCGGTGGGCCGCCCCGCTTGCACTCAGCCCAGGCGCTGGCGCTGCTCGCGCACGCGCTGCAGCGCCGCGCCGAAATCGGCCAGCCGCTGGCGCTCCTGGGCCACCACGGCCTCGGGTGCGCGGGCGACGAAGCTCTCGTTGCCCAGCTTGGCCTCGGCCTTGGTCACTTCGCCTTCCAGGCGCTTGATCTCCTTGTCCAGGCGCTCGCGTTCGGCATCCAGGTCGATCTCCACCCGCAGCGCCAGGCGGGCGTCGCCCTGCACGGCCACCGGAGCCATCGTGGTCGCCGCGGCAAAGGCCGGCTCATCCAGGACAAGCACCTCGCTGAGCTTGGCCAGCGCCTTGAGCACCGGTGCGGCCTGGGCGATGAAGTCGGCTTCGCCAGTCACGAGCAGTGGCACGCGCTCCGCCGGGGAGAGGTTCATCTCGCCCCGCAGGTTGCGCGCGGTGCCGACCACCGCCTTGAGCTTGGCCACCCAGGCGTCCGCCTGCGCGTCCACGCGGCCCAGGTCCGGCGCGGGGTAGGGCGCCACGACGATGCTGGCGTCGCTGCCCGGCTCCTTGCGCCCGGCGACCGGTGCCACCACTTGCCAGAGCTCCTCGGTGATGAAGGGCGTGATCGGGTGCAGCAGGCGCAGCACCGTCTCCAGCACGCGGATCAGCGTGCGGCGGGTGGCGCGCTGCTGGGCCTCGTTGCCGCTTTCCTTGGCCACCTGGATCTGCACCTTGGCGATCTCCAGGTACCAGTCGCAGTATTCGTCCCAGACGAACTGGTAGATGGCACTGGCCACGTTGTCCAGGCGGAACTCCGCAAAGCCCTGTTCCACCGCGGCCTCCACGCGCTGCAGCTCGCCGACGATCCACTTGTCGGCCGGGCTGAAGTCCAGGTAGCCGCCGGCCACGCAGGCGCCGGGCTCGTGCGACTTCAGGCCGCAGTCCTGGCCCTCGCAGTTCATCAGCACGAAGCGCGTGGCGTTCCAGAGCTTGTTGCAGAAGTTGCGATAGCCCTCGCAGCGCTTGGAGTCGAAGTTGATGCTGCGGCCCAGGCTGGCCAGCGCGGCGAAGGTGAAGCGCAGCGCATCGGCGCCGTAGCCGGGGATGCCTTCGGGGAATTCCTTTTCCGTGGCCTTGCGCACCTTGGGCGCCGTCTCGGGCTTGCGCAGGCCGGTGGTGCGCTTCTCCAGCAGGGGGCCCAGCTCGATGCCGTCGATCAGGTCCACCGGGTCCAGCACGTTGCCTTCGGACTTGGACATCTTGTGGCCCTGCGCGTCGCGCACCAGGCCGTGGATGTAGACATGCCGGAACGGCACCTTGCCCGTGAAGTGCTTGGTCATCATGATCATCCGGGCCACCCAGAAGAAGATGATGTCGTAGCCGGTCACCAGCACCGAGGACGGCAGGAAGAGGTCCTGCTCGACGGTCTTGTCCGGCCAGCCCAGCGTGGAGAAGGGCACCAGGGCCGAGGAGTACCAGGTGTCCAGCACGTCCTCGTCGCGGGTCAGCTCGCCCTCGTAGCCGGCGGCCTTGGCCCGGGTGCGGGCCTCTTCCTCGTTACGGGCGACGAAGATCTCGCCGTTGTTGCCGTACCAGGCCGGGATCTGGTGACCCCACCAGAGCTGGCGGCTGATGCACCAGTCCTGGATGTTCTTCATCCACTGGTTGTAGGTGTTGACCCAGTTCTCCGGCACGAACTTGACCTCGCCGGATTCGACCGCCTCGATGGCCTGCTGGGCGATGGACTGGCCCGGCTTGCCATTCTGAGATGCGCCGGGCTTGGTCATGGCCACGAACCACTGGTCGGTCAGCATGGGCTCGATGACCTGTCCCGTGCGGGCGCAGCGCGGCACCATCAGCTTGTGCTTTTTCACCTCCACCAGCAGGCCTTCGGCCTCCAGCTGGGCGACCAGCGCCTTGCGGGCGACGAAGCGGTCCAGGCCGCGGTACTCGGCCGGGATCTCGGGCAGGTGCGACACCACCTGCGCATCCAGCGTGAAGATGGTGATCATCGGCAGCCCGTGGCGCACGCCGACCTGGTAGTCGTTGAAGTCGTGCGCGGGCGTGACCTTGACCACGCCGGTGCCGAAGTCGCGGTCCACATGCTCATCGGCGATCACCGGCACCAGGCGCCCGGTGATCGGCAGCCGCACCTGCCGGCCGATGAGGTGACGGTAGCGGTCGTCCTGCGGGTGCACCATCACGGCGGTGTCGCCCAGCATCGTCTCCGGCCGTGTGGTGGCCACCACCAGGCTCTCGTCGCTTCCGTCGATCGGATAGCGGATGTGCCACATCGAGCCGTCTTCTTCCTCGCTCTCGACCTCCAGGTCGGAGACGGCGGACTTCAGCACCGGGTCCCAGCTCACCAGGCGCTTGCCGCGGTAGATCAGGCCCTCCTCATAGAGGCGCACGAAGGTCTCCACCACCACCCGGGACAGCTTGTCGTCCATGGTGAAGTACTCGTGCTCCCAGCTGACCGAGTCGCCCATGCGGCGCATCTGCTGGGTGATGGTGGAGCCGCTTTGCTCCTTCCACTCCCAGATGCGGGCGACGAAGTTCTTGCGGCCCAGGTCGTGGCGGCTCTGGCCCTTTTCCTGCAGCTGACGCTCCACGACGATCTGGGTGGCGATGCCGGCGTGGTCGGTGCCGGGGATCCACAGCGTGTTGTGGCCCTTCATGCGGTGATAGCGCGTCAACGAGTCCATGATGGTCTGGTTGAACGCATGGCCCATGTGCAGCGTGCCGGTCACGTTGGGCGGCGGCAACTGGATGCAGAAGGACGGCCGAGCCGCGTCCAGCGTGGGCTTGTAGAGGCCGCGTTGCTCCCACAGCGGGCCCCACTTGGCTTCGATGGGCGCGGGGTCGAAGGACTTGGGCAGGTCTTGGCTCATGACAAAAAAGGCGCACCGGCAAGGCCGGCACGCCGTCTGCATCTGGGGAAAGAGCGGGATTTTAGGGACGTGGGCCGCCCGGGCTGCGCGCGGCGGCGGCCCGGAAGCGGGCGATGCGCTCGGCATCGGCCGGGTGGCTGGACAGGGCGATGCCCAGGGCGCCAGGCTGGTCGTCGTCCTGCGCATCGCGCGGGTGCGGCTCGGCGGGCCGCGGCTCCTGGCCACCGGCGCCGCGACCGCGGGTGCCGGGCTGCGAGGCGGCCGGGTCTGCGGGTGCCGGCGTGCGCCGCAGGCCGCCGCCCGGGCGGCGCGCCTGGCCCAGGCGCTCGAAAAGCACGACCATTGCCTCGGGCGAGCGGCCGCTGGCCCGCAGGATGGCGATGGATTCGTCGTCTGCCTCGCGCTCGAAGCCGCGCGAGTACGCCATCTGCCCGAGCAGCACCGGCGCACCGGCGACGACGCTGCTGAAGTCACCCAGGGCCAGGCTGGCGACGGTGCTCATGACGCCGACCTGGATCACCGAGCGCATGCCGTGGCGGTGGCGCACGTGGCCCAGCTCGTGGGCCAGCACGCCCAGGATGGCATCGTCCTGCCCTTTGAGCAGGTGCACCAGCTGGTCCGTCATCACGATGATCCCGCCCGGCAGGGCGAAGGCGTTGGGCCCCATCTGCGGGCTGTGACGGAAGTGCAGCTCATAAGCCGGCGCCTTGCCGCCGGGCCACGCCTGCGCCACGGCCCGGGCGAAAGCGGCAGCCAGCTGCTCGCGCCGCGCAGCGGGCAGGCGGCTGGGCTTGAGCCACTCCTCGTCCATCGACTCGAAGGCCGCGCGGCCCACGGCCAGGTCGGCCGACTGTGGCGTGACGGCCAGCAGGCCGCTGGCCGCCATGGGCAAGCCCCATTGGTAACCCGCGGCGATCACGCTGACGAGCAGCACCGTGGCCATGAGCACGCCGCGCCAGCTCTGCTGCGCGCGCACGACCAGAGTGTCCCGCTGGCCAGCCTGGCGCAGCCAGGCGTCCCAGGTATGGGCATCACGGGCCTGTAGCGAGCCGCCATCGGGCAGGTGGGCCACGCGGGCGCCGTGGCGGGTGCGCTCTGGCCATTGCACCTGGCAGCGCGGGAGGTCCAGCGCGATCTCGTCGCCGCGGATCTGCAGCGTCTCGCCGGCCAGCTGCAACCAGACGCGCCGTGGGCGCGAGCTGCGGCCATCGAAGTAGTCGGCGGCGGCCCCCGGTGCGGTGCGTGCGTGTGCGCTGTCCTGCTCCACGGTGGAAGGGGTCCCGACCATGTCGCTCACAGGCCCAGGTCCAGGCCGAAGACGTCGGCCGCCGCGTCCCCCGCAGCGTCATCGCGTCCGCGCCCGGCTGCCGCGGTGAGCTGGTCCAGGTCGAAACGGGTGTGCAGGCTCACCGCCTGCAGCTTGAGCCGGGCGGTGGCCACCGCGGCAAACGGCCGGTAGAAGCCCAGGGTGAGCAGCACCAGCAGCCAGTTCTTGAGCGTGACCACGGCCAGCGCCATGAACGTGAGCTGGCTCTTGAAGCGCACCCGCGAGTTGCCGGTCTGCGTCCACAGCAGGTTCTGAAGCCGCGAGACGAAGTAGGGCTGCACGGTGGCCTGGAAGGCGACGAACATCAGCAGCAGGCCAGGCAGGATGGCGATGAAGACGGCCAGCTGGCCGCGCCCCTTGGCGCCCGCCAGCGCGCCGCCGGCCATCATGGCGAAGGCGGCGGCGGCCAGCGCGGCTGCCGCCAGCACCACGCCGCCCGTCTTGAGAAAGAGCTTGTAGAAGTCGCCCGGCTCCACGCGTAGCTGCGCCCTGATCTGGCCGCAGGCGTAGTGCTCGTGCTGGTACTTCTTGACCCGGTAGAAGGTATAGGGCAGGCAGGCGTAGAAGGCCACCACGGCCAGGGCGGTGGGCACGCCCGCCGCGGCCTTGCCCCAGGCCTCTTCCATCGCCTGGCCCAGCGCGGCCAGTGCACCGAAGGCCGTCATGCCCGCCACCACGGGCGCGAAGGCGCGGTAGGCGTCGGCCACCGTGCCGGTGAAGCGCAGCCGCAGGCCACGCCAGCTGGTGTTGGCCAGCCGAAAGCGCATGGACGCGCAGAAGAGTGCCGGCCACACCGCGGCCAGGATCAGCAGCGCAATGCCGCCGGCCACCGGGGACACCTCGCCGGCCAGCCCGTAGGCGCCAAAGAGCAGCACCGTGAGCAGGAAGCCCCGCAGCATCTGGCGCGGCTGGCCATGGAAGTCCAGCGCATGCCCCGCCACGCGGGTGGACGTATAGAAGTACTTCAGCCGCCGCGCCTTGGCCCAGGGGTAGTACAGGCCGAGCGTGACCAAGGTCAGCAGCAAGTTGACGATCCAGATGCGGAAGTACTCGCTGCCCGAGCCGGTGAAGACGATGGCATGGCGCTCGTCCGGCCGCGTGCTGCGGGCGGGCTGGGCCCAGGCAGGTTTGGTGGTGGCACCGACGGCCGTCGCACCGGCTTGATCGGCTGTCACCGCCGCCATCGCGCCGCCCGGCGCCAAAGCTGAATCCATCCCCATCTGAGCCTCCCCCCGGAGCGCCGCGACGGCCTGTCCATCGCGGGCGGCAGGGATTCTGGCCGGAAAACCGCGCGGCTTGAGCAGATGCAACCCGGTGCGGCGCGACGAAGCGGCCGGCCGCAGCCTCAACTGCCCCAGAGCACGCCCGGGTTCATGATCCCGGCCGGGTCGATGGCCTGCTTGGCCGCCAGCGCCGCACGGGCAAAGAGGTCTGGGCGCTGGCGGTCGTACCAGGGGCGGTGGTCGCGGCCAACCGCGTGGTGGTGGGTGATGGTGCCGCCCAGGCGCAGGATGGCTTCGGAGGCCGCAGCCTTGATTTCGTCCCACTGCGCCAGCTGCGAGCCGCGCCGGGCTGGCGCCAGCACGGTGTAGTAGGGCGCCAGCCCGTCCGGGTAGACATGGGTGACCCGGCAGCTCAGCAGCACCTGGCCACAGATCCGCCGGCCGGCGTCTTGCACGGCCTGCTCGATGCCGGCATGGAAGGCGTCGAAGCGGTCCCAGGTGATTGCGGTCTCGAAGGTCTCCGCCACCATGCCGAGCGTGGCCAGCGCATCGCGCAGGTAGGGACCTTTGAGGAACATCTGGCGCCAGGTGCCGGCCTCGCCCTGGCGCTCGCCGTGGTCGGCGGCGAGCGTCTTGCCGGCGCCTTCCTTTACTTCGCCGCCGCAGGCACGGCAGATGTCCAGGGCGCGCTCCATCCACGGGTCCAGCGGATGGTCGTGCGACTCGAAGGCCACCAGCAGCAGATGGCGGCTGCCGTCGCCCGCGCCGTTGATGAGCGCCTCGTTGGCGTCCAGCACCCTGCAGTTGCTCGGGTAGAGACCGGACTGCGCGAGCTGGCGGGCGGCTGCCAAGGCGGCATGGAAGGCGGTGAAGCGCACGGTGGCCGCGGCGCGCCAGCGCGGGCGCTCCTGCAGACGCATCCAGGCTTCGGTGATGAAGCCCAGCGTGCCTTCGGAGCCGATGAACAGCCGATCCGGCGATGGCCCGGCGCCCGAGCCGGGCAGGCGGCGCGTCTCCAGCACGCCGCTGGGCGTGAGCACGCGCAGCGACTCCACCAGGTCGTCGATGTGCGTGTGCAGTGTGGCGAAGTGCCCGCCCGCGCGGGTGGCGATCCAGCCGCCCAGGGTCGAGAACTCGAAGGACTGCGGGTAGTGCCGCAGCGTGCACCCGTGCTGGCGGAGCGCGTCCTCGAGCGCGGGCCCGTAGATGCCGCCCTGGATGCGGGCCGCGCGCGAGGTGCGGTCCACCTCCAGCACGCGGTCGAAGCGCCGCATGTCCACCGACAGGGCGCCGCGGAAGTCGCCTGCCAGCCGCGCCTCGACGCCGCCTACCACCGACGAGCCACCGCCGTATGGAATGGCAGCCACGCGCTGGTCGGCGCACCAGTCGAGCAGCCGGGAGAGGTCTTCCTCGCTGGCAGGATAGGCCACCGCGTCGGGCGCGCAGGAGAAGTCGCCCTGCAGGGCTCGCACCACGTCCCGATAAGCCTTGCCGTAGGTGTGCGAGGCGCGCTCAAGGCGGCTGGCGGACAGCCAGCCGGCCAGCGCGGTCGGCGCCGTGATGCGCGGCGGGGGCAGCTTGATGTCGTCCAGTGCCGGGGGCGGCGTCTCGTGGAGCTCCACGCCGCCCAGGCGCATGGTGATGAGCGCCTTCAGGCCCTCGCGCTGCGTGGCGTCCAGACCCTCGCCTTCGTAGCCCCAGCCCCAGAAGCTGCGTGTCCTGGGCATGTGCGCCCCCCGGTGATGCGATACCGGTTTCTACCTCCTGCCGCAGCCCGGGGCCATGGGCAGAAACAAGAAGGCCCCCGGCGCGGGCGCGGTGTCTGTGCGGGGGGCGGGCCGATTGGCCGTGCGCTTACATCAGCAGATGCTCGCCGGCGTTGTCGCCGCCCAGGATCACGTAGTTGACGCGGCGGATGTCGGCCAGCTGCGTGCCGCCGGCATAGGAGATGGAGCTCTGCAGGTCCTCGCGCATCTCGCGCAGCGTGTCGGCCAGCTTGCCCTTGACGGGCTCCAGGATGCGCTTGCCTTCGACGTGCTTGTACTCGCCCTTGTTGAAGTCGCTGGCCGAGCCGTAGTACTCCTTGAAGAGCTTGCCGTCCACCTCGACCGTGCGGCCTGGCGATTCCTCGTGCCCGGCGAAGAGCGAGCCGATCATCACCATCGTGGCGCCGAAGCGGATGCTCTTGGCGATGTCGCCGTGCTCGCGGATGCCGCCGTCGGCAATGATGGGCTTGGTGGCCACGCGGGCACACCACTTCAGCGCCGAGAGCTGCCAGCCGCCGGTGCCGAAGCCGGTCTTCAGACGCGTGATGCAGACCTTGCCGGGGCCGATGCCGACCTTGGTGGCGTCCGCGCCCCAGTTCTCCACGTCGATCACCGCCTCGGGCGTGCCGACGTTGCCGGCGATGACAAATGTCTCGGGCAGCGTCTCCTTGATGCGGCCGATCATGCGCTGCACGCTGTCGGCATGGCCGTGGGCGATGTCGATGGTGATGTAGTCCGCGCCCAGGCCCTCGGCCTTCAGGCGCTGCAGCGTCTCGACGTCGGCATCCTTGACGCCCAGCGAGATGGAGACGAACTGCCCGGCCTCGCGCATGCGGCGGGCGAACGCCACGTTGTCCAGGTCGAAGCGGTGCATCACGTAGAAGTGACCGCTCTCGGCCAGCTGGCGGCAGATGGTCTCGTCCACCACCGTCTTCATGTTGGCCGGCACCACCGGCAGCTTGAAGCGGCGCGCGCCGAGCTGCACGGACGTGTCGCACTGGCTGCGGCTGTCCACGCGGCATTTGCGCGGCAGCAGCAGCACGTTGTCGTAGTCGAAGATTTCCATGGGGTTTCTCTCGCTTCCGTTTGGAGTGGCGGCGCGTTGAGAAGCAGTGCGCCGCCGAGGCTGCGAGCGCTTGACTGACGGACCCGGTGCGTGGCGGCAGAACACCTCTCAAGGCAGGGAGAGGGGCCGCAAACGAAAACCGGGCGCCAAATTTGGGCCCGGTGGCCGATTCTAGGTGCGTGCGGCTTGTCCTTCGGCGAGCCGGGTCATGCGGCAGCCACGGGCGTGAAGCGCCTCACGGCCGGGTCGGGCAGGGGCCGGCTGAGACAATCGCGGCATGTCCGCCGTGCCGCCCGTTCCCCCGCCTGCCGAATCCTCGTCCCCCCTGCTGCGCGGGCTCAACCCCGAGCAGCTGGCCGCCGTCACCCTGCCGCCGCAGCATGCGCTGATCCTGGCCGGTGCCGGCTCGGGCAAGACGCGGGTGCTGACCACGCGCATCGCCTGGCTGATCTCCACCGGCCAGGTGTCGCCGGCCGGGGTGATGGCCGTCACCTTCACCAACAAGGCGGCCAAGGAGATGCTGACGCGGCTGGGCGCCATGCTGCCCATCAACCCGCGCGGCATGTGGATCGGCACCTTCCACGGGCTGTGCAACCGCTTCCTGCGCGCGCACTGGAAGCTCGCGGGCCTGCCGCAGGCCTTCCAGATCCTGGACACGGCGGACCAGCTGTCGGCCGTCAAGCGCGTCATCAAGGGCCTGAACCTCGACGAAGAGAAGGTGGTGCCCAAGCAGACCACCTGGTTCATCGCCAATGCCAAGGAGGATGGCCTGCGGCCCAAGGACATCCAGCCGCGCGACGAGCTGGGCCGGCTGCAGCTGGCGGTCTACCAGGCCTACGAGGACCAGTGCCAGCGCGAGGGCGTGGTGGACTTCGCCGAGCTGATGCTGCGCACCTACGAGCTGATGCGTGACCATGCCGAGCTGCGCGAGCACTACCGCCGGCGCTTCCGCCACATCCTGGTCGACGAGTTCCAGGACACCAACCGGCTGCAGTACGCCTGGCTGAAGATGTTCGCCGGCCCGGGCTCCGCCGTGCTGGCCGTGGGCGACGACGACCAGAGCATCTATGCCTTCCGCGGCGCGCAGGTCGGCAACATGGCGGATTTCGAGCGCGAATTCCGCGTGCAGCACGTCATCAAGCTGGAGCAGAACTACCGCAGCCACGCCCACATCCTGGATGCGGCCAACCACCTGATCAGCCACAACACCCGCCGCCTGGGCAAGAACCTGCGCACCGACGCGGGGGCCGGCGAGCCGGTGCGCGTGTTCGAGGCCACCAGCGACTTCGGCGAGGCGCAGTGGCTGCTCGACGAGGTGCGCCAGCTGCACCGCGACGGCCTGCCGCGCAGCGAGATCGCGGTGCTCTACCGCAGCAATGCGCAGTCGCGGGTGGTGGAGTCGGCGCTCTTCAACGCCGGCATCCCGTACCGCGTCTACGGCGGGCTGCGCTTCTTCGAGCGGGCCGAGATCAAGCATGCGCTGGCCTACCTGCGGCTGATCGAGAACCCCAACGACGACACCAGCTTCCTGCGCGTCGTCAACTTCCCCACCCGCGGCATCGGCGCGCGCACGCTGGAGCAGCTGCAGGATGCCGCGCGGTCCACGGCGCGCAGCCTGCACCAGAGCGTGGGCGCGGTGGCCGGCAAGGGCGGCGCCAACCTCAAGGCCTTCTGCGCGCTGGTCGACGCCATGCGCGAGGCCACCCGCGGCCTGACGCTGCGCGAGATCATCGAGCACGTGATCGAGGCCTCGGGCCTGGCCGACTTCTACCGCCTGGAAAAGGAAGGCCAGGAGCGGCTGGAGAACCTGGCCGAACTGGTCAACGCGGCCGAGGCCTTCGTGACGCAGGAGGGCTTCGGCAAGGACGCCGTGGCGCTGCCGGTGGACGAGACGGCGCCGGGCGCCCTGGCGCAGGGCTATCCGCCGGCGGTGGCCACGGTGGACCTGACGCCCGATGCCGAGACCGGCGAGATCGTCTCGCCGCTGGCGGCCTTCCTGACGCACGCGGCGCTGGAGGCCGGCGACAACCAGGCCCAGGCCGGGCAGGACGCGGTGCAGCTGATGACCATCCATGCCGCCAAGGGCCTGGAGTTCGACGCCGTGTTCATCACCGGGCTGGAAGAGGGCCT
The DNA here is from genome assembly GCA_049321005.1 of Pseudomonadota bacterium. GTDB lineage: Bacteria > Pseudomonadota > Gammaproteobacteria > Burkholderiales > Burkholderiaceae_C > Aquabacterium. Next base: position 62,733 of record JBMOQL010000006.1, read on the forward strand.
CTTCCCGCACGAGAACGCCCTGTCCGACCCCGACGGGCTGGAGGAAGAACGCCGGCTGATGTATGTGGCCATCACCCGCGCGCGCAAGCGGCTGTACCTGTCCTTCAGCCAGACGCGCATGCTGCACGGGCAGACGCGCTACCACATCAAGAGCCGCTTCTTCGACGAGCTGCCCGAAGGCTCGCTCAAGTGGCTGACGCCGCGCAACGCGGGCTTCGGCTCGGGCTTTGCGCGCGAGTACCAGTCGGCCTGGTCCAGCGGCCGCGGCATGGGCTCGGTCGTGGGCGCCGGGCGGGTGGAGCCGCCGCCCGCCTTCACCGCCGCGGCCCAGCAGCGCAGCAACCCCCAGGGGCTGCGCGTGGGGCAGGGCGTGTTCCACACCAAGTTCGGCGAAGGTGTGGTGGTGACGCTGGAAGGCAGCGGCGAGGACACCCGGGCGCAGATCAACTTCGGCCGCCACGGCCTGAAGTGGCTGGCGCTCGCCGTGGCCAAGCTCACGCCCATCGAGTAAGCCGCCTCGGCCAGCCTGCAGCCCCGGCCGGCACGGTGATCGGGGATACGCCAGCGGCTCGGCCGCTGTGCGGCACGTCGGCGCTTACGCCGCGACTCAGTCGGCGGTACGGCCGGCGCTGCCCTGCTCGAAGCAGTCCACCACCGTGAAGTAGAGCGAGGCGTAGAAGGCCCCGCCCAGCCCCAGCACCAGCGGGAACACCAGCACCTGCAGCATCGCCGGCTGCGCGCCCAGCAGCAGGGCCAGCACCGCCAGCAGCGAGGCCAGCAGCGCCGCCAGCGCGCCCCAGCCCAGGCCGTAGACGAAGAACGCCCCCTTGTTGTGCCAGCAGGCCACCAAGCTGCTGAAGATGGCCTGCCCCGGCTTGTGCCCGGCCCAGTGCACCAAGGCCGGCGCGTGCCAGAAAGCCAGCGACACCGGCGCGTAGCACAGCAGCGCCAGCAGCATGTCGCGCTGCAGGGCCGCGGCGTCGATGGCGGCTTCGCGTGTCTCGGGCGGAGACTCGATCACCGCTTGCCAGGCTTCGCCGCCCGATCCCAGCAGCCCCGCCAGCAGCAGTGCCCCAGTGGCGGCCAGGAGATAGGCCACGCCCAGACGCAGCTGCACCAGCCGCTGCGGCGTGGAGCGGCCCTGCCAGGCCTCCAGCAGCACCGGCGGGCCGAAGCGCTCGCCGGCCAGCGCGCGCTGCGACGCGCGCATGAAACCCAGCCAAATGGAGGGCTGCAGCACGCCCACGGCCAGCGCGCCGATCACCGGGAAGCTGGCCAGCAGCAGCGTGCCGAACAGCGTCATGCCGAACAGGCCGATGAAGCCCAGCGGCTGTTTGCCCACCAGCGTCAGCCCCATGCGCACCCACACCAGGCCGCGGCTGGCCGGTACCTTGCGCAGGCGCATCGAGCGCGTCGGCATGCCGCCGACCGGTCCTGCGGATTCAGCCATGGGCGGGGCTCCAGGGCTGCTCGCGGCGCAGGCGCAGCACGCGCTCGAAGTGCGCCGGGTCGTGCGGCTTGAGCAGGCTGGCCTCGCGCGGCAGGTGCCAGTCCCACAGGCGCGAGCACCAGAAGCGCAGGGCGGCCGCGCGCAAGAGGGCAGGCAACAGCGCCTGCTCGACCGGCTGCAGCGACCGCACGCCGGCATAGGCGTAGACCATCGCGCGGGCGCGCGGCTCGTCCAGCGCGCCGGTCGCCCAGTCGATGCACCAGTCGTTCAGGCACACCGCCAGGTCGAAGAGGAAGGTGTCGCAGCCGGCGAAGTAGAAGTCGAAGAAGCCGGCCAGCCGGTCGCCGTCGAACATCACGTTGTCTCGGAACAGGTCGGCGTGGATGGGGCCGTGGGGCAGGGCGGCGTAATCGGGGCCGGCGGCCAGCTGCTGCTGCACGCGCAATTCATCCGACAGCAGCGCCCGCTGCGCTTCATCCAGATGTGGCAGCAGCACCGGCACCACCTCCTGCCACCAGGCCAGGCCGCGCAGGTTGGGCTGGTGGCGCGGATAGTCGCGCCCGGCCAGGTGCATGCGTGCCAGCATCGCGCCCACCTGCGCGCAGTGGGTGGCCTGCGGGGCCATCTGGTTGGCGCCGCTCAGGCGGGTGACGACGGCGGCGGGCTTGCCGGCCAGGCTGTGCAGGATCTCGCCGGACGCATCGGCCTGCGGGTCGGGCACCGGGATGCCGCGCGCCGCCAGGTGCTGCATCAGGTGCAGGTAGAAGGGCAGTTGATCGACGCTCAGGCGCTCGAACAGCGTCAGCACATAGCGCCCGCGCTCGGTCGTGACGAAGTAGTTGGTGTTCTCGATGCCGGATGCGATGCCCTGCAGGTCCTGCAGGCGCCCCAGGTTCAGCCGCGTGAGCAGCGCCTGGGCGGCATCGGGGGTGACTTCGGTGAAGACGGCCATGGGGTGTGCAGGGCGGGCACGCGGGACGGGGCGGTTGCCCGGCGCGTGCAGGCTGGCGGGGCGGCGCGGATTGTAGGAGCCGGTGCCCCACGGGCCGGCTGGGCGGCAGGTATCCGGGTGGATGGTGGGCGGCTCTACGGCTGGCCCACGACAGGCCTCGGGCTCCGGGCTTCGGGCAGGGCCGGGCATCGGCCGCCACGGTTTGGCCAGCGCACGAGGAGGAGCCCCGCGCGCCGGGTGGCTGGGGCCGCTGCCGGACAATCCCGCGCATGACCGCGCCCACCCTGCTCCTCGTCGACGGCTCCAGCTACCTCTACCGCGCCTACCACGCCCTGCCGGACCTGCGCGGCCCCGGCGGCGTGCCCACCGGCGCCACCCACGGCATGGTGGCCATGCTGCGCCGGCTGCGCGAGCAGGTGCCCTCGGTGCTGGCGGCCTGCGTGTTCGACGCGAAGGGCCCGACCTTCCGCCACGAGTGGTATGCCGATTACAAGGGCCATCGCCCGCCCATGCCGGAGGACCTGGCCCGGCAGATCGAACCCATCCATGAGGTGGTCAAGCTCATGGGCTGGCCGGTGCTGGAGGTGCCCGGCATCGAGGCCGACGACGTCATCGGCACGCTGGCCCGCCGCGCGGCCGAGGCCGGCATGAACGTCGTCATCTCCACCGGCGACAAGGACATGGCGCAGCTGGTGGACGAGCGCATCACGCTGGTCAACACCATGAGCAACGAGACGCTCGATGTCGCCGGCGTGCAGGCCAAGTTCGGCGTGCCGCCGCGGCTGATCGTGGACTACCTGTCGCTGATCGGCGATGCGGTGGACAACGTGCCCGGCGTGGAAAAGGTGGGGCCCAAGACGGCCTGCAAGTGGATCAACGAATACGGCTCGCTCGATGGCGTGATCGCCGCGGCCGCCGGCATCAAGGGCGTGGCCGGCGAGAACCTGCGCAAGGCGCTGGACTGGCTGCCGCAGGGCCGCAAGCTCATCACGGTCAAGACCGACTGCGACCTGGCCGCGCACATCGCCGGCTGGCCGGAGCTGGCCGGTCTGCACCTGCACGAGCCGGACCACGCGGGGCTGATCGGCTTCTTCGAGCGCTACGGCTTCAAGACCTGGAAGGCCGAGCTGGAGCGCCAGACCCGCGCCCAGGCCACGGCCGATCTCTTTGCCGACGCGCCGCCGCCCGAGGCTCCAGCCGTGCAGGGTGAATGGGAGACCGTGACCGACTGGGACACCTTCGACCGCTGGCTGGCCCGCATCGAGGAGGCCGAGCTGGTGGCCCTGGACACCGAGACCGATTCGCTGGACCCGATGCAGGCCCGCATCGTCGGCCTGTCCTTCAGCGTGGAGGCGGGCAAGGCGGCCTACATCCCGCTGGCGCATGCCTATGCCGACGTGCCGCCCCAGCTGCCGCTGGACGAGGTGCTGGCCCGCCTCAAGCCCTGGCTGGAGGACGCGACGCGCGCCAAGCTGGGCCAGCACATCAAGTACGACATCCACGTGCTGGCCAACCACGGCATCACCGTGCGCGGCTATGTGCACGACACCCTGCTGCAGAGCTATGTGCTGGAGGCGCACAAGCCGCACAACCTCGACAGCCTGGCCCAGCGCCACCTTGGCCGCAAGGGCCTGAGCTACGAGGACGTCTGCGGCAAGGGCGCCAGCCAGATCCCGTTCGCGCAGGTGTCCTTCGAGCGGGCCACCGCCTACTCCTGCGAGGACAGCGAGATGGCGCTGGCCGTGCACCGCGTGCTGTGGCCCCGGCTGCAGGACGAAGGCCGGCTGCGCGAGGTGTACGAGCGCATCGAGATGCCCACGTCCGCCGTGCTGCAACGCATCGAACGCCACGGCGTGCTGATCGACAGTGATCTGCTGCGCCAGCAGAGCCAGCAGCTGGCCGAGCGGCTGGTGGCGCTGGAGCAGGAGGCCTATGCGCTGGCCGGCCAGCCCTTCAACCTGGGCTCGCCCAAGCAGATCGGCGAGATCCTCTTCGGCAAGCTGCAGCTGCCGGTGGTCAAGAAGACGGCCAGCGGCGCGCCGTCCACCGACGAGGAGGTGCTGGAGCAGCTGGCCGCCGACTATCCGCTGCCGGCCAAGATCCTGGAGCACCGGGGCCTGGCCAAGCTCAAGAGCACCTACACCGACAAGCTGCCGACCATGGTCAACGCCGCCACCGGGCGCGTGCACACCAACTACGCGCAGGCCGTGGCGGTGACCGGCCGGCTGGCGAGCAACGAGCCGAACCTGCAGAACATCCCCGTGCGCACGCTGGAGGGCCGCCGGGTGCGCGAGGCCTTCATCGCCCCGCCCGGGCACGTCATCGTCTCGGCCGACTACTCGCAGATCGAGCTGCGCATCATGGCCCACCTGTCGGACGACGAGAACCTGCTGCGTGCCTTCCGCGAGGGGCAGGACGTGCACCGCGCCACCGCAGCCGAGATCTTCGGCGTCACGCCCGATGCAGTCAGCAGCGAACAGCGCCGCTATGCCAAGGTGATCAACTTCGGCCTCATCTACGGCATGAGCGCCTTCGGTTTGGCCAGCAACCTCGGCATCGAGCGCTCGGCCGCCACGGCCTACATCGACCGCTACTTCCAGCGCTATCCCGGCGTGCGCCGCTACATGGACGACACCCGCCAGCAGGCGCGCGAGCGGGGTTATGTGGAGACGGTCTTCGGCCGCCGCCTGTGGCTGCCTGAAATCAATGGCGGCAGCGGCCCGCGGCGGGGAGCTGCCGAGCGCGCCGCCATCAACGCGCCGATGCAGGGCACGGCGGCCGACCTGATCAAGCTGGCGATGATCGCCGTGCAGCAGGAGCTGGACGCCTCAGGCCGGCCGGTCGCCATGGTCATGCAGGTGCATGACGAACTCGTCTTCGAGGTGCCCGAGGACCAGCTCGACTGGGCCCGCGAGGCCATCCCCCGCATCATGGCCGGCGTGGCCGAGCTGAAGGTGCCGCTGGAGGCCGACGTCGGCGTGGGGCGGAACTGGGAGGAGGCGCACTAGAAGGTGCACCAGGGGGCCACTAGAGGGCACTAGAGGGCACAGACCCAGGCAACGCAAGACGGGCCGCCGGCTCCCCGGTCGCTGGCCGCGGCCCGTGGGTGAGGCGTACGGCCTGTGCGCCGGGGCGTGTCCCGGCGGCTCGGCTCACACCTCGTTGAACACCGAGCCGACGATCTTGGCCGAGGTGTCCTGCAGGTCTTGCACCAGCGCCTCGATGGCATGCAGGTGCGACTTGCCCTTGCGCGCCAGCACCAGCGCCGCCCCGCAGCGCGAGGCCACCGACACGGCGTCCGAGCCGTGGACCGCGGCGGGCGTATCGACGATGACGTGGTCGAACTTGCCGACCAGCTCGCGCATCAGCAGGCCGAAGGCCGGGCGCTCGACCAGCTCCAGCGGGTTGGGCGGCACATTGCCCACCGGCAGCACGAAGAGGCTGGGGAAGGCATGGATGGCGCGGATGACGTTCTTGGTGGCGCGGCCGGACAGGATGGCTGACAGGCCGGTGGTGTTGTCCACGCCGAAGAGCTCATGCTGGCGCGGGCTGCGCAGGTCGGCATCAACCAGCAGCGTGCGGCCGCCGAGCTGCGAGAACACCGTGGCCAGGTTGGCGGCGAAGTAGGACTTGCCGTCGCCGATGTCCGGGCTGACGATGGCCAGCGCGCGCTTGGACTCCGTGTCCTTGAACAGCTTGTTGATCAGCTGGCTGCGGATCATGCGGAAGGACTCGGCCTGCCGCGAGAACGGCTGGTTGCCGGTGACCAACTCCGGGTGCAGCTTGGCCTCGGCGTCGTTGGCCAGCGGGTAGTGGTACTGCTTGGACAGGGCATGCAGCACGTCGTCGTTGCTGGCATAGCCCAGGGCCACGGCCGCCTCACCGAAGCGCAGGCCCTTGTCGCGCTGGTAGGTGAGGATCTTCTCGACCTCTTCGGCGGACAGGTTTTTGGCCTGGCGGATGATGTCGCCGATGGAGTGCTCGTGCAGCGCGACGGATTCGTCGGCGAGGTCCTGCGGCGCCATCGTCGAGAAGTTGCGCGAATCGCGGAAAACGGCCATGGATGGGGCTCCGGCTCTGGGCTACTTGCTGCTTACTTGGCTGCCGCGCCGGGCAGGGACCGCATCAGGCTTTGCGACAGCGCCGGCAGGCGCTGGCGGCCGAAGAGCCGCCGCTGGCGCGCATGTATCTGCAGGTGGCCGATGACGGGCAGTGTGAGGGTGCGGGTGAGGTCGTCCAGCGTGCGCACGCGGCGGTCGCGGTGCTCGATCAGCAGAGCGATGCCGATGGCGATGGGCAGGCCCAGGAGCACGGCCAGCACGGTGTTGATCAACAGGTTGGGCGACGAGGGCTTGAGCGGCTCGGTCGCGGGCGTGAGGATGGCCACGTTGGGCAGCTTGTTCTCGCTCTCCAGGCTGCTCTGGTTGAGGCGGGCCAGCACGGCGTCGTAGGCGCGCTGCGCGTTCTCGACGTCCTTTTGCATCACCGCAGCCTCGTCGCGCAGCGCCTTCATCTGCAGCACCTTCTGGCGCTGCGCGTCGAAGGCGGCCTGCACCTCGGCCACGCGGGCGGTGTTGATGGTGGCCGTGACGCCCACGCCGCTGCCGATGCGGCCGGTCTCGGCGTCGATGCGGCTGCGCAGCTCGTTGATGCTGGCGCGCTGCTGCACGACGGCCGGGTGGTTGTCGCCCAGCGTGGCGGTCAGCTCCTTGAGCTTGGCCTGCGCGCGCGACAGGTCGGCCTTGAGGCTGGCGATCAGCGGGTTGGCCAGCACGTCGGTCAGCTCGCCGGCGCTGCGGCGGGCCTGCGTCTGGCGGCTGGACGATTCAGCGGCCAGGGCCTGCAGCGTGACCAGCTGGGTGGACAGGTCGTTGAGGCGGGCGTTCTCGATGTCCAGGCGCTCGTCGGTGGCCAGGATGCCCTTCTCACGCTGGAAGGCCGACAGCTTGGCCTGGGCCGCCTCGAGCTCCTCGCGCAGCTGCTTGGAGCGCGAGTCGAAGAAGCTGGAGTACTGCTTGGCCGGGTCGGTACGCAGGTCGAGGTTGGTGTCCAGGTAGGCCTGTACGAAGGCGTTGGCCATGAAGGCCGCTTGCTGAGGGCTGTCGGCCTTGTAGTTGACAGTGATGAGGTTGGACTCGCGCGAGGGCTTTACATCCAGCTTTTTGGTCAAGCGCTCGGCCAGCCAGGCCTCGATGCTGCCGGTTCCCTTGGTGTCTTCCTGCCATTCGATGCGCGTCTGCACGCTCTCGCCCAGGCGCAGGTTGCGCACCACGCGCTGCGCAACCCGGTCGCTCTGCACGATCTCGACCTGCGTGGCCATGAAGCCGGGCGTGGTGGTGCCGCTGTAGAGGAGGGCCGAAACGGGGTCGGGCTTGGAGTCCACGACGACCACGGCGGTAGCGGTGTAGCTCTTGGGCCAGATGAGGCTGCCCAGTACCGTCAGCGCGACGATGCCGGCAAAGGCCCCCAGCACCCACTTCCAGCGGGCCACAAGGATAGACAGGAACTGCGTCAGGGACATGCGCGCGCCTCGTGTTCTAGGGCAGGCTGGCTGGGGATACGGGCCCGCTGGTGGTGCGGCGGGAGAGACGCCGGCCCGGCGGGGCCTGGCGGTGCGACGAGCGGCCATGCTGCACAGGGCAGGTCGCCCGTCGCGGGGCGGCCCCACTGGGGCGGGCCGCCGGCCGGCCACTGGCGACTGCGCCGCGTGGGCGGGCGAAAAGTGTAGTGGCAGGTGTGGAGACGGCCGGGTGGGCAGCCCGGTGGACGGCCGGCTTGGCACGGCATGGCGGGCCGGCGGGGCGACTCGCGGTGCGGCGCTGCCCGCCAGTCGTGGTGGCCGGCTGGCCCGATAACTGCGCGCCGAGCACTCGCGCAGCCGGCAGAAGCCTGGATGGCGCGGCAGCGGGCGGGGCGGTCGGGAGTGCGGACGGCATTGGCGCGGAGTGTCGGCTGCGGTACCGACCGGCACAATGGCGGGATGCCCGCCCCTGCATCCCGCAGATGCAGGGCGCAGCCGGGGGAACCATTTCACAATGTCGCGCCTGTCGTGAACCGCTATGTGAACACGCCGGCAGCCTGCACATTACGCACCACCATGCCCGCTCGACCCGCTCGTCTGTGCCGTCCGCCCGTCTGGGCGGGCGCGCTGCTGGCCGGTCTGCTGGTGCTGGCGCAGGGCTGGGGCTTGTGGCACCGCGTGGCACACGGCACCGCGGGCGCGGTGGCTGCATCGGCGCTGGCGGCCCGCGGCGGCACGACGGCCGCTGCGTCCGTGGCCCCGTCGGCCGCCGGTGTGGCGGCCGATACCTGGTTTGGCCACGCGGCGGGCGCGCATGGCGGGCTCGATTGCCTGTGGTTCGACCACCTGGCCTGCGGCGACGGTGCGCCTGCCGCCGCGGCCCTGGCCCCCGTGGCCGAGGCGCTGCCCGATACCGCGCCGTGGCCGCCGGTTGCGGCGCCTGCATCGGGGCCGCGGGCAGCCTTCCATGCGCGGGGGCCGCCGGCGCCGCGTGCCGCCTGAGCGCTGATCCGGCTGCGCGCCGGGCATCCGGCTCCTGAACTCCGCGCGCGGCACTGCACTCGCCCCTCCAAGGCGCGGCTCGCTCTTGCGGCCCTGCACGGCAAGGCACGGCAGATTGAGGGCGCGGCTCCGCCGACCCCTTGCAGCCCGCTTCTGCCTGCCGCAAAGCGGCGGCCGTCCGGCCGGCGCAGCGGCTGCCTGCCCGTGAGGTGGGCGCAGGGCCAAAGGCGTGGCGATTGCGCGGTGCGGCTCGCTCCCTTGTCGTTTCACGTGTCCCTTGTGGCCAGGGCGTGCACCGGATGCTTTCCGCGCACGGCCGGCCTGTCCCTTTCCTGCCTTGCCGGCCAGTGTCCGCCGCGCTCTGCGCGGGGCGGCCGTGCGGGGCGCTCACGATGGTTGCTGCCCATGTCTTCCCTCCTTTCTGTTGATTCCTCTTTCTTCGCGCTTCCGGCCGGGCCGTGGCGGCCCACTGGCTATGCGGCGCGCCCGCGGCTGTTGGCTGCCGTCGTGGCCTGGGTCTGTGCCGGGGGGGCCGGCGCGCAGTCAGCCGCACCGGCTGCCGAGTCCGAGACTGCGCTGCCCACGGTCGAGGTGCGGCCCGATCGCGCCGCGCCGGCAGCGGCGGCGCGTGTGCTGTCCGGTGAACGGCTGATGCGCGAGCGCGGCGCCACCCTGGGCGCCACGCTGGACGGCCTGCCCGGGGTCGCCAGCACAGGCTTCGGCCCGGCAGTGGGCCGGCCGGTGGTGCGCGGGCAGGACGGCGACCGTGTCGCCATCCTCAGCAATGGTGCAGCCAGCCTGGATGCCTCCAGCCTCAGCCAGGACCATGCCGTGCCCGTCGAGCCGCTGGTGCTGGACCGCGTGGAGCTGCTGCGCGGGCCGGCGGCGCTGCGCTATTCCAGCCACGCGGTGGGCGGCGTGGTCAACGCCGTGGACAACCGCATCCCGCGCGAGCGGACAGGACGCACCAGCGGCCAGGCGGAGATGCGCCTGGGCGGCGCATCCGATCAGCGTGCCGGGGCGATCGCACTGGATGGCGGCACGGACGCCGGCAGCGATCCGGCCGGCGGCCGCGCCGGTGTGGATTGGGCCTGGCATGTGGACGCGTTCTCGCGCGACAGCGCCGATCTGCGCGCGCCGAGCCACTGGGTGGAGACCGACGATGGCCCACAGTCTCGCCGCCGCGTGGCCAATTCCGGCAGCCGTGCAGATGGCGGCGGCGTGGGGGCCACCTGGTTCGGCAGCCGCGGCTGGTTGGGGGCCAGCTTCGACGGCCAGGGCCAGGTCTACGGCAGCGTTGCCGATGAGGAGGTCAGCATCCGCATGCGCCGCAACACCGGGCGCATCGCCGGCGAATGGGCCCTGGACGGCTGGCTGCAAGCGCTGCGCGGGCAGGTGCAGCTGACTGACTACCGCCATGTGGAGATGGAAGGCGGCGAGCCCGGCACGGTGTTCAGCAATGAGGGTACGTCGAGCCGGCTGGAGGCTGACCACACGCCTGTGGCCGCCCTGGGCGGCATGAGCGGCACCTGGGGCGTGCAGGCAGAGCATGCGCGCTTTGCCGCACTGGGCGACGAGGCATTCGTGCCGCACACCCGCACGCGCAGCATGGCCTGGTTTGCGCACGAGCAATGGCAGCGGGCAACGCTGGCTTGGTCGCTGGCGGTGCGCGGCGAACGCACGCGGGTGTCTTCCGGTGGCGATGACGCCGACGTCTTGGTCCCGCGCTTTGGCGCCGCGCAGCAGCGGCGCTTCGACACCACCAGCGTGGCCCTGGGCGCGGTGGCGGATCTCGCCGACCTGGCGCCGGGCTGGCAGCTGGAGGCCAACCTGGCTCACACCGAGCGCGCGCCGTCCTACTACGAGCTGTTCGCCAGCGGCGTGCACGTCGCCACGGCCGCCTACGAGGCCGGCGATGCCACGTTGGGCGTGGAGCGCGGCGTACAGGGCGACGCGGCGCTGGTGTGGAAGCAATCGGGCTGGCACGCCCGGCTGGGCGGCTTCGTCAGCCGCTTCGGCCGCTACATCGCGCTGCAGCGCGACACCGCCTACGACACCGTCGAAAACGGCCAGACGCTGCCCGGCTACCGCTTCGGCGCGGTGCGCGCGCGGCTGTGGGGCCTGGAGGCGGAGCTGTCAGCCAAGACGGAAATCGCTGGTCAGAAGCTGCAGCTGGATGCCCGCGCCGACAGCGTGAGGGCGGTGGACCGCGACAGCGGCCAGCCGCTGCCCCGCATCGCGCCCCTGCGCGTCGCGTTGGGCGCGGCCACAGACTGGCTGGGCTGGACCTGGCGGGTGGATGTGCGCCATGCCGCGCGGCAGGACCGCGTCAGCGCCGACGACGTGCCGACGCCCGGCTACACCGTGGCCGATCTGTCGCTGAGCCGGGCGCTGCGCTGGGGTGATCTGAACGGTCGCTTCTTCGTTCGCCTGGACAACCTCACCGACGAGCTGGCCTACAGCGCCACCACGCTGCGCACGGTGCGCGACCTGACCCCGCTGGGCGGTCGGGCGCTGTCGGCCGGGCTGCGCGTGAGCTTCTGAGCTGACGCTGCAGGCCGGGCACACCGATGGAGCACAAGATGCCGCCCGGCCCGCCGCAAAGGAGCGCGGCCGCCCGCCCTCAAGGCGCGAGGCGGCAGCGCGTCCAGCGCCCGTCCTCGCCCAGCTGGTAGAGCAGCCGGTCGTGCAGCCGGGACGGGCGGCCCTGCCAGAACTCGAAGCGATCGGGGCGCAGGCGATAGCCGCCCCAGTGCGGCGGGCGAGGCGGGTTGAGCGCGAACCGGGCGCCGTACTTGGCAGCATTGGCCACCAGCGTGGCGCGCGAGGGGATCACCTGGCTTTGCGGTGAGGCCCAGGCGCCGATGCGCGAGTCCAGCGGGCGCGAGGCGAAGTAGGCATCGCTCTGCTCGTCGCTCACCTTCTCCACGCGCCCCTCGATGCGCACCACGCGCTCCAGCTCGACCCAATGGAATTGCAGCGCGGCAAAGGGATGGGCGGCCAGCTCGCGGCCCTTGCGGCTCTCGAAGTTGGTGTACCAGACGACGCCGTCATCGTCGAAGCCCTTGATCAGCACCACGCGGGTGGACGGCCGGCCGTCGGGGCCGACGGTGGCCACCGTCATGGCATTGGGCTCGGGCAGCTCGGCGTGCAGCGCCTCGTCGAGCCAGCGGCGGAAGAGGGCGTGCGGCTGCTCGGGCGCGCTGTCCTCGTCGAGCTGGGCGCGTTCGTAGCTCTTGCGCAGGTCGGCCAGGCGGGTCATCCAGGGCTTTCTCGGTGGTAGGAGCGGGACCTCGGAGTTTGTCCCAACCCGGGGCAACCCGGCATTCTGGCGGGCCCCGCAATGCCTATGCTGCGGCGCACCAAATTTTCGCGGGTAAGGCCTTAAGTGAAGCTACGCTGGCCCGCGCAGGTGGCTTGCGATCCGATAGCGCAATGGATCTCGGACGTTATCCCTCGTTTGCCGTTCCCCGCGCAGCGGTCGCCGCGGCGGGGGGCTCGGCCCTGGAGGCCGCCTCTGCCGCGGCCGGCGGGCTGGCGGAGCGGGCCTGGCCTGCCGTGGTGGTGCTGGCCGCGGGCAGCATCGCCGTATCTGCCCGCCATGAGGCTCGCGGGGGCCTGGCTGGCGGCAGCGTGCTGGGCGCCACGTTGGCGCAGGCGCTGGCCACCGAAATGCCGGTGGTGCTGGTGACCACCGACGCATTGGCCCAGGAGGCGCGCCGCGTGCTGGCCCTGCGCGACATCGTCGTGTTGCCCGAGGGCCCGGTGGGCATGGGCTACTGCATGGCCGTGGGCGTGGGCGTGCGCCCGCATGCCAATGGCTGGATCATGCTGCCCGGCGATATGCCGATGGTGCAGCCGGCCACGCTGCGTGCGGTGGCGGCGCAGCTGGCCAACCACCCCGTTGCCTATCCCATGCACCGCGGGCGCAGCGGCCGGCCGCTGGGATTTGCCGCGGAGCTCTACTCGGAGCTGGTCAAACTCGACAGCGACGACGCGCCGCGCAAGCTGTGCGTGCGCTACCCGGCCAGCGGCGTGGAGGTGGAGGACCCCGGCGTGCTGCTGGATGTGGACACGTCCGATGACCTGCTGGCCGCGCGCCAGAGCCTGCACCTGCCGTTGCCTCCGGAGCTGCCGCGCTCGCCCGACCTGCCCCCGGCCGGGCGCTGAGCGGCCAAGCGCCTCCTCAGCGGGGCTCCCAGACCGCTGGCAGCCGCGGGGTGGCCCGCCGGGGCTCGCGCGGGGCCGATCGACCCGGGCCGATCCAGTCCCGGCCGATTCAGTCCCGGCCGATTCAGTCCCGGCCCATCCAAGCCGGGGCGAGCCTTGCCGGGCAAGGCCGCGGTCGCCACGCGGGGACGCTGTCCGGGCGGCCTGCCGGCCGGCGCTGCGCTGCACAATGGGTTGGATCCACAGCCTTTGCCTGCACAGCCCATGCCTGCACCTTCCGCTCCTGCGCTGCATCCCGTGGTGGCGCGGGTCACCCAGCGCATCCGCCAGCGCAGCGCGGCCAGCCGCGCGTCCTACCTCCAGCGAATCGACCGCTGGGGCCGCCGCCCACCGGGATCGCGGCGCTTGGGCTGCGCCAATGTGGCCCACGCCGTAGCCGGGCTGCCTGCGGCGGACAAGCTGCGCATCGTCGAGGCGCGCGGCCCCAACCTGGGCATCGTCACCGCCTACAACGACATGCTGTCGGCCCACCAGCCCTACGAGGTCTTCCCCGGCTGGCTGCGTGATGAGGCCCGCCGCCACGGCGCCACCGCGCAAGTGGCCGGCGGCGTGCCGGCCATGTGCGATGGGGTGACGCAGGGCTTTGCTGGCATGGAGCTGAGCCTGTTCTCGCGCGACGTGATCGCGCAGGGCACGGCGGTGGCGCTCAGCCACGACGTGTTCGACGGCGCGCTGCTGCTGGGCGTGTGCGACAAGATCGTGCCGGGCCTCTTGATCGGCGCGCTGCACTTCGGCCATCTGCCGTGCGCCTTCGTGCCCGCCGGGCCGATGAGCAGCGGCCTGTCGAACAAGGAGAAGGCCCGCGTGCGCGAGCAGCATGCCCAGGGCCTGGTGGGCCGCGACGCGCTGCTGGCGGCCGAATCCCGCGCCTATCACGAGCCCGGCACCTGCACCTTCTATGGCACGGCCAACAGCAACCAGATGCTGCTGGAGGCCATGGGCCTGCACGTGCCGGGTGCTGCCTTCATCCACCCGCATGACGCTCTGCGCGAGGCACTCAGCCGCGAGGCCGTGCGACTGCTGCTGCGGCAGATGGCCGAGCGGCGCGAGCAGGTGGCGATCGGCCGCATCGTGGATGAGCGGGCCATCGTCAACGCCATGGCGGCGCTGCTGGCCACGGGCGGCTCCACCAATCACCTGATCCACTGGGTGGCGGTGGCGCGCGCGGCAGGCATCGTCATCGACTGGGACGACTTCTCGGCCCTGTCGGCCGTGGTGCCCCTGCTGGCGCGCGTCTATCCCAACGGCGAGGCCGACGTGAACCAGTTCCAGGCCGCAGGCGGCCCCGGCTGGGTGATCCGCGAGCTGCTGGACGCCGGGCTGATGCATGGCGACGTGCTGACCTTGTCGCCCGGCGGGCTGCGTCAGCAAACGACCTGGCCGGTGGTGCGAGCCGACGCGCCGGGTGGCCTGGCTTTCGAGCCCGTGCCCCTGGCCAGCGGCGACGCCAGCGTGCTGCGCCCGGCGGCTGACCCTTTCAGCTCGACCGGCGGGCTGCGCCTGCTGGCCGGCTCGCTGGGGCGGGCGGTGATCAAGGTGTCGGCCGTGCCCGAGGAGCGCTGGGTGGTCGAGGCGCCGGCCCGGGTCTTCGACAGCCAGGAGGCGCTGCAGGCGGCCTTCCATGCCGGCGAGCTGGACCGCGACGTGGTCGCCGTTGTGCGCTTCCAGGGCCCTGCGGCCTGCGGCATGCCGGAGCTGCACAAGCTCACGCCGCAGCTGGCGGTGCTGCAGGGCAAGGGCTACCGCGTGGCGCTGGTGACCGACGGCCGCATGAGCGGCGCATCGGGCAAGGTGCCGGCGGCCATCCACCTGACGCCCGAGGCGCTGCACGGTGGCCCGATCGCCCGCGTGCGCGACGGCGACGTGATCCGCCTGGACGCCGTGGCCGGCACGCTGGACGTGCTGGTGGACGGTGCGGAGTTCGCCGCGCGCGAGCCGGCACGGATGACCGAGGCGGCCATCGAGGAACACGGCCATGGCCTGGGCCGTGAGCTGTTTGCCGGCTTCCGGCGCAACGTGACCAGCGCCGAGGAGGGCGCCTGCATATGGCTGTGAGCGAGGACAAAGCGAGCGCAGGCCGCCCGCCGGCGGATGGCGCTGCCGCGGCAGGGCTGCGCTGCACGGCCGACGAGCTGATCGCCGCCGGCCCGGTGATTCCGGTGATCGTGATCGACGACGTGGCCCATGCCGTGCCGATGGCACGCGCGCTGGTGGAAGGCGGCGTGCGCGTGCTGGAGGTCACGCTGCGCACGCCGGCCGGGCTGCCGGCCATCGCGGCCATCGCCCGTGAGGTTCCGCAGGCCATCGTCGGCGCCGGGACGGTGTGCAGCGCAGCCGATGCGCGTGCCGCCGCCGACGCCGGGGCGCGATTTGCCGTCAGCCCCGGCTACCTCCCCGCCATCGGCCAGGCCTGCCGCGACGCCGGCCTGCTGCTGCTGCCGGGCGTGGCCACGGCCAGCGAGGTGATGGCCGCGCGGGCCGACGGCCATGCGCTGCTCAAGTTCTTCCCGGCCGTGCCGGCGGGCGGGGTGGCCATGCTCAAGGCCTGGGCCGGGCCGTTCGGCGACGTGCGCTTCTGCCCCACCGGCGGCCTGACTCCTGAGACCGCGCCGCAGTTCCTGTCCCTGGCCAACGTGCCGGTGTGCGGCGGATCGTGGCTGACGCCGGCCGACGCGATGCGCGCGGGAGACTGGGCGCGGCTGACGGCGCTGGCGTGCACGGCGGCAGCCTTGCGGCCGGCAAGCTGAGACGCACGGCGGCCGGTCAACAGCCCCGGTCAGAGCCCGGCAGTGGTGCGCCGCCTGACCGCGTCCGCCTTCAGCGGTTGCTCTCGTGCACGATCACCCAGTCCTTGCCCTCGCGTTTCCACGTGAGGAGCTTGTCGCTGCGGTCGTTCAAGTCGGCCGACTCGTAGACCTGCACGAAACGCGTCTCGACCAGGCCCGGCCCGGTGGATGCCACCTGCACCTGCTCCACGCGCACCGTGATAGCGCCGGGCTTGCCCAGGCGGCTGCGGCGTTTCGCCTGCCACTGCTCGCGCGTGGCTTTGCCGGGGTGGAAGCCGCGACCGTAGAAGGCGAGATAGCGGTCGGCATCCTTGGCCGACCAGGCGGCAGCCCAGTCGTCCAGCCGCTGGGCCACCTGCTGCTCGGCAGGGGCGGTTGCCGCCGCCGGGCGCGGAGCGGCGACCGGGGCCGCCGCGGCCACGGCCGCCGGCGTGGGGACGGCCTGCTGCAGCTGAGCCGCGCGGGCATCCAGCGCGGCACGCGGCGTAGCCGGCACCACCACTTCGGCCACCGGGCAGCGCTCGGCAGCGTCCTGGCCGGCGGACCAGTTCTGCGTGTCCTCGGGCGCGTCGGCGGTGCGGCGGCTCACGCCCAGTGCCGCGGTCAGGGTGTTGGCCGCGGCATGGGTGCGCGCCCAGGCGATGGACAGGTCGTGCTCGGCATTGGCCTGCTCGCGGCGGGCGGTGTAGAGCTCGTTCTCGGCATTGAGCAGGTCCAGCAGGCTGCGCTGGCCGATGTCGAACTGCTGGCGGTAGGCATCGCGCGTCTTCTGGATGGACAGCACGTTGCGCTCCAGCGCGGCCAGCTGCCGTTGCAGCTTGCCGATGTCGTTGTAGGCGATGGCGACCGTCTGGCGCACGTCGCGGCAGGCCTTGTCGCGCAGGTCGGCCGCCTGGTTGACCAGCGCGGCGTACTGGCGCACGCGGGCGCGGTCGCTGCCGCCCTTGAAGAGGTTCCAGTTGAGGACGATCTCGGCGGTGGTGTCGCGCTTCTGGTCCTCGATGCCGTCGAAGTTCTTGCCCGCGCCGCTGCGCAGGCGGGCCTCGACGGTGGGCTGGTAGAGCGCGCCCTCGGCCTGGCTGGCCTGGGCCTGGGCGGCGCGCAGGCTCTCCACCGCGGCGCTGATGGCGCCGTTGCGCGCCAGCGCGATCTGCTGCGCCTGGGCCATGCCGGCCGGCACGCCGGCATCCAGCAGCGGCGGGCGCGGCATCTGCGCCGGCGGCACCTCGCCGACGATGCGCAGGTAGCGCGCGCTGACGTCGTGCAGGTTGGCCAGCTCGGTGGTCAGGTTGCTGTCGGCCAGGGCCAGGCGGGCATTGGCCTGCTCCAGGTCCACGCCGCGGCCCACGCCGGCCTTGAAGCGCGACTGCAGCTGGTCGAACGTGAGCTTGTGCTGCACGTAGTTGTCCTCGGCCAGCTCCACCAGGCGGCGGTAGCGCAGCACGTCCACATAAGCCTGGGTGGCGCCCAGGGCAGCCTGCTCGGTGGCGTCGAGCAGGTCGAACCAGCGCGTCAGCCGCGCATGGCCCAGGCGGGCGATGTCCAGCCGCGTGGCCTGGCCGTCCCACAGCAGCTGGCGCAGCGTCAGCGCCACGCCGTTGCGGCTGAAGCTCACGCTCTCGTCGGGCACGCGGCCCTCGATCACGTCCGAATCACGGCCGACGCTGGCCGTCAGGTCCAGCCGCGGCAGCAAGCCGCCGCGGGCCACGTCCACTTCGCTGAGGGCAGCCTGCAGCGCGTTGTAGCGGGCGCTGACCTCCGGGTTGGTCTCGATGGCCTGCTGCGCGGCACGCTGCAGGGCAGCGGGGGTCTGGGCATGGACGCTGGCCGCGGCGGCCAGGGCGAGGGCGGAGAGCGCAAGGCGCAGGGGGGCAGGCATCTGCGGGTGAGACCTTGTGGTGGGGGGCTGGCCGCAGCGGCAGGGCCGCCGGTGCGTACAAAGCCCTCGATTGTCCGAGTCGGCCGCCATCGGGGTACACCCGCACAGGCGTTGTGGCGTGAATTCCTCACGATCGACCGTTGCGCCGCCCACGCCGGGCCGCAAGCGGTGAGAAAGCACCGCCCGCGGCAGGTTCATCGGCGGCTGCGGGCACGGGGCTCGCCCCAGAATCGGCTGCCCGTCCGCCCATGCATCGCCCCCTGTTCCACTCCACCCGCGTGATGCGCCTGCCCGGCCTGGGCAGGCTGGGCGGGCTGCTGGCAGCGCTGGTGCTGCTGCTGGCCGGCGCCTGGCTGGGGCCCGCGCCGCAGGCCTGGGACCGCGCCCGGCTGCTGCAGACGGCCGAGCAGCGCAGCCCGCAGCTGGCCGCGCAGGTGCGCGCGCTGCTGGCGGTGATGGAGGAGGGTGCCCTGCAGGACGAGCCGGCGCGGCTGAAGGCGGTCAACGACTTCTTCAACCGGCGGGTGGACTTCCGCGACGACTCGGTCGCCTGGGGCCAGCTCGACTACTGGGCCACGCCGCTGGAGATGCTGGCCAAGGGCCAGGGCGACTGCGAGGACTATGCCAATGCCAAGTACTTCGCGCTGCTGGCCTCGGGCGTGCCCGGTGCCAAGCTGCGCCTGGTCTATGTGCGCGCGCAGCTCGGCGGCCCCGGCGGGCCGGTGCAGGCCCACATGGTGCTGGCCTACTACTCGCAGCCCGAGGCCGAGCCGCTGATCCTGGACAACCTGATCAAC
This sequence comes from Pseudomonadota bacterium, assembly GCA_049321005.1. Lineage (GTDB taxonomy): Bacteria > Pseudomonadota > Gammaproteobacteria > Burkholderiales > Burkholderiaceae_C > Aquabacterium. The sequence continues at coordinate 81,350 of JBMOQL010000006.1, forward strand.
GAGATCCGCCCCGCCGCCCGGCGGCCGGATCTCACCCCGGTCTTCAGCTTCAACGCCGAGGGCCTGTGGCAGGGCGTGGGCGCGGTGCGCGCCGGCGACCCGGTGGCGCGGCTGTCGCGCTGGCGCGAGCTGCTGGCCAAGACGCGCGAGGAGGGGCTGTGGTGATCGCCGCTTCCTCCCCGCGGCCTGCAATATGTTTGGATATGCGGTGGCCGGTGCAGCCGGCCGCCCGTGCCTGCGTGCCGCTTGCGGCGTCTGCGGGCTTGCCTGGAGTGGATGCCTCATGTCGCTGATCCGTCAGATCTGGTTGCTCGTCCTCGGGATGGTGCTCACCGCCTTCCTGGGCAGCTTTGGCGTGTGGATGGCCTCGGCGCGCGACTATCTGCAGGCCCAGCTGCAGATCAAGAACAGCGACAACGCCCAGGCACTGGCGCTGACGCTGTCGCAGCAGCGGGGCGACCCGGCGCTCATGGAGCTGGTGCTGGCCGCGCAGTTCGACACGGGCACTTACCGCTCCATCCGCTTGCTGGACGGCCGAGGCCGCGTGGTGATGGCACGGGAGGCCACCGGCCCGGCGGCAGCCGCCACCACCGGCGTGCCGCAGTGGTTCGTGCGCCTGGTCAACATTGAATCCGCACCCGGCGTGGCGCAGGTGTCCGATGGCTGGCGCGCGCTGGGCCGTGTGGAGGTGATCAGCCACTCATCCTTCGCCTACCGTCAGCTCTGGGACGGCAGCGTGCGCACGGCCGCCTGGCTGGCGCTGATCGGCGCCGTGGCCGGCGCGCTGGCCGCCTGGGGCGTGGGCCGCATCCGCCGCCCGCTGGCGGCCACGGTGGAGCAGGCCCGTGCGCTGGAGGACCGCCGCTTCATCACCGTGCAGGAGCCGCGCGTGCCCGAGCTGGCGCAGCTCAGCCGGGCGATGAACTCGGTGGTCACACGGCTGAAGGCCGTGTTCGAAGAGCAGTCCACCCAGGTCGAGGCGCTGCGCGTGCAGGCACATTGCGACGTGCTCACCGGGCTGGCACGGCGCCGGCACTTCATCGGCCAGCTCGATGCCTGGCTGGAGCGCGAGGACGGTCCTTCCGACGGCGCCCTGGTCATCGCCCGGCTGATGAACCTGATGGACGCCAACCAGCAGTGGGGCCGCAAGCGCACCGATGCGCTGATCCAGGCCCTGGGCCGCGCGGTGCTGCAGGCCGCGGGCCGCCACGGACTGGCCGGCCGGCTCAATGGCGGCGACCTGGCCCTGGCTCTGCCGGCCACCGGCGCCGAGGACGCCGCGCGCGCGCTCAGCGCCGCGCTGCGCGAGGTCTGCGCCGCCCTTGAGCCGCAGGCCGATGTGGCCGTGGGCGCCGTGGCCTGGCGGCGCGGCATGTCGGTGCATGACACGCTGGCCACCGCCGACCAGGCGCTGGCCCGGGCCGAGAGCCGCGGCGGCTTCGCCGTGGAAGTACAGGCCGTGCCCCAGGCCGACGTGCCCGGGGCGGAGGACTGGCGCCAGCGCGTGCTGGAGGCCGTGGCCCGCCGCCGTGCACGCCTGGCCCGATTCCCGGTGATCGCGCGCGGCGGCGCGCTGCTGCATCAGGAATGCCCGCTGCGCCTGAAGCTGGACGGCGAGCCCGCGCACGAGCTGGCCGCGTTCTGGCTGCCGCTGGTGCGCCGCGCCGGGATGATGCCGGCGGTGGACCTGCTGGCCGTGGAGCTGGCCGTGCGCGAGATCGCGGTGGACGGCGTGCCGCGCTGCGCCAACATCTCGCCGGCCTCGCTGTCCGATGGCGCCTTCCTGCCGCGCCTGGCGGCGCTGCTGGCCGACCACCGAGGGGCGGCCGCATCGCTGTGGATCGAGGTGGACGAGGTGGCCGCGGTGGACCACTTCGACGCCGTGCGCGAGCTGGGCTTGCGCCTGCGCCCGCTGGGCGTGCGCGTGGGCCTGGAGCATGCCGGTCTGCGCCTGGCCGAGCTGCCGCGGCTGTTCGAGGCCGGGCTGGACTACATCAAGCTGGATGCAGCCGTGGCCAGCGGCGTGGCCGACGACGCCGACCGTGCCACGCACGTGCGCTCCACCGTGGCCATGCTGCACGCCCTGGGCCTGAAGGTGTGCGCCGAAGGCGTCTCCACCGCCGAGGACATCCCGGCCTTGTGGGCCTGCGGTGTCGATGCGGTGACCGGCACGGCGGTGGCGGCGGGCTGACAGCGCCATCGGCGTGAACGGCGCGGACGCGCCGGCATCGACGCGCCGACCCGGCACATCGCCATGAAAAAAGGCCTGCCGGTGAAGGCAGGCCCTTTTTTTGAAACAGGCGGCCGCGCCGGCGCCATGACGGCACCGGCGGGCGGGCGGGGCATCAGGTGTTGTCCACCAGCAGCTTGCCGCGGTTGAGCAGCTCCTGGATCACCTGGTTGTCGGTGGCCGATGCGGCCAGGCCCATGTCGGTGCGCAGGTTCACACCCGTGAGCACGATGCGCTGGTCCTCGGAGCCCGCCGCATAGGTGCCGCCGGCAAAGTTGCCGGATGAGCTGATGCGGATCACCGTGTCGCTGCCGCTGGTGTCGATGTCCAGGTACTGCCCCAGATTGCCCACACCGCCGGTGGTCTTCTCGCCCTGCAGCAGGTCGCGCAGGTCCAGCACGTCGCCACCGGCCGCGCGCGCGGCGGTGTTGAAGTCGGTGATGGTGTCCACCGCGCGGCCGCTGCCGGCCGTGCCCGCATCGCCCAGCGACCAGGCGAAGACATCCGCGAAAGGCGAGCCCACCACGTCGCCCGTCAGCGTGTCATTGCCGGCACCACCCTCAATGCGGTCGGCACCGCTGCCGCCGCTGATCGTGTCATTGCCGGCGCCGCCGTGGATGATGTCGCGCCCGGCCGAGCCGGTGATGGTGTCGGCCGTGGCGCCGCCCCAGGCTTCCTGACCGGTGCGGACCAGGTACTGGCCGTTGTTGCTCGGGTCCTCGATGACGTCCTGGAGCTCGGTCAGCGTGGGCGTGCTGCCGGGCTGGAACAGCGCCAGATTGTCCGTGCTGAAGTCCAGCCAGGCCGTGGTGCCGGTGGGGCGGTAATCCATGTCCAGCACCGCCACCTGGCCCTGCTCCCAGTACAGGATCTCGATGGTGTGGAAGCCTTCGCTCAGGGTCACCGGCGTGGTCGTCGCCCGCGTCGTGGCCGACTGGTTGCCATCGAACTGCAGCACCACTTGACCGTCGATGCGCAGGCTGAAGCCGTCATCGGCGCGCACCTGGAAGTCATAGCTGCCGGCATTGAAGTAGGCCGAGCCCACCATGCGCAGGATGGAGTCGGTGGTCTGGCCGAAGCTGCTGGTGGCGTCCAGGCTGGCCGCGTCGCTGCCGCTGGTGCTGCCGCCCAGGAAGCGCCAGAGCGCGCCGCTGGTGATGCTCGCACCGGCCGAGGCCGAGGAGTTGGCGCCCAGGTTGGCCGTGACGGTCGGGTTGACGCCGTACTCGATGTTGTCGGCCACCCAGCCCGCATCGGCGGCCGCGGCGCTGGCCGACTGGGCCGTGCCCACCAGCGTGGTGCCGGCGCGCGTGTTGATGATGGACGTGATGTCGGCCAGGCTGTCGAGGTTGCCGACGCTGCCGTCGCCGGTCTGCACGTTGTAGGCAGAGCCCGGGTTGGCTGTCTCGTTGTAGCCGAAGTACTCGCCGTGCAGGCCGGTGGCCGTGGACAGCGCGGTAGTGGAGGCCTCCAGCGTGTGGGTGCCGCTGCCTTCCACGCCCACGTCGCCCGCGCCCACCAGCACCTTGAAGTTCAGGCCCTGCGTGGTGCTGGCGGTGCTGCCATTGGGCTCGGTGCTGGTGGCCGTCACGGTCAGCGCCACGTCGCCGGTGTAGCTGCTGCCCAGCTGCAGCTTGGCGCTGGCCAGGTCGGCCGCGGACATCGTCACCGTGCCATTGGCCGCGGGCAGGCCGCCGGGGGCACTGGCGGTGACGACAGTGGCCCCGGTGGGCAGGCCGGAGATCGCCAGGGTCAGCGACTCGGAGCCGTCGGTGTCCGCCAGGCCGGTGGTGATGTAGCCCGAAAGCGCGATCTCGGTCTTGGTGCCACCAGCGGCATTGCCGGCCAGCGCGCCCTGCGACTCCACGAGCTTGATGTCATCAATCATCGCGCCGCGGCCGCTGGAGTTGAACGCGCTGGCGTCGGTCACGATGCGGATCGTCTGTGCTGTGCCGGTGCCCACGAAGCTGAAGTGCAGGGTCTCCCAGTTCAGTGCGCTGTTGCTGCTCGTGCCGGCATAGCTGGCCACCTCCACGCCGTCGACCAGCACGGCAATGCGCGTGTAGTCCTGGCTGAAGCCCAGCCGCCCGGCGTAGTCCAGCGACAGGTCGTAGACGTAGCCGGCCGTGGTCGTCACCGTGCGCTGGATGCCCAAGGTCTGCACGTTGTTTGACGCGTTGTTCAGCTCCAGCCAGTTGCTGCCGTTGCCCGTGCCGGCGCTGATCGCCGTCTGGTTGCCCGCGGCATTCTGCTGCGTGTCGCCGTTGCTCCACAGCTCCCAGCGGTTGGTGCCACCGCTGTAGACATCCGGCGTGTCCACCCGCGTCCAGCCGGCCAGCGTCGTCTGCGACAGCGTGTCGGTGGAAGTGGTGTTGGGGTTGAGCTGGCCCTGCGTCAGGCCGGTATCGCTGGTCTCCCAGGACGTGGTGAACAGCGTGGTGCTGTGGTTGGCCGTGGTCAGCGTGGGCGCATCGGCCACCGGCGTGATGTCCACCCGCATCGTCGCGGCGGCACCGGTGGCGCTGCCGTCGGTGGGCCGGTAGTCGAAGCTGGCGTAGTCGCTGCGCAGGTTGCCCGTGCCGCTGGTCGGGAAGGCATTGGCCCCGCTCTCGTTGGCGTCGGGCACGAAGCGCAGGTTGCCCGCCGCGATGGTCGCCTGGCTCACCGTCTGGTTGAGCGTCACGTCCACCCAGGCCGTGCCGCTCCAGACCTGCAGCTTGCCGTCCGTCGGCAGGCTGCTGATCTGCACGCCCAGGCTGCTGCTGGCGCTGTCCACGTCGCTGACGTTGAACTGAGCCCAACTGAACACCACGGCGATGTCCTCGGTGCCCGTCACCGCACCCCCCGTTGCCACCGGGGCGTCGTTGACGGCGGTCACGTTGAGCGTGAACGTGTTCGGCGTGGCGTCGAAGCCGCCCGCGTTGTCCTGCACGCTGAAGGTGAAGGAGCCGTAGGGCGAGCCGTTGGCGTTGGCCGCCGGCTGCATCACCAGCCGGCCGGCCGTGATGTCAGCAAGACTGATAACGGTGCCGGCCGTGACGGCCGTGCCATTGAGCAGCAGCGTGCCGGCGGCCGGCAGCGTCTCGATGCGCACCGCGGTGAGCGAGCTGCCGGCGTCCACGTCATTGAACGCGAAGTCCGCAGACGTCAGCGTGTAGCTGGTGTCCTCCGCTACGGTGCGGCTGACGTCCGCACTGCTGGGCAGGTCGTTGACCGGCGTGACGCCGACGGCGACGGTGGACACCGTCTTGGCGCCGCTGGGATCAAAGACGGCGATGGCGAAGCTGTCCGGGCCGTTGTAGTTGGCGCTGGGCGTGTAGGTCCAGGCGCCGGTGACGGTGTTGAGCAGCAGGCTGCCGTGGCTGACGCCGGACTCGATGACGTAGGTGAGCCGGTCGCCATCGGCATCACTGGCGACGATGCGCCCGGAGACGGGGGTGTCTTCCAGCGTCGTCACGGCGTAGTTGCCGGTGAGCGGATCGGCTGCCGGGTCGGTGATCACCGGCGCGTCGTTGACCGGCGTGACGTTGAGCGTGAAGGTGTTGGGGCTGGCATCGAAGGTGCCGGCGTCGTCCTGCACGCTGAAGGTGAAGGCGCCGTAGGGGCTGCCGTTGGCATTGGCCACCGGCTGGAAGACCAGCTTGCCGGCGGCGATGTCGGCGGCGGACACCACTGCGCCAGCGCTGATGGCCACACCGTCCAGCAGCAGGGAGCCGGCCGTGGGCAGCGTGTCAATGCGCACGCCCTGCAGCGAGCTGCCCGCGTCCACGTCATTGAATGCGAAGTCCGCGGACGTCAGCGTGTAGCTGTTGTCCTCCGCCACGGTGCGGCTGACGTCCGCACTGCTGGGCAGGTCGTTGACCGGCGTGACGTTGATGGTGATGACCGAATCGACCGTGCCGCCCTTGCCGTCGGAGACGGCGATGGTGAAGCGATCAGTGCCGCTGTAGTTTTGTGCGGGCGTGTAGGTGTAGGTGCCGGTGACCGTGTTCAGCAACAGGGAGCCATGGCTGACGCCGGTCTTGATGGAGTAAGTGAGGCGGTCGTAGTCGAAGTCCGTGGCGACGACCTGGCCGCTGACGGACTGGTCTTCGGCCACGGTGTGAGTCCAGTCGCTGGTTACCGGGGCGTCGTTAACTGGCGTGACGCTGAGCGTGAAGGTGTTGGGGCTGGCGCCGAAGCTGCCGGCGTCGTCCTGCACGCTGAAGGTGAAGGCGCCGTAGGGGCTGCCGTTGGCATCGGCCACCGGCTGAAAGACCAGCTTGCCGGCGGCGATGTCGGCGGCCGAGACCACCGTGCCTGCGGCAAGCGCCACGCCGTTGAGCAGCAGTGTGCCGGCCGTGGGCAGCGTGTCAATGCGCACGCCCTGCAGCGAGGCGCCGGCGTCCGCATCGTTGAACGCGAAGTCCGCAGGCGTCAGCGTGTAGCTGGTGTCCTCCGCCACGGTGCGGCTGACGTCCGCACTGCTGGGCAGGTCGTTGACCGGCGTGACGTTGATGGTGATGACCGAATCGACCGTGCCGCCCTTGCCGTCGGAGACGGCGATGGTGAAGCGATCAGTGCCGCTGTAGTTTTGTGCGGGCGTGTAGGTGTAGGTGCCGGTGACCGTGTTCAGCAACAGGGAGCCATGGCTGACGCCGGTCTTGATGGAGTAAGTGAGGCGGTCGTAGTCGAAGTCCGTGGCGACGACCTGGCCGCTGACGGACTGGTCTTCGGCCACGGTGTGAGTCCAGTCGCTGGTTACCGGGGCGTCGTTAACTGGCGTGACGCTGAGCGTGAAGGTGTTGGGGCTGGCGCCGAAGCTGCCGGCGTCGTCCTGCACGCTGAAGGTGAAGGCGCCGTAGGGGCTGCCGTTGGCATCGGCCACCGGCTGAAAGACCAGCTTGCCGGCGGCGATGTCGGCGGCCGAGACCACCGTGCCTGCGGCAAGCGCCACGCCGTTGAGCAGCAGTGTGCCGGCCGTGGGCAGCGTGTCAATGCGCACGCCCTGCAGCGAGGCGCCGGCGTCCGCATCGTTGAACGCGAAGTCCGCAGGCGTCAGCGTGTAGCTGGTGTCCTCCGCCACGGTGCGGCTGACGTCCGCACTGCTGGGCAGGTCGTTGACCGGCGTGACACCCACGGAGACGGTAGACACCGTCTTGGCGCCGCTGCGATCAAAGACGGCGATGGCAAAGCTGTCCGGGCCGTTGTAGTTGGCGCTGGGGGTGTAGGTCCAGGCGCCGGTGACGGTGTTGAGCAGCAGGCTGCCGTGGCTGACGCCGGACTCGATGACGTAGGTGAGCCGGTCGCCATCGGCATCACTGGCGACGATGCGCCCGGAGACGGGGGTGTCTTCCAGCGTCGTCACGGCGTAGTTGCCGGTGAGCGGATCGGCTGCCGGGTCGGTGATCACTGGCGCGTCGTTGACCGGCGTGACGCTGAGCGTGAAGGTGTTGGGGCTGGCGCCGAAGGTGCCGGCGTCGTCCTGCACGCTGAAGGTGAAGGCGCCGTAGGGGCTGCCGTTGGCATTGGCCACCGGCTGGAAGACCAGCTTGCCGGCGGCGATGTCGGTGGCTGAGACCACCGTGCCTGCGGCAAGCGCCACGCCGTTGAGCAGCAGCGAGCCGGCCGTGGGCAGCGTGTCAATGCGCACGCCCTGCAGCGAGCTGCCGGCGTCCGCGTCGTTGAACGCGAAGTCCGCGGACGTCAGCGTGTAGCTGGTGTCCTCCGCCACGGTGCGGCTGACGTCGGCACTGCTGGGCAGGTCGTTGGCGTCGATCACGCCGATGGAGACCACCGAGGTCGCCGTGCCGCCGTTGCCGTCTGAGACCGTAACGGTGAAGCTGTCCGGGCCGCTGTAGTCGGCTGCGGGCGTGTACGTCCAGGTGCCGTTGGCGGTGTTGAGCACCACGCTGCCGTTGGCCGGCCCTTGGGCGAGCGCGTAGCCCAGCGCGTCGCCGTCGATATCGCTGGCGATCACCTGGCCGGAGACGGGGGTGTCTTCTGCGGTGGTGACGCTGTAGCTGCCCGTGACCGGGTCAGCTGCCGGGTCGCTGATGACCGGGGCGTCGTTGACCGGCGTGACGTTCAGTGTGAAGGTGCTCGGGCTGGCGGCAAAGCCGCCGGTGTCGTCCTGGACGCTAAAGGTAAAGGAGCCGTAGGGCGAGCCGTTGGCATTGGCAGCCGGCTGGAAGACCAACTTGCCGGCGGTGATGTCGGCCAGGCTGACGACGGTCCCGGCCGTCAGAGCCGTGCCATTGAGCAGCAGCGAGCCGCCGGTCGGCAGCGAGTCGATGCGCACTGCGGCCAGCGCGCTGCCAGCGTCCACATCGTTGAACGCGAAGTCGGCTGCGGTGACCGTGTAGCCGCTGTCCTCCGCCACCGTGCGCGTCACATCGGCGCTATCCGGCAGGTCATTGACGGCCGTGACGTTGAGTGTGAAGGTGTTGGGCGTGGCGTCGAAGCCGCCGGCGTCGTCCTGCACGCTGAAGGTGAAGGCGCCGTAAGGCGTGCCGTTGGCATTGGCGGCGGGCTGGAAGACCAGCTTGCCGGCGGCGATGTCGGCGGCCGAGACCACCGTGCCTGCGGCAAGCGCCACGCCGTTGAGCAGCAGCGAGCCGGCCGTGGGCAGCGTGTCAATGCGCACGCCCTGTAGCGAGCTGCCGGCGTCCGCGTCGTTGAACGCGAAGTCCGCGGACGTCAGCGTGTAGCTGTTGTCCTCGGCCACGGTGCGGGACACGCTCGCGCTGTCCGGCAGGTCGTTGACCGGCGTGACGCCGACGGTGATGGTGGAGCTGGCCGTGCCACCGTGACCGTCGGAGACGGTCACGGTGAAGCTGTCCGGGCCGTTGTAGTTGGGCGCCGGCGTGTAGGTCCAGGTGCCGTCGGCGCGGACGGTGACGGTGCCGTGCGCCGGGTCGCTGCCCTTGGCATAGCTCAGCGCGTCGCCGTCCAGGTCGTTGGCGATGACGCGGCCGTCGAGGGGTGTGTCCTCGTCTGTCGTGACAGCGTAGTTGCCGGCCGCGTCGGCCGCCGGGTCGGTGATCACCGGCGCGTCGTTGACCGGTGTGACGTTGAGCGTGAAGGTGTTGGGCGTGGCATCGAAGGCCCCGGCGTCGTCCTGCACGCTGAAGGTGAAGGCGCCGTAAGGCGAGCCGTTGGCATTGGCGGCGGGCTGGAAGACCAGCTTGCCGGCGGCGATGTCGGCGGCCGACACCACTGCGCCCGCGCTGATGGCCACACCGTCCAGCAGCAGCGTGCCGGCCGTGGGCAGGGTGTCGATGCGCACGCCCTGCAGCGCGCTGCCGCTGTCCACGTCGCTGAAGCCGAGGTCGGCTGCGCTGACGGTGTAGGCGCCGTCTTCGGCGATGGTGCGGCTGACGTCCGCGCCCTCGGGCAGATCGTTGACAGGCGCGACCGCGACGAGGATGGTCGACGTGGCCGTGCCGCCCTTGCCGTCGGAGACGGTGATGACGAAGCGGTCGCTGCCGTTGTAGTCAGCGGCCGGGGTGTACGTCCAGCGGCCGGTGGCATCCACCGTGACCGCGCCGTTGGCCGGGGCCTGGCCGATGCCGAAGGCCAAGGTATCGCCGTTGAGGTCGATGGCATTCACGACGCCGGTTACCGGCGTGTCCTCGGCCGTGCTGGCACTGGCGTCGTCGGCCGACGGGGCGGTGTTGACCTCGCCCTGGATGGCCGTGGTGGCGTCGCCCGCCTCGGCATTGCCGATGGCAGCAGGCGTCGCGCCAGCGGTGTCGCCAGCCAGTGATGCGACCGACTCCGCCACGCGCTCCACGCGCAAGCCCGGCGTCATGCTGCCGTCCCCGCCGGCCAGGCCGGCTGCCGGGGCCTCGAACTCCAGCGGCTGGTCGATCTGCGCGATCACGCGTTCCACGTCGGCCGGCACCGTCTCGGCCGTGCGCGGGGCGGCCGCTTGCGGCTCGCTGCCATCGCCACGGATCTCCACGATGCCGTTCTGCGAGGTGACGATCCGGTCGCCCTGGTGCACCACATCACCGACCTTCAGCGGGCGCTCAGAGCCGTCCGGCGCAACAAGGATGGCGGTGCCCCAGAGGGCGACGACTTTGCCGTTGGGAACGTGGGCGAGGACGGGCATGGAAGCGGCTTTCTTCTGGTTACAACTGGGGCCGCGATCAGCATAGAGACGCCCTGGCGCTTACCGCGCAATTCGCCGGGCGCGAGCGTGAAGTCATTCACCGATCCGCACGGTTTGTCGCGGCTTAGGCGCAAGACGAGCGCCCAGGGGGCGCCAGCGTGGCGGCGCTGCGGGGCCGGCAGGGGGGGCGGGCGAGCGGGCGTCATGCGGGCGCAATGCCGCCTGAGCATGAAAGTCAGCAGCGGTGGAGGAGGCCGCCGGCGCCTGACCCGGCAGGGCGGCGCACGCCACCCGTGGGGCGGCGCGACGCGTGGGGCGCCCCGCGGCGGACCCGGCCGGGCGGCCGGTGCAGCCCCGGAGCAGGCCGCACGGGCCAGGCCGTGGGGCCAGAGCCGTCGGCCGACGCGCGGCTCAGCGCTCGCGCAGTGCGTTGGCCTGGGCCTTGAGCACCGGCTTGAGCAGGTAGGACAGCACCGTCTTGCGGCCGGTCAGCACGTCCACCTCGGCGGTCATGCCCGGGATGATGGGCAGCTTGTCGTGGAAGTCCGACGAGTCGGTGCGCACGCGCACCACATAGAAGGCGTTGCCGCGCTCATCGGTCTCGGTGTCCGGGCTGATGTTCTCCACCGTGGCCGACATGCCGCCGTAGATGGAGAAGTCGTACGCCGTGAACTTGACCGTGGCCGGCTGCCCGGGGCGGATGAAGGCGATGTCCTTGGGCGCCACGCGCGCCTCCAGCACCAGCGCGTCGTCCAGCGGCACGATCTCCACGATGTCCTTGCCGGGCTGCACCACGCCGCCCACGGTGTTGGCCAGCAGGCGCTGCACGCGGCCGCGCACCGGTGACTTGACCTGGGCCTTGTCCACGCGGTCGGCCAGGGCGACGGCGCCTTCGTTGAGCGCGTTGAGCTTGCCCAGCGTTTCGGCCAGGTCGCGCCGCGCCTCGTTGCGGAAGGACAGGGATGTCTCCTGGATCTTGCGTTGCGCCTCGGCAATCGCCGCGCTCACGCGGGCGATCTGCGCCGTGGCCTGCTCCACCTCGCCGCGGGCGCGGGTCACGTCGCGCTCCAGGCGCAGCAGCTCCACCTCGGACACCGCCCCGGTGGCCAGCAGCGGCCGGGTGCGGGCCAGCTCCTGCTGCGACAGATCCAGCGCCGACTGCGCGGCGGCGCGGCGGGCGCGCATCTCGGCTAGCTCCTGCTGGCGCTGGGCCAGCTGCTGCTCGCTGATGCCCACCAGAGCGTGGAATTCGGACATCTTGGACTCATAGAGGCGGCTTTCCTCCTCCACGACGCGTTGCTGCTCCGGGTCGTCCGCCTGGGCCACTGGCGGGCTGAAGGGCGTGCCCTCGGCCAGCGCTCGCAGCCGTGCCTGCTTGGCCAGCAGCGAGAAAGCTGTCGCTGCGCTCTCGCGCACGCCGGAGGTGGCGCGGGTCTCGTCCACCTTGAGCAGCAACTGGCCGGCCTCGACCACCTGGCCTTCCTTGACCAGGATCTCGCTGACCACGCCGCCGTCCAGCGACTGGATGACCTGCAGCTGGCGCGACGGGATCACCTTGGCATCGCCCTTGGTCACCTCGTCCACCTTGGCCAGCGCGGCCCAGACGAGCAGCAGCACGATGACGATGGCAGCCGTGCGCACGATGGCCTGGGCGCGCTGCGTGCGCTGGCGGGTCATCACGGCGTCGGCCTCGGCCTCGAAGGTGGCGAAGCCGGCGGCGCGCGCGTCCTGCTCGCTCAAGCCCGGGCCGAAGACGCGGCGCGTCAGCGGCTCCAGCAGGCAGCGGATGCGCTCCAGCAGCGCCAGCAGCCGCAGGGCGGCGCCGCGCAGCCGTCGGCCGGGCAGGTCGGGGCCGGGCTCGGCGGGGGCGGGGCGCACAACCGGGTGTTGGGGGCCGGCGCCAGCCGGCTGGGCGATGTCGCGGGGCAGGGGGGCGTTCATGGTCGGGTCCTCCTGCCTCATGCGGCGCGGGCGATGCGCCCGGCGGCCAGGGCCTGCAGGATGCGCTCGCGCGGGCCGTCGGCCACGATGCGGCCGCCATCGACCACGATCACGCGGTCCACCATCGCCAGCATGGACGTGCGGTGCGTCACCAGCACCACGGTGCGGCCGCGGGCGTAGTCGGTGATGCGCGCCGTCACCTGCGCCTCGGTGGAGAAGTCCATCGCGCTGGTGGGCTCGTCCAGCAGCAGGACGGGCGCCTGGTGCAGCACCGCGCGCGCCAGGCCCACGCCCTGGCGCTGCCCGCCGGAGAGCAGCTCGCCGCGCTCGCCCACCGGCATATCGAATCCCTTGGGATGCCGGTTGACGAACTCCGTCAGCCCGGCGATGTCGGCAGCCGCCACCACGGCGGCATCGTCCGCATGCGGCAGGCCGAAGGTGATGTTCTCGCGCAGCGTGCCCCAGAACAGCGTCACGTCCTGCGACACATAGCCCATGTTGCGGCGCACGTCGGCCGGATCGAGCTGGCGCAGGTCGATGCCGTCGAGCAGCACCGCGCCCTCGGCCGGCTGGTACAGGCCCATCATCAGCTTCTGCAGCGTGGTCTTGCCCGAGCCCACCTTGCCGATCAGCGCCACCTTCTCGCCCGGGGCGATGCGCAGGCTCACGCCGTCCAGGGCGGCGTCCTCGCGGCCCGGGTAGGCGAACTTGACGTTGCGGAACTCGATCTCCCCGCGCAGCTCGGGCCGGTGGATGAAGCGGCTGCCCTGCGGGCGCTCCACCGGCTGGGCCATGACCTGATTGAGCGACTCCAGCGCCGTGCGTGCGCCCTGGTACTGCATCAAAAGGCCCACCACCTGCCCGGCAGGTGCCAGTGCGCGGCCGGCCAGCATGGTGCAGGCCACCAGCGCGCCGGTCGTCAGCTGCCGCTCGGCGATCAGATAGACGCCGATGATCACCACGATCACCGACACCAGCTGCTGAAGCCACGCGGTGCTGTAGAGCGCACTGCTGGACAGCCCGCGCATCTTCACGTTGAGCTCGGCCAGGTAGGCGTTGGTGCGTTCCCAGCGAGCCTGGATCTGGCCCTCCGCCCCTTGTGACTTGATCGTCTCGATGCCCGAGAGTGCCTCCACCAGCGTGCCGTTGCGCAGCGCGTTGGCCTGGTAGGTGGTCTGCGACAGCTCGTGCAGCCGGTGCTGCAGCACGTAGCCCAGCACCAGCACGATGGCAAAGCAGGCCACCGGCACGATGGCCAGCCAGGGCGAGATGACCGCCATCACGATGACGAAGAGCAGCGCAAACGGCAGGTCGATCAGCGCGGTGACGGTGCTGGAAGCGATGAAGTCCCGCACCTGCTCGAAGCCGCGCAGGTTGGACGCGAACGAGCCCACCGACTGCGGCCGGTGCTCCAGCCGCATGCCCAGCACCCGCTCCATGATGGTGGCCGAGATGCCCACGTCGATGCGCGCGCTGGCCTCGTCCACGAAGTGGCCGCGCAGCAGGCGCAGCGCCAGATCGCCGCACAGCACCAGCACGATGCCCGCGGCCAGCGCCCACAGCGTCTCCACCGCATGGTTGGGCACCACGCGGTCGTAGACGTTCATCGTGAACAGGGGCAGGGCCAGCGCGAACAGGTTGACCAGCAGCGCAGCCCACAGCACGTCGCGCCAGACGAAGCGCTGGGCCAGTACCGCGCTCCAGAACCAGTGGCCCGAGCGCGTGGCCCGCACCTGGGGCGTGCGCGCGTCGAAGCGGAACTGCGGCCGCGCGAACACCGCCACGCCGCTGTAGCGGGCCTGCAGCTCGGCCAGCGGCAGGCGCACCTCGCCCTGGGCCGTCTCGGGCAGCAGCAGCCGGGCCTCATCGCCTTCGGTGCCCAGCAGCACGCAGGCTTGTTGGCCGTGCAGCAGCAGGATGGCCGGCAGGGTGGCTGCGTCGATGCGGGGCAGGGCGATGCGCTGCAGCCGCGTGGCCAGGCCGGCGCGTGCGGCTGCCCGCTCCAGCAGGCTGGGCGTCAGAACGCCCTGCACCGGCAGGCCGGCAGCCAGCGAGGCGCGCGACGCGGCCAGCCCGTGCAGGCGGCACATCTGCAGCAGGCAGTCCAGCAGCGGATCGGGGTGGATCAGGTCTTCGCGCAGGCGCGGGCCGGCAGCAGCTGGGGCCGCGGTGTCGACGACGGATTCAGACATGTTGGAGGTTCAGGATGCGGCCGGGGCACGACGCTGGCGCCACAGGGCGCCGGCGGGTGCAGCGTCGATGGGAGCCGGGCCGCGGGCCCCCTGGTGCCTGGTCAGCCGATGTCGGCGCAGTGCACGCCAAAGAGGCCGGTCGGACGGTCCATAAAGTAACGCCGCAGCGTTTCGGCGACCGTGCGAAAAGCGAGGTCTTCCCACGGGATCTCGTCCTCACGGAAGAGCCGGGCTTCGATCGTCTCCGGCCCCGGGGCGAAGTTCACATCCAGCAGCCGGGCGCGGTAGTACAGGTGCACCTGGCCGGCGCTGACCACGTTGAGCACGGTATAGAGGCCCTGGAGCTCGATGCGCGCGCCGGCTTCCTCGTCGGTCTCGCGGCAGGCGCCTTGCTCGGTGGTCTCGCCCAGCTCCATGAAGCCCGCCGGCAGCGTCCACTTGCCCCAGCGTGGCTCGATGTTGCGCTTGCACAGCAGCACCTGGTCGCCCCAGACGGGCAGGGTGCCGACCACGTTGAGCGGGTTGACGTAGTGGATCAGGCCGCACGCCGGGCAGACCGCACGTTCCCGGTTGTCGTCGGGGGGGATGCGGTGGTCCACCGGGGTGCCGCAGGCTTGGCAATGCTGGATACGGCGCGCGGCGAACATAAGGCGGGCAGTGTATCGCCCGGGCCTGTGCCACCTGGCTCGCGAACGAGGCGGCGCCGCGCATTCCGGCCGGTAGGGACAGTGGCGGGCAGTGTCGCCGGCACGCGGGCACACTGGTGGCGCGCGTCTGCTGCGCCGTCCGCCGTCTTTGCCGCTTCCAGCCGCTTCCTCGCTGCCATGACCGACTACGTCTTCCCTCCTGCCGCCCCGGCCACGCTGGCCGTACACGGCTTGCGCCAGCGCTTCCCGGTGCACCGCATCTATTGCATCGCCCTGAACTACGCCGCCCACGACGTGGAAATGGGCGGCAGCGGCCGCACGCCGCCGAGTTTCTTCATGAAGCCGGCCGACGCCGTGGTGGCCGCTGCCGGCCCCCAGCCCATCGACGTACCCTATCCCAGCCTCACGTGCGACCTGCATCACGAGGTGGAGCTGGTGGTGGCGATCGGGCGCGGCGGGCGCGACATCCCGCTGGAGGAGGCCCTCGACCATGTCTGGGGCTATGCCGTGGGGCTGGACATGACGCGTCGCGATCTGCAGGCCCAGGCCAAGCAGGGCGGCCGGCCCTGGTGCGTGGCCAAGGGCTTCGATGCCTCCGCGCCGGTGGGCCTGCTGACGCCGGCGGCGGATGTCCGGCTGCAGGACGCCGCCATCGCGCTGTCGGTCAACGGCCAGCCGCGCCAGGCGAGCACCCTGGGTCATATGACGTGGAAGGTGCCGGAGATCATTGCCCAGCTCTCCCGCGCCTGGGCGCTGCAGCCGGGCGACCTGATCTTCACCGGCACGCCAGAGGGCGTGGGCCCGGTTCAGGCCGGCGACCTAATCGAATCCCGCATTGACGGCCTGGTGCCGCTGGCCGCGCGCATCGTATGAGCCCGGCGCGCGCGAGCGCGCTCACCGGCCGGGCGGCGCCCCGGGCATGAGATGCCGGGCGGCGCCCGCCCGCGTGCGGCGCTGCGCCACCGCGGGCAGAAAGGCCTCCAGCACCCGCAGCCGCTGTCCGCCCTTGCAGAACACCGACCAGCGCGCCCACACGCCACGTGCAGCCGCCAGCTCTGGCGCGGCTTGCTGGCACTGCCGGGCCAGATGACGCTGCCAAGGCGAGGCCGGCGCCAGCCGCCGCGCGTGCAACGCCGAGCGGCCCACGTGGGCCGAGGCGAACAGCAACTCGGCCAATGGCCGGGATCCCAGCCCCTTGAGCGCCCGCCACGGCCCGTTGACTGCGCGGGCACAGGCCACGCTGCGCGCCCACACCAGCGGCAGGCCGTCCACCACCAGCAGCACCTCGCGCACATGGGCCCGCGGCGGCGTGCCGCGGCTGCCCAGGTCGCCGGCCTCGCCCGGCAGCAGTGGCGCGCTGCCCTGGGTCAGGCGAACCACCTCCAGCGTGCGCCCGGTCCGCCGCAGACGCTGAGTCAGCGAGCCCGGCGCAGTCAGCCACCCGGCCAGGCGAGGCGAGGAAGGCAGTGGCTGGCGGGCGGAGGGCGCCGGCAGGCCGGCGGTACGGCGGGGCAGGGGCATCGGGGCACGGGCCTGAGGCGGGGCGAGCAAGGCAGGGCGGGGCGGTAAGCGGTCCGCGTATCGGTCGACGCGTCGCGGCTGGCACAGGCGGTCGGCGGGGCGGCGGTGGGCGTTGCCGCCCGGGTGCCGCACTGCGCTCCACGTGTAGCCGCGTGGACCGGCCGTGGGCGGGGCGGATGATGGCCCATCGACCGGCAGGGCCAGGGCGGGGTGCGCCTCGGCTGGCATTGCGCGGCGCCGGAGCGTCACAGCGGCCGGGGATGATAGTCAGCCGGCCTGCGGACCTGCCGGCACGCGCCGCGCGGTGCCGTGATGCGCCGTGACCATCCTGCTGAGCCCGCCTCCGCGCCCTGCCGCATACCGGCTGCCTACACTGGCGCGATGCATCCCGACTGGATCCGCCCCGCCGATCTGCCTGCTGGCATCGGCGCTGTCTTCACCACCCGCGCAGGCGGCGTCAGCGTGGCGCCGTGGAGCGGGCTCAACCTCGGCGACCACGTCGGCGACGATCCTGCCGCGGTGGCGGAGAACCGCCGCCGGCTGGCCGCCGCGCTGGGCGCGCGGCCCGTCTTCCTGCGCCAGGTTCACGGCTGCGAGGTGGTGCGGCTGGATGCGGCGTCGGCCGATGCGCCGGTACGGTCTGCCGACGCCTGCTGGACCACCGAGCCCGGCGTGGCGTGCTGCATCCTGGTGGCCGACTGCCTGCCGGTGCTCTTCGCCGCCCCCGGCGGCCGGGGCGTGGCCGCCGCCCACGCTGGCTGGCGGGGCTTGGCCGCCGGCGTGCTGCAGGCCACCGCCCGGGCGCTGGCCGAAGGCGCCGGCTGCCGCACCGGCGAGCTGCGCGTCTGGCTGGGCCCCTGCATCGCGCAGGCCGACTTCGAGGTCGGCCCCGACGTGCTGCAGGCCTTCGGCGTCCACCCGGACGAGGTCGCCGCTCTTCACACGTCTTCAGGCGGTGATGTTCGGGGCCCTGCCCGGCATTTCGTCCCCGGCCGACCGGGCCGCTGGCAGGCCGATCTGCCTGGCCTGGCGCGGGACCGCCTCGCGGCGTTGGGCATCGCCAGACCGAGCGCTCCGGAGCGTTGCACTGATGACGTGCGGCTGTATTCCTTCCGCCGCCAGGGCGCCACCGGCCGCTTCGCCGGCTGCATCTGGCTGCGCTGAGCCCACGCCCCTCCGGCTAGCCGCCGGGTGGGCGCATCGGGGCGTCACCGGTCGGCGCATGCCCAGCCTGTTGCGCCTGCTCCCGCGCCCGTCGCGCCCGGCGGCGTCCGGGGGTGCCCAGCACGTACAGGATCAGCGCCACCGGCGCCGCGCCATAAGCCAGCAGGACGAAGACGGCTGACAGCACGCCGCCGTCGGGGTGGAAGGCCTGGGCCAGGGCCATCATGACGGCTACGTAGAGCCAGCCCGCTGCGATCAATACACGCCACATGACCGCAGTGTGCGTCAAGCGCCGTCGTCAAGGGCGTTTCACAGGGCGGGTGACAGAATCGATGAAACGCACAGCGCAGGCCCTGGCGGTGGGGCATTGAAGTTGCTTTGGCTCGCCGCAGGGCGCGCGGATCGCGCGTCATATGACAAACGAGGAGACCCATGGCTGCCACGCCCCGTCCGCGCCCGGCGCGCGCCGATGCATCGCCCGCGCCTGCATTGCCGCCCCGTCCCACCGCGTCCGCGCGGCCTCGCGGCAAGGCCGCCGCTGCGCACCCGTCGGCCACGGCCCGTGTCGCGGCCGATGTTGGGGCCCAGCCCGCATCGCCTTCGGCGTCGCTCGCGGATCTTGCCGCGCTGTCGCCCGCCGCCCAGGCATTCGGCAGCAGCGTGGGCCTGACGCTGCAAAGCCTGGCCAGCCTCAGCCTGCCGTCGGCCACGCTGGAGCAGCTGCGGTCGGACTACCTTGAGCAGGCCCGGCAGCTGTGGAACCACTGTATGGATCCGGCCACCCGCGATAAGGCGCCGCTCGCGCTGGACGACCGGCGCTTCGCCGCGCCGCACTGGGGGGCGAGCCCGCTGGCGGCCTTCCAGGCTGGGCTCTACCTGCTCAACGCACGCACGCTGGCCCGGCTGGCCGATGCCCTGCAGGGCGATGACAAGCAGCGCCAGCGCGTGCGCTTTGCCGTGCAGCAGTTCGTCGACGCCGCCAGCCCGTCCAACTACCTGGCGCTCAATCCCGAGGCCCTGGCCCGCGCGATCGAGACCAAGGGCGAGAGCCTGCGCGCCGGCCTGCAGATGCTGATGCGCGACCTGCAGCAGGGCCGTGTCTCGCAGACCGACGAGACGCTGTTCGAGGTCGGCCGCAACGTGGCCACGACCGAGGGCGCCGTGGTGTTCGAAAACGAGTTGATCCAGCTGATCGAATACCGTCCGCTGACGCCCCAGGTGCACGAGAGGCCCTTGCTCTTCGTGCCCCCGTGCATCAACAAGTACTACATCCTCGACCTGCAGCCGGAGAACTCGCTCGTGCGCCACGCAGTGGAGCAGGGCCATCGTGTCTTCATGGTCAGCTGGGTCAACCCGGACGACAGCCTGGCCGCGAAGACGTGGGACGACTATGTCGAGCAGGGCGTGATGCGGGCGATCGACGTGGTGCGCGACATCAGCGGCCAGCCGCAGATCAACGCGCTGGGTTTTTGTGTGGGCGGCACGCTGCTGGCCACCGCCGTGGCGGTCATGAAGGCCCGCGGCGATGACCCGCTGTCCAGCCTGACGCTGTTGACGTCCTTCCTCGACTTCTCGTCCACCGGCGTGCTGGACATCTTCGTCGACGAAGCCTCGGTGCAGCTGCGCGAAGCCACGCTCGGCCCGGGCGCGCCGGGCGGCCCCAAGCTGCTCAAGGGCCAGGAGCTGGCGACCACCTTCTCCTTCCTGCGGCCCAACGATCTGGTGTGGAACTACGTCGTTGGCAACTACCTCAAGGGCGAGACGCCGCCGGCCTTCGACCTGCTGTACTGGAACGGCGACTCCACCAACCTGCCCGGGCCCATGTACTGCTGGTACCTGCGCCACACCTACCTGCAAAACGAGCTGGTCGAGCCCGGCCGGCTCAGCGTGTGCGGCGTGCCGGTGGACCTGACGCGGCTGGACATGCCCGCCTTCATCTATGGCTCGCGTGAGGACCACATCGTGCCCTGGGAGTCGGCCTATGCGTCCACCCGTGTGCTGCGCGGCCCGCGCCGCTTCGTGCTGGGCGCCTCCGGCCACATCGCTGGCGTCATCAACCCGCCGGCCAAGGGCAAGCGCAGCCACTGGACACGCAGCCTGCAGGCCGGCAGCTCCACGCCGACCGCGCCCGGCGCCCACGCGCAGGACGTGGAAGACGGCAGCCTGGACGCCGCCGCCTGGCTGCAGCAGGCTACCGAGCGCCCCGGCAGCTGGTGGCCGGAGTGGACCGCCTGGCTCGCCCAGCAAGCCGGCCGCAAGGTGGCAGCGCCGCGTGCGCCGGGCAACGCCCGCCACCAGCCCATCGAGCCCGCGCCAGGCCGTTACGTCAAACGCCGGGCCTGATGCGCTTGGGCCCGGGCTGGACTAAGGTGCATCCTTGCGGCCGGTCGCCGGCTGCTTTTCTTGCTTCCATCTGTCTCTTGATACCTGGAGTTCCGCCATGACCGACATCGTGATCGTTGCAGCCGCCCGCACTGCCGTGGGCAAGTTCGGGGGCAGCCTGGCCAAGACCCCCGCGGCCGAGCTCGGCGCAGTCGTCATCCGCGCCCTGCTGGAGCGCAGTGGACTGGCCGGCGAGCAGGTCAGCGAGGTCATCCTGGGCCAGGTGCTGCAGGCGGGCTGCGGCCAGAACCCGGCGCGTCAGGCGGTGATCAAGTCGGGTCTGCCCCAGACCGTGCCGGCCATGACCATCAACAAGGTATGCGGCTCGGGTCTGAAGGCGGTGATGCTGGCTGCTCAGGCCATTCGCGACGGGGACGCCGACATCGTCATTGCCGGTGGCCAGGAGAACATGAGCCTGGCGCCCCACGTGCTGCCGGGCTCGCGCGACGGCCAGCGCATGGGCGACTGGAAGCTGGTGGATTCCATGATCGTGGACGGCCTGTGGGATGTGTACAACCAGTACCACATGGGCATCACGGCCGAGAACGTCGCCAAGAAGTACGGCATCAGCCGCGAGCAGCAGGACGCCCTGGCGCTGGCTTCACAACAGAAGGCAGCGGCCGCGCAGGACGCCGGCCGCTTCAAGGACGAGATCGTGCCCGTGACCATTCCACAGAAGAAGGGCGATCCGCTCGTCTTCGACGCGGACGAATACATCAACCGCAAGACCGGCGCTGAGGCCTTGGCCGGCCTGCGCCCGGCTTTCGACAAGGCGGGCAGCGTCACGGCAGGCAATGCCTCGGGCATCAACGACGGCGCGGCGGCCGTGATGGTCATGTCCGCCAAGCGCGCGGATCAGCTCGGCCTGAAGCCGCTGGCGCGCATCGCCTCCTATGCCAGCGCGGCCCTGGACCCGGCGTACATGGGCATGGGCCCGGTGCCGGCGTCGCGCAGCGCTTTGGAGCGCGCCGGCTGGCAGGCGGCCGACCTTGACCTGCTGGAGGTCAACGAGGCCTTCGCGGCCCAGGCCTGCGCCGTCCATCAGGAAATGGGCTGGGACACGAGCAAGGTCAACGTCAATGGCGGCGCCATCGCCATTGGCCACCCCATCGGGGCATCGGGCTGCCGCATCCTCGTCACCCTGCTGCACGAGATGCAGCGCCGCAACGCCAGGAAGGGGCTGGCCTCGCTGTGCATCGGCGGGGGCATGGGCGTGGCCTTGACGGTAGAGCGCTGACGAAACGCCGACGACGGAACGCCCAGCAGCCGCCACGCACCAACACACACACCAACCGAGAGACAAACCAAGGAGTCCAGCAATGAGCAAGAAGATCGCCTACGTCACCGGCGGCATGGGCGGCATCGGCACCGCCATCTGCCAGCGCCTGCACAAAGACGGTTTCACCGTCGTGGCCGGCTGCGGGCCCAGCCGGGACCATGCCAAGTGGCTGGCGGAGCAGGCGGCGCTGGGCTACCAGTTCCATGTCTCGGTGGGCAACGTGTCGGACTGGGAGTCCACCAAGGCAGCCTTTGCGAAGGTCAGGGCCGAGCTCGGCCCGGTGGACGTGCTGGTCAACAACGCCGGCATCACGCGCGACGGCCTGTTCCGCAAGATGAGCCGCGACGACTGGATGGCGGTGATCGACACCAACCTCAACAGTCTGTTCAACGTCACCAAGCAGGTGATCGACGACATGCTCGACCGGGGATGGGGCCGCATCATCAACATCTCGTCGGTCAACGGCGAAAAGGGCCAGTTCGGGCAGACCAATTACTCCGCGGCCAAGGCCGGCATGCACGGCTTTACGATGGCCTTGGCTCAGGAGGTAGCGGCCAAAGGCGTGACGGTCAACACCGTCTCGCCGGGCTACATCGGCACCGAGATGGTCCGGGCGATCCGCCAGGATGTGTTGGACAAGATCGTGGCCACCATCCCGGTCAAGCGCCTGGGCACGCCGGAAGAGATTGCAGCCATGGTGGCTTGGGTGGCGTCGGATGACGCGGGCTTTGCCACGGGCGCGGACTTCTCGGTCAACGGCGGCCTGCACATGGGCTGAGCCGGCCGCCGGGCGGGGTGGCCCGCTCGTGCACGTAGACGGCGCGGCCGAGCCTTAGACAGCCACGCCGCTCTCGTGCCGGGCCACCAGCCGGTCCAGCGTGGCGCACACCTCTGACAGCCGCCCGCTGATGCGCACCCGCTGCGGGTCCAGCGGGTCGCGGCGCAAGGTGGCGCTCTGGCTCGGTGCCGGCTCGCCATCGGGCAAACGGCAGGGCGATCGCCGGATGACGGCCGGCACGCGGGCGGCCAGCGAGCGGCTGGGCTGCACGGCGCGGGTGATGCGCAGCCCGGCGAAGCAGGGTGCCCCCGTGGCTTCAGCACCTGCTGCAGGCGCTGCAGTGGACTCCGCGGGGCGCGCGGCAACGTGGGTGCCGGCGGTCACAGCCGGGTCGCTGAAAGACGCCACGCCCACAATGGAGCGGCGCAGCGGCCATTGCAGCGACAGGGGCCAAGGCAGACGGTATGTAGGCATCGTGAATCTCCGAATTTCAACAACAGCTATGAAGTTCGGCAGGATTGGCGATGACACACCTGCTGCGGGATCGTGCGGCCCGCTGCGCCACGTGGGGCACACGACCACACCAATGCCCGCCACCCGCAGCAGGCGACAAGGATGGGCTAGAAGGCCATGTCGTTGCGGATCAGGCCCACGGCCAGGCCTTCGAGCGCGAAATCCGCGCTGTCGGACGGCACGACGATGGGGCGGAAGTCAGGGTTCTCGGGCAGCAGCTCGATGCCGGCCCGGGTGCGCTGCAGCCGCTTGACCGTGACCTCATCGCCCAGGCGAGCGACGACGATCTGGCCGTTGCGGGCCTCGCTCGTCTTTTGCACGGCGAGCAGGTCGCCATCCAGGATGCCAGCGTCGCGCATGCTCATGCCGCGCACGCGCAGCAGGTAGTCCGGGCGGCTGGAGAACAGGTGGGGCTCCACCATCACGGTTTGGTCCACGTGCTCCTGCGCGAGGATGGGGCTGCCCGCGGCGACGCGGCCCACCAGGGGCAGAGCGAGCTGGGCCATGCCCGGCAGCGGCAGGGTGGACAGGGGCCCGGTCCGGGAGCGACTGCCCGCGGCGCTGCGCAATCGGATGCCGCGCGAGGTGCCACCGACTAGCTCGATGGCGCCCTTGCGCGCCAGCGCCTGCAGATGCTCCTCGGCCGCGTTGGCGGAGCGGAAACCCAGCTGTGCGGCGATTTCGGCACGAGTGGGCGGGGCCCCGGTGCGCTCGATGGCGTGGCGGATCAGCTCCAGGATCTCCTGCTGGCGCGCGGTGAGTTTGGGGGTATCGTCCACATCGACCTCGTCTGGTGGCCAAGGCAGCAGTGCCCGTGGCGTGACGGCGGCGGCCACGTGGCCGCCGCCATCCCTGGGGTGCACTCGGGTGCACTGTTTTCTTCAAGCTCCCTGAGCTGGTGCCTCGTCTGCTCACGCCGTGTGGGGCACGGCCGCTCCCGGTGGCCGGGGCATCGGCCGGGCTGCCGCCCGGGGTGCGCGAGGAGCCCACTGCCCGGGCCGCCGCTGATGGCGGCCACCCGGGTAGCAAACTGTTTATTCATCCAGTAGCTGTATTTTTATCCAGATCCCCGTGTCATGACCAGCCCTTCCCAAAAAAAAGCAGTGGCTGCCGGCCGTGTGGTGCTGCTGGCTACCGGTGGCACCATCGCCGGAGCGGCCTGCCAGACCGAGCCCGCGGGCTATCGCGCTGCGCAGCTCGACGTGGAGGCGCTGGTGGCGGCGGTGCCGCCCTTGCAGGGCCTGGCGGCCGACGGCAGGCTGGAGGCCCTGCAGGTGGCGCAGGTGGACAGCAAGGACATGGGCCCCGCCGTCTGGAGTGCGCTGCTGGCGGCCGTGCAGGACGCGCTGGGCCGGCCCGAGGTGGTCGGCGTGGTGGTCACCCACGGCACCGACACGCTGGAGGAGACGGCCTATCTGCTGCACCGCCTACTGGCGCCGCACAAGCCGGTGGCGCTGACTGCGGCGATGCGTCCGGCCACCGATCCGTCGGCCGACGGGCCGGCCAACCTGCTGGATGCTGTGCGTGTGGCCGCCTGGCCGGGGGCTCAGGGGGTGCTGGCGGTGATGGATCAGCAGGTGTGGGCCGGCGCGGAGGTGCGCAAGCAGCACACCTGGCGCATGCCCGCCTTTGGCGCCGACGCCGGGCCGCTGGGCTGGATCGAGCGGGGCCAGGTGCGGCTGCTGCGCGCCTGGCCCGCTGCAGAAGACGCCGATGCCTCACCAGTGGTGGTCGATGACACCCACAGCAAGGCGGCCTGCCGCCAGGCGCCGGCGGTGGTGCCGGGCACGATGCAGGCCGCTCGACGGGCCGCGTTCGATCCGCAGTGCACCTGGCCCTGGGTGGAGATCGTGCACAGCCATGCCGGTGCGGACGGCCGCATCGTGCGGCTGCTGCGGCAGGCTGGCGTGCAGGGGCTGGTGGCCGCTTGTACCGGCCACGGCACGCTGCACCAGGACTTGGAGGCCGAGCTGCTGCAGGCCATGGAGCAGGGGGTGCCCGTCATCCGCGCCTCCCGCGTGGGGCAGGGCGCGGTCTGGGCGCGGGATGGCGACCGGCTGCCGGCCGCGGGCGCGTGTTCGCCTGCGCAGGCGCGGGTGGAGCTGATGCTGCGCCTGCTGGCCCGCGGCTGAGCGCCCCGGCCACGTGCAGCTGCGGCCCAGGCCGGCTCAAGCCACGCAGGTGCGGTTCTTCCCCGTACGTTTCGCCTCGTAGAGCGCCAGGTCGGCGCGGTCCAGGGCGGTCTCCAGGGCCTCGCCGCTGCGGTAGGGCGTGACGCCGGCCGAGAAGGTGATGAACACCTTGTCGCCGCCTTGCTGCATGAAGAGCTCGGCGCTGAGCTCTCGCTGTAGCCGTGTGACCACGCGCTGCGCTTCTTCGGCCGGGGTATCGGGCAGCAGGATGACGAATTCCTCGCCCCCGTACCGGGCCAGCACGTCCACCGGGCGCAGGCGGCTGCGCACCTGGTCGGCCAGGAAGCGCAGCGCGTCGTCGCCGGCTTGGTGGCCCAGGGTGTCGTTGAGCTTCTTGAAGTTGTCCACGTCCAGGAGTGCGATGGCCAGCGGCGCGGTCTGGCGTTCGGCGCGAGACTGCTCGGCCTCGAAGGCGCGCATCAGGCCGCGGCGGTTGGCGATCTGCGTGAGCGGGTCGGTGGAGACCTCATCCGACAGGCGCCGGATCTCGTCCTCAAGTTCGCGCACGCGGTCGCTCAGTTCAGCGGCGCGGGCGTGCTCGCTCTGCAGCCGCTGCTGCGCCTGGGCGACGACAGTCTGCACCGCGCGGCTGTCTTCCAGCATCTCACGCACCACGCCGGTGAGGCTCTCAAGCGAGTCGGCGCTGCCGATGACCTCCGCATAGCGGCCGAGGTTGCCGGTGAAGCGGTCGGTGTGGCTCCCCAGCTCTGCAATCTCCTGCAGCATCTGGTGGATGAGCTGCTTGAGCGCCTGGCGGGCCTCGTTGCGCTCGGTGCGCAGGCGCTGCTGGCGCTCGCGAGCGTCGTGCAGCAGCTGGCTGATGCGCCGCACGCCGCGCGTGTTGAGCCCCTCGGTGATCTGGTGGCGCATGGCCTCGCACTGGCCGCGTACCCAGGATTCATCCTCGGCCAGGTCGCACAGGCTGTCGGTGAGCTCCTCGCACAGGCCGGTGAGCTGCTGCAGCAGATGCTGACGGTGCTGCAGCACCCGGCGAGCGTCGGTGCACACGGACTGGATCGTGGCCGCGAGCTCTGCAGTGGGCGGCAGCACGGGCGGCTCGGGAGCCAGCGCGGCCGTGGTCTGGGCCAGCGCGTCGGCGACCTCGGCCGCACCGGCTTCGGCTGGCAACAGGGCGGCCTGCACCGTCTGCTGCAGCTCGTCAACGATGCGGCTCCAGGCGGCCGTGCCGCCTTCGGCCGGCAGGCCCGCGACCCCGTCACCCGCCGAGGCGCTGCCCGTGGCGTCAGCCTCGGCGTCAGCGTCTAGCGGCAGCAGCGCGGCCATGTCGGTGTCCGGTGCATCGTCCAGCGGCTCGCCATCCCAGCTGGAGGCCAGCTGGCGCAGCCGGGTGCGCAGGCGCTGCGGATGGCTGCGACTGCCTTCCAGCACGCGCTGCAGGCTGTCCTTCTTCCGGCCGGTCGTCCATTGCCGGCTGCCGCGCTCGATGCCGCGCAGCAGCTTGCCGATGGTGGTGGCCCATTCCTCGGCCTCCACCGTCGGGTCGGCGTCGGCTGGAAGCGATGCCGGCTGCAGGGGGGCGGGCGGTGGGGCGCCGCCCTCGGCCTGCCAGGCCCGGGCGTAGTTCTCGGGCGTGGGTTCCAGTCGGTTGACGGCCAGGTAGCGCAGCGCGGCCTTGGCAATCTGTGCGGGCGTGGGCGACCGGGCCGCATCAGTGGCGGCGGCGCCAGGTACGGCAGGAGACGACATGGTGTGTGGCGCGATCGTGGGCGACCGGCGATCAGGGGGCGTGCAGCCGCGCTGGTGGCGGCTCATGCAGCACCGGCGTGGCGGCGCAGGCGCCGATCCACGGTGCCTGGCCGGTCTGCACCACGTCGCGCAGCCAGCGCTCGATGCAGTCGGCGGGCTGGGCCTTGCTGAAGAGGAAGCCCTGCATGATGTGGCAGCCCAATTGATCCAGCACCTGCATCTGGCGCAGGTCCTCCACGCCTTCGGCGATCACGCGCAGGCCCAGCGAGCGGCTCAGCGCAATGATGGCGGTGACCACCGCCGAGCTCTGCGGTGTGACACCCAGGTCGCGCACGAAGGAGCGGTCGATCTTCAGCTCGCTGATCGGCAACGTGGTCAGGTAAGCGAGGGACGAGTAGCCGGTGCCGAAGTCGTCGATGGAGACCTCGACGCCGAAGCGCGTGAGCTCGTTCAGGCCCGGGATCACGCTCTGCAGGTCTTTCATCAGGCCGGTCTCGGTGATCTCGAGCTCCAGCGCGCTGTGCTCGATGCCGGCCTGCGTGACCGCGTCCTGGATGTGAGCGACGAGGTCCTCGCGCTCGAAGAGGCGGCTGGGCAAGTTGACGGCGATGGACGCATCAAAGCCGAAGCTGTCCTTCCAGCGCCGGGCCTGGCGCGCTGCCTCGCGGATGGCCCATTCGCTGATGGGGATGATGAGGCCGGTCTCCTCGGCCAGCGGGATGAACTCGCCGGGCGGCACCAGCATGCCGTTGCGCTGCCAGCGCATCAGCGCTTCGGCTCCAACCATGCTGCAGCTGCGCACGTCGATCTTGGGCTGGTAGTGCAGGACCAGCTCCTCGCGCTCCAGCGCCTTGTGCAGCGCGGTCTCCAGCTCCAGCCGCTCGCGGCCCTTGCCGGCCAGGTGGGGCGCATAGAGCAGGGCGGTGTTGCGGCCCTGGCTCTTGGCGGTGTACATGGCCACGTCGGAGGCACGCAGCAGGTCGGCAACGTTGTGCCCGCCGCTGGGGAACATGGCGATGCCCACGCTGGCGGTGACGAAGCACTCCTGCCCGCCCACCAGGATGGGCTCGCGCAGCACGTCCAGGATGTGGTCGGCCACGCGCTGCGCGTCTTCGTCGTGATGCACTTCGGGCAGCAGGGCGACGAATTCGTCGCCGCCCAGGCGGCCCACCGCCTCCAGCGTGCGGTGCCAGCGGCTGCTGGCGTTCTCCATCGCGCCGTCGAGCACCTGGTCGGTGTGGGCCACGCAACTGCGCAGCCGGCGGGCCACCTCCATCAGCAGCTCGTCGCCGGCCCCATGGCCCAGCGTGTCGTTGATGACCTTAAAGCGGTCCAGGTCGATCAGCAGCAGGGCGACGCGGTGGTTGAGCCGCTTGGCGAAATCGATGGCGCGCTCGGCGCGCCAGATCAGCTGCCGGCGGTTGGGCAGCCCGGTCAGCACGTCGAAGTTCGCCAGGTGGCGGATCTTGTCCTCGGCGATGCGCCGGTCGGTCACGTCCTGCACGATGCCGGTGTAGCCCGACAGCAGACCCTGCTCGTTGAACTCGGGCTCGGCCTCGATGTGGACGATGCGCTGACGGCCGTCGTGCAGCTGCACCGGCACGTCGCTGCACACGATGGTGCTGTGCTGGAGCACCTCGTGCAGGATCTGCATGAAGCCCTGGCGGTCGTCCCCGGACATCATGCGCAGCACGCGGCGCAGGCCCAGGCGGTCACCGGCGCCCAAGCCGAACACGCGCAGGCCTTCCACCGAGAACACCAGGTCGCCGTGGCTGCGCCGCCAGTCGAAGCTGCCCATGCGCGCCAGGTCCTGCGCGCGGGCCAGCTTGGCCTTGCTGCGCTCCAGCTCGTGCCGTGTGCGCGACGAGCGCAGCAGGTAGCGCAGCCGCCCGGCCAGCAGGCTCCACTGGTTGGACTTGACGAAGAAGTCGGTGGCGCCCGCCTCGTAGGCGCGGGCGATGGAGGCGTCGTCGTCCAGGCCCGTCAGCATCAGCACCGGCAAGGATTCATAGCCGGGCAGCTGCCGCATTTCGCGGCAGGTGGTGAAGCCGTCCATGCCGGGCATGATGGCGTCGAGCACGACGATGTCCGGCAACCATTCGGTGAGCACCTGCAGCGCCTGCTCGCCGCTCGAGGCCTCGGTGATCGAGAAGCCCCGTTCACGCAGCGCGATGGAGGTCAGCAGCAGGTTGACCTCGTCATCGTCGACCAGCAGCACCCGCGGCTGCTCCAGGCCGTCGTCCTCTGCGAACAGGGGTTGGGATGTCATCAGTCGTGTTCTAACAGGGATCGCAGGCTCTGGATCACGGCCCCGATCTCCCTTGTGAGGTCATCAACCCGCGTGCCCAGGGCATGGCCATCGCCACGGCGGATCATCTGCTCGATTTCGGCACAGAGCTGAGACAACTTGATGGCGCCGATGCTTGCGGATGAACTCTTAAGGGTATGCGCGACATGGCCGATGCCGGCGAGGTCGGCATTCTGCTGCGCCTCCTGCAGCATGGGCAGCAGCCGGCCCACGGACGTCTGAAAGGCCTTGAGCACGCGCTCCATCAGGTGGTTGCTGCCTGTGGGATCGAGCGCACGCAGCCGCTCCAGCGCGTCGGCGTCGAGCACCGAGGCGGCGGCGTCCGTGATGCGGTTCACGGGCGCGGCGGTGGCAGCGGGATCGACCTCGGCTCGGGCTGCCGGCTCGGCGGTGGTTGCCGGTGCGGGCGTCGATGCAGGTGCAGGCGTGGATGCCGGCGTGGATGCAAGGGGCGACCCGGGGGGGGCGTCCTCGGACAGCTTCAGCCGCTTGCTCAAAACGGCCAGCAGCTGGCTCTGCCGGAAGGGCTTGGAGAGGTAGTCGTCGAAGCCGAGATCCAAGAACCGCTCCTCGTCCCCGTCCAGGGCATTGGCCGTCACGGCGATCACCGGCGTGGCCGGTGGCGTCACGAAGGCGAATCGGCTGTTCGGGCCGCGCCTGAAGAGGCTCAGGGCCTCGACGCCGTCCATTCCGGGCATTTGTATGTCCATCAGGATGGCGTCGAAGCGCTTCTCGCACAGCGCACGCAGGCCCTCCAGCGCGCTGCTGGCCATGACGATCTGGCAGCCCAGGCGGCGCAGCATGTGGCCGATGACCTCCTGATTGACCGGGTTGTCCTCGACCACCAGCACGCTGCGTTGCAGCCGCGGCAGGCCCTGCTGCACCTCGCCGCGCACCGGCGTGACGCCGATGATGGCCTGGCGCAGTTCGGCCTTGCGCACCGGCTTGGAGACGAAGCGCTGGAATCCTGCCTCCTGCGCCCGGCGCACGTCGTCGGGCGTGGAGACGGACGACAGCAGGATGAGCTTGAGCTCCGGCAGCCGGCCGCTGGCCCGCCATGCTTCGGCCAAGCCGATGCCGTCCAGGTGGGGCATCTGCATGTCGATCAGCGCCAGGTCGAAGTCGGCACCCGGTGCCTGAAGCATCTGCAGCGCGCGGCGGCCGTCCTCGGCCAGCGCCACGCGCATGCCCCAGGCGTGCAGCATGTTTTCGATGATGGTGCGGTTGGTCTCGTTGTCGTCGGCCACCAGCACGCGCAGCGGCGGCATGGCGGTGCTCTCCGCCTCGGCATCCACGCCCGCCGCCTCGGGCGAGCCGGGCTGCAGCGGCAGGCTGAAGCTGAAGGCCGAGCCCACGCCCGGCGAGCTGTGCGCCGTGATCTGCCCGCCCATCAGCTCCACCAGCTGCTTGGAGATCGCCAGCCCCAGCCCGGTGCCGCCATAGCGCCGGGCCATGCCGGTGTTGGCCTGGGTGAAGGCCGAAAAGAGCTTGGGCAGCACGTCGGCCGGGATGCCGATGCCGGTGTCGCGCACGGTGAACTCCAGCAGCGACGGCGTAGGCGAGCCGGGGGGCGCGGGCACCTGGCGCAGGTCTACGACCACTTCGCCAGACTCGGTGAACTTGATGCCGTTGGCCACCAGGTTGGTGATGACCTGGCGCAGCCGCAGCGGATCGCCGCGCACGACCTGCGGCAGGCCCAGCTCCTCGCGGAAGCTGATCTCCAGGCCCTTCTCATGTGCCCGCGGTGCCAGCAGCTCCAGCGTGTCCTCGATCACCGAACGCAGGGTGAAGTCCACCGGCGCCAGCTCCAGCTTGCCGGCCTCGATCTTGGCGAAGTCCAGGATGTCGTTGATGATCTCCAGCAGGCTCTCGCCGGAGCGGTAGACGGCCTGCGCGAAGCGGCGCTGCTTGTCGTTGAGCGGCGTGCCCAGCAGCAGCTCGGTCATGCCCAGGATGCCGTTCATCGGCGTGCGGATCTCATGGCTCATGTTGGCCATGAACTGGCTCTTGGCCTGGCTGGCGGCCTCGGCCAGGTCCCGCGCATGCTGCAGCTCCAGCGCGTGCTCGCGCTGCGCGGTCACGTCGGACACCAGGCCGTAGACCCGCGCCTCCTGGTTGGGCAGGCGCCGGGTGCGGGTGCGGTGGCGCAGCCAGCGCCGGCCGTGGCGCGGGTGGTCGATGCGCAGCGTCTCGTCGGTGGGTTCGAACTGCGTCTCGCGCTGCCGCTGAGCGGCCAGCAGCGGGCGGTCTTCATCCAGCACATGGCGGAAGAGGGCGGCTGGCTCCGCACGCACCTCGCCCTCGGTCACCCCCCACAGTTCCTCGGTCAGCGGGCCCAGGTAGAGGTAGGCGTCGCGTGCCGGCGTGGTGACGTAGACGCCGTCTTCCATGGCCTCGACCAGCTCGCGGTAGCGGAGCTCGGACTCCTCCAGGTCTGCCTGGGCGCGGCGGGCGGCGGTGATGTCGCGCGCCAGCGTGATGAGCAGCCGCGGCGTGCCGTCTGCATGGCGCAGCGCGAAGTGGCGGGCGTTGATCGTCAGCATGCGGCCACCGCTGCGCCACTGGAAATCACGCTCCACGGTGGCATCGCGCTCGATGGCCTCCTGCATGGCCGGTAGCGCCAGGCGCAGGACGCTGCGGCCCATGGCCTGCTGCACCGTCTTGCCGATGACGGTGGTGCGGCGCACGCCGAACTCCAGCTCGGCATAGCGGTTGATGGCGATCAGCCGCAGGCTCTCCGGGTCCATCACGAAGAGGCTGACGGGCAGGTTCTCCATCAGTGCTTCAAGGAACTCGCGCTCCAGCTCTCTCTGGCGCTCGCGCTGCTTGCGCTCGGAGATGTCGGTGAACAGGCACACCACCTGCCGATGCCAGGACTGCGCGTCGTGCATCGGGATGGCGTCCACCTCGCCCCAGTACCGCTGACCGGCGGCATGGCCGCCGAGGCGACGGGCCTCGAACTCGATGCGGAAGGGCTGGCCGGCGGCGATCTGCTCACCCAGCCGGGCCAGCGTGCTGTGGCCCACTTCATCGGCCGCCAGCAGCTCGCACACGTGGCGTCCGATCACCCCGCCCGAAGGCCAGCCGGTGATCTGCAGCAGCGCCGGGTTGCACCACTCGATTTCGCCGGCCTGGTTGGTGATGAGCGCGCCGCCGGCAATGCGCCCGGCCACCCGCTCCAGCCGGCTGAGCTGGGCCATGCGGCTGGCCATGTCGGCCTGCTCGGTCTCGCGCTGCGCCACCACCGCGAGCTGCAGCCGTGCGATGTCCAGAGCCTGCGCGGTACCCGGCGTGTCGGTGCGTGGGTCGTGCAGCTCCAGTGCCGCAACTGGGGTGGACTGGGCAAAAACCGGGATGACGACCACCCGCTTCACGCCGGGCGGACGCCATTGCGCCGCGCCGGCGGCGTCGGTGCCGGCCGCCGCCGCCAGGTCCAGGCAGGCCACCTGCTGCAGCGCCACCGCGCTGCCGATCGGCGGCTCGTCGCGCCGCGCCGAGCCCAGGGCGGTGACGTCGATGTGGTCAATGCCCCGATGCCCGCTCCAGGGATGGATCAGCACCGTCTTGCCGTCCCAGCCGTGCAGCCGCAGCACGACCACGCTGGCGGCTTCAAGGTGACGCTGCAGCAGCTGCGCGGCCTGTGGCAGCGCCTCGTCCAGCGTGGCCGCGCCGTGGGCCAGGCGGGCCAGCTCGGCGCACAGCTCCAGCAGCGACGGCCACCGAGCGGCCGGGTCGACCGCGGTCCAAGGCGGCGTGGGCGAGAAGCCGTCCTGGCTCATGACGCCGCTCCAGCATCGGCCGGCCGTCGGGCCGGTGCGGTCCTCCACTGCATGGTGGTCCTGCCTCTGTCTTCGTTTGGGCACGTTGTTCGGTCCACGGCGGCCTGCCCGGGCCGCCGCCGCATGGCGGATGGATGCAAGCGCTGCGGCTGGCGCAAATGTGCGCTAGTGCACGGTCTCGCACGGCCGCGAGCTTGACCCGAGCCCGGACTGTACAAAGCCCGGAATAGGGCAATCCTCGGGGCCTTGCCGCAGTGATCGCACCGGCAAGATAGAGGCCCCTCTTTACAATTTGCTGCATGAGCGGTGCACCCCACCCTGAACTGGCCGGCCCCGATGGCGGCTGGATGTGGCTTGCCGGTGCCGCCGCCGCGGCGGCGCTGCTGGTTGGCGGCCTCTGGCTGGCCCGGTTGATGGCGCCGGCCGATGCCGATTCGGCCCCGGTGGCCGGCTGGATCGGCCCTGCGACGGTGTTCGTGCTGGGCGCCTGCGCGTGGGGGTTTGCGCGCCGCGGCCAGCGCGAGCGCCGCTGGCAGCAAGACCGCATGGACACCCGCCGCCTGGTGGATCTGCTGGACGTCTGGTTCTGGCAGACGGACGGCGACCACCGGCTGACGTTGCTGCGCCCGCCACTGCAGGCACCCGACAGCCAATGGCAGGCCGCGCGCGCTGCGCAGGGCCGGTTGTGGGAGGCGTTCAATGCCCTTGAGTCCGCCGCGCTTCAGGCCCGCCTGGCGGCCGGCGCGCCGCTGCACGATCTGGAAGTGGCCTGGCCCGCAGTCGATGGCGACGGTGCAGGGCCCGCCAGCTGGCGCCTTCGTGGCGTGCCGCGCTTCGATGCGCGCGGCCGCTTCCTCGGTTACGAGGGCACTCTGCGGCTCGTCGATCCGCCTGCCACGCTGGCTGCCGCGGCCGTAGCGCCGGCCGCCATCGACGATCCGGAGCGCGCCGACCAGGAAGCTTTTGCCTATGCCGTATCCCACGATCTGCGCGCCCCGCTGCGTGTGGTCGAGGGCTTCACCCGCATCGTCAAGGAAGACTACGGCGCGCTGCTCGACCGCATCGGCAATGACCACCTCGACCGCGTGCTGGGCGCCGCCACGCGCATGAACGGCATGATCGACGCACTGCTGGAGCAGGCCAGGCTGTCCACCCAGCCCATGGCGCGCGAAAAGGTCAACCTGTCACAGCTGGCCATGCTGGTCATGGACGACCTGCGCCGCACCAGCCCGGAGCGCCAGGCCGACGTGCAGATCGAGGACGGCCTGTGTGCCGAGGGCGATCCGCTGTTGCTGCGCCTGGTGCTGGAGAACCTGCTGGGCAACGCCTGGAAGTACTCGTCCTGCCGAGAGCGTGCCTGCATCGCGCTGGGCTGCGAGGCGCGCAGCGGGGCCGACGGTGTGATGCGCCGCATCTATTGCATCAGCGACAACGGCGTTGGCTTCGACGCCCGCTACGCGCAGCGCCTGTTCGGCATGTTCCAGCGCCTGCACAGCGCCACCGACTACCCGGGCACCGGTGTGGGGCTGGCGTCGGTGCGGCGCATCATCCACCGCCACGGTGGCGAGATCTGGGCCGAGTCGGAGGTAGACCGCGGCTCGCGCTTTTACTTCACGCTGGAAGGCGGAGCGCCGCCACGCGCTGAGGCGCGCTGAGCCTGGCGGATGCAGGCCGGGCCGCAGCGGTCCCCGGCATGCCGGCCCTCAAGATGGCCGTACCACCGTCGCGGCACCAAGCTCCGCGTCCGCGATGCCGCGCAGCTACGCCTACTGCGCTCCGTGTTGGCTCAACGTTTCCTGGGCCTGGATCAGCCGCTCGGCGTGCGCGTCCAGTGACACGCCCTGGCTCGCGGCCACTTTGCGCAGCCGCTCCAGGGCCTGCGTGCGCGACAGGCTGTATCGGTGCATCACGATGCCCATGGCGATGGACGCCGCCGCGCTCAGCGGCTCGTTGCTGGCGGACGTGCGTTCCTGCGCGGTATGGGTGGGCGGAGGGGCGCTGCCCACGCGGGCGCGCAGGTTGGCGAAGGCCGCCTCCACCGTGGGCACGATCTGGTGGATGTCCAGCGGCTTGACCAGGTAGGCCACCGCGCCCAGCTCCTTCACCTGCGCCACGGTTGCGTCGTCCGAGAAGGCCGACAGGAACATGAACGGCATCTGGCAGTGGTCGCGCAGATACGCGGCCACGTCGAAGCCGGTCTTGCCCTCCATGCGGATGTCCAGCAGCGCCAGGTCCGGCCGGTGTTCGCGGGCCAGCAAGATGGCGTCGTCGCCGTTGTCGGCGTCGATCACTTCGTAGCCCGCTTGCGACAGGCCGTGCGTGAGAGTAGCCAGCACCAGGCGGTCGTCGTCGACGACCAGGATCTTGCCCTTGTTCATGCCCGGCTCCCATGGGCGCCGCAACGACCTGCGCCGCTCTGCCGCGGCGGGCGGCCCGAGGAGCTCAGCAAACCTGGAAACCCGCGCATCGTGTATCCGATGTGGCCCGCTGCCGGCAGGTGCCGTAGCGGTGTGAAGGCGCATGCCGCGCCCATGCCGGGACAAGCACGATCACGCCAATATGACAAGCGTTTGGCCGACTTCCCGAGGGGCCTATTGTGGCCAAAGAGTGATCTGCTGACCAGCCGGCTCCTCGCGCGACCCTGGCATCTGCCGCGTGATGCCCGGCGGCGACAGCCGGATGGTGGTCAGCACGGTCAGCCCTTCCTGGCTCAGTGCGAGCTGGGCGCTGCGGCGTGGCAGCAGGGCCCGCACCAGGCCCAGGCCCGAGACGCCGCCGGGGAACTGGTCCAGGCTGAAGCCGTCGGGCAGCAGGCCGATGTTGCGCACCTGAATGCGC
The DNA here is from genome assembly GCA_049321005.1 of Pseudomonadota bacterium. Taxonomy (GTDB): domain Bacteria; phylum Pseudomonadota; class Gammaproteobacteria; order Burkholderiales; family Burkholderiaceae_C; genus Aquabacterium. The sequence goes on from JBMOQL010000006.1 coordinate 116,916, forward strand.
ACGCCGTCGTCGTTGCATTCCATGGTGCAGGACACCTCGCCTTCACGGCTGTGCTTGATGGCGTTGGTGAGCAGCTCGTTGGTGCACAGTGCGATCGGGATGGACTCCGCTTCGGGCAGCACCCAGTCGTGCTCCGGGTCGCCGTGCACCGTGAGCGCGATAACGCGCGAGAAGGTGCGCTGCACCGACTGCGCGATGGCCTCCACCACCGCGCGCAGCCGCAGCAGGCCGGATGAGCCGACCTGCAGCCCGTAGACCTGGGCAATGGCCTGAACCTGGCCGACGACCTCGGAGATGGCCGGCGCCACCTCGGGCTTCTTGGCTGCGATCTGCTGCAGCAGGCCCGCCACGCCCTGCAGGTTGTTCTTGATGCGGTGGTGTACCTCACGCACCAGCATCTCACGCTGGGCGATGGCGGCCTTGAGCTTGGCCTTCTCCTCGGCCCGCTGATGGGTGACGTCAGTGGCCACCAGCAGCAGCTGGTCGGCGGGCTGCCCGGGCGCGGCCAGGGGCAGGTAGCGTGCGTCCCAGGTCTGGATGATGCCGTCGCCGCGCGTGCGGTATTCGCGCTGGATCATCTGCCCGCCGTCCAGTGCAGCCTGCATGTCAGCGCGCATGGTGGCCGCCGCCTGCGGCTCGTAGAGCTCTTCCGGTGTGCGGCCCACGGCCTGCTCGGGCGTGAGGCCGGCCACCGCGGCCGCCACCTTGTTGATCTGCAGCACGCGCAGCGTGCGGGCGTCACGCAGCGTGATGGCCAGCGGTGCCATCTCGATGATGCGCTGCAGCGAGGCCTGCGCCTCCGCGGTGCGCGCCTCCGCCTGGCGGCGCCATTCGATGTCGAGCAGTGCGTAGGTGATCTGCCGCCGGCCGGTATTGCCCATCGTGGCCACCGCGTTGCCGACGACCCAGAACACCCGGCCGTCGCGCGCCTTGACCTGGCACTCGAAGGTGTGCGCCTGGCCCTCGGGCATGTCCTGCACGTAGCCGGTCTGGCGGAAGGGGTGCTGCGGATCGCTGGTGGCTACCGTGCTGATCGGCAGATTGAAGAAGTCCGAGAGGTCGCCGCCGAACATGCGGCGGGCCGAGCGGTTCATCCACTCGATGCCGCGGTCGCCGACGGTGACGATCCCGACGAAGACGGAGTCGAGGATGGCCCGTGTGCGCTCGGCCTGTCGTGCCACCACCTGCTCGGCGCGGTGGCGGTCATCGACGTTCAGGCAGGACAGGATCACGCCGGCGCCCGGGTTGTGCGGCTCAACCAGGCGCTGCGTCACCTGGGTCCAGACGGGGCTGCCGTCGGCCCGCCGCAGCAGGCACTCACCGCTCCAATCCTGATCGGGCCGGGGCGGCGGGTGGTTCAGCCGGGCCAGGTCGGCATCGGGCGCCTGGCCGTAGAGCGAGGCCCATTCAATGCCCGGCAGCTCGGCCTCGGGGCGACCGATGAGCTGGGCCAGGGCGGCGTTGCCGCGCTGGATGCGGCCGTCGCGCACGAAGGCGATGCCCACGCCGGAGAGGCTGAACATCAGCTCGCGGTCGCGGGCCATCTCATCGAGCTCGCTTTCCTGCTTCTTGCGCCGGGTGATGTCCGTGATCACGGCAATGGCCTCGACCTGCGGGCCGACCACGCCCAGCCGGCGCACCGACAGCGCATACCAGATGTGGCCGCCCCCGGGCAGGTCGGTGCCCACCTCGGTCTCGTAGATTTCGCTGCTGGCCAGGGCGGATTCGATCTCGCCGGCGATGCGCAGGCCTTGCGGCACGCCGGCCAGCGTATCGCGCATCGGCCGCCCCGCCGAGGTTCCGGCGGGCAGGGCCAGCATCCGCTCGAAACGGCGGTTGCAGCGCACGAAGGTATAGCCGCGCAGGTAGGCGATGCCGGCAGGGCTGTTTTCGAGGATGGTGGTCAGCTCGTGTAGCAGGCGTTGGCTGCGCTCCTGCGCCTCCTGCTGTTCGGTGACGTCCAGCGTGACGACCGACGTGGTCGGCTCGCCAGAGGCCAGCACGCCCGGCTCCACCCGCGTGAGCAGCCAGCGCACACCGCCGCCGGGGTGGCGCACGGCGTAGCGGGCCTGCACGGATTCACGCTGGCGGATGGCGGTCTGCACTTTCTCGAACTCGCTCAGCGTCTCGGGCAGCACTGCGTCGCGGCCGATGGACTGCAGGCCCGAGGCAGGGCCGGAGGCGGGCGAGCCGTTGCCCGTGCTGCTGGTTGCGCGTCCCGCAGGGCTGCGGCGGCTCGGCCGCGCCACGCGAGAGGGCCCGCTCGCGGCGATGCTGGCCAAGCCGACACCGGCCGTGTCGATCAGCGTGCCGAGCTGCCACTGCGCCAGATCGCGCTCGTCCTCGGCGGTCCGGTCCTCGACCACGCACAGGTAACCGGTGGCGGCCGTGCTGCCGGCCGCACGCTGCGCGTGCAGTCTCAGGTGCAGCCGCTGCGGCGGCCCGTCGCCGACCGTAAGCCACCCTTGCGCCTCGTGCACCAGCCCGTCGCTGCGCGGCCGCGGGGCGTCGGCCGGGCGCTGCCAGGAGCCGTCTGGCGAGGCGCCCAGCATCGCCTGCAGGGCTGGCGGGGCCGACGCCAGAGGCCCGCGCACCCAGGCGGTCAGCTCGACGAAGCAGGCGTTCGCGCGCAGCAGGGCGCCGTCCCGGTCCAGCCAGGCCAGGCCCAGCGGCAGCACGTCGAACCAGTTGTCCAGGCTCGGGCCGTCAGGGGCCCCGGTCACAGGGGCTGCGGACAAGCTGCCCGGCCGAGTCGGGCGCGGCAGGATGGAGCCGCCGGGCGTGCGTCGGGGCGGGCCGAATCGGTTCATGAAGAGGGCTGGAGCAAAGCTTGGGCCGCCGGCGGCACGCGGCCGGTCGGCGCCTCAGCTTACGTGCGCTTGGACACCGTGATGGTGGGAAATTTCGACGAATAGTCCTTGGACAGCGCAGCGATCCGGGCCGCTACCCGGCGCGCGATGCGGCCGTAGAGCCGGGCATGCGCGCCCTGCGGGTCGGCCACTACGGTGGGCCGGCCGCCGTCGGCCTGCTCGCGGATGCTGAGCGCCAGTGGCATCTCGCCCAGCAGCTCCACGCCGTGTTGCTGCGCCATGCGAGCACCACCATGCTCGCCGAACAGGTGCTCGGCATGGCCGCAGTTAGGGCACACGAACACCGCCATGTTCTCGACGAGCCCCAGGATGGGCACGCCCACCTTCTCGAACATGCGCAGGCCGCGCTGGGCGTCGATGAGGGCGATGTCCTGCGGGGTGGTCACGATCACCGCACCGGTCAGCGGAACGCGCTGGCTCAGCGACAGCGCGATGTCGCCGGTGCCCGGCGGCATGTCGACGATCAGGTAATCCAGTTCGCCCCAGTCGGTCTGGCGCAGCAGCTGGTCCAGCGCCTGGGTGGCCATGGGGCCGCGCCAGATCATCGCGGCGTCGGCCTCCACGAGAAAGCCGATGGACATCACCTTGACGCCGTGGGCCACGAGCGGCTCGATGAGCTTGCCGTCCGGGCTCTGCGGCTTGTGCCCCGCCACGCCCAGCATGGTGGGCTGGCTGGGGCCGTAGATGTCGGCATCCAGCACGCCGACGCTCGCGCCCTCGGCGGCCAGGGCCAGGGCCAGGTTGACGGCGGTGGTGCTCTTGCCCACGCCGCCCTTGCCGGAGGCCACGGCGATGACGTTCTTGACGCCCGGCAGCAGCTGGATGCCGCGCTGCACCGAGTGCGCGATGACCTTGGTGTGGAAGGCGATCTGCACGTCGGCCACGCCGGGCAGGCGGCGCACGGCGGCGTCCAGCGCGGCCTGCAGCGCGGGCCACTGCGTGCGCGCCGGGTAGCCCAGCTCCACATCGAAGCGCACTGCGCCGCCACGGTCCACTTGCAGGTTCTTGATCGCGCGGGCGTCCACCAGATCCTGGCCAGTGGCCGGGTCGGTGACGGTCTGCAGAGCGGCGAGTACGGCGGCGTCGTTGAGGGACATGGCAGGGCGTCGGTCGGCCGCAGCGCCGGGCGCTACAGGCACGGATCTGCGACAAAGAAGGCAGGGGATCGGGGCAGTCTAGCGTCGCCCTACGCACCAGGAGCCCGGTCCATAAAATCCCCGCTTCCCTTCGGGCCGCCACCGCTGCCCACCCGCGCGCCCCGCCTGCCCGTCGGCGCCGCTGGCCCAACGGACAGCCGCCCGCCGCGGCCCCATAAAGACCACCATGACCCGCAAGCTCTTCGTCACCACCGCGCTGCCCTATGCCAACGGGCATTTCCACATCGGCCACATCATGGAGTACATCCAGGCCGACATCTGGGTGCGGCTGCAGCGCATGCAGGGCCACATGGTGCATTTCGTCGGCGCCGACGATGCCCACGGCGCACCGATCATGATCGCCGCCGAGAAGGCCGGGCAGACGCCGCAGGAGTTCGTGGCGGCCATCGCCAGCGGGCGCAAGCCCTACCTGGACGGCTTCCACATCCGCTTCGACAACTGGCACTCCACCGACAGCCCCGAGAACACCGAGCTGGCCCAGGGCATCTACCGCCGCCTGCGCGACCGCGGCCTGATTGCTACGCGCACGATCGAGCAGTTCTACGACCCGGTCAAGGGCATGTTCCTGCCCGACCGCTACATCAAGGGCGAGTGCCCGCGCTGCGCGGCCAAGGACCAGTACGGCGACTCCTGCGAGGTCTGCGGTGCGGTCTACGGCCCCACCGAGCTGAAGCAGCCGTACTCCACGCTGACCGGCGCCACCCCCGAGCTGCGCAGCTCCGAGCATCACTTCTTCCGCCTGTCCGACCCGGAGGTGGTGGCCTTCCTGCAGGAGTGGACGCAGGACGGCCGGCTGCAGCCGGAGGTGGCCAAGAAGGCCGGCGAATGGTTCGAGGCCGGGCTGGCCGACTGGGACATCAGCCGTGACGCGCCGTACTTCGGCATCGAGATCCCCGACGCCCCGGGCAAATACTTCTATGTGTGGCTGGATGCGCCCATCGGCTACCTGGCCAGCCTGAAGAACCACTTCGACCGCGGCCAGGCAGCGCAGCACTGGCACGAGGCTTCGCGCACGAACCAGACGTTCGACGAGTTCGTCGCCGACCCGTCGGTCGAGCAGGTGCACTTCATCGGCAAGGACATCGTCTACTTCCACACCCTGTTCTGGCCGGCGATGCTGAAGTTCGCCGACCGCAAGGTGCCGCAGGCGGTCAACGTGCACGGCTTCATCACCGTCAGCGGCGAGAAGATGAGCAAGAGCCGCGGCACCGGCATCGACCCGCTGAAGTACCTGCGCCTGGGCCTCAACCCCGAATGGCTGCGCTACTACCTGGCGGCCAAGCTCAATGCGCGGGTGGAGGACGTGGACTTCAACCCTGACGACTTCGTCGCCCGCGTCAACGCCGACCTGGTCGGCAAGTACGTAAACATCGCCAGCCGCTGCGCCAATTTCATCCACAAGCACTTCGAGGGCGCCCTGGCCCGGCTGGTGGACGACGACGGCCAGCCGCTGCAGCTCATCCCGCTGCAGGCCGTGCGCTCACGCGAGGCGGCCATCCTGGAGGCGCTGGACAAGCGCGACTACGCCCGTGCCATCCGCGACACCATGGCCGCGGCCGACGAGATCAACCAGTACTTCGACGCGGCCAAGCCCTGGGAGCTGGCCCGCCAGGCCGATCAACTGCAAAGCGGCAGCCCACTGCACGAGGTGCTGTCGGGCTGCATGGAGGGCTTCAAGTACCTCACCCTGTTCCTGGCCCCCATCCTGCCCGAGACCACCGTACGGGCCTTCCGCTTCCTGGGCTTCGATGAGCCGCTGACCTGGGCGCAGCGCGCTGTGCCGGTCACCACCATCCGGCCCTATGAGCATCTGATGACGCGGGTGGACGCCAAGCTGCTGGACCAGCTCTTCGACCTGCCGGCCGCGGATGCCGGCAAGGACGGCAAGGCCACGGCCAAGGACGGCAAGGCTGCCCAGGCGAAGGCCGCCGCGCCCGCACAGGCGGCGTCGGCCCCTGCAGCGGCCCCTGCAGCGACCTTTGCACCGGCTGCGGCAGTCGCCACCGACGGCCCGCAGCCTGGCGGCGAGGCCATCGCGCCCACCATCACGATCGACGACTTCGCCAAGGTCGATCTGCGCATCGCCCGGATCGTCCACGCCGAGCACGTGGAGGGCAGCGACAAGCTGCTGCGCCTGACGCTGGACGTGGGCGAGGGGCGCACGCGCAACGTCTTCTCTGGCATCAAGTCGGCCTACCGGCCCGAGGACCTCATCGGCAAGCTGACCGTGATGGTGGCCAACCTGGCGCCGCGCAAGATGAAGTTCGGCGTCAGCGAGGGCATGGTGCTGGCGGCCTCGCATGCCGACGAGAAGGCCCAGCCCGGCATCTACGTGCTGGAGCCGGTGGCCGGCGCCCAGCCCGGCATGCGGGTGCGTTGAGGCGGCCGCCGCGCCCGGTGCGTCATGTCCGGCCGGCTGGCTGGGCGTGCGCGGTGTGAGCCAGCCTGGCGGCTGGGTGTGTCCTACTTCCAGAAAGCGGGCGCGTCGCGCCAGTCGTGCAGCGCCTGCCCCGCGGCCTGCACCGTGGCGTCGCGCCGGGCGGCCAGCCAGCCGACGATGAACCAGGCCGGACCGTGGCCGGCGTCCGCCTGCTGCCGGGCCAACTGGGCCGCGACCACCTCGTCATTGAGTTGACCCAGCGCGTCCTGCGCAGCCTTGAGCGCAGCCAGCTGCTTGCGCAGCCGGCGCGGCGGCAGCAGAGCGGCCGTGGCGTCCAGGCCGTCGCGCAGGCGCTTGAGCTGCTTGCGCAGCTCGTGGCGCTCGGTATCGCTCAACTCCGCATAGCGGACGGCCTGCTCGGCGGCGCGGTGATGCCAGCGTTTGAGGCGGCGCAGGGCCAAAGGCCGCAACGGGCGCGCCAGCGTGGCCGTGCGTTCGGCCGCATCGTCGGCGGCGATGACATCAGCGCCCGCAGCGCGAGAACCACTCCCGCCCGGCGCGTCTGCCCGCGCCGTCGGAGATGCCGGCCTGAGCGCGGTCGGCCCGGAGGAGGGCGCTGCGGCACCGCTGCGTCCGGACGCATTGCCGGCCGGCGTGGCAGCCGGCGGCAGCCCCAGCGCGAGCAGCTCCAGCCACAGCTGGTTCACGGCGGGCGAACGCAGCTCCGCGGTGAGTGCGTCGGTGGGATGGGGTGGCTTCTGCTGCCCGGCTTCTGCAACCGCGGGCTGCACGGGTGCATGCAGGGCCTGCCTTGGCGCGCCGGCCTGCTCCAGAGCCGGCACCAGCGCGGCCAGCACGTCGGAGTCGCGGGCTTGCCCCAGATGTCGGTAGAGCGCCACGGCGGCGCGCTTCACGTCATCGGCAGCGGCCGGCCCCCAGCCGTCGAACAGCCGCCAGGCCGAGCGCAGTCGGCGCAGCCCCACCCGCAGCCGGCGCAGGTGTTCGGGCTGGCCTTGGCCGGCCGCGATCGCGCTGGCGTTGTCCAGCAGGCCGGTCAGCAGCACGGCGTGGATGCGCTCCCAGGCCTGGCCCACCGTGGGCCCCTGGCCGTCCACAGCCAGCACGGGCCAAGCCACCACCCGCGGCTGCGGCTGCGCACCGCGGGCCAGATGGTCGCCGCGGTGCGCTTTGGTCTGCGTGTCCAGCCACAGGCCGTGGCCCTGTACCCAGCGGCGGGCCTCCTCGATCACGGCCCGCGGGTCGCCGCGCAGCAGCTCGATCTCCAGCTCGCTCACCGCCAGCTTGCGGCCGCCGGCCGCGATGTGGCCCACGTCCCACGCCAGCTCCACCGTGCCCAGCGGCGTGCGCCGGCTGCGGCTGGTGCGGCGGATGTCGGTGCGGTAGAGCTCCACCAGCGGCGCCGCGGGCTGGCCGTCCACCGGCGCGAGCGCGGCACGCAGCAGCGCGGCGGCAGGCGTGCCGTCGTGCAGCGACAGATCAGGTGCGAGCACGCCGCCCGCGGGCGGGCGCCGGGGCACGTTGTGCTCCAGCCGCTGCAGCGCGTTGGGGCCGCCGGCCTTGAGCGTCTGTACCCACTGCCGGCCCTCGCGCCGCACGCGCAGCGCCATGCCGGCGCGGGCCAGGCGGCGGTCGGGCGTGTCGAAGTAGGCGGCCACCAGGCGCAGCGTCTGCGGCGGGCTGCCGCGCCCGCGCAGCGCCTTGTCCACCGCGGCGCGGGCGGCCGGCGGGATCTGCAACTTCAGCTCGATTTCCTGCATGCGGGCATGGTGCCATGCAGCCGTGACAGGCCGGTCCGCATGGGCCGGGCTCTTAGAATCACGGGTTTGCCGGCGCCGTGCCGGTGTCGTCTTGCCCCAAGCCGCCATGCCGCTCTTCTGGAAGCCGTACAAGTCTGAGATCACGCAGTTCATCGACTCGCTCAAGGCGCGCGACCCCCAGCTCGAAGAAAAGCAGCGCCAGGGGCGCGCCATCCTCTGGGACAAGCCGATCGACCGCGAGGCCCAGGCCGAGTGGCGCGCCGCCCGCGTGCCGCAGCAGCCCTACGTCTACCAGACCAAGGGCGAGTGAGGCCCGTGATGGCCGGTGAGCGCGGCGCCCCGCTGATCCGATGACGCAAGAGGTGCTCGCCCCGGAGGACACAGGGGCCGCGGGCGCGCCGCCCGTCGATGCCCAGGGCCTGCCCGAGGTGGTGGACCATGTCGCCGTGGCCAAGCTCTACGGCGAGCCGCTGTTCGCGCTGCCGCAGGATCTCTACATCCCGCCGGATGCGCTGGAGGTCTTCCTGGAGACCTTCCAGGGCCCGCTGGACCTGCTGCTCTACCTGATCCGCAAGCAGAACTTCAACATCCTCGACATCCCGATGGCGGATGTCACGCGGCAGTACCTGGCCTACGTGGACCAGATCCGCAAGCGCAACCTGGAGCTGGCGGCCGACTACTTGCTGATGGCGGCCATGCTGATCGAGATCAAGTCGCGCATGCTGCTGCCGCCCAAGAAGACCGAGGACGGCCAGGAGCCCGAGGATCCGCGCGCGGAGCTGGTGCGCCGCCTCATCGAGTACGAGCAGATGAAGCAGGCCGCGGCCAAGCTCGACCAGCTGCCGCTGCTGGGCCGCGACTTCCTGCGCGTGCAGGTGCACAGCGAGCCCTCGCAGGTGGTGCGCCACCCGGACGTCAGCCTGGACGAGCTGCGCGAGGCCTGGCTGGAGGTGCTCAAGCGCGCCCGCCTGACCCAGCACCACAAGATCAGCCGCGAGGAGCTGTCGGTGCGCGAGCACATGTCCATCGTGCTGCGCACGCTTCAGGGCCGGCGCTTCGTCGAGTTCGAGGAGTTGTTCGACGTCACCCGCGGCGCACAGGTGCTGGTGGTGACCTTCATCGCCATGCTCGAGCTGGCCCGCGAGCGGCTGCTGGAGATCACGCAGGCCGAGGCCTTCGCCCCCATCTACGTGCGCCTGGCCTATCAGCCGAGTTGACCCGGCATCCTGGTCCGCGCCTGCACATCGCCCCGGCCGCGGTGCATGCTCCCGGCCAGCGCCAGCAGCGCGGCGCACCGGCTCCTAGAATCCGCGCGCCCTTTGCCGACGTCCTCCTCAGGAGACCCACATGAGCAGCCCCGCCCCGGCCGAGCGCAAGCCGGTCACCCTGCACCGCCTGCGCCAGATGCACGAGGCCGGCGAGAAGATCGCCATGCTCACGGCCTATGACGCCACCTTCGCGCGTCTGGCAGATGAGGCCGGTGTCGATTGCCTGCTGATCGGTGACTCGCTGGGCATGGTCGTCCAGGGCCAGCCGAGCACGGTGCCGGTGACGCTGGACGAGATGGTCTATCACACGCGCTGCGTGGTGCGCGGCAGCCGCAGCGCCTGGGTCATCGCCGATCTGCCGTTCGCCAGCTACCAGGAGGGCCGCGAGCAGGCCATGCGCTCCAGCGCGGCGCTGATGCAGGCGGGCGCGCACATGGTCAAGCTCGAAGGCGGGGGCTGGACGGCCGAGACGGTGCACTTCCTGACCGAGCGCGGCGTGCCGGTGTGCGCCCACCTGGGCCTCACCCCGCAGAGCGTGCATGCGCTGGGCGGCTACCGCATCCAGGGCCGCGACGAAGCCGGTGCGGCCACGCTGCGCCGCCATGCCACCGAGCTGGCCCAGGCCGGCGCCGCGATGATGGTGCTGGAGCTCATGCCCAGCAGCGTGGCCGCCCAGGTGCAGGCCGACAACCCCGGCCTGATGACCATCGGCATCGGCGCCGGCAAAGGCACGGCCGGGCAGGTGCTGGTGTGCTACGACATGCTGCGCCTCACGCGCGGTCGGCTGCCGCGCTTTGCCCGCGACTTCACGGCCGAAGGCGGCTCGATGGAGGATGCCGTGCGCCGCTACGTGGTGGCCGTCAAGGACGGCAGCTTCCCCGACGAGGCGCTGCACGGCTATTGAACGTTGAACGTCGGGTGCAGACGGCGGCCGACGGCGGTTGCCGCACCGCCGGCATGGCACTTCCAGACCGCGCGGCCTTGAGCTGAGGCCGCCTTACCTGAACATCATGGCCCTTCGCGTCTTCCACACCATCGCCGAGCTGCGCGCGGCCCTCGCCGGCGAGCGCCGCACGGCCTTCGTGCCCACCATGGGCAACCTGCACGAGGGCCATCTGTCGCTGATCCGCCTGGCGCGGCAGCATGGCTCGCCGGTGGTGGCCAGCATCTTCGTCAACCGGCTGCAGTTCGCGCCGCACGAGGATTTCGACACCTACCCGCGCACGCTGGAGCGCGACTGCGCGCTGCTGGACGAGGCCGGCTGCGACATCGTCTTCGCGCCCACCGAGTCCGAGCTCTATCCGCAGCGCCAGGGCTACAAGGTGCAGCCGCCGCCCGAGCTGGCGGACATCCTCGAAGGCCACTTCCGCCCCGGCTTCTTCACCGGCGTGTGCACCGTCGTGCTCAAGCTCTTCAACTGCGTGCAGCCGCGCGTGGCCGTCTTCGGCAAGAAGGACTACCAGCAGCTCATGGTGATCCGCAACATGGTGCGCCAGCTGGCCCTGCCCATCGACATCGTGGGCGGCGAGACGGGCCGCGCGGACGACGGGCTGGCGCTGTCCTCGCGCAACGGCTATCTCAATGCCGATGAGCGGGGCCGGGCGGTGGAGCTGTCGCGGGCTCTGGGCCGGCTCAGGCAGGCGGCGCTGTCCGGCCTGGACGAGGCCGCTGTGGCGCGGGCAGAAGCCGAGCAGATGCAGGCCCTGCAGCAGCTCGGCTGGCAGCCGGACTACGTGACGCTGCGCCGACAGGCCGACCTGCAGGTGCCCACGGCCGAGGACCTGAGCCGCGGCGAGCCGCTGGTCGTGCTGGCCGCAGCCCGCCTGGGCACGACGCGGCTGATCGACAACATGGAGGTCTGAGGGCAGCGAGCGACTCACCGGCTGCGCGGGCCACGCATGGAGCGGCCCGCGGTTCCAAGCCGCGCGCCGGCCCGGGTGGCCCGGGCGCTTCACTCGACGGTCAATCGGCCGGCGTCTGCGCCGCTTCCCGGCCATCTGGCACCGACTCACCGGCACGGATGAAGTCCAGCGCCACCGCCTCGTCGCGCGTGCGGCGCATCGGCGGCAGGCTCTGCCAGATGCGGCGGCCATAGGGCTTGGTCACCAGCCGGGTGTCGCCGATCATCAGCACGCCGCGGTCGGTCTCGCCGCGGATCAGGCGGCCGGCGCCCTGCTTGAGCGTGATGATGGCCTGGGGCACCTGATGCTCCATGAAGGGGTTGCCGCCGGCCTGGGCCAGCAGCTGCAGCCGCTTGGCCAGCACCGGGTCGTCCGGCGGCGTGAAGGGCAGCTTGTCGATGACCACCAGCGACAGCGCCTCGCCGCGCACGTCCACGCCCTCCCAGAAGCTCTGGCTGCCGACGAGCACGGCGTGGCCGTGGTCGCGGAAGCGCTCCAGCAGCAGCCCGCGCGCGGCCTCGCCCTGGCGCAGCACCAGATACGGATCGCCTTCCGCCTCGAAGGCGTCGCGCAGGCGCTGCGCGGCGCGCTCCACCGCGCGGTGCGTGGTGCACAGGACGAACGCCCGGCCGCGGTTGGCGCGCAGCAACGGCAATGCGGCGTCGATCAGCGCATCGGTGTGGCCGCTGGTGTTGGGCTCGGGCAGGTGCTCGGGGACATAGAGCAGCGCCTGGTTGGGATAGTCGAACGGGCTGGCCCAGCTCTGGCAGCGGGCGTCGTCCAGGCCCAGGTCGCGGGTGAAGTGGCTGAAGTCCTGCTTCACCGCCAGCGTGGCGGACGTGAAGATCCAGGCCTGGGGCTGGGCGGGGGGCGGCGTGTCGTCGGCGCCGGGCTGTGCGGCCGACGGCAGGGGATGCCAGACGGCGGCGTCCGGCGCCGGCCCCGCCGTCCCCGTGCCGGCTGAAGTGGGATCCGTGGCAGGCCCGTCTTCACGCGCGTCAGCGGGGGGCGTGCCTCCGTCGGCGTCGTTCGCTCCATCGCCCTGGCCAGACTGCAGGCCCAGCCGCTGCCGGCGGAAGAGCTCGGCCACCGAGATCGGCGTGCGGTGCAGCACCACGCCGGTGTTGAGCACGTCGATCCAGCACAGCTCCGGCTCGTCGGCGCGCTCGGGCGCGTTCCAGTCGTGCAGCAGCTGGCTGATGGCCGCACCGCGGCGGAAGAGTTGCGCCAGGCCCGGGCCGCGCTCGGCCTGGGCGGCGAGCAGCTCGTTGACGCTGGCCAGCGCGGTCTTGAGCCGCGCCAGCGCCGCGTCGAAGCCGCTGCCCTCCGCGATCTGTCCGGCGGCCAGGCGCTGCGAGCCGGCGGCAAAGCACAGCCGCAGGTCGCGCGTGGCCCGCTCCAGCGGCGCCAGCGCCTGCGGCCAGTTGGCGGCGTCGCGCGCCTGGGCCATGCCTTCGGCCAGGGCGTCGCGGCACAGCTCCAGCAGCTGCGCGGTGGATACCGTCTCGCCGAAGAACAGCGTGGCGGTGTGCGGCAGCTGGTGCGCCTCGTCGAAGATGACGGTCTGGGCCGAGGGCAGCAGGGCGGTGACGCCTTCCTCGCGCAGCATCAGGTCGGCAAAGAAAAGGTGGTGGTTGACGACCACCACGTCCGCATCCTGCGCCTGGCGCCGGGCCTTCATCACGAAGCAGTCGGTGTAGTGCGGGCACTCGCTGCCCAGGCAGTTGTCGCGGGAGGAGGTCACGCGCGCCCAGATGGTGGCGTGCTCCGGCACGGTGGCGCACTCGCTCTTGTCGCCGCTGGCGCTGAGCTGGGCGAAGCGGCCCACCTCGCGCAGGTCGCGCGTCTCCTGCCGGCTGGCCAGCAGGCCCTCGGCCTCGGTGCGCGCCAGGTGGTAGAGGCACACATAGTTGGCCCGGCCCTTGAGCAAGGCCACGGTCACCGGCACGGCCAGCGCCGCGCGGATGGCCGGCAGGTCACGGTGGAAGAGCTGGTCCTGCAGCGTCTTGGTGCCGGTGGAGACGATCACCTTGCCGCCTTCAAGCAGCGCCGGCACCAGATAGGCGGCGGTCTTGCCGACGCCGGTGCCGGCCTCCAGCACGCGGGTGCCGCGCTCGCGGATGGCGGCCAGCACCTCGCGCGCCATCTCGACCTGCGGCGCACGCACGCGAAAGCCGTCGAAGGCCCGGGCCAGCGGGCCGTCCTCGGCAAAGAGGGCGTCGATGTCGTCCATCACGCGCTCACGGTGCGCCGCGCAGCGCCGGGGCGGCCAGCGCGCGGGCCAGGGTGTCGGCACTGTCGCGCAGGTGCTCGCGGGTCAGCGCATCGTGCGCTTGCCCTTGCTGACGGCGCAGCAGGGCGAGCAGCTCGCGCCCCGTGGCCAGCCACAGGCTGCGGGCCTCGGCGCGGATCACGGCGCTGCCCGGGCGCACGATCAGCGCGGCCAGGCGGTTGACGTGCTCGCGCTGCAGCTCGCGGGTCCAGGAAGCCGGCGTGCCAGGCGGCGCGGCGTCCACCCAGACCGCGTGCAGCAGCCGCTGATGCAGCTCGGCCAGCCGGAAGGCCTGCGGATCCTTGTCCTGACTGTCGAGGAGGCTGGCGGTGGTCTCCTCGCTCATCAGTTGCGACAGCAGCGAGCGCTGCAGCGTGGCCACCGTCTGCGTCAGGGAGAAGTCGGTCTGCGGGCCGCCGCCGGCGTCGCGCTCCAGATAGTCGGGCGACAGCCGCTGCTGCAACGCACCGGACAGCCGCAAGGCGCGCGGACGCAGGAACTCGCCCAGCAGCAGGTCCAGCGCGGCGCGCTGGCGGGCGGCGGGTACAGGCTCCAGTGACGGTTCGGCCGTGCCGGCCGTCTCGCGCCGCGTGTGCACGCCGCCGATCTGCCGCGCCAGCGGGATGGCCCCGCGCGCCAGCTCGTTGACCGCATGGGCCACCGAGCGACGCAGCAAGGCCGCATCGTCGTGCGGCTGCGGCGGGCGGGCTTCGAGCCGCTGGAGCCAATGGCCCACCAGCGCCAGTCGCTGGCGGGCGAAGGCCAGCGGGTCGCTGCCCAGGTCGAAGGGCAGGGCGTCGGGTGACAGCCCCAGAGCCAGGTCCTCATCGTTGCCATAGGCCAGCAAGCTGCGCCAGGCCGGGTCCTGCACACGCTGGGCAATGCGGCGCAGCTCGGCCGCCTCTTGATCAGCCGGCAGCGGCTTGTAGGCGTACTCGATCGCCCACAGGTCATAGGCGCCCAGCGTGGTGGGGTAGGGCGCGGGCTGCGGCCGACCGGGCAGCGGCAGGTTGACCGCCACGTAGTCCATGACCGATGCGCTGGTGCCGTGCTGAGCGGTGAAGGCCGGGTCGGCCAGCTGGGCGGCATCGAAGGCGGCCGAGGCGCGGAAGTTGTGCCGCAGGCCCAGCGTGTGGCCCACCTCGTGCATCACCAGGTACTTGAGATAGGCGTGGACGAAGGCCTCGGCCTCGGGGCTGTCCGGGTCCAGGCTGCCGGTGGCCGCGTCCAGCGCAAAACCCAGGCCGCTGTCGGCCGCGCTCAGCTGGCAGGTGGCCTCGTCGGCCTCATGCGCCTGGGTGTCCGGCCCGCGCGCGGCCCACGGTTCCAGCGGCAGCAGTTGCGCCCGGCGGTGGCGTGCCGCGCGGGTGGCCAGGCTTTCCAAGCCGATGTCGGCATCCAGGATCTCGCCGCTGCGCGGGTCCACGTGGCTGGGGCCGATGGCGTCGAAGCTCGGGCCGGCATTGGTCATCCAGCGGATGGAGGCCTGCCCGGCCTCCAGAGTGTCCACGCTGCCGTCGGCCGGTTGGTCCCGCACCTCGATGGCGCCGCTGATGCCGATGCGCTCGAAGGCGCGGTTCCACTCCAGCACGCCGGCGCGCACGGTGTCGCGATAGCGCTGTGGGATGCTGCGGTCCAGCCAGTAGACGATGGGCTGCACGGGCGGTGATGAGGCGGCCTGCGCATCGCGCTTGTCCAGCCGCCAGCGGTTGACGAAATGCCGCCTGGGCATACGCGCCCGCTCGTCGGAGTAGTCGGCCACCGTGGTCAGGAAGGTGCCCACGCGGGCATCGGCCTGGCGCGGCGCCATCGGCTGCTGCGGCAGGGCCAGCAGGGTGTAGTGCGTGGTGATGAACAGGCTGCGCGCATCCGGCACGGTGGCCGGCGCACCGGGCGCAGGCGCGTTGCCGCCGGCACTGCCCAGGCTCAGCGAGGCGCTGGCGTAGTGGCCCTGCACCTCGATCACCAGCGAGCGGGCGGACGCCCGGGCCGTGGCGATGGACGAGTTGCGCGCATCGAAGGCGTAGCCCTGCCGGTACGCGCGCTGCAGCAGCATGCCCAGGCCCTGCAGGTCGGTCAGGAAGAGCGCCTGTGCGTCGATCAGCACCGCGCCGTTCGCGTCAGGCTGGCTGGCCACTGCAGCGCTCCCCAGCAGGCTGGGCGAGAAGGCGGCGGTCACGGCATAGGCCGCCTCGCTGCCCTCGCGGGCTGCATAGGCGGCGTTCTCGGCGAGCATCTGGATCTGGCCGCCCAGGCGGCGCAGTCGCACCACTTGCGGCCGGCCGAAGTTGCCACTGCGCCCGGCCATCAGGCCGCCGAAGAGCCCGGCCTCACCGATGCCGGTGGCGAGCTTGGGCGACAGGAAGTACGCCTGCTTGAGCGCCTGCGGCGACAGCTCAATCCACACCTTGTCCTCGCGCTTCCACAGTGGCAGCAGGCCGTCATGGCGCGTGGCGCCGTGCACCACCGTGGCAAAGGGTTGAGGGGTGCCAGGTGCGGCGGTCGGGGCTGGGATCGATCCGGCGCGGGGCGCAGCCATCGGTGCGGCGGTGAGCGGGCTGCGGGGCCCAACAGCTGCGCTGCCCGATCTGCTGCCCGCCACGGCATCCGGTCCACGTGTCGCGCAGCCGCTGAAGGTGGAGCACAGGAGTGCAGCGACCAGCATCGCAGGCATGCGTAAAAGAGACCCGGGGTGGGGGACGGGGCGGGCAGACACGGGCATGGCAGATGAGCCGGCAGTGTCGCAGACCCAGGCTTGCCGACGGGGCAGTCAGCCCATGCTCGGTGCGGCCCCTGACGAGGGGGGCGAGCGTCAGGGTTATCAGCAGCGAGGGCGCACAAGGGCGCCACCTAAGATCGATCGCGATACGTTAACTAGTGCACGCGGGCCCATGTGGCCGTGTGCGCCCGGGGAGCGCCGGCGGCCAGCCGGCCGGGAGGTCCCGAACGGTCCAGGCGCTCCCATGCCGCCCGGCCCGTCGCGGTGGTCTCGGCGATGCAGGTCTGGCGAGGGCGCGGCCCGGCGCCTCTTTCATCGTGTGGAGACAAGCAAGTGATCCAGAGACTCCGAGCCCTGTCTCGTGCGGCCCTCGTGGCCGGCGTCCTCATTGGCGGCAGCGCCGCGCTCGTCGGCTGCGTCAGCCCCGTGCCCCGAGACTTCGTCAGCACGGCCAGCATCCAGCAGGTCCGCCCCGGCATGAGCCCGCGCGAGGTCAAGCACCTGCTCGGCGCCCCGCTGGTGTCCGACAAGAAGCAAGACGACCGCTGGGACTACATGGTCGCCACCACGACCACCCGCCCCATGGCCTTCACGCCCTATGGCGTTTATTTCGAAGGCGGCCGTGTGGCCAAGGTCGAGCCGCTCAACAAGTGATCACCGCGCGCCTCGCCCAGCCGAGGCCTGCACCGGCCGGCATCCTGCCCTGGCCTTGCCCCACCCTTAGGAGAGATTGATGAACCAAAGGCTCATGCGGTCCGCTGCCCTGGCCGGCCTGATGCTGTCCACTCTGGCCCTGGTCGGCTGCGAAACGCTCGAAGGCGGCATCACCAACCAGGCCATCCGCCAGATCGAGAAGAAGGTCGCCCCGCAGGTGCTCAAGGGTGATGACGTCGACATGGGGTGCACGCATACCGTGGCCCTGGGCCCGCTGATCACCGGCCTGCGCGGCTTCTATGGCGATCCTTCATTGATGGAGTCCATCATGTACTCGTCGGCGGCGGTGTGCGCCGACACCCAGGCGGCCCAGGAAGAGCTGCGCTACCTGCGTGCTCAGCGCGACAAGCGCCCCGACGAGGCGCTGGATGCCCGCATTGCGCAAAAGCGCCTGCTGGAGCGCACCACGCGTCGGCAGTTGGCGGCCTTCCAGCTGATGCGCGACAAGCTCGAGAAGCGCTATGACTTCAAGTATGGCGAGTCCTGCCCGCGCTTCCGGCGGGACTTCGACGAGCTGGCCTACCTGCTGGGCGGCATCGCCGGCCTGCAGGCCGTGCAGAACGACATGGCCGCGCAGCAGGTGGTGGGCGTGCCCACCGACCTGCCGCCCAAGACCGACTTCGCCATGCGTTGCCTGGACAACGCCAAGTGGTGGGGCGCACCCCTGGCCGCCCGCGCGGTGGTCTGGAGCATGATCCCCGGCGGCACCGAGGGCAAGGACCCCCAAGGCGCCTTCGACCTGGCTATGGGCATCGGCGAGCGCCAGGGCGTGCGCGTGGCACACGCGATGGCCGCCGTGGCTGCCGTCTCCGCCGATGACCGCACGCGGCTGCGGGAGGTGATCCGCCGCTTTGCAACCGTCAAGAACTTCCGCCAGAGCACCGACTACCGATTCGTCGACGAGATCGCGACCAACCTGGTGCAGATCATCTCTGACCGCTACTGGACTGAAGCCACCGGTATGCGCACGCCGGTGGGCGGCTTGGGCAAATTCTGGGACGACCCCAAGCCCGCCACCGGGGGCAATGCAGGCCAGTTCCTGGATTGACCGCAGCGCTTCAAAGCGGGTGGGCGCCGTAGTGTTCAAAGGGGCCCGTTCCGCGGGTTAACACGGACAGTCCGCGGGGCCTGTTCCTCGTTTTTGCAGTGTCAACCCCAAGGCCTGGGGCAGCCCGGGCAAGTCCCGGGTGCAAAGCTGCACAACGTCCGCAAACCCTTATGAACAAAGGCTTTGCGGACGATTGATGGCATCGGCCTTGCCCCTTCTCGGCACCGGACTGAAGGCCCGGTTGCAGGGAGGCCATCGATATAGTTACCAGTTGTAGACAACGCCGAACGCCTGTTTGAAATGATGCTCTCAGCCCTGTCCGTCAGGGGCGGGGCGGTAGCAGCAGGCCTCGGCGCACGGACGACACAACAGCCAGCGTGGGGACCCTCAACGCTGCATCGCTGGATACAAAGGAGACCAACTTGAGCAAGCATCACAAACTGGCCCGTGTGGCCCTGGGCAGTGCCCTCATCGCCGGTGCGCTGGGTAGCGCCACGGCGGCCGAGCAGAAGATCTGCGTCTACGACCTTGTGGGCACCAGTGGCGACGTCTACAACCTGGCCAAGGACTATGCGGTCGCCATGCAGAAGTCTGGCGCGAGCATCACCCTCAAGGCCTATACCGACGAGCGTGTGGCCACCGAGGACTTCCGCACGGGCCAATGCGACGGCGTCATTGCCACCGGCTTGCGCACCCGCCAGTTCAATGCTCTTGCGGGCTCCATCGACTCGCTGGGCTCCACCACCATCATCCGCAACGGCAACGTTGACATGAACGCCAGCTACGAGGTGGTGCGCAAGGTCATCGAGACCTTCACCTCGCCCAAGGCCGGCAAGCTGATGGTCGATGGCAACTACGAGGTCGGCGGCATCATGCCCATGGGCGCAGCCTTCCCGATCGTCAACGACCGCAAGATCAATTCTGTCGAGGCACTGGCCGGCAAGCGGATCGCTGCCTTCGACCATGACAAGGCCCAGGCCGCGATGATCCAGCGCATCGGCGCGCAGCCGGTGTCGGCCGATGTCACCAACTTCGGCACCAAGTTCAACAACGGCTCGGTGGACATGATTGCCGCGCCGGCCTTGGCCTACAAGCCGCTGGAGCTCTACAAGGGCATCGGCAACAAGGGCGCCATGGCCGAGTTCCCGGTGATGATCCTGACCTACCAGGTCATCCTGAACAAGACCAAGTTCCCCGACGGCTTCGGCGAGAAGTCGCGCGAATACTGGCTGGGCCAATTCGACCGGGCGATGAAGCTGGTCAAGTCAGCCGAGACCGCCATCCCCAAGAGCGCCTGGAACAACCTGTCGCCGGACGCCAACGTCAAGTACACGCTGATGCTGCGCGAGTCGCGCATCGCGCTGGCCGAGCAGGGCTTCTACAACAAGCAGGGCCTGAAGATCATCAAGCGCGTGCGCTGCAGCGTGAATCCGGCTGATAGCGAGTGCTCTAACCAGGCCGAGCTCGACTGGAAGTGAAGCGGCCAGGCGCCGCGAACCGCGCCGCGCCGCCGTCGTGCGGCGTCGTTTAGTAAAGCCGGGGCGCGAAGGCGCCGCGTTGCCATGCGCCGCGCGGGGGACAGGCCTGGTCCAGCTCGACCGCACGGCGCTTAGTAGTAACCAAGGGGGGCTCAGCCGGCCCCCCTTGGCTTGTTTGCACGAGGACAAGGCGGGTCTGCCGCCACCGAGGGACGAGTCGTGATCAAGGAAGACCCGCAGCGCAAGTTCTTGAACCGCACGTGGAGCGAATGGCTCTTCACGCTACCTATCTTCGCCATGCTGCTGCTGACCCTGGTCATCGGCACGGGGGAGCTCTTCCACGGCCAGCTGCTGCGCTTCGGCGAATCGCTGTTCGGCCAGCCCGATAAGGGGGTGCAGTACTTCATGCTGCGGGCTGACCCGGTCAAGCCAAGCTGCGATGCCAACCCCGACATCGAGGCCGAAGTCCGGCGCCAGACACAGGCCGGTGCCGCCAAGCCGGCCGACGACATCGACGCGCTCTTCGGTGACACCAAGGTCGACCCGGAGGTGCTGCGTCAGTCGCTGCGCTCCGCCGCAGACGTCTGTCGCGCCAAGCACGAGATGTACGAGCGCATCGCCGGCCAGATCACGCCGCAGGTCAAGGTGTACCGCACCATCGAGACCAGCTTCTTCGCGCTGTTCCAGTACGGCACCGACCACCGGCCGATGATCTTGCTGCTGATGCTGAGCCTGGCGGCCGTCATCACCACCCTCGGGCATCACCACATCTGCATCCGCCCGGCGCGCTACGTGCGCGACTTCCAGCTGCAGGCCATCTCGATGGCGGCCGGGGCGGCCCTGCTGCTGCACTCCACGATCCGCTACTACCAGATCTCGCAAGAGTCCGGCGTGCCGATCGCGCGGCCGGAGCTCCACTTCTTGTGGATGGCGCTGTTCGCCGTGCTGCTTGTCATCAACCTGTGGCGCATCGTGCGGCCGCCTCGCCTGGAGCAGACCGAAGGCATGGGCAGCTGGGGCAAGGCTTTCCTGGCCATCCCGCTGTTTGCCTATATGGCAGTCAACGCCGGCGTCTACTTCTTGCAGCACGGCCACCCATCGGGCTTGGCGATCTACATCAATCAGCTGATGGAGCTGCCGGCGATCTTCCTGAACCTGGGCCTGTTCATCTGGGCCGGCATGCTGCTCAAGCAAAGCCGCCTGGTGGACCTGTGCATGAACGTCATCCGGCCGTGGCGTTTCTCTCCCGAGCTGCTGACCTACATCATCCTGCTGGCCGCGGCCATCCCGACGGCCTATACCGGTGCCTCTGGCGTGTTCGTGATTGCGGCCGGCGCCATCATTTACCACGAGGTGCGCGCCGTTGGCGGCAGCCGGCATTTCGCGCTGGCGGCCACTGCGATGTCGGGCTCGCTGGGTGTGGTGCTGCGGCCTTGCCTGCTGGTGGTACTGATCGCGGCGCTGAACAAGCAGGTGACGACCAACCTGCTCTACCACTGGGGCGTGTATGTCTTCTTCCTGACGTCCACGCTGTTCTTCATCGCGTCGCAGCTACATCGCAAGCAGCGCGCCTCCATCGAGGCTTTCAACGTGGCCATCCCGGCCATGCTGCGCCAGCTGGTGCCGCTGGTGCCCTATGCGCTGGTCGTGGTGGCCGTGCTCTTCTTCTATGAATACGGCTTGGACACCAAGCTCAACGAGATCTCCGCGCCCATCATCGTGCCGGTGATGATGCTGATCCTCCTCATCTTCGACAAGATCATCGCCCGCCGCTCGGCCAGCAATCACAAGCCGGAGTACGCGGCACACCGCAAGGACGGCGTGGAGGATTCCATCCGCGCGGCCACGAACGAAACCGTCGGCCACATCGGTGCGCTGCTCACCCTGATGACGCTATCGCTCGCCATGGGCGGCGTGATCGAGCGCTCGGAAGTCATGCACTTCTTCCCCTCGACCTTCGCCAGCGCTTGGACCGCCATGGCCTTCCTGGTGGTGACGAAGGTGGTGCTGGGCATGATCATGGACCCCTTTGGGGCGGTGATCCTGGTGTCGGTGACGCTGGCGCCTATTGCCTACGCCAACGGCATCGACCCGGTGCACTTCTGGATGATGGTGCTGGTGGCCTTCGAGTTGGGCTATCTGCTGCCGCCGGTGGCCATCAACCAGCTGCTGACGCGGCAGGTGGTGGGCGAAAAGGAGATCGACCTCGCCGACGCGGAGACGCGCCACCTGGGCTTCTACCGCCGCTTCGAGCGCTGGATCCTGCCGGTCGTGGTGATGACGGTGGGCATGGTGATCGTGGCCTTCGCGCCATTGGCCGTGCAGCAATGGCCGGCCCTGGCACCGGTGAAGCACTTCTTCAGCGACGGGGTGCCGCAGTAGCGCGGGTCGCGGGGCGCGCGCCAGCAGCAAAGGAAAGGGGCCGGCGGCCCCTTTCCGCTTCTCGTGCCATGTCTCGACGTCGTGGCCGGCCTCGGCGTGCCAAGCTGGTTGGTCCGCAGGGGGGCACGGCGCCGCGCCGGGCCGCCGTCGGCACGCTGCGGCCGCCCTTGGACGCACCGATCAGCCCGTGTTGCGCAGCCCGGCGGCGATACCGTTGATCGACAGGTGGATGCCGCGTTGCAGCCGCTCGGCAGTGGCTTCGTCGGGCTCGCCGCGGCGCCAGCGCCGCATCAGCTCGACCTGCAGGTGGTTGAGCGGGTCCACATAGGGCAGCCGGTAGGCCAGGGCGTCGGCCAGGGCTGGATCCGTGGCCAGGCGTTGGGTATGGCCGGTCAGCAGGGTCAGGGCGCGGCCCGTGCGCTGCCATTCCTCGCGGATGGCGGCAAAGATGCGCTGGCCCAGCCGCTTGTTGGCGGCGAGCGCCATGTAGCGCTCGGCGATGCCCAGGTCCGTCTTGGCCAGCACCATGTCGATATTGGATAGCAGCGTGCGGAAGAACGGCCACTGCCGGGCCATGCGCCGCAACAGCGCCAAGCGGCGGTCGTGCTCGTCGCCGGCCGCACCCAGGTAGGCCTCGATGGCCGAGCCGACGCCATACCAGCCGGGCAGGGCCACGCGCGACTGGCCCCAGGAGAAGCTCCAGGGGATGGCGCGCAGGTCCTCGATGGCGCGGCTGGCCTTGCGCGACGCGGGGCGCGAGCCGATGTTGAGCTCGGCGATCTCGCGGATGGGCGTGGCGGCAAAGAAGTAGTCGGTGAAGCCGGGCGTCTCGTAGACCAGCCGACGGTAGGCGGCCATGCCGGAGCGCGACAGCGCATCAGCGGCCTGCAGGAAGCTGTCGGGCACCGCGCGCGCTGCCGGCAGCAGCGAGGCCTCCAGCGTGGCTGCCACCAGCGTCTCCAGGTTGCGCCGGCCGATCTCGGGGTGGGCGTACTTGGAAGCGATGATCTCGCCCTGCTCGGTCAGGCGGATTTGCCCATTCACTGTGCCCGGCGGTTGCGCCAGGATGGCCTCGTACGTCGGCCCGCCGCCTCGACCCACGGTGCCGCCGCGACCGTGGAAGAGGCGCAGCCGGATGCCGTGCTCAGCGCCCAGCTCGTCGAAGAGCCGCACCAGCGCCAGCTCGGCGCGGTAGAGCTCCCAGTTGCTGGTGAGGATGCCGCCGTCCTTGTTGCTGTCGCTGTAGCCCAGCATCACGTCCTGCTCGCCGCCGCTGGCCTGCATCAGGGCGGCGATGCCGGGCAGGCCGTAGAAGGCCCGCATGATGGGCTCGGCATGGCGCAGGTCGGCGATCGTCTCGAACAGCGGCACGGCGATCATCTCCAGCCGCGCACCCGGCTGGCCCAGGGCCCCGTGCAGCAGGCCGGATTCCTTTTGCAGCAGCAGCACCTCCAGCAGGTCGCTGACCGTCTCGGTGTGGCTGATGATGCAGTGGCGCAGCGCCTGCTCGCCGTAGCGGGTGCGGGCCTGCCGGGCAGCGTCGAACACGCCAAGCTCGCCGGCCGTGGCGTCGCTCCATGCGCCCTCGCGCAGCCGCACCGGGCGCGGCTGTGACAGCAGCTCCAGCAGCAGTGCCTGCTTGGCGTCCTCGGCCAGCGTGGCGTAGCCCGGTTCGATGCCCGCCGCGGCCAGCAGCTCGGCCACGGCAGCCTCGTGGCGGTCGGAGCTCTGCCGCAGGTCCAGCGTGGCCAAGTGGAAGCCGAAGACCTGTACCGCACGAATCAGCGGTTTCACGCGCAGGTCGGCCAGGGTCTGCGCGTGATGGCTGCGCAGCGAGGCGTCGATGATGCGCAGATCGGCCAGCAAGGCGGCCGCGTCGGGGTACGGGTCCTGGGGTGCGACCGCATGGCGCAGCGCCTGCGTGCCGGCCAGCTCCTGCAGCGTGGCGGCCAGCCGGGCGTAGATGCCGGTCAGCGCGCGGCGATAGGGCTCGTCCTCGCGGTGCGGGTTGTGGTCGGGCGAACGCTCGGCCAGCGCGGCCATCGCAGGCGTGATGCCCACCAACCGGCCCGACATGGACAGCTCCGCGCCCAGCTCGTGCACCTGCTGCAGATAGTGGCGCACCGCGGTCTCGCTCTGCCGGGCCAGCGCCAGGCGCAGCGTGTCGGCAGTGACGTTGGGGTTGCCGTCGCGGTCGCCGCCGATCCACTGGCCCATGCGCAGGAAGGGCGCCACGGCGCTGGTGCCGAGTCGCCCCTCCAGCTCGGCATAGAGCTGCGGGATCTGACGCAGGAAGGTGGCGTTGTAGTAGCTGAGGGAGTTGTCGATCTCGTCGCCCACCGTCAGGCGCGAGTAGCGCAGCATGCGCGTCTGCCACAGCTGGGTGATGCGTGCGCGCAGCTGACGCTCCACGTCCTCACGCTCGCCAACCGCCAGCGCGCCATCGGCCTCCAGCCGGCCCAGCAGCTCGCCGATGCCGCGCTCGGCGTCCAGGATGGATTTGCGCTGCACCTCGGTCGGGTGGGCAGTGAGCACGGGCGACACCCACGCGCGGTCGAGCAGCGCGCGGATCTGGTCGGCGCTGACACCGGCGTGGGCCAGCTTGTCCAGCGCGCCGGCCAGGCTGCCCACCGGCATGGTGCTGCCGCGTGCAGGGCGCCGGGCGGATTCACGGATGCGGCGCAGCTGCTGGCGGTCCTCAGCCAGGTTGGCCAAGTGCGCGAAGTAGCTGAAGGCACGGATGACGGAGACGCTCTGGTCGGCGCTCAAGCCCTTGAGCAGCCGGTCCAGCTCGCGCCCGGCGGTCTTGTCGCGCCGGCGGCGGCAGGCCACGGCGAGTTGGCGGATGCGCTCGATCAGGTCGAAGGCAGCGGCACCCTCCTGCTCGCGGATCACGTCGCCCAGCAGCCGACCGAGCAGCCGGATGTCGTGCAGCAGCGCAGGTGTGCCGCCGGCCGGGCGGGTGGGGTGCGGGGCCACAGAGCGGGGGCGGGCCGGACGCAGGGTGGCCGGGGCAGGGGACTTGGGCATGGGTATGGGCAGTGTCGATGCGGCTTGGGCGCAGCGCTTGCGATGCGCAAGCTCCATGTCCGAAGGGACCACCGGGGCGGTTGCGGCAGATGTGCCGTCTGTCTCGGTGAGGCGGGAACCGCCCACGCTGCGGACTGTCACACGGATGTTGTACGGTAGCGAGCCCCCTCTTTGCCGTGCCCCATTCACCTCATGCAGCAACCCTTGGCGCCTACGTCCCCGATTGCCGCGACCGCCCCCGCAACGCCGCCCATCGCGTCGCCTGTCCCGCCGCCGCCCGCCAGCGCCAAGGCCAGCCTGCACGACGAGCCGGCCGTGCTGACCGAGGCAGGCGACGTCGAGCGCCCCACCGCCCCTAGCGACGCCCGGCCAGCCCTGCGGCTGCTCAGTCGCGAGCTGGCGATCCTGGAGTTCAACCGCCGCGTGCTGGCCCAGGCCCGGCGCGAGGACGTGCCGCTGCTGGAGCGGCTGCGCTACATCTGCATCGTCTCGTCCAACATGGACGAGTTCTTCGAGGTGCGCTATGCCGACTACCTGGAGGCCGCCCGGCTGCCCATCATGGGCGTGCAGATGCAGGACGTGCTCGTCGTCTCCAGCGCGGCGCGCGCCCTGGTCAATGAGCAGTACGCGCTGTTCAACGACGTGATCATGCCGGCGCTGGCCGCGCAGGGCATCGTCATCATCCAGCACCATGCGCGCAACGCCGAGCAGCGCCGATGGGTGCAGCAGTTCTTCGAGCGCCAGGTGCGCCCGCTGCTGGTGCCAGTGGGGCTCGACCCGGCGCATCCCTTCCCGCAGGTGGCCAACAAGTCGCTGCACTTCATCGTCAAGCTCAGCGGCAAGGACGCCTGGGGGCGCGACAACTCGATCGCCATCGTCAAGATCCCGCGCGTGCTGCCGCGGGTGATCCGCCTGCCGGAGTCGCTCTCCGGCGGCAAGCAGGCCTTCGTGCTGCTGTCCAGCGTGATCCGGGCGCACCTGGAGGACCTGTTCCCCGGCCGGCGCGCGGAGGCCTTCTCGCAGTTCCGCGTCACGCGCGACACGGACCTGGAGGTGGATGAGGACGACATCACCAATCTGCGCCAGGCCCTGCGCTCCAAGATGAGCACGCGCCAGTTCGGCCAGGCCATCCGCGTTGAGGTGACGCAGAGCTGCCCGCAGGAGCTGTCGGACTTCCTGCTCAAGCAGTTCGGCCTGGGTGAGGAGGCGCTCTACAAGGTGGACGGGCCGGTCAACCTGGTGCGCTTGGCCGAGCTGATCGACCAGGCCGATGCACCGCAGCTGCGCTTTGCTCCCTTCGAGCCCGGCTGGCCGGCCGACGTGCCGCGCGGCGGCTCCATCTTCGAGAGGCTGCAGCAGGGCGACGTGCTGCTGCACCACCCCTTCCAGTCCTTCGAGCCGGTGGTGGAGTTCCTGCGCCAGGCGGTCAACGACCCCGACGTGCTGGCTATCCGCCAGACCATCTACCGCACTGGCAGCCAGTCGCAGCTGATGGAGCTGCTGCTGGAGGCCGTGCGCCGCGGCAAGGAGGTGATGGCGGTGGTCGAGCTCAAGGCCCGGTTTGACGAGGAGGCCAACATCAACTGGGCCGACCGGCTGGAGGCGCTGGGCGCGCAGGTGGTCTACGGCATCGTCGGCCTGAAGACCCATGCCAAGGCGCTGCTGGTGACGCGGCGCGAGGGCAGCCGCCTGAAGCGCTATGCCCACCTGTCCACCGGCAACTACAACGCCAAGACCGCGCGCCTGTACACCGACGCCGGCTACCTGACCGCCGACAACGAGCTGACGCAGGACGTGGAGAACCTCTTCCAGCTCCTGGGCAGCCTGGCCCGCGGCCGCCCGCCGCGCCGCTTGCTGGTGGCCCCCAGCAGTCTGCACCGGGCGATGATCAAGCTGGTGCAGCGCGTGGGCGAGGCGGCCCGGGCCGGCCAGCCGGCGCGCATCGTCGTCAAGGTCAACGCTTTGACGGATCCGGATCTCATCCATGCCCTGGCCGAGGCCAGCCAGGATGGCGCCGACATCGACCTCATCGTGCGCGGCGCTTGCATGCTGCCGGCCGGCGTGCCGGGCCAGACCGACCGCATCCGCGTGCGCTCGGTGGTCGGGCGCATGCTCGAGCATTCGCGGGTCCTGTACTTCCGCTGGGGGCCGGGCGAGGACGACGAGGTGCTTTACCTGTCCAGCGCGGACTGGATGACGCGAAACATGCAGCGCCGCGTGGAGCTGGCCTGGCCGGTGAGCGACCCGGCGCTGCGCCAGCGCGTCATCGATGAGTTCCTCGTGCCCTATCTGCACGACGGCTGCGACGCCTGGCTGCAGCGGCCCGACGGCAGCTACCAGCACCCGGCGCGTCCAGGGCCCAGCGCCCAGCTGGCGCTGATGCGGCGCTTGGGCACACTGGCCTGACCTTCGCACCGGGGGACCATGATGGACCTGATTCTCTGGCGCCATGCCGAAGCCCAGGCGCTTCCCGACGAGTTGGCGGCCGATGCGCAGGCCGACCTGCAGCGCGCGCTGACCAGCAAGGGCGAGCGCCAGGCGCAGCGCATGGCCGAGTGGCTCAACCGGCGCCTGCCGGAGTCCACCCGCATCCTTGTCAGCCCGGCCGTGCGCACCCAGCAGACCGCGCTGGCGCTGGCCCGGCCGTTCCGCACCGTCAAGGCCTTGTCGCCCGATGCCGCGGTGGACGCCGTGCTTCAGGCCGCGCGCTGGCCCGATGCCAGCGAGCCGGTGCTCATCGTCGGCCATCAGCCGACGCTCGGCGCGGTGGCCGCGCGGCTGCTCACCGGCCAGGACCTGCCCTGGTCCGTCAAGAAAGCCGGCGTGTGGTGGCTGCGCTCGCGCCAGCGCGGCGAGGACGCCGGCGTCGTGCTGCAGGCGGTGCAGACGGTGGAGTTCCTCTAGCCTCCCGTCCCGCCCAGCTGCCCGCGCAGGTTGCGTTGGGTTGCACATTCCGCCGTGCCTCACCCCGGCCGCGCGAGTGAGCCCGGCGTGCCACGCCAGGCCATCGTGTCCCCCACAGAACCGGCAGGAGATATGCAAGACGCGCTGGGCAGGCGCGCGTCGGCCATGGGCGCGCCGGCAGTCGAGCTGTCGGGCGGCACTGCAGCGGAGACTGGCGCCAATGGAGACGGCCGATAATCACGCCCCGTGAGCGCACCATCCTCTGCCGACTTCGTCCTTCCGCTGCGCGTGTACTGGGAGGACACCGACGCCGGTGGGGTGGTGTTCTATGCCAACTACCTGCGCTTCTTCGAGCGGGCGCGCACCGAGTGGCTGCGGGCGCTCGGGCATGACCAGCAGGCGCTGCGCGAGGCCACGGGCGGGATGTTCGTGGTCAGCGAGGCGCGGGTGCGCTATCTGCGGCCGGCGCGGCTCGACGATGTCATCGACGTGTCGGTGCGGCTGCTGGGCAGCGGGCGCACGAGCATGGCGTTTGCCCAGCAGGCGCGGCGTGGCACGCAGCTGCTTTGCGAAGCCGAGATCCGCATCGGCTGGGTCCAACCCGACGGCGCCGGCGAGCTGCGGCCGCGCCGCATTCCAGCCGAGGTGCTCGATGCCCTGCCGGCCCCTGCATTGACGACTTCATGAACCAGGACCTCTCCATCATCCAACTCGTGCTGCACGCGAGCATCGTCGTGCAGATCGTCATGGCCATCCTGATCGCTGTCTCGCTGGCGAGCTGGACGGTGATCTTCTCCAAGCTCTTCGGGCTGGCCCGCGTGCGCGCAGCCAACGAGGAGTTCGAGCGGGAGTTCTGGTCCGGCCGCAACATCCAGGAGCTCTACGGCGATGCCAACCGCGGCAGCGGGCCGGATGCGCCGATGGAGCGCATCTTTGCGTCCGGCATGCGTGAGGTGATGAAGCTGCGCGAGCGCCGCATCGTGGACCCCGGCGCGCTGCTCGAAGGCGCACGCCGCGCGATGCGGGCAAGCTTCCAGCGCGAGCTGGACGTGGTCGAGTCGCGGCTGTCGATGCTGGGCTCGGTGGGCTCGGTGTCGCCCTATGTGGGTCTGTTCGGCACGGTGTGGGGGATCATGCATGCCTTCACCGGGCTGTCGAACGTGCAGCAGGTGACGCTGGCCACCGTGGCGCCAGGCATCGCGGAGGCGCTGGTGGCCACGGCCATCGGGCTCTTCGCGGCCATTCCTGCCGTGCTCGCCTACAACCGCTTCGCCCGCGACATCGACCGCATCGCGATGCAGATGGAGACCTTCATCGAGGAGTTCTCCAACATCCTGGCGCGCAACATCGGCCACATGGCGCCGCCGGTGCCGGCGCGCTGAGGGAAGGGCGCACGCCATGCCTGGAGTGTCTCAACGAGGCAGCCGCCGCCGGCGCTCGATGAACGAGATCAACATGGTTCCGTTCATCGACGTGATGCTGGTGCTGCTCATCATCTTCATGGTCAGCGCGCCGCTGATCACCACCGGCACGGTGGACCTGCCGTCGGTGGGCCGGGCCAAGCAGCAGCCACCGCGCGTGGTCGAGGTCGTGGTCAAGGACGAAACGCGGCTGGAGTGGCGGGTGGATGGCCGCGACATGGGCACGGTGTCGCTGGCCGACCTGGCCGCTCGCGTGCAGGCCGCGCAGGCTGAGGTGGCAGGCGGGGCCGAGCAGGTGCCGGTGGTCATCAGCGCCCGGCGCGACGTGCGCTATGAGACGGTGGTCAAGGTGATGGACAAGCTCCAGCGCGCCGGCATCCCGCGCGTGGGCCTGTCGGTGCGTACCACGGGCGCTTGATCTGCGATGGCAGCAGTCGATGATCCGCTGCGTCCGCGGTCACCCGACCGGCCGGCGCGGGGCGCGGCTTTCGCGCTGGTGGCGCATGCCCTGCTCGTCGGCGCGCTGAGCCTGGGTGTGAGCTGGCGCATGAGCACGCCCGAGGGCGGCTCGGCCGAACTGTGGTCCAGCGTGCCGCAGGTGGCTGCGCCGCAGGAGCCGGCGGCCCGCACGGAGCCCGGGCCGCCCCGGCCGGCGCCTCCCGAGCCGCGCCGTGCCGAGCCGCCGCCACAAGACGAACGGCCTGCCGAACTGGCCGAAAAGCCCAAGCCCAAGGACAGCAAGCCGAAGGAGGACAAGCCCAAGGCTGACAAGCGTGAGGAGCCGCGCAAGGACGAGCGCAAAGCCGCGTCGGCCCAAAGCACGCCGGCCCTGCAGTCCAACCGCGAGGAGGCCTTGCGCCGCATCATGGGCCAGGCCGGCGGGCAGGACGCCACCACCGGCGCGCCGCGCCAGGGCGCCAACGTGCCGGGCAAGGGCATCTCCGACTCGTACGCCGGCCGCATCGTGGCGCGTGTGCGACCCAATGTCGTCTTCCCGCCCGTGCTGGACGGCAACCCGAAGGCCGAGGTCGAGGTGCGCGCCGCAGCCGATGGGCGCATCGTGTCCCGCCGCATCACGCAGTCGAGCGGCGTGCCCGCCTGGGACGACGCCGTGCTGCGCGCACTGGACCGCACCGAGGTGCTGCCGCTGGACGAGAACGGGCGCATTCCCAACCCGATGATCCTGACCTTCCGGCCGCGGGATTTCTGAATGCGGCAGGCTGAGCCGGCAGCGGCCGCTTCGGTGCCCGCGTGAGTGACGGGTGAGGGCGCAGGCCGGGCGGGCGCCGCGGCCGCTGCTGGCCGCCGTCCGGCGCATCGGGGCCGGCAGGCGCTCGCACGCCGGGTGGGCCATTCGCTGGTGATCTGGTGACGATCAGGTGGCGATAAGACGCTGCCCCGGATGCCGGACCGGGCGGCATGCTGTCAGCCGATGGACTCGTCAACCGCGTCGCTCTCGGCCGCGACGGCGCGCCAGATCCAGCCCTGCCGCAGCGCTTGGGCCAGCCAGGCGGTGAGGTCCAACTGGCCCACATCGCCTGCACGCGCCTGGGCCCGCTCCAGCGCCTGGGCCAGATTCATGCCGGCCAGCAGGTCGGCCATCCATGCAGCGGTGGCGCGGTCGATGGCCTCGACCTCGACTGACCAGCCGCGGCGGAAGACGCAGACGCATTCGGCCCGCTTGCGCGCGATGGCTGCGCGGGCGGGCTGCATGATGGATTCGGGTTCAGGCGCACGTGCGTTCGTGCCGTCTCGCCGCACCGGCCCTGCGGCGGGCAGCGACCGGGCTTCCACGGTCAGCGCCGGCGGCAGAGTGGCAGATGCGGCGCCGTCCGCGCCCGCCGCTTGATGCACCGCGTGCAAAGTGGCAATGGGCCAGTCGCTGCACAGCACGGCCAACCCGGGTAGCAGCTGCAGCCTCAGCCGCTCGGCCGGCAGCTCGCCCAGCAGCGACACGGTCTGCGGCTCGGGCTTGGCATCAGCGGCGCGGGCGCAGCGGTGCACGGTCCAGTCCAGCTGCGCGCTGTCGGGCAGCCAGGGCCAGGGCTGCAGCTGTTCCTGCTGGGCCAGCCAAGACGGCAGCTCGGAGCCCCAGTCGGCCAGGTCACCGCTGTGCGGCGGGTGTGCCTGCCAGAGCGCCCAGGCCACGGCGCGCAGAGGCTCGTCGCCCAGCATGGCCGCGACCGTGGGGTAGGCGGTGCGCAGCGCGCGGGCGGCGGAGGCGCAGGCGTTGCGGCGATAAGGCAGCAGGGGCCAGGTGGGCTGCGACGGTGTGGCAAGGCCGGTGGGCGGGTCGGTGACCGACATGGGTGCGGCGGCGGGCGGCGTGGCCGCCCCGGGCAAGCCGACCCACCGAGGATGCGGGCCGGGCAACTCGTCAGCGGCGTGCGGCTGCTCGACGCTGCCCGCAGCGAACAGCGCCCGCAGCAGCGCCTGCTGGCGGCCGGCTTCGTGATCGTGCGGGGCCGAGGCGGTGGCGGCCGCCGGGCTGGGCGGTGGAGCAGGGAACGGCATCGCGGCGGCCTGTGGCGCTTGCGCCTCATCGCGGGCCAGCGCCCAACGCGCCGTATCGATGGCCTGCTGGGCCTGATCGAGCAGCGTCTGCAGCGGTGGCAGGTCGGTGTCCCACTCGATCAGCGTGGGCACGGGCCCGCAGTGGCGCAGCGTGTCGGCATAGACCTGCCACACCGCTTCGCCGACGGGCTGGCCGTGATCGTCAACGATGCAGCGGCCCGGTCGCGCAGGGGAGTGGCCGGCCAGGTGGACCTGCCCGACCACGCCCGTTGGCAGGCGGCTGATCCAGTGGGCAGCCCACTGTGCGGGGTCGGCAGCACCGTGGTTCAGCGCGTTGACCACCAAGTTGTTCAGGTCCAGCAGCAGGCCGCAGCCGGTGCGGCGGCACAGCTCGCCCAGAAAGGCGGGCTCCTCCAGGCTGTCGTCGGCCCATGCCAGATAGGCGGAGAGGTTTTCCACCAGCAGCCGCCTACCGAGCACCGCCTGCGCGCGGTCCACATTGCGGGCGAGGATGGCCAGCGACGCCGGGGTGAGGGCGATGGGCAGCAGGTCGGCTGCATGGACGGGCGACCCGCCAGGGCTCAGCGGCGCGCGGGCAAAGGCGGCGTGATCGGACAGCAGCAGCGGATCGATCCGCTTGACCAGCGTGGCCAGCCGGGCCAGATGCGATTCGTCCAGCCCGCAGGCTGATCCCAGGCTCAGGCTGACGCCGTGCAGGCTGACGGCGTAGTGGCACCGGACCTCGTCCAGCAGGCCGGGGGCTGCGCCGCCTTCGGCGAAGAAGTTCTCGGCGTGAACTTCGACGAAGTCCAGTGCCGGCCGGCAGGCGAGCAGGTCAGCGTGGTGCGCATGGCGCAAGCCGACGCCGATGGGCAGCGGATGAGGCTCACCAGAGTTCATCGCCCGGCCTGGCACGCATCGTCTGCTGCCTCGCACCACCGGCAGCCGAGCGCGGCGTGCAGATCACTTCTTGTCCAGCGCCGCCTTGGCCGCCTCGGCGTCCATGCCGCCCAGCTGTTTGCAGGTGCCCTTGGGCACGAACTTCCAGTCGGCCGGGTCGTTGTCGGCCTTGGCCTGGCCGGCACAGCTGTGCGTGCCCGACAGGTTGGCGCAGTCGTTCTGGCCGGCCTTGGCCACGCCGAAGCATTTCTCCTTGCCGGCCTTCATGTCGGCGGCTTGGGCCGGCGCGGTGAGTCCCAGGGCGACGACGGTGGCCAGGGCGGTGGAAAGCAGCGGGGACGGGTTCATGGACTCTCCGTTGGGCCGCCGGCGCAGCCGGTGGCGGGGGCATCCTCGGGATCGGCGGGGATGCGGGATGGCAAGGTTGCGGTTTTAGCAAATGCGGCGCTCGCCGTCGGATCGCTGTGCGACGTTTCGGTTCCGCTGGGGGCGGCCGGCGGCCGTGAGGCGGCATTGCGCAGGATTACCGGGTGATTCGCGGCCTGATCGGCCCATGCGTTGCCTCGGCAAACCGGACAATGGGCCGAGCCGGAATGCGCCCGCCGCGGGCGCGGCTGCGGCTTGCCCGCCGAGGATGACATGACGGATCTGCACCTGCCTCCGCTGAACCTGGTCGACCCCACGGTCGAGCCTGGCCTGACGCCGCACCGCGCCGGCGACGAGGCGGAGGACAAGGCGCGTCACGAGTCCTTCCGGTGGCCTACACCGCCGTATGCGTCCTACCCGCCGGCGTCGGAGCAGAACGATTCGCTGCCCTGCGAGATCGAGGGCCTGAACGGCCGCAGCATGCAGGGCCGGCTGATCTTCTTCGTGCCTGACGAGGTGGTGGCCCACGTGCAGGTGCCGCCCGCGCGCACGACCATGCCGTTGCGCTTCGGCCAGTTCCGCTCACTGTCGCTGACGGTGCCGCTGGCGCCGCTGCGCGCCGCGCCCGGTGACCCACATGCGCCTTTCCTGGACAGCCGGCCGCGCACGCCGTTCAAGCTGCACTTCAGGGACGGGCATGAGTGGCAGGCCGAGACCATCGGGCATGTGGAGACCGGCTTCGGCCTTTTCCTCTTCCTGCCGGTGGATGCGGAGGACCGCGTGCGCCGCGTCTTCGTTCCCGCCGAGGTGCTGCAGTCCACCGAGTTCGGCCCGCGCATCGGCGAGCTGCTGGTTGCTGATCACCTGGCCACGCCCGAGCAGGTGGAGCAGGCCGCCGACGTGCAGCAGCAACTGCGCAGCCAGAAGATCGGCGACATCCTGCTCAACAAGCAGATCGTCACGCCCGAACAGCTGCTGGCGGCCATCGAGCAGCAGAGCAAGATGCCGATGGTGCGCATCGGCGAGGCCCTGATCGCCATGGGCTTGATCAGCCAGGCGCAGCTCGAGGACGCGCTGGAGCAGCAAAAGCGCGACCGCAGCGTCCCGCTGGGCGAGCTGCTGGTCAAGCTGGAGCTCGTCTCTCGCCAGGACCTGCAGACCGCACTGGCGCGCAAGATGGGCTACCCGCTGGTCGACGCGCAACGCTTCCCCGTCGAGTCCGAAGCCCTGCGCAAGGTGCCCTACGTGATGGCCGAGCGGCTGCACGTTCTGCCGCTGCTGCTGCGTGACACCAACCTCATCGTCGCCGTGGAAGACCCTGGCCGCCGGCTGGCGCTGTCGGAACTGGAGTTCGCCACGCAATGCCGCGTCGTGCCGGTGCTGGCGCAGCATGCGCAGCTGGAGTTCGGCATCCGCGAGGCCTACGCCAAGATCGGCGCGGATGTCTCGCGCGTGGGCGCCGACGTCGACGCCGTAGCCTTTGAGTACGAGCCCAGCGACACCGGCAAGCTCATGGAGACGCTGGAGCGCGAAGGCCATGAGCAGCAGGGCGGCGACGATGACAAGCCCATCGAGCAGAGCGACAACTCGCTGGTGCGGCTGATCAACACCATGGTGCTGGAGGCGCATGCCGACGGCGTCTCCGACATCCACGTCGAGTGCTACCCCGGCAAGGAGAAGCTCAAGATCCGCTTCCGCAAGGACGGCATCCTGCGCACCTACCTGGAGCTGCCGCACACCTACCGCTCGGCATTCGTGGCGCGCGTGAAGATCATGTGCGACCTGGACATTTCCGAGCGCCGCAAGCCCCAGGACGGCAAGATCAACTTCGCCCGCTTCGTGCCGGGCCACAAGATCGAGCTGCGCGTGGCCACCATCCCGACCAACAACGGGTTGGAGGACATCGTCATGCGGATCCTGGCTTCGGCCAAGCCCATTCCGCTGGACAACCTGGGCTTGAGCGCGCCCAACCTGGCCGGGCTGAAGACCGCGATGGAGCGCCCCTACGGCCTGGTGCTGTGCGTGGGCCCCACCGGCTCCGGCAAGACCACCACGCTGCACTCCGCGCTCAGCCACATCAACGTGCCCGAGCGCAAGATCTGGACGGCCGAAGACCCGGTGGAGATCACCCAGCCCGGGCTGCGCCAGGTGCAGGTCAATCCGAAGATCGACTGGACCTTCGCCAAGGCGCTGCGCGCCTTCCTGCGCGCTGACCCGGATGTGATCATGGTCGGCGAAATCCGCGACGAGGAGACGGCGCACATGGCGGTCGAGGCGTCCCTGACCGGCCACCTGGTGCTGTCCACCCTGCACACCAACAGCGCACCGGAGACGGTCACGCGGCTGCTGGACATGGGCATGGACCCGTTCAACTTCGCCGACTCGCTGCTGGTCGTGCTGGCCCAGCGCCTGGTGCGCAAGCTGTGCATGGACTGCCGCCGCTCCGAGCCGGCGACGGCCGAGCAGGTGGAGGAGCTGCTGGCCGACTACCTGCACATCTGTCCGCCGGGCGACCCGCAGTTCCAGCGCGACACGGTCCTGTCCGACTGGCGGCAGCAGCTCGGCCGCGACGGCGTGCTGATGCACCATCACAGCCCCGGCTGTCCCAGCTGCGGCGGCACTGGCTACCGCGGCCGCGTCGGCCTGCATGAGCTGATGTCGGTCTCGCGCGAGCTGCGCCGGCTGATCCAGACCGGTGCACGCGCCGAGGAGCTGCAGGCCTGCGCCCTGCGCGAGGGCATGCGCACCCTGCGCCAGGACGGCTTGGCCAAGGTACTGCAGGGGCTGACCAGCATCGAAGAGGTGCGGGCCACGTCCAATGTGTGACGCCTTGCCGTTGCACTGAGGGAAAGCCGGGGGGGCCGATCCCGCAGGCAAGCGGCCCGCCGCGGAGTGAGCGCTCCTTATAGTTCTGCCGGACGGCACGGCACCCCGCCGGCCGCTATCCCTGCGGTCCCATGCTCCTCATCACAGGCGGCGCCGGCTTCATCGGCGGCAACTTCGTCCACCACTGGCTGGCCCGCAGCGACGAGCCCCTTGTCGTGCTGGACAAGCTCACCTACGCGGGCAATCCCGAGACGATCGCCGCGCCGCTGCAAAGCGGCCAGGTTCGGCTGGTGCAGGCCGACATCTGCGATCGCGAGACAGTGCGCCGCCTGCTGACGCAACACCGCCCGCGTGCGCTGGTCCACTTCGCCGCCGAAAGCCATGTCGACCGCTCCATCCACGGCCCGGGCGACTTCGTGCAGACCAATGTGGTGGGCACCTTCAGCCTGCTCGAAGAAGCCCGCGCCTACTGGGCTGGCCTGAGCGGCGCCGAGCGCGACGCCTTCCGCTTCCTGCATGTCTCCACCGACGAGGTCTACGGCTCGCTGGATGCCGACGACCCGCCGTTTGCCGAGACCACGCCTTACGCGCCCAACAGCCCGTACTCCGCCAGCAAGGCCGGCAGCGACCACCTGGTGCGCGCCTGGCACCACACCTACGGCCTGCCGGTGCTGACGACCAACTGCAGCAACAACTACGGCCCCTACCAGTTCCCCGAGAAGCTCATCCCGCTGATGCTGCTCAATGCCCTGGACGGCAAGCCGCTGCCGGTCTATGGCGACGGGCTGAACGTGCGCGACTGGCTCTACGTGCGCGACCACTGCGAGGCCATCTGTCAGGTGCTGGAGAAGGGCCGGTGCGGCGAGGTCTACAACGTCGGCGGCATCAACGAGATCCGCAACATCGACGTGGTGACCACCGTCTGCCGCGAGCTCGACCGCCTGCGCCCGCGTGCCGGCGGCCGCTACGAAGACCTCATCACCTACGTCACCGACCGCCCCGGCCACGACCGCCGCTACGCCATCGACCCGCGCAAGATCGAGCGCGAGATCGGCTGGCGCCCGGCCGAGACGTTCGCCACCGGCATCGCCAAGACGGTGGCCTGGTACCTCGACCACACGGCCTGGGTGGACGGCGTGCGCAGCGGCAGCTACCGCGACTGGATCGCCTGCCAGTACGGCGAGCGTGGCCTGGCCGCGGCATGAGGCCGGTGTGATGAGTGCGCGCCCCCGTATCGTCTTGCTCGGCGCCGCTGGCCAGGTCGGCCGTGAGCTCCAGCGCGCCTTGCTGCCGCTGGGCGAGGTCATGCCGATCACCCGCGCGCAGGTCGACCTGAGCCAGCCGCAGCAGCTCACGCCCATCCTGGCCGACCTCAAGCCCCGCTGGGTGGTCAACGCCGCGGCCTACACCGCGGTCGACAAGGCCGAGAGCGACGAGGCCGCAGCCGATGCGCTCAACCACCGGCTGCCGGCCTTCCTGGCCGAGCGCTCGGCGCGCGACGGCTTCCGGCTGGTGCACTACTCCACCGACTACGTCTTCGACGGCCGGGCCGACCGGCCGTATCGCGAGGACGATGCCACCGCGCCGCAGGGTGTCTACGGCCGCACCAAGCTCGCTGGCGAGCAGGCAGCGCTGCAGGCGCCCGATGCGCTGGTGCTGCGGCTGAGCTGGGTCTTCGGCCTGCACGGCGGCAACTTCCCCAGGACCATGATCCGCCTGGCCCGCGAGCGCCAGCAGTTGCGCGTGGTGGCCGACCAGCAGGGCTGCCCGACGCCGGCAGCGCTGGCGGCAGACCTGACCTTGCTGGCGCTGCACCAGGGCGTCTCCGGCCTGCATCATTGCTGCGCGGCGGGTGCGGTCACCTGGCATGCCTTTGCCCAGGCCGTGCTGCAGGCCGCGTGGGACGCGGGTCTGCCGGGCCTCCAGGCGCGGCCGCGCGATGTGGCCGCGATCACCACGGCGGACTTCCCCACGCCGGCCCGGCGCCCGGCCTGGTCGGTCATGGATACCACCCGGCTCGAGCAGGCGCTGAGTCTGTCGATGCCGTCCTGGCAACCGTATGTGGACCAGCTGGTCCGACACCTCAAGGAGAACGGTGCATGACGACCCCTGTGGCGGCCACCCGTCGCAAAGGCATCATCCTGGCCGGCGGCTCCGGCACCCGGCTGCATCCTGCCACGCTGGCGATCTCCAAGCAGCTGCTGCCGGTCTACGACAAGCCAATGATCTATTACCCGCTCAGCACGCTGATGCTGGCGGGCATC
Organism: Pseudomonadota bacterium; assembly: GCA_049321005.1. Taxonomy (GTDB): domain Bacteria; phylum Pseudomonadota; class Gammaproteobacteria; order Burkholderiales; family Burkholderiaceae_C; genus Aquabacterium. The sequence continues at coordinate 155,108 of JBMOQL010000006.1, forward strand.
CGCGACATCCTGGTCATCTCCACGCCGGCCGACACGCCGCGCTTCCAGGCGCTGCTGGGCGACGGCTCGCGCTGGGGCATCAACCTCAACTACTGTGTGCAGCCCTCGCCAGACGGCCTGGCCCAGGCCTTCATCCTGGGCCGCGATTTCCTGGCCGGCCAGGCCAGCGCTCTGGTGCTGGGCGACAACATCTTCTACGGCCACGACTTCCAGGCCATGCTGCGCCATGCCGCGGCGCAGGAGCAGGGCGCCACGGTCTTCGCCTACCACGTCAACGACCCTGAGCGCTACGGCGTGGTGGCTTTCGACGACGGCCGCCGCGCCGTCAGCATCGAAGAAAAGCCCAAGGCGCCGAAGAGCAACTACGCCGTCACCGGTCTCTACTTCTACGACGCCGTCGTGTGCGACTACGCCGCCGAGGTGCGCCCGTCTGCCCGCGGCGAGCTTGAGATCACCGACATCAACGCCCGCTATCTGCAGGAGGGCCGGCTGGACGTCGAGATCATGGGCCGCGGCTATGCCTGGCTGGACACCGGCACCCACGACTCACTGCTGGAGGCTGGCCAGTTCATCGCCACGCTCGAAAAGCGCCAAGGCCTCAAGGTCGCCTGCCTGGAGGAAATCGGCTGGCGCGCCGGCTGGATCACCGCCGAGCAAGTCGAGGCCGCCGCCCAGCCCATGCTGAAGAACGGCTACGGCCAGTACCTCATGAAGATGCTGCAGGAAAAGGTCTACACCTGATGAAGCTGCTGCGCACCGACCTGCCCGACGTGGTCATCATCGAGCCGGCCGTCTTCGGTGACGACCGCGGCTGGTTCATGGAGAGCTTCAATGCCCGGCGCTTCGATGCGCTGCTGGCCGAGGCCGGCCTGCCGCCCGCGCCGGCGTTCGTGCAGGACAACCACTCCTGCTCGGCGCGCAACGTGCTGCGCGGCTTGCACTACCAGTTGCCGCCGCATCCGCAGGGCAAGCTGGTGCGCGTGGTCAAGGGCCGCGCCTGGGACGTGGCCGTCGATATCCGCCGCGGCTCGCCTACCTTTGGCCGCTGGACGGGCGTGGAGCTGAGCGCCGACAACCACCGCCAGCTCTGGATTCCCGCGGGCCATGCCCACGGCTTCATCGCGCTGGAGGACGACACGCACTTCCTCTACAAGACGACCGACTACTACGCCCGCGAGTGCGAGCGTGCGATCGTCTGGAACGATCCGGCTATCGGCATCGACTGGCCGCTGGGTGGTGAGCCGCGCCTGGCGCCCAAGGACGCAGCCGCATCGCTACTGGCGGACGCCGACATCTTCTGAGCCGACTCCCGGGCCGCATGGTGCCCGGGCCGCTCCGGAGCCCTGCGTTCAGCCGCGCTTGCGCTGCGAGCCGCGCTTGTGCAGCGGCGCCTCTGGCCGGAACCGGCGCAGCAGGTGCTCGTACTGCTGCAGGATGTGCTTCCAGGTGAAGGCCTCGGCATGGCGCTGGCGGCTGGCCTGGCGCATCGCGGCGGCCCGGGCTTCGAAGCCCTCGGCCTGCCATTCGTCGAAGCGCCGTGCGCACTCGGCCTCGTCCTTGAAGTACACCGCGGCATCGCCCGCCACCCAGCGGTTGAAGCGGTTGTCCCGCGCGATCACCGCGTTGCCCGCGCCCAGCGCCTCCACCAGCGACGGGTTGGTGCCCCCCACCTGATGCCCGTGCACATAGGCCGCGCAATGCAGCCGCAGTGAATTGAGCACGTGCTTGTCGTAGATCGGTCCAAGGAAGCGCACCTCGTCGCTGGCCGCGTCCAGCACCGCGCGGTGATAGGGGTGATCCGGCTCGTAGCGGCCCAGCACCGCCAGCGTCATGCCCCGCTGACGCCGGGAGAAGCCGCGCACGATCTCCAGCAAGGAGTTCTCCGGCTCCGGCCGCGCGATGACGGTGAAGTACCGCCCCGGCTGCAGGCCCAGCGAGCGGATGGGGTCCAGCGGCGCATGGTCGATGCGCTCGGCGCCGTAGGGGATCATGGTGATCTTGTCAGCCCGCGTGCGCGTGGCCAGGTGCACCTTCATCTCCGGATGGTCGCCGATCAGGTGGTTGCCCAGCCAGCAGCCGAACCAGTCGTTCAGCCAGAACCAGGCCTTGGCCACGCGGCCCCACTTGGCGCGCTTCCACTCGATGCCGTCCATGTTGATGACGTTGGGCACGCCGCGCAGCCGCAGCCAGCCGCAGAAGACGGCCGTGTTGTAGCCCAGGGTCAGGCATAGCTCGCCGCTGCGCGAGGCATGCAGCGTGGACTTCCAGTCGAAGACGATGGTCCCCAGCGGCCCGCCGTGACTTATCGGGATGCGCACGCGGCGAATGTCGCCGAAGTCATCCTGCACGATCGGCCCCTTGCCGTCTTCCTGGCAATAGACGGTGATCTCCCAGCCGCGCGCGGCCAAGTACAGGGCCAAGTATTCGGCAAAGGTCTCAAAGCCGCCATGGGCCGCGGGGATGCCGCGGATGCCGAGGATGCGTAGCTTCTTGGGGCGGGGTGCGGGTGCAGGTGCAGCGGACATCAGCGGGGCGGCAGGCAGCTCTTCAGGTCATCGGCCGACGCCGGGCCGCCATGTATGGGGAAAGACACGCGGCCTTGCCGCCAGGCCGCTGAACGGGCCGGGGCATTGTCGGTGACCGAACTGCATCGCCCGCTCGGGGTAACGCCCAGGCATGGGGCCGGTATAACCCGGGGCGGTGCCGGTCGAGGCATCCGCCGCGGGCCGCCCGGCCACGTGCCAAGCCGGTCGACCGTGCGGCCAAGGCGCCCCGGGGGCGCCCTGCTAGAGTCCGCGCCATGTCAGAACCTCTCGATCTGCAGGGGCGGCACATCGTGCTCGGCCTCACCGGCGGCATCGCCTGCTACAAGTCCGCTGAGCTGATCCGCCTGCTGGTCAAGGCAGGCGCCAGCGTGCAGGTGGTGATGACCGAGGCGGCCGAGGCCTTCATCACCCCCGTCACCTTGCAGGCCCTGAGCGGCCGCAGCGTCTACACCAGCCAGTGGGATGCGCGCGAGCCCAACGCCATGGCGCACATCAATCTGTCGCGCCAGGCGGATGCGGTGCTCATCGCTCCGGCCAGCGCCGACTTCATCGCCAAGCTGGCCCAGGGCCGGGCCGATGAGCTGCTCAGCCTGCTGTGCCTGGCCCGTCCGGCCGAGCGCTGCGGCCTGCTCGTTGCCCCGGCGATGAACCGAGAGATGTGGGCCCACCCGGCCACACAGCGCAACGTGGCGCAGATCGCCGCCGACGGCGCACGTATCCTGGGCCCCGGCTGCGGCGACCAGGCCTGTGGCGAGACGGGCGACGGCCGCATGCTGGAGCCGGCAGAGCTGCTGGCCGACGTGGTCGCCTTCTTCCAGCCGCCCGTGCTCGCGGGCCGCCGCGTGCTGATCACCGCCGGCCCGACCTTCGAGCCCATCGACCCGGTGCGCGGCATCACCAACCACTCCAGCGGCAAGATGGGCTTCGCCCTGGCTCGCGCCGCGGCCGAGGCGGGGGCCCATGTGACGCTGGTTGCCGGCCCGGTGCACCTGCCCACGCCGCGTGGTGCCGTCGAGCGCATTGACGTGATGACCGCCGGCCAGATGCATGACGCGGTGCTGCCCCGAGCCGCGGCGCATGACGTCTTCATTGCCACCGCCGCGGTGGCCGACTGGCGCCCGGCCTCTTTGAGCGAGCACAAGATCAAGAAGGAAGGCAAGAAGGTCGCCCCCACCTTCGAGCTGACCGAAAACCCCGACATCCTGGCTGCGGTCGCAGCGCTGCCCCAGCCGCCTTACTGCGTCGGCTTTGCGGCCGAGAGCGAAAACCTGTTGGCCCATGCCCGCGCCAAGCTGCAGCGCAAGCGCCTGCCGCTGATCGTCGGCAACCTAGGCCCGGCCACCTTCGGCCGCGATGACAACGCGCTGCTGCTGGTCGATGCTCAGGGCCATCAGGCCCTGCCGGCAGATGGCTCCACCGCCGACAAGCTCACGCTCGCCCGTGCGCTGGTGGCCGAGATCGCCCGCCGCCTGGAGCAAACCCGCGCATGACCACTGCCACCATCGACCTGCGCGTGCTGGATGCGCGCATGGCCGCGCACCTGCCTGGCTACGCCACGCCGGGCAGCGCCGGCTTGGACCTGCGCGCCTGCCTGGATCAGCCCTTGAGGCTGGAGCCGGGCGATACGCAGCTCATCCCCACCGGCTTGGCCATCCACATTGGCGATGCCGGCCTTGCCGCGCTGATACTGCCGCGCTCCGGCCTGGGCCACAAGCACGGCATCGTGCTCGGCAATCTGGTCGGCCTGATCGACTCGGACTACCAGGGCCAGCTCATGGTGAGCTGCTGGAACCGTGGGCGCGAGGCCTTCACCATCGCGCCGATGGAGCGCATCGCCCAACTCGTCATCGTGCCCGTGGTGCAAGCCGCCTTTCGGCAGGTGGAGAGCTTCGACGAGAGCCTGCGCGGGCAGGGCGGCTTCGGCTCCACCGGGCGCGGCTGAAGACGCCGCCGACGCAGCCGGCGTGCCGTCGTGATGCTCAGTGCAGCCGGTCGGAGGCTGGCGCCGTCTGCAGCACCGTGACTGCCGCATCGGCCACCGACCCGGCTTCGATCTCCGCGGCCGTCGCCTCGCGCACGCCGCGCACGGTCACGTCCAGCCGCAACCCGATGCCGGCCAGCGGGTGGTTGCCGTCCAGCACCACGTGGGTGTCATAGACCTCGGTGACGGTGTAGATCGCGTCGCGCGGCATGCCCTCGGTCTTGGCGCCCTCAGGCGGGCCTTCGAACTGCATGCCTGGCTCCACCTCATCCGGGAAGAGGCTGCGCTCCTCGAAGAACACCAAGTCGGCGTCGTAATCGCCGAAGGCGTGTTCAGGCTCAAGGCTCACCGTGAGTTCGTCGCCCTGGCCATGGCCTTCCAGCGCTTCCTCGACACGGGCAAAAAGATCTTGCCCGCCGTAGAAGAACTCCAGCGGCTCTTCCAGCGCATCGATGAGATTACCTTGGGCGTCTTGCAGTCGCCAGGTCAGGCTGACGACACAGGGGGATGCGATCAACATGGAGCACATCATCGCACGCGGCCGGGGCCGCCTCGCCGCAGGCCACAATGCCCGGATGACCGTGTTGCCTCCCGATCCTGACCACCCTCTGGCCCTGCTGGGCGGGCTCAGTCCCACCGCCTTCATGCGGCGCCACTGGCACAAGAAGCCGCTGCTGATCCGCCAGGCCTGGCCCGGCATCCGGCCGCCCGTTACGCGCGCTGAACTGTTCAACCTGGCCACCAGCGAGGACGCAGAGTCCCGCCTAATCGTGCGCGACACCCCGCGCGAGGACAGCGACTGGACGCTGCGCCACGGCCCGATTCCGCGTCGGGCTCTGCCCAGGCTCGACCGCCCCGGCTGGACGTTGCTGCTGCAAGGCCTGGACCTGCACAGCGAGGCCGCGCGCGCCATGCTGGATGCGTTCCGCTTCGTACCCGAGGCGCGGCTGGACGACCTGATGATCTCCTACGCCACAGACGGCGGCGGCGTCGGCCCGCACTTCGATTCGTACGATGTGTTCCTGCTGCAGGTTCACGGCCGGCGCCGCTGGCGCATTGGCCGGTTGCCTCATCCGCAGCTGCGCGACGGCGTGCCGCTGAAGATCCTCACCAACTTCGTGCCCGAGCAAGAATGGGTGCTGGAGCCGGGAGACATGCTCTATCTGCCGCCGCGCTGGGCGCACGACGGCATCGCCGAAGGCGAGTGCATGACCTGCTCGGTGGGCTTTCGCTCGCCCTCAGCCGGTGAACTGGCCCGCGAGGTGCTGCAGCGGCTGCTCGACGACGTGTCCGCGGACGACCAGCCCGCCGTCTACCGTGACCCTGGGCAGCCGGCCCTCACCGCGGTGGGGCGCATCCCGAGCGAGCTGCAGGGCTTTGCCCTGGATGCTGTCCGCCGTATGGTGGAGGGCGACCCGGATCACCTGCTGTCGAGCCTCGGCCGCTACCTCACCGAACCCAAGTCCGGCGTCTGGTTCGAGCCCGGCACCCCGCCGCAGCCCGGGCAGGCGTTGGTGCTGGACCGCCGCAGCCGCATGCTCTACGACGATCGCCACGTTTACCTCAACGGCGAGGCCTGGCGCGCTGGTGGCGCCGATGCCCGCCTGATGCGACGCCTGGCCGACTGCCGGCGCTTGGAGGCTGCGCAATGGCAGCGTGCCAGCGCTGATGCCCGCGCGCTGCTGAGCCAGTGGGCGGAAGATGGCTGGCTGCGTCCTGCCCCAGTGGCCGCCTCTGCTCGACGTGCATAAACCTCAGCCGCAGGAGCACCATGTCGTCCAGTGATGCTGCGCGTGAACCGCCTGCCGGCCCGGCCCAGGCGGCAGCCGGCTCGGCTTGGCCGCATGGCGAGGCCGACACCGTCGCTTTCCAGGGGCTGCCCGCCTTCCGCGCCCACGTGGTGGCGCTGCTCCAAGCCGCCAGCCGGGGCCGGCACGACCTCGTGCTCTGTGATGCGGACTTCGAAGCCTGGCCGCTGGGCGAGGCCGCGGCGGTGGACGCCTTCAACGCCTGGGCGCTAGCCGCGGGCAATACCCATGCGGTAATCCTGGCCGCGCAGTTCGATGCCTGGCCACGCCTGCATCCGCGCTGGATACGGTGGCGCACGCCGTGGAGCCACCGCATCCGCTGCCTGCAGGCGCCCGATGAACTGGCCGGCGACCTGCCACGTGCCTTGTTGCTGCCCGGGTGCGCAGGCCTGGAGGTGCTGGACACCGCGCAATGGCGCGGCGTGGTGACACGCGAGCGGGTGCGCCTGGCCCGCCTCAAGGAGCAGACTGATGCAATTTCGCAACGCTCTGGCGACGCCTTCCCCCCAACATCGCTCGGCCTATGAGGGAAAGCCCAGCCCTCCGTATAATCTTCGGCTAGGCTTGGAAATGTTCGGGCGTACCTTGCCTGCTCAATGGAATCCGTAATAGGCCCGTGGGTTCCCTCAGTTACCGGTAATTGTTCGACACTTTTTTGAGGACACAAGGATGAAAAAGTCGCTTCTGATGGCTTCGCTGATCGCTGCCGTGGCGCTCGCTGCTTGCAGCAAGAAGGAAGAGGCTGCTCCGGCCGCCGACGCCGCTTCTGCTCCCGCTGTCGAGGCGGCTCCCGCTCCGACCGAAGCCGCTTCCCCGGCTGACGCCGCCGCTCCGGCTGCCTCCGATGCTGCTTCCGACGCTGCTGCGCCGGCTGCTGACGCTGCTTCTCCGGCCGCGTCCATGTAATCACCGTACGTCGGTGATGAAAAGCCGCCCTCGGGCGGCTTTTTTATTGCCCCGTTGTCGTCGCGCCGAGCAGCCTTTCCGGCGGGTTCGGGGCAAGGAAGAGATTCGCGCACCGGCCGGGGCGGCTTTCACCGCGGAAAAGGACGAGGGCGCGGGCCCGGCGCCTCTCGACTTGCTCGCCCCTGCGGCCTCTGCGTTGGGCCGCCTGCGGATGAGTGGCTCTTGGCTTGGCCGGGCGTGCGTCAGCGCAGCTGCTCAAGCAACACGCCCGCGATGCGCTGGCCGGTTTCGCCGCGCACCGGCTGGCCCTGCGCGTCCTGCACGGTCACCAAGGACTGGCCGTCCTGGCCGGTGATCTTGATCCGATATTGGCCCGGGGCCGTGGCCGGCTTGCTGCCGCCGAAGATGCGGCTGAGGAAACCCGGTTCCGAGCGCGCCGAGCGCGACGGATCGACATAGCGGACGAAATACAGGCCCTGGGTGCGATCACGGTCTTCGACCGTGAATCCGCTGCGGTCCAGCGCCAGGCCAACGCGGCGCCAAGCGCGGTCAAAGCCGTCGAGCACGATCACGGTGCCCGCCTCGCCGGCGCGGGCCTGGGCCGGGGCGAGGCTGGGCGCCGCGCCGGCAGTGGCGGCAGCGGCCTTGGCTGCTTCCGCAGCTTGAGCGGTGGCGCCCAGGCGGACCATCAGGCGGCTCAGCATCTCGGCCTCCAGTCCAGGGTCGGTGGGGCGAACCTGCCAAGCCGTCTGCTCGCCCTTGGCGTCGGTGACGTTCTCGACCACTCCGCGGTGGCTGATGTAGATCTCGGTGCCCTGAGCCGTGCGTTCGATACGGGTGCGGAAGCGGTCGCGCTCACCGGTGTCGTAGAGCGAATTGAGGATGCCGCCCAGCATGTTGCGCACAGCGTCCTTGGGCAGCTTGGCGCGGTTCTCGGACCAGTCGGTTTCCAGGATGCCGGCTTCGGGCTGGTCAATGGCCAGCGTGAACCCCTGGTCGAGCCAAAACGCCTTGGCAATAGGCCAAACCTGCTCGGCCGGCAGGGCGGTGACCAGCCAGCGCTGCGTACCGTCACGCTGAAGTTGCACCGGGCCGGCGCTCTGCGCAGCGATGGCCGTGGGCGTGGCGGCAGCCTGGGCGGCTTGTTGCGAGGCCTGCTGGGCCGATGCGCTGACCGGGCCGTCAGCAAGCTGGTAGCGCGAGCCGCCGCTGAGTTGGGTGAGGTCAGGCGGCACCTCAAGCTTGACGGCCTGGGCGCTGCCGCTGTTGCGGTAGTCCACCTTGTCGGAGGCCAGCAGGTTGCCGACGGAGGAGCAGCCGGACAGGCCCGAGCAGGCGAGGGCGAGGGCGGTCAGGGCGGCGGGGATCCGGCTGGCGGGCATGGAATGCAGTCTGGACATGAGGTGAGGAGGCGCAGCGGGTGGATGCCACGCTTACAGCGGAGGATGGGCGCGGTCAGAGGGCGGGAATGGCTCGGCGTCTGCTCGGAAAAAGCGGGCCGGCGCCGGACGCTTGTTCAGATCAGGCCGCATTCACGCAGTGCCTGTTCCAGCACGGCATGGTTGGGCTCGCCCAGCGGCGTCAGGGGCAGGCGCAGCGTGCCGCCGGCGCGGCCCATGCGGGCCAGGGCCCACTTGACCGGAATGGGGTTCGGCTCGATGAAGAGCAGCTTGTGCAGCGGCAGCAACCGCATGTGGATTTCAGCGGCCGTCTTGGCATCGCGGGCGATGGCGGCGCGGCACAGCTCCGCCATGGCGCGCGGGGCGACGTTGGCGGTGACGCTGACGTTGCCGTGGCCGCCGAGCAGCATCAGCGCGACGGCGGACGGGTCGTCGCCGGAATAGATGTGGAAGCCCTGCGGCGCCTCGCGGATCAGCCAGGCGGCGCGGTCGAGGTTGCCCGTGGCCTCTTTGATGCCGACGATGCCGGGCACCTGGGCCAGGCGCATGACCGTGTCGTGGGCCATGTCGGCCACCGTGCGGCCGGGGACGTTGTAGAGCACCACCGGCAGGTCCACCGCCTCGGCGATGGTCTTGAAGTGCTGGTAGATGCCTTCTTGCGTGGGCTTGTTGTAGTAGGGCACGACCTGCAGCGTGCAGTCGGCGCCGACCTTTTGCGCATAGCGCGTGAGCTCGATGGCCTCGCGTGTGGAGTTGGCGCCGGCACCGGCCATCACCGGCACGCGGCCGGCGGCCTGCTCGACGGCCACGCGGATGATCTCGCAGTGCTCGTCGACGTCCACTGTGGGCGACTCGCCGGTGGTGCCGACCACGCCGATGCAGTGGGTGCCTTCGGCGATGTGCCAGTCGATGAGCTTGCGCAGCGTCGGGTAGTCGACGCTGCCGTCTTCATGCAGCGGGGTGATCAGCGCAACGATGCTGCCGAGGATGGGTGTCATGGCGGGCCTTCTGAATCGAAGCATTCTAGCGAGGGGGTGCAGGGGGCTTCTGCGCCGCCAGGGCGGAGCCGCCGGTGACTCCCGCTGGGCGCCGCCGGTGGTCGTCAAGTGCCCCGAGCACCAGCCGGTCGACCCAGCCGGGAGAGCCGCTTGATCGAGCGCGGGGCGTCCCCCGTGCCGATGCGCCGCCGCTCAGAAGCAAGCCCACAGGCGTGTGGCCAGATCGACGGCCAGCGTGGGCGCCAGGTAAGCGGCAAAGACAGCTGCGAGCACCGCAGCCGCCCCGGCGGCCAGCACCCGGCGGCGCCAGGATCTCGGACGGCCGCGGATCATGCCGGCTGCGCCTGCGGGCGCTGGATGGCGGTTTCTCGCACGGGCAGGTTGAGCAGGGCGGCCATCACGCCGAAGGCCACGGCCAGCCACCAGACGATGTCGTAGCTGCCCGTGGCGTCGTACAGCCGCCCGCCCAGCCACACGCCCAGGAAGGAGCCGATCTGGTGGGCCAGGAAGACGAAGCCGCCCAGCATGGACAGGTGCTGCACGCCGAAGATCTGGGCGACGATGGCGTTGGTCGGCGGCACGGTGGACAGCCACAGGAAGCCTATCACCGAGGCGAACACCGCCACACTCAGCGGTGTCAGTGGCACGCTCAGGAAGACGACGATGGCCACCGACCGCAGCGCGTAGATGGCGCTCAGGATGTGCCGCTTGGCCAGGCGCTGGCCCAGGCTGCCGGCGGTGTAGGTGCCGAAGACGTTGAACAGCCCGATCAGCGCCAGCGCCGTGCTGGCCACCTGCGGGCTCAGGCCGTGGTCCTTGAGGTAGCTGGGCATGTGCACACCGATGAAGACCACCTGGAAACCGCAGACGAAGTAGCCGCCCATCAGCAGCAGGAAGCTCGGCGTGGCAAACGCCTCGCGCACCGCCTGCCCCGCGCTTTGCGCACCGGTCTGCCGGCGCAGGCTGTGCGCCGGCTCCTTCAGGCCCCAGGCCAGCGGCGCGATCACCAGGGCGGACGCAGCCAGCAGCACCAGCGCCTGCTGCCAGCCGAAGGCGCCGATCAGCCCGCTCTCCAGCGGCACCATCAGGAACTGGCCAAAAGAGCCGGCGGCGGCGGCCACGCCCATGGCCCAGCTGCGCTTGGCCGGTGCGATCTGCCGGCCGATGACGCCATAGACCACCGCATAGGTGGTAGCCGACTGGGCGATGCCGATCAGCACGCCCGCGCCACCGGTAAAGGCCCAGGCCGACGCGCCCAGCGCCATGCCCAGCAGCCCCAGGCCGTAGAGCCCCGCGCCGGCCACCAGCACGCGCAGCGCGCCGAAGCGGTCGGCCAGCATGCCGGCCAGCGGCGAGCACAGGCCCCAGACCAGGTTCTGCAGCGCGATGGCAAAGGCAAACGTCTCGCGCGGCCAGCCGCGCTCCATCGTGATCGGCACCAGCCACAGCCCGAAGCCGTGGCGGATGCCCATGCTGAGCGTGACGATTAGGCCGCCGCAGACCAGCAGTCGGGCGGCGGACAGCGGCGCGGAGGCGGGCGGGGTGGCGGGCGGGGTGGAGGGCATCAAGCCACTGTAGCCAGTCAGCGGCGCGCCTGCTGATGGCGGCTGGCGCCGCGGGCGGCCGCTGCCCCCACCGCTGGCCGGCCGGGGGGCGCTTCCTAGAATCCCGCGCCATGACGACTGCGCCTTCCTCCAAATCTGCGGCCTCCAGCTATGGCGAGGCTTCCATCCGCGTCCTCAAGGGCCTGGAGCCGGTGAAGCAGCGGCCCGGCATGTACACCCGCACCGACAACCCGCTGCACATCGTGCAGGAGGTGATCGACAACGCGGCCGACGAGGCGCTGGCCGGGCAGGGCAAGACCATCGCCGTGACGCTGCATGCCGACGGCTCGGTGAGCGTGGAGGATGAAGGTCGGGGCATCCCCTTCGGCCTGCATCCGGAAGAGGGCGTGCCGGTGGTGGAGATCGTCTTCACCCGGCTGCATGCCGGCGGCAAATTCGACAAGGGCTCGGGCGGCGCTTACAGCTTTTCTGGCGGGCTGCACGGCGTGGGCGTGAGCGTGACCAACGCGCTGTCCACCCGGCTGCAGGTGACGGTCTGGCGCGACGGCCAGGTGGCGACGCTCGCCTTCAGCGGCGGCGACGTGGTCGAGCCGCTGGCCGTGCGCAAGGCCGCCAGCGGCGACCGCAAGCGCGGCACCACGGTGCGCGTGTGGCCGGACAAGAAATACTTTGAAAGCGCGGAGCTGCCACGCGCCGAGCTCGTCCACCTGCTGCGCAGCAAGGCGGTGCTGATGCCGGGCGTGAAGGTGACGCTGACCGTCGAGAAGGCCGGCAAGGATGCCGACGTGCAGACCTGGCTCTACCAGGGCGGCCTGCGCGACTACCTGCTGCAGACCCTGCCCACCGACCCGCTGATCCCGCTGTTCGAAGGCGCCCACCATGCCGCTGCCGGCGAGACGGAGAACTTCGCCGAAGGCGAGGGCGCGTCCTGGGCCGTGGCCTTCACCGAAGACGGCGCGCCGGTGCGCGAGAGCTACGTCAACCTCATCCCCACCGTGGCCGGCGGCACGCATGAGGCGGGGCTCAAGGACGGGCTGTTCGCCGCGGTCAAGGGCTTCATCGAGATGCATGCCCTGCTGCCCAAGGGCGTGAAGCTGATGCCCGAGGACGTGTTCGGCCGCGCCAGCTTCGTGCTGTCGGCCAAGGTGCTGGACCCGCAGTTCCAAGGCCAGACCAAGGAGCGGCTCAACAGCCGCGACGCGCTGCGCCTGGTGTCCACCTATGTACGCCCGGCGATGGAGCTGTGGCTCAACCAGCATGTGGACCACGGCAGGAAGCTCGCCGAGCTGGTGATCCGCCAGGCGCAGACGCGCCAGCGCGCCAGCCAGAAGGTGGAGAAGAAGAAGGGCTCCGGCGTGGCGGTGCTGCCCGGCAAGCTGACCGACTGCGAAAGCCGCGACCTGGGCATCAATGAGCTCTTCCTGGTGGAGGGGGACTCCGCCGGCGGCAGCGCCAAGATGGGCCGCAACAAGGAGTTCCAGGCCATCCTGCCGCTGCGCGGCAAGGTGCTCAATGCCTGGGAGGTCGAGCGCGACCTGCTGTTCAAGAACAACGAGATCCACGACATCGCGGTGGCCGTGGGCGTGGACCCGCACGGCCCCGCCGACGAGCCGGACCTCTCAGGCCTGCGCTACGGCAAGGTCTGCATCCTGTCGGACGCCGATGTGGACGGCTCGCACATCCAGGTGCTGCTGCTCACGCTGTTCTTCCGCCACTTTCCCAAGCTGATCGAGCGCGGGCATGTCTATGTGGCCCGCCCGCCGCTGTTCCGGGTCGATGCCCCGGCACGCGGCAAGAAACCGGCGGCCAAGCTCTATGCGCTGGACGAGGGGGAGCTCACCGCCATCCTGGACAAGCTGCGCAAGGAGGGTTGCCGCGAAGGCGCCTGGAGCATCAGCCGCTTCAAGGGGCTGGGTGAGATGAGCGCCGAGCAGCTGTGGGAGACCACGCTCAACCCCGACACCCGGCGCCTGCTGCCGGTGGCCTGGGGCGGCAGCGGGTTCGACCAGACGCAGGGCGCGCTCAACAAGCTGATGGGCAAGGGCGAGGCCGCTGCGCGGCGCGAGTTGATGGAGCTGCGCGGGGACGAGGTTGAAGTGGACGTCTGACCGGCCGGCGGACGGGTTCCGCGGGCTTCACCCCCGACGTAAGGGGGACATCGGGTTGTCGTGAGCGCCGGGGTCACGGGTGCTCCCTAGACTGGGTCGCACCACTGGCCGCATGGCCTTGCCGATGCGGTCCATCACGACAACCTTCAGGAGACACCCATGACCCGCATGCGCACTGCTGCGCTCAAGACGTCCCTCATCGGCCTGACGCTGGCCGCTGGCCTGCTGGCCAAGCCGGCCCTGGCCCTGACCGACGCCACGGCCACCACGGCCTTCGACAGCGTCGGCCAGCTGGGCGGGCTGTCCGGTGTGCTGATCGCGCCCAATTGGGTGCTGACCGCCGGGCACGTCACCGGCGGCCTGACGATTGGCAGCAGCGGCTTTGCCAACGACAGTGGCAGCTCCACCGTAGCGGCCATCTACCGCTACTCCAATGAGGCCTTCCCGGCCAACGACATTGCCTTGGTGCAGCTCTCCAGCAGCCTGTCGGCAAGCGTGCTGCCCACGCTCAACGCCGCGCCGCTGACCGACAGTGCCACGCTGGGCAGTGCCACGGTGGTGGCTGCCACCGGTGCGGCACAGCGCAACCTGGGCGTGGTGGTGCTGGATAGCGTGCAGGCGCAGCAGACGCAGGGTGGCGTGACGTCCACCGTCAACTGGCTGACCTCGCTTTACGGTTCCAGCCTGGAGGCGGGCGACAGTGGCGGCGCGCTGTTCCAGGGGGTGCTGGACGGCTCTGAGGCCGGCTCGCCGGTGCTGCTGGGGCTGGCTTCGGCCACGCTGGAGGATCCGGGCCTGGGCGTGACGCCCTCGGCCTTCGTGCAGGTGGGCGCCTACCGCGACTGGATCGACCGCACCATGGCTTCGTCCGGCCAATCGGCGCAATGGACCGCGCCGGTGCCCGAGCCGTCGACCTGGGCCCTGAGCATCCTGGGCGGCGCCGCGGCAATTGGCATGGCCCGCCGCCGCCGCGCCTGATCGCGCGCCGGGCTTCAGGTACTCGCTCCGCGGGGCGTCGGGGCAGGCTCTGCCCGGCTCCCGTGCCGCGGGCGCACAGCCGGCCTGTCAGCCCCAGCCTGCACGGCCTCGGCCCTGCGGGCGCTGCGCTTTTCCATCGTCTAGGATTCGCGGCTTTCGGCGGCCCATGGCGGCCGCCGTCCCGGCGTGCCGCGCGCGGCGCGCGATGAAGCTGCGAACGATCCCCGGCGCCCATGACCCCTGATCTCTTTGAACCGCCGGCCGGCGGGCCGACGGACGACGGCTCGTCCATCGAGTTGGCCCGCTACGCCGAGCAGGCCTATCTGGAATACGCGCTGAGCGTGGTCAAGGGCCGCGCGCTGCCCGACGTCTGCGACGGGCAGAAGCCCGTGCAGCGGCGCATCCTGTATTCGATGGCCCGCATGGGCCTCATCTTCACGCCGCCCGGCGGGGCCAAGGCGGTCAAGAGCGCCCGCGTGGTGGGCGACGTGCTGGGCAAGTTCCACCCGCATGGCGATCAGGCGGCCTATGACGCGCTGGTGCGCATGGCGCAGGACTTCTCGCTGCGCTACCCGCTGATCGACGGCCAGGGCAACTTCGGCTCGCGCGACGGCGATGGCGCGGCGGCCATGCGCTACACCGAAGCCCGGCTGTCGCCGATCGCCCGGCTGCTGCTCGACGAGATCGACGAAGGCACGGTGGAGTTCGTGCCGAACTACGACGGCTCGTTCGAGGAGCCCCGGCAGCTGCCGGCTCGGCTGCCGTTCGTGCTGCTCAACGGCGCCAGCGGCATTGCCGTGGGCCTGGCTACCGAAGTGCCCAGCCACAACCTCGCCGAGGTGGCCGCCGCCACGGTCGCGCTGATCCGCAACGACAAGCTGCCGGACGAGGAGCTGTTCGCCCTGCTGCCCGGGCCGGACTACCCCGGCGGCGGGCAGATCATCTCCAGCGCCATCGACATCCAGGAGGCCTACCGCAGCGGCCGCGGCAGCCTCAAGGTGCGCGCCCGCTGGAAGATCGAGGACCTGGCCCGCGGCCAGTGGCAGTTCGTCGTCACCGAGCTGCCGCCGGGGACCTCCGCGCAGAAGGTGCTGGAGGAGATCGAGGAGCTCACCAACCCCAAGGTCAAGGCCGGCAAGAAGGCGCTGACCGCCGAGCAGCAGCAGCTCAAGGCCACGGTGCTGGGCGTGCTGGACGGCGTGCGGGACGAGTCGAGCAAGGACGCGCCGGTGCGGCTGGTGTTCGAGCCCAAGAGCAGCCGCATCGACCAGCAGGAGCTGATCACCACGCTGCTGGCCCACACCAGCCTGGAGAGCTCCGCGCCGATCAACCTGACGATGGTCGGTGCCGATGGCCGCCCGACGCAAAAGAGCCTGCGCCAGATCCTGCTGGAGTGGATCGGCTTCCGGCTGCAGACGGTGCAGCGGCGCAGCCAGCACCGGCTGGACAAGGTGCTCGACCGCATCCACGTGCTTGAAGGCCGGCAGCTGGTGCTGCTCAACATCGACGAGGTCATCCGCATCATTCGGGAGAGCGACGAGCCCAAGGCCGCGCTGATCGCCCGCTTCCAGCTCACCGAGCGGCAGGCGGACGACATCCTCGACATCCGGCTGCGCCAGCTGGCGCGGCTGGAGGCCATCAAGATCGAGCAGGAGCTCGCCGAGCTGCGCCAGGAACGCGCGCGGCTGGAGGACATCCTGGGCAGCCCGGCGGCGCTCAAGCGCACGGTGATCAAGGAGATCGAATCCGATGCGCGCCAGTACGCCGGCGCCAATGGCGAAAAAGACCCGCGCCGCACGCTGATCCAGGCCGAGAAGAAGGCCGTGGCCGAGGTGCGCGTGATCGACGAGCCGGTGACGGTGGTCGTGAGCCTGAAGGGTTGGGTGCGCGCGCGCCAGGGCCACGGGCATGACCCGGCGTCATTCGCCTTCAAGGCCGGCGACGGGCTCTACGGCACGTTCGAGTGCCGCACGGTGGACCCGCTGATCGTCTTCGGCACCCCGGCCGGTGGCGACAAGGGGGGCACGGCGCGCGTCTACACCGTGCCCGTGGCGGCGCTGCCCGGTGCGCGCGGCGACGGCCAGCCCATCACCACGATGATCGACCTGGAGTCGGGCACCCAGCCGCTGCACTACCTGGCCGGCGCGCCGGACACCACGGTGCTGCTGGCCAACACCGGCGGCTACGGCCTGCTGGCGCGCATCGGCGACCTGGTGGCCCGGCAGAAGGGCGGCAAGGGCTTCCTCAGCGTGGACGCCGGCCAGCACCTGCTGCCGCCGGTGACGGTGGCGCCCGACCATGCCCAGGTGGCCTGCCTGTCGCGGGACAGCCGGCTGCTGACCTTTGCGCTGTCTGAGCTCAAGCTGCAGTCCAACGGCGGCCGCGGCCTGACGCTGATGGACGTGGACGACAAGGCGCCGCTGGTGTCGGTGGCCACCTTCGCCAGCGGCGTGCGCGTGTCCGGCACCGGCCGCGGCGGCAAGGCCAGGGAGGTGGACCTGAAGGGCGCCGCGCTGGCCGCGCATGCCGGCAAGCGCGCGCGCAAGGGCAAGGCCCTGGAGGGCTCGATGAAGGGCCAGCGCGTGGTGGCACTCTGAGCGGCAGCAGCTCACGCAATACACCAACGCTCGACCCACCAGCCTGAAAGGCGCCCATGATCACCGTCCATCACCTCGACAACTCCCGCTCGCAACGCGTGCTCTGGCTGCTGGAGGAGCTGGGCCTGCCCTATGAGATCCGCGCCTACAAGCGCGATGCCCAGACCATGCTGGCGCCGCCGGAGCTCAAGGCCGTGCATCTGCTGGGCAAGTCGCCGGTGGTCACGCTGGACGAGCCGCAGGGGCGCATCACGCTGGCCGAGTCGGGCGCGATCATCGAGTACTTCGTCGAGCGTGAGGGCGGCAAGCTGCGCCCGGCGGCCGGCACGCCCGAGCGTCTGGACTACACCTACTTCCTGCACTACGCCGAGGGCTCGGCCATGCCGCTGATGGTGATGAAGCTCATCTTCAGCCGCATCCCCAAGTCGCCGATGCCGTTCTTCGCGCGGCCCATCGCCCGGGCGCTGAGCGACAACGTGCAGCAGACCTTCCTCGACCCGCAGATCCGCACGCATCTGGACTTCCTGGAGGCGCACCTGGGCCGTCACACCTGGTTCGCTGGTGAGGAGTTCAGCGCCGCTGACATCCAGATGAGCTTTGCCGTGATGGCCGCCCTGGTGCGCGGCGGCAGTGCCGGGCGCCATCCGCGGCTGCAGGGCTTTGTGCAGCGCATCAAGGACCGGGCGGCCTATCAGCGCGCCATCGAGCGCGGCGGTCCGCTGCAACTGCTGGGCGGCTGACCCACGGCCAGCAGGGCAGGCGGCGGGTGGTCAGAATGGCCCCTCCTCCTGCTGCCCGCATCGGCTTACATGGCGTCACCTGCTGCCCCGCTGACTTCTGCAAACCGCCCGCCCGCGCTGTGGCCCTGGGCCTTGCGCCAGCTCTGGCGCGACTGGCGGGCCGGTGAGCTGCGGCTGCTGGTGCTGGCGGTGACGCTGGCCGTGGCGGCGCTGACGGCGGTGTCCTTCTTCGTCGACCGGCTGGACCGCGGCCTGCAGCGCGACGCGGCGCAGTTGCTGGGCGGCGACGGCGTGATCGCCTCGGACCAGCCGCTGCCTCCGGTCTTCGTCGCGGAGGCGCGCAAGCGCGGCCTGGCGTTCACGCGCATGGCGGTGTTTCCCAGCATGGCGCGGGCGCTGGACGAGCAGGGCGGCGCCACGCGGCTGGTGTCGCTCAAAGCCGTGGACGGGGCCTATCCGTTGCGCGGCCGCATGGTGGTCTCCGACACGCTGGACGATGGTCAGGGCGGCGCGCACGAGCGCAGCCTGCCCCGCGGCCCTGCGCGTGGCGAGGTCTGGGCCGATGCCGGTGTGCTGCGCGCCCTTGAGCTGCGCGTGGGCGACACGCTGCTGCTGGGCGATGCCAGCCTGCGCATCGGCGGGCGCATCGTCACGGAGCCGGATCGTGGTGCCGGCTTCATGGCCTTTGCCCCGCGCGTGCTCATGCATGCTGACGATTTGCCGGCCACCGCGCTGGTGCAGCCGGCCAGCCGCGTCACCTGGCGCCTGGCGGTTGCCGCGCCGCGGCCGGACGACCCCGGCGCGCAGGCAGCCGTGCGCAGCTACATGGCCTGGGCCACGGCCACCATCGAGCAGCAGCGCTTGCGCGGCGTGCGCGTGGATTCACTCGAGAGCGGCCGGCCGGAGACGCAGCAGACGCTGGCCCGCGCCGAGCAGTTCCTCAAGCTCGTTGCCCTGCTGGCCGCGCTGCTGGCAGCCATCGCAGTGGCGATTGCGGCGCGGGATTTCGCGCTGCGCCGGCTGGACGCCTGCGCCGTGCTGCGCGTGCTGGGCGAGCCGCAGCGGCGCATCGCCGGCAGCCATGCCATCGGCTTCATGGTGGCCGGCACGCTGGCCAGCGCAGTCGGCGTGGTGCTGGGCCTGCTGCTCAACCAGGTGTTCGTCGCGCTGCTGGGCGACCTGGTGGGCACGCGGCTGCCGCCTCCGGGCATCTGGCCGGCGCTCTTTGGCCTGGCGGTCGGCTGGGTGCTGTGCCTGGGATTCGGACTGCCGCCGGTGCTGCAGCTGGCGCGCGTGCCAGCGCTGCGCGTGATCCGCCGCGACGTGGGCGAGCCCCGTGCCGCGTCGCTGGGCGTGACGCTGGGCGGGCTGGCCGCCTTCGGCGTGCTGCTGTGGAGCGTGGCGGCCGAGCCGCGGCTGGGCGGTTATGCCGTGGGTGGCTTCGCTGCCGCGGCAGCCGTCTTTGCCCTGGGGGCGTGGGCAGCGATCCTCGTGCTGCGCCGGCTGCTGGTCACGCCGGTGGCGGCGCGCTGGCCGTCGTGGCTGCGCCTGGCCACGCGCCAGGTGGCCGCACGGCCGGCGCTGGGGCTGGTGCAGGTCACGGCCATGGGCCTGGGCCTGTTTGCGCTGCTGCTGCTCACCCTGCTGCGTACCGACCTGATCGACAGCTGGCGCCAGGCCACGCCGGCGGACGCGCCCAACCGCTTTGTCATCAACATCCAGCCCGACCAGGCGGCAGACTTCCGGCGCGTGTTGGGCGAGCAGGGCGTGGCCCGCTACGACTGGTATCCCATGGTGCGCGGCCGGCTCGTTGCCATCAACGGCCAGGCGGTGCAGGCTGCGCGCTTTGATGACGAGCGCACCCAGCGCCTGGTGGAGCGTGAGTTCAATCTCAGTCATGCCGGCGAGCCGCCCGCGCACAACCCCATCGTCGCCGGCCGCTGGCAGCCCGAGGAGCGCGATGCGATCAGCGTGGAGGCCGGCCTGGCACAGCGCCTGGGTCTGAGGCTGGGCGACCGCCTGAGCTTCGATGTGGCCGGCCAGGTCATGGAGGGCCGCATCACCAGCCTGCGCCAGGTGGACTGGGCCTCGATGCGGGTGAACTTCTTCGTGATGTTCCCGCTGGCCGAGCTGCCGCCCGCCGTGCCCAAGACCTACATCTCGGCCTTCCGTACCGCGGGCGGCTCGCTTGACCGCGTGCTGGGCCATGACTTCCCCAACCTGACCGTGGTGGACGTGACCGCGCAGATCGCTCAAGTGCAGGGCGTGATGAACCAGGTCATCCGCGCCGTGGAGTTCCTCTTCGTCTTCACCCTGGCCGCCGGGCTGGCCGTGCTGGTGGCTGCGCTGGTGGCCAGCCGCGAATCCCGCACCCGCGAATTCGCCGTGCTGCGCGCACTGGGTGCGGGCAACCGCCTGCTGTCGCGCGTGCAGGCGGCAGAGCTGCTGGGCCTGGGCACGCTCAGCGGCGCGCTGGCCGGTGTGGCCTCGCTGGCCGTCGGCTGGGTGCTGTCCGATCGCGTATTCGACTTCCCCTGGCAGGCCCCGCTGTGGTGGCCGCTGGTGGGTGCGGCCGTGGGCGCGGTGCTGGCCTGGGCCGTGGGCTGGTGGGGCCTGCGCGACGTGTTGCGCCGCCCGGCGGCGCAGAGCCTGCGCGAGGCGGTCTGAACCGGGCGGGCGCCCACTGCACTCCGCTCCCGCCGTAGTGCCCGCCGCAAGCCGTTTCAAACGCGCCGCCCCTCTCAGGACGCCGCCCCGCCCCAGCCTGCGTCCGCCCTCCGGGATAACCCATCCATCCCTGCGGCGCCTTGCGTCGTCAACGCGGCGGCGCGGCTCTTTGCTGCGGGCCCAGGAGGCCCAAGACTGGCCTCCTGCCCGACGCCCGTGCGTTTCAAACGCTGCGTGCGTCCTGGACCAAGACAGGAGACCGCAGATGACCCCCTCGACCCTTGCCGCCGCCCGCCCGGCCGACCCCGGCGCCGCACCGCCCCAGCGGTGGGCGGACTCCAAGCGCCTGCTCTGGCTGTTCGCCCCTGCGCTGCCCTTCATCGCCCTGGCCAGCCTGATCGGCTACTGGCTCACCGGCAACGTGCTGTTCTGCTGGCCGGCGCCGCTGCTCATGCACGTCATCATCCCGCTGTCCGACTGGCTGGTGGGCGAAGACCGCAGCAATCCGCCCGAATCCGCCGTGCCTGCGCTGGAGGCGGACCGCTACTACCGCGTCATCGTCGCGCTGTACGTGCCGGCGCAGTTCGCATTGACGGTCTTTGGTGCCTGGCTCGCGGCCACGCAGGTGGAGTCGCTGTGGGCCATGGCCGGTCTCGTGCTTACCGTGGGGGCCATCAACGGCGTGGCCATCAACACCTCGCACGAGCTGGGTCACAAGCGCGAAGCCTGGGGGCGCTGGCTGGCCAAGCTGGCACTGGCACCCACGTTCTACGGCCACTTCTTCGTCGAGCACAACCGCGGGCACCACAAGAACGTGGCCACGCCAGAGGATCCGGCCAGCTCGCGCATGGGCGAGAGCTTCTGGCGCTTCCTGCCGCGCACGGTGATCGGCAGCCTGCGCTCGGCCTGGCGGATCGAGGGCGAACGACTGGGTCGCCGCAACAAGAGCGTCTGGAGCCTGGACAACGACAACCTGCAGGCCTGGGCCATGTCCGTCGTGCTGTTCGGCGTCCTGTTGGCATGGCTGGGCTGGGCGGCGTTGCCCTTCCTGGTGCTGCAGGCGATCTACGGCTTCTCGCTGCTGGAGGTGGTCAACTATCTTGAGCACTACGGCCTGAAGCGGGCCCTCGGCCCGGACGGCCGCTATGAGCGCTGCCAGCCCCGTCACTCCTGGAACAGCAACCACGTCGTGACCAACCTGTTCCTCTACCAGCTGCAGCGCCATTCGGACCACCATGCGCATCCGACGCGCTGGTTCCAGGCGCTGCGCCACTTCGACGAAGGTCCGCAGCTGCCCTCCGGCTATGCCTCACTGCTGATGGTGGCCTACGTGCCGCCGCTGTGGTTCCGGCTGATGGACAAGCGCGTGATGGCGCACTACGGCGGCGACCTGTCGCAGGTCAACATCTATGAGCCGGCCCGGGCCCGCTTGCAGGCGCGCTGGGGTGTCCCGGCCAGCGGCCGCCCAGGCGCGCCGGCTTGAACGGCTCAACCGCACCGGGGGCGCAACGGCGGTGCGCCCCGCGGGAGGCCGCGCACCGTCGGGTCGGCCCGGTGCGGCAGACGCGCTTGCCCCGCAGGCCGTAGCGGTCCGCGCGGAAGAGACGATGGCTATAATGGCTCATCTGGCTATTTCGGCCAGTCATGCTGGAGCAGCTGCATGAGCGCGCTGACCTATCGCAACCGCCAGGGGCAGGTGGTGGACATGCCGGAGTTCTCGGCCACCGATGCCAAAAACGGCTTCGGGCGGGTGCTGGAGACGGTGTTCAGCCACGGCGTCGTGGCCATCACCAAGCGAGACGAGCCCAAGGCCGTACTGCTGTCGCTGGAGGCCTATGAGGACCTGCTGGGCCGCCAGCGCGAGCCGCTGCAAGCCTTGAGCGCCGAGTTCGACCAGCTGCTGGCCGGTATGCAGCAGCCGGCCCACCGCCAGGGCTGGGCCGACGCCTTCGATGCGTCCCCGCAGGATCTGGCCAGCGCCGCGCTGGCCACGGCGGCGGCACGCTGATCCCGCCCGGCCGGGCCGGGGTATATCCGCTGCGGGCCTTTCAGGGCGCCCCTGGACGTCGCCTGTGCGGCAGCCGCCTGGGCGAGGGCAGGGTTCCCATCGCGTGGGGCTGCCCGGTGACCATCTGCGGCCGCCCAGGGGCGTCCGCGCCGGCCCATCGTGCCCCGTCCCATCCACTGTCCCTGCACCGCGCTGACCTTGTGTTGCCTGCACGGCGGGCGTCCTTTGCTGCGTCGTGCTGGCATCTGGTCAACGCGGGCTGTTGCCCGCCGGGATCAACGGCTCGCCGCGACGCGTGCGCTCCCATCCCTGCCATCTTTCCCGCCCCCTCATCCGTGAAGCCCACCATCGTCGCTCCGCGCCGCAAGCGCGCCGCCAACCAGCCCCAGGCCGGCGACGCCCCGCCGTCGCGGCCGGCTGGACGCGCGCGGCCGCGGGCCGCTGCCACCGAACGGATGGCGGCCCGTCCTGCGGTCGGTGCGGCGCCTCGCTTGTATGTGCTGGCCGGCACCAACGGCGCCGGCAAGAGCAGCCTGGGTGGGGCCATGGTCCGTGCCCGGGGCGCGGCCTATTTCAATCCCGACGAGGCGGCCGGCATCATCCGCGCGGCCCATCCGCACCTCAGCCAGACGCAGGCCAACAGCGCGGCCTGGCAGGAGGGCAAGCGGCTGCTGGAGAAGGCGGTGGCCCAGCGCCTGGACTTCGCCTTTGAAACCACGCTGGGTGGACGCAGCATCGCCGCGCTGCTGGAGCGTGCCGCACGGGAGGGCTTCGAGGTGCGGGTCTGGTTCGCCGGCCTGGCCAGCCCGGAGCTGCACCTGGCGCGCATCCGCTCGCGGGTGGCCCACGGTGGCCATGACATTCCCGAGGCCGACGTGCGGCGCCGATACGACCAGAGCCGGCTCAACCTCGTGCGGCTGCTGCCGGTGCTGGCAGAGCTGCGCGTCTACGACAACTCGGCCGATGGCGACCCCAAGGCCGGCCAGCCGCCGCAGCCCAGGCTGCTGCTGCACTGGCAGGGCGGGCATATCGCCTCGCCGCCGGTGCAAGCCCTGGCGGCCACGCCGGATTGGGCCAAGCCCATCATCGCGGCGGCGCTCAAGCTGCAGCAGGCCGCCTGACACCCCGGGCGGCCCGCCGGCCGGTCTGCAGATGACCGGCGGCAGAAGCCGGCGCGCCGTCGAACACGGCCTGTGTGTTGCGCACGCCAAAGCAAACGGCCGGCAGATGCCGGCCGCGTCGCTTGCTGGTGGCTGCGTGCGGCTCAGCCCGCCAGCGTGTCGATCAGCCCCATCTCGGCGCTGCTCATCAGCGCCTCGATGTCGGTGACGATCAAGAGGCGCTCGCCCAGCTTCGCGATGCCGGTGATGTAGCTGGTGTCCACCAGCGTGGTCATCTGCGGCGCGGGCTTGATGATCTCGGGGCTGAGCTGCACCACGTCACTCACCGAATCCACCACCGCGCCCAGCACGCGGCCGCGCACGTTCAGCACGATGACGACGGTGAAGTCGTTGATCTCGGCCTCGCCCTGGGCGTTGAGGCAGTTGAACTTCACCCGCAGGTCGACGATGGGCACGATCACGCCGCGCAGGTCGATCACGCCCTTGAGGTAGGCCGGCGCATTGGCGATGCGCGTGGGCGGCTCGTAGGAGCGGATCTCCTGCACCGTCAGGATGTCGATGCCGTACTCCTCCGCGCCCAGGCGGAAGGTGAGCACCTCGCGGCTGGGCCCGGCGGCGGCGGTGGTGGCGCGCGCGTCGGCACGGGTCTGGCCGAAGGTGCTGGCCGCCGCGCGGCTGGGGGCGGCGGGCGTCGTGGGGCGGGTGTCGGCTAGGGCTTCCATGAGTCGGTCCAGTCGGTGTGCGGGCAAGGCAGAGGGGCTCGGCCTGCGGCCGGGCTGCTTACGGCTTATCGGCGGCGGCAAGCCGGGCTTGAGGGCGTGGAACCCGCAGGTCAGCGCGCCACAACCTCCAGGTCGAACACCGCCACTGCCTGCGCCAGGCGCTGCGCCTGGTCGCGCATGGACGCGGCGGCCGCGGCGGATTGCTCCACCAGCGCGGCGTTCTGCTGCGTCATCTGGTCCAGTTGCGACACCGAACCGTTGACTTGGCCAATGCCGTCGCGTTGTTCCTGCGCGGCGGAGGCGATCTCGCCCATCAGCGCGTTGACGCGCTGGATGCCGGCGACGATCTCCGACATGGCGGCACCGGCTTGCTGTGCCAGGCCAGCGCCGGATTCCACGCTCTCTACCGACGCGCCGATCAGTGACTTGATCTCTTTGGCCGCCTGCGCGCTGCGCTGGGCCAGGCTGCGCACCTCGGAGGCAACGACGGCGAAGCCACGGCCCTGCTCGCCGGCCCGGGCCGCCTCGACTGCCGCGTTCAGCGCCAGGATGTTGGTCTGGAAGGCGATGCCATCGATCACGCCGATGATGTCGGCGATGCGGCGCGAAGACTCGGTGATCTGCTGCATGCTGCCGATCACCTGCTCGACCACCGCGCCGCCGCGGCTGGCCGAGCCGGAGGCGCCGTGCGCCAGCTCGTTGGCCTGCACCGCGGTATCGGCCGACTGGTTGACCGCGCTGGCCAGTTGCTCCAGGGCGGATGCCGCGGACTGCAGGTTGGATGCGGTCTGCTCGGTGCGCACCGACAGGTCCTGGTTGCCGCTGGCGATCTCGCCGCTGGCGCTGCCCATGCTGGACGCGGCGGCCTGCACCTGCAGCAGCGCGGCATGGACCCTGCCCAGTGCCGCCTGCAGCAGGCGCGCCGCGGGCGTGTAGACCGCCATGCCGGATTGGTTCACGTGCAGCCGGTCGCCGCGCTCCATGGCCTTCACCAGCAGGCGCAGCTCAGCGCCTTGCAGTGTGTCGCGACGCATGTCCACGGCGATGATGACCTCCAGCGCCGTTTGCACCACCACGTAGGACGCATGCAGCAGCACCATGCCGATACTGGGCTCGGCCAGGCAGAAAACGGGGAAGCCCAGCGCCTGCAGCCGGTCGAAGGCCAGGTGGTGCACCGCCACCAGGCCGGCGGCATAGATGAGCACCCGCCAGTCGCGGTAGATGAGCAGCAGCGCCAGCGACACGAAGACGCCGAAGTGGAACTCCGCCAGCCCGCCAGCCAGCTGGATCTGCAGCGCCGTGGTGCCCATCAGGCTGGTGGCGATCAGCAGGCGTGAGGCCAGTGTCCCCCGCGCCAGTAGCAGGCCGGCTGCGGCCAGGGCAATCATCAGCGCGGCACCTCCGGCGGCCAGCCCCGGTGTGCCGAAGTGCCAGCCCAGCCCGACGGCGAAGACGCAGAAGGCGACGATGGCCGCTGTGAGGATCAGGTCGCCCAGGCGGGCGTGCGCGCGCAGCGCAACATCGGCCGCTGCGCTGGCCGTTGCCGGACGCAAGGCCTGCTCGGATGCAGCCGCGCCGCCGCCCTGGTGAGGCTGTGCGGTGCCGCCCGACATGGTCGGGACATGGGGAAGGGACATGAAGGCCTCTCTGGCGGTGTGTCGGTGGCGCAAGCCGAAAGCCCGGAGGGCAGCAGCGGCTGGCAGCGCAGGTGAACCGCAGCCCGTCGCCACTCGTTCAGGCGCGGCTGGCGCGGCAGGGGAGGCGGGGTACGGGTGCGTTTCGATGCCCCCGGCTATCGGCGGGGGCTGCGGGCGACTTGAGGGTGCTGGATTTGATGCATCGCAAGGTCTGCCGGCTTAGCAGATCCATCAGCTTTCGGCTCTGTGCCGGCTGCCTTCAGGACGTGTGCTCGCCGCTCACCCGGAAGCGCGCCACGGCCTCGCTCAGTCGCTGCGCCTGGTCGCGCAGGGAGCCGGCCGCCGCGGCCGATTCCTCTACCAGCGCGGCGTTCTGCTGCGTCATCTGGTCGAGCTGCGCCACGGCCTGGTTGACCTGGCCGATGCCGTCGCGCTGTTCGCTGCCGGCCGCCGCGATCTCACTGAGCAGGTCGGTCACGCGCTGCACCCCTTCGGTGATGCGCGTCATCGCCTGCCCGGCGGACTCCACCAGTCGCGTGCCTTCCTGCACCGCCTCGCTCGAGGAGCCGATCAGGCTCTTGATCTCCTTGGCCGCCTGCGCCGACCGCTGCGCCAGCGTGCGCACCTCTGCGGCTACCACGGCGAAGCCGCGGCCCTGCTCGCCGGCACGGGCTGCCTCCACCGCGGCGTTCAGCGCCAGGATGTTGGTCTGGAAGGCGATGCTGTCGATCACGCCGATGATTTCGCTGATCTTGCTGGAGCGGCCGGCGATCTCGCGCATGTTGGCGACCACGCCGCCCACCACCGCGCTGCCTTCGCCTGCTGCGGCCACGGCCTGATGGGCCAGCTGGCTGGCCTGCCGCGCGGTGTCAGCCGACTGCGACACCGTGCCGGTGAGCTGCTCCATGCTCGAGGCGGTCTGCTGCAGGTTGGCCGCGGTCTGCTCCGTCCGCGCCGAGAGGTCCTGGTTGCCGTGGGCGATCTGGCTGGCGGCGGTGGACACCGAATCCACGCCAGACCGCACGTCTGACACCACGGCGCGCAGCCGCTCCACCATGGCTTGCAGGCTGCCCATGAGCTGCGCGCATTCGTCGCGGCCCTGTACGCGCACCTGCGCGGTCAGGTCGCCGGCGGCCACGGTCTGCGCGGCGCGCACGGCGTCGGCCAGCGGCGTGGTGATGGAGCGCGACAGCAGCCACGACAGCAGCGCGCCGAAAGCGATGGCTGCGGCCGTCAGGCCCCAGATGCCGATGCGCCCCGACTCGAACAGCGCCTGGCTCTCGGCCCGGGCAGCGGCACTGCCTTGCCGGTTGAAGGCCACCAGCGCCTCCAGCGTGGTCATCGTGTCGCGAAAACGCAGGAAGGCCTCGCCCATCAACAGCTGATGGGCCGCGGCCGTGTCGCCCTTGGCATCCAGATCGCGGATGCGACGGGTGACGTCCTGGTAGCTGGCCCACTGCCCGCGCACCTTGTCATAGAGCGCGCGCTCCTGCGGCGCGACCACCAGCGCGGCATAGCGCGCCAGCGGCGCCTCGATGCTGCCAATGTCGCGCTCCAGCACGTTCAGCGCGTCCTGCTTCTTGTCCGGCCCCACGGCCAGCAATCGGTACTCGCTGGTGCGGTAGCGCGTCACGCGCTGGGCGATCTCCCAGGCCGTGTCCACGGACGGCAGCCAGTTGGTGTTGACGGCCACCACGGCCTGGTTCAGGCGCGCGAGCTTGACGCCAGCGAAAACGCCCAGCAGCACCATCAGCAGCAAAACGGTGGCAAAAGCCACACTCAGCCGGACCCGGATGGTCCAGCGCGAAAGCAACGGCATGTCGATCCCCGCGTCGTAGAAGACGTGCCGCTGCTGCAAAGGAGCGCGGAGCGCTCAGCGGCTGCGCGGCTCCGACAGGCCTGGGGTATCGGCAGCTGCCGCGCACGCTTGAGCGGCCGTGCTTCCGCCGAGCTGACGGCGCGGGGAGGGGCAGGGCGTCCCGCTCAGAACGCCGCGATTCCCGTCTGCGCGCGGCCCAGGATCAGGGCGTGAATGTCGTGCGTGCCCTCGTAGGTGTTGACCACCTCCAGGTTGACCAAGTGGCGAGCCACGCCGTACTCGTCGCTGATGCCGTTGCCGCCCATCATGTCGCGCGCCAGGCGGGCGATGTCCAGCGCCTTGCCGCAGTTGTTGCGCTTCATGATGGAAGTGATCTCCACCGCGGCCTTGCCCTCGTCCTTCAGCCGGCCCAGGCGCAGGCTGCCTTGCAGGCCCAGGGCGATTTCGGTCTGCATGTCGGCCAGCTTCTTCTGGATGAGCTGGTTGGCGGCCAGCGGGCGGCCGAACTGCTTGCGGTCCAGCACGTACTGGCGGGCGCGGTGCCAGCAGTCCTCCGCCGCGCCCATCGCGCCCCAGCTGATGCCGTAGCGGGCGCTGTTCAGGCAGGTGAAGGGGCCCTTCAGGCCGCGGACCTCGGGAAAGGCGTTTTCCTCCGGGCAGAAGACATCGTCCATCACGATCTCGCCCGTGATGGAGGCGCGCAGGCCCACCTTGCCCTTGATGGCCGGGGCCGACAGGCCCTTGAAGCCCTTCTCCAGCACGAAGCCGCGGATCTGGTCGCGGCCGTCCTCGTTGCACTGCGCCCAGACCACGAACACGTCGGCGATCGGGCTGTTGCTGATCCACATCTTGCTGCCGCGCAGCAGGTAGCCGCCGTCCACCTTGGTGGCGCGCGTGATCATGCTGCCGGGGTCAGAGCCGTGGTTGGGCTCGGTCAGGCCAAAGCAGCCGATCCACTCGCCGCTGGCCAGCTTGGGCAGGTACTTGCGCTTGGTGGCCTCGTTGCCGAACTCGTTGATCGGCACCATCACCAGCGACGACTGCACGCTCATCATCGAGCGGTAGCCGGAGTCCACGCGCTCCACCTCACGCGCCACCAGGCCGTAGCACACGTAGTTCAGGCCGGCGCCGCCGTACTCGGTCGGGATGGTGACGCCCAGCAGGCCCAGCTCGCCCATCTCGCGAAAGATCGCCGGGTCCGTCGTCTCATTGCGAAAGGCCTCCTGCACGCGCGGCAGCAGCCGGCCCTGGCAGTAGTCCCGCGCGGCATCGCGCACGGCCCGCTCATCGGCCGTGAGCTGGTCTTCCAGCAGCAGCGGATCGGCCCAGTTGAAAGTGGCTTTGGTGGCGCTCATGGAGGTCTCTTTCTACGGTCAGTGAGGGGCAGGGCGGGCAGGGGCCGCGGGCGGGGTAAGGGTGGAGCCGTACAGGGCAGGCGGCCAAGGCCGGCAAAGCACTGGCCCACGCGGGCGTTGTGGGTGTGGTGTGCACCGCGGCCGGCCCGTTGGCAGAGGCGCGCTGTCACCCGCGCCGGCCGCGTGGCTTCTGCCGGCGCCGGCTGAGGGATCTGTGCATCCTCCGCACCGAACGGCGAGGCTGCGCGGACGACATCAAACTGGCCGCTATGCTAGGCAGACCACGTCCGGGGCTCAACCGCTTTCTCTGCACCGGCCTGTGCGTGTCGCGCACAGGTCGCCACCCGATCATGCGCCGCGCCATCCCCAGCACCGCCACCCTCATCGCCTTTGACGCCGCCGCGCGCCACGAGAGCTTCACCCGCGCCGCCGCCGAGCTGTCCCTGACGCAGAGCGCCATCTGCCGCCAGATCGCCGCGCTGGAGTCGCAACTCGGCGTGGCCCTCTTCGAGCGCACCCGCCGCGGCGTCAAGCTCAGCCAGGCCGGCCAAGCCTATGCCCGCAAGGTCGCGCAGCGCCTGACGGAGCTGGAGCGCGACGCCCTGGCCGTCATGGCCGGCGAGGGCAGCGGCGCCGTCATCGAGCTGGCCGTCGTCCCCACCTTCGGCACCCGCTGGCTGCTGCCCCGCCTGCCCGCCTTCCAGCGCCAGCACCCCGGCGTGCAGGTCCACCTGCACACCCGCACCCGGCCCTTCCTGTTCGAAGGCAGTGGCCTGGACGCCGCCATCTACGCCGGCGACGGCCACTGGCCCGGCGCCCAGACCCAGCTCATCCTCCCCGAAACCCTGGTCGCCGTCTGCGCCCCCAGCTTCCTGCCCACCGGCCGCCCGCTGGACGCCCAGGCCCTGTCCCGCCTGCCCCTGCTGCAGCAGACCACCCGGCCCTACGCCTGGCGCCGCTGGTTCGAGCAGGCCGGCGTGCAGACCGATGCGGACGTCAAGGGGCCGAGGTTCGAGCAGTTCTCCATGTCCATCCAGGCGGCGGTTCAGGGCATGGGGGTGGCGCTGGTGCCCGAAATTTTCGTGGGCGAGGAGTTGGCCGATGGGAGGCTGATACCGGCGGCAGATGCCCGGCTGAGTAGCGAGCTGGCGTATTACCTGGTGCAACCCGAGCGCGCGCCGCTTGCCGGCGGGTTGAAGGCCTTCGGCGAATGGCTGTCCCTGCAGAGACCAGCTGCGCCCGGCCCGGCCTGTTGACCGCGTCGGGCCCGCTGATCGTCGCCATCCGCGCGGTCGGCCCGATCGCCCGGTGCACGGCCGGAGCAAGCGGCACGCGAGTTGCCAGTCTCCAGGCCGGCCGGTTGATCCTGGCCGGGTCTCAGCCTATGCCTGTCACCGCAGGCGCCCGGAGCCGATATGACCCCTCAGACCGACCACCCAGCCGCCCTGCGGCGCGACGCCGCTGCGCACGCCCGCCTTCCGTGGGACCACTCGGGCCACGGGCGCTCAGTCACGGCCGACGAGCCGCCAGCGTGGCGCAGCGGCGTCTCGCTCAGCGACGACGTCCGGCTGCGGCAGCAGTGGTCGGCAGACGTGGAGCCGCTCCTGGTCGCCCAGTGACGGTACCGGGCCTCTCAGGCCTCGGTCAGGAAGCTGGCGCCATCTGCACGTCCGGCCGCCGCCGGTAGCGCCAGATGCGCGTCACCACCGTGCTGAACTGCCCCCACATCGTGCCGGTGTTGTAGGTCTGGCCATAGCGCTCGCACAGCGCCCGCACTTCCACCGCGATGGCGGCATAGCGGCGTGCCGGCAGATCAGGGAACAGGTGGTGCTCGATCTGGTGGCTGAGGTTGCCGGTCATGATGTGGAAGAGCGGGCCGCCGGTCATGTTGCTGGAGCCCTGGAGCTGGCGCAGGTACCAGTGGCCTCGGCTCTCGTCCTTGAGCACGCTGGGCGGGAAGACGGCCGCCTTCTCGGTGAAGTGACCGCAGAAGATCACGGCAAAGGTCCAGAGGTTGCGCAGCAGGTTGGCCACCGCGTTGCCGGCCAGCACGGCCCAGGCTGCACCGGTGAGCAGGCCCAGCAGCGGCCAAACCAGATAGTCCTTGAGCCACTGGCGCGCCACCTTGTGCTTGAAGATGCGCCACTTCTTCGGCCAGGCCTTCTCCGGCCGGCCCTTGAAGACGCGTTCCAGCCGCAGGTCCTGGACGGCCACGGCGTACTGGAACAGCACGGCCTGCAGGAACACCCACAGCGGCTGCCAGCGGTGGTGCGGCTTCCAGCGCTGCTCGGGGAACAGCCGCGCCAATCCGTAGCCGACATCGTCGTCCTTGCCGATGACGTTGGTGTAGGTGTGGTGGATGTGGTTGTGCGTGTGGCGCCAGAAGTCCGCCGGCCCGGCGATGTCCCATTCGTAACGCTGGCCGTTGAATTCCGGGTCGTTCATCCAGTCGTACTGGCCGTGCATGATGTTGTGGCCCAGCTCCATGTTCTCCAGGATCTTGGCCAGCGCCAGCAGCAGCGTGCCCGGCAGCCAGGTCAGCGGGAACCAGCCGAAGAAGAGCAGGGCGCGGCCGGCCACCTCCAGCGCGCGCTTCACGGCCCGCACGCGGCGGATGTAGCGGGCATCGGCTTGCCCCAGGTCGGCCACGTGGCGGGCGCGCAGTTCGTCCAGCGCGGCGCCGAACGCGTCGATCTCGGCGGGGGTGAGGGTGCGGTCGGCTCGCATGGTCGAGTTCAAAGATCCAGCTCCAGGTCGGTGGCGGGCGCGTTGACGCACAGGCGGATGGTTTCATCCGGCTCGGCCTGCACGTGGCCGTTGCGCAGGTCGCGCACGCTGCCGCTTTTCTTGCGGCAGGCGCAGGTGTTGCAGATGCCCATGCGGCAGCCGTGGGCCGGGCGCTCGCCGGCGGCCTCCAGCTGGGGCAGCAGCGCCTGGGCGGTGGACAGCTGCAGCTCGCGGCCGGAGGCCAGGCGCACGCTGACGGTGCGTGTATCCAGGGCGGACGTTGATCCGAGGGGCGCGGGCGGGGTGAAGGCCTCCACCTGCAGCGAGCCGCGGCGGGCGCAGCCGTCCCACCAGCGCTGCACGGCTTCGATGAACGGGGCCGGCCCGCAGGCACGCACGGCGTGGGCATCGGCATCGGTCAGCCAGGCTGCCAGCTGCACGGCGGATGGCGCATGGGCCTGCATCTGCTGCGGCGTGTCGCCGGTGGCGATCACCGCGCTGCGCAGGTTGGGGTGGCGCGCAGCCAGCTCGCGCAGGGCATCGGCATAGGGCTGCAGCGCCATGTCGCGCACGTACTGCAGCAGAACGATGGGGCGAGTCTCTCCCGTGGCCAGAGCCGCGCGGGCCAACCCCAGCAAGGGCGTGATGCCGCTGCCGGCGGCCAGCAGCAGCAGGCCCGGGTCCGTGGGGGCCAGGCCTTGCAGTTCCCCGAAAGGCGCACTCAGCTCCACCACGTCGCCCAGACGCAAGGCGTCGACGAGATGGTTGGACACGAGCCCGCCCGGCACGCGGCGCACGGCCAGCTCCAGCACCTGCCCGCGGCCGTTGTCGGCGCCGGTCAGGCTGTAGCTGCGGCTGTGGCGCACGCCGGCGATGTCCACGGTCAGCATCACGTGCTGGCCCGGCCGCGCGCCGCGCCAGTTGGCATTGGGCTGCAGGCGCAGGGCCAGCATGTCCGGTGCCACCCATTGCCGCCCGACCACACGGGCCATCACCCGGGTGAGCCGCCAGGTGGGGTGCAGCAGGGTGGAGCAGGCGTCCACCGCCGATTCGGCCAGCCAGCCGCGGCGCACCAGCGGGCGCAGGGGGGACAGCAGCGGATGCAGGGCGCGCGCGATGCTGGCGCGGGCAGAGGGGCGGGCGCGTTGCGCCGGGGCGGGTAGGGTCAGGGTGCTCATGCAGGGGAGGCGTCGATGCGCCGGTGCGCATTCTAGTGAACACCTGTTCACTTTACTGCTGATGGTGGCTGGGGCTGCGCCCGGCTGCGTCCGCCCCGGCGTGCCGGGTGAGGCGGCCAGCCAGCATGGCGAAGGCTTGTCGCGCGGGGCCGCTTGCTAAAGTGCCGCGGTCATGCCCAGCCCCCAGACCGCCTCTCCCCGCACGCCGGCTCCGGCCGCGCCCGCGCCCGCTCCCGTGCTGGCGCCTGCCCTGGCGGACGACGCCGCGGCCGCATCGCCCACCCCTCCTCGCGCCGGCCGCAAGCAGCAGACCCGCCAGGCGCTGATGGACGCCGCGCATGCCTTGATGGACGCCGGCACCGGCTTTTGCGCGCTCAGCTTGCGCGAGGTGGCGCGCACTGCGGGCGTGGTGCCCACGGCCTTCTACCGGCACTTTGCCGACATGGACGCGCTGGGCCTGGCGCTGGTGGACGAGGTGGGCCAGACCTTCCGTGCCGCCATCCGCGAGGTGCGTCGGCACGAGTTCGAGAAGGGCGGCGCCATCCCCGGCTCGGTACGCATCTTCCTGGACGCGGTGGAGCGCCACCGCAGCCAGTTCGTCTTCCTGGCGCGCGAGCAGTTCGGCGGCTCGGCCACGGTGCGCCAGGCGCTGCGCCAGCTGCGCCGCCAGTGCGCCGACGACATGGTGGCCGACCTGAAGGCGATGGCCCAGCTCACTCACCTGCGCACCGAGGACCTGGACGAGATCGCCGACTTGGTGGTCAAGACCGTGTTCGCCACGCTGCCCGACATGATGGACCCGCAGCCCGCCGACCTGCCCGAGCACCTGCGGCCGCAGACCAAGATGGTCCAGCAGCTGCGCTTCATCATGATCGGCGCCAAGCGCTGGAAGGGCATGCGCGGCGCCTTCCTCGCCCAGCACGACGGTGCCGGCGCACGCGCGGCGCTGCGGCGCCGCTGAAGCAACTGCCTTTGCCACAGAGGCGCCGACAGACGCGGCGCCAGAGACCGCATCCGCGTGCGGCCACGGCAGACGGCCTATCCTTCGCGCCCTCCTGCCGTCCACTCGCACCGCGCCCTGCGCTCTTGTGGCCGCCCCGATTTTCGCCTCCTGCCCGCATCCCCGCCCATGTTCGCCCCCAACCAGGAAGACGTGCGCCGCTTCTTCTGTGAAGTGGCCCGCAAGCACCGCAGCGGCGAGCCGCTCACGCCGCTGGAGGCCATCGCTGCCGACTGGGTGGCCGAACACGGCGAATATGCCGGTGACCTGGCCGACGTGGACGCCGCGCTGCGCGCGCAGTACACGGTGGAGGAAGGCCGCACCAACCCCTTCCTGCACCTGGCCATGCACCTGTCGCTGGCCGAGCAGATCAGCATCGACCAGCCGCCGGGCATCCGCCAGGCGGTGGAGCTGCTGGCGCGCCGGCGCGGCTCGCTGCACCAGGCCCATCACGAGGCGATGGAATGCCTGGGCGAGATGCTGTGGACGTCCCAGCGCAGCGGCCTGCCGCCGGACGGCGCGGCCTACATCGACTGCGTGCGCCGCCGGGCCACGCGCGACTGACCGGCCGGCGCAGCCGCCAAGAAGAACGGCGGCCCGCAGGCCGCCGTTTCATCGCTATGCGCCGACGGGCGCGGCTCAGTGCTGCGCCGTCTTGAAGCGCGGCTGCGGCACCGTGGCCAGGCTGCCGGGCAGCGAGCCGATGTAGTCGGCCATCAGCTTGAGCTCTTCATGGCTGAAGGGCTTGGCCATGCCGGCCATGATCGCGTTGCCGCGGCCGATCTTGGCGTTGTCGCTGGTCTGGTAGGCCTTGAGCGCCACCAGCAGGTAGTCGGCATGCTGGCCGGCCAGCTTGGGATAGCCGGGGATGGGCTTGTTGAAGTTGGCGCCGTGGCAGGACGCGCAGTTGCCGCGCGTGAGCAGCTCGGCCACTTCCTTGGGCGGCTGGGCCGCCGTGTCGGGGACGTTGGAGATGCTGACCTGCGACTCGTAGTAGGCCGCGATGTCGGCGATCTGCTGGTCGCTCAGGCTGCCGGCGATGGCGCGCATGGTGGGGTGCTTGCGCTCGCCCTTCTTGTAGCCCTGCAGCGCGGCGGTGATGTAGGCCGCGGACTGGCCCGAGATCATCGGCACCTTGTGCACCTGCGGGAAGCTCGACTGGTAGCCCGGGATGCCGTGGCAGCCGATGCACATGGCCACGTGCGTGGCGCCCGTCTTGACGTTGCCGGGCTGGACGTCGGCGGCCCGGCCGGGCAGGGCGGTGCCCAGGGCACCGGCAGCGATCATCGTGGCAAGCAGTCGTTTCATGGGGCGAGGCGACGTGTCGTTGAGTTGGATCAAGGCAGCGGGTCAGTATATGCGGCTGACCCCGTCGATATACTGCCCCGACACCCGGACAAGCCCCTGGGCCGCAGCCCTTGAAAGCGGCCCTTCAGCCATATCAGCCGTCATGAAATTCGAAGGCTCGAAGAACTACGTCGCCACCGACGACCTCAAGCTCGCCGTCAACGCCGCCCTGGCCCTGCAGCGCCCGCTGCTGGTCAAGGGCGAGCCGGGCACCGGCAAGACGATGCTGGCCGAGGAGGTGTCCGCCGCGCTGGGGCTGCCGCTGCTGCAGTGGCACATCAAGTCCACCACCAAGGCCCAGCAGGGCCTCTACGAGTACGACGCGGTGAGCCGCCTGCGCGACAGCCAGCTGTCGGACGCCGAGAGCTCCGAGCGGGTCAAGGACATCCGCAACTACATCGTCAAGGGCGTGCTGTGGCAGGCCTTCGAGGCGGGGCAGCAGGTGGCACTGCTGATCGACGAGATCGACAAGGCCGACATCGAATTCCCCAACGACCTGCTGCGCGAGCTCGACCGCATGGAATTCCATGTGTACGAGACGCGCGAGACCATCCGCGCGCGGCACCGCCCGCTGGTGATCATCACGTCCAACAACGAGAAGGACCTGCCGGACGCCTTCCTGCGCCGCTGCTTCTTCCACTACATCAAGTTCCCGGACGCGGCCACGCTCAAGGCCATCGTCGAGGTGCACTACCCCGGCATCCGCCAGGAGCTGCTCGGCGCGGCGCTCAAGACCTTCACCGACGTGCGCAACCTGCCGGGGCTGAAGAAGAAGCCGTCGACCAGCGAGTTCCTGGACTGGCTCAAGCTGCTGGTGGCCGAGGACATCCCGGCGCAGGCGCTGCGCAGCAAGGACGACCAGGTGGTGATGCCGCCGCTGGTCGGCGCCCTGCTCAAGAACGAGCAGGACCTCAGCCTCTTCGAGAAGCTGATCTTCATGCAGCGGCACAACCGCTGAAGGGTTAGCCCAGCGGTGGCGACCCTCAGGTCGCCAGGGCCGCGTCCTCGTCGCGTGCCGGGTGCCGGCCGGGCGCCACGATGACGGTGTCGCGGCCGGCCGACTTGGCCGCATACAGCGCCTGATCGGCGCGGCGCAGCAGGTCGGCCACGGATTCGCCGTCCTGGGCGGCGGCCACGCCAATGCTCACCCGCACGTCGATGGCCTCCTCGCCCCAGCGCACCGGCTGGGCGCGCAGCGCATCGCGCAGGCGATGGGCGGCGTGCAGCGCGCCCTCTTCGGCGGTGTGCGGCAGTAGCACGCAGAACTCCTCGCCGCCGTAGCGCGCCACGCGGTCGACTTCGCGTGCCTGCTGCATCAGCACCTGGGCCACCGCGCACAGCACGGCGTCGCCGCCGGCATGGCCCAGGCGGTCGTTGATGCGCTTGAAGTGGTCCACGTCGGCCAGCAGCACGGCGTACGGCTCGCCGAAACGCTGCAGCCGCTGGGCCTCGCGCTCGATCAGCGCCTCCACCGCGCGGCGGTTGAGCAGGCCGGTCAGGCCGTCATGCTGCGACAGGTGGCGCAGCTTGGCCACCAGGCGGATGACGACGAGGTAGGCCAGGCCGAAGTTGAGCGTGATCTGCACGACGAGGAAGGCGAAGGTCAGCGCCACCTCGCCGGCACTGCCCGGCGAGGTCAGCCGTGCGCCGCCCGGCTCGCCGGTGAGCACGCCCGACAAGGCGCCGGCGATGCGTCCGGTGAACAGCAGCGCCGCCAGCAGCAGCGGAGCGCCCACGGCCCAGCGCGCGCCCGCGCCGAACTCGCGGGTGATGCCTTCGGCGCAGTCGCGAGCGGTGAGCACGGCCAGCACGACGACGATGGCCGACGAGCCGGCATTGGTGTAGGCCCCGGTGGCAGGCCACACGGCGCCGACCACGGGCAGGGCCACCAGCACCAGCGCGATGGCCGCGTGCAGCCGGTCGGGCAGGCGCTGGCGCAGGAACCACTGCAGGCCGCGGCGGATGGCCAGGAAGCCGAAGGCGCCGAGCGAGCCCGCCAGCGTGAGCAGCTCGGCGCGCTGGCCGGCCAGCAGGAAGAGCGCCACGCCCAGGCCGTGCGCCATCACGCCGGCCAGCCAGTGCGAGGCTGCGCGCCGCGACAGGCTCAGCAGCGACCCGCCGGACCACCACACCATGGCCACGACGGCATGGATGAGCAAGGTGGTGAGCAGCAGAACGTCGTGCGAACTCATGCGGTACTGCGGAGCCGGTCAAGCAGCCGCCGGGCCCGGGCCGCGGCCCTGCCCGTTGCGGCAGGCGCGATGCTACGCCCGCTGCGGGCCGGGCGGGCTGGGGATGTCCGCCACCGGTTCGGCCGGGCCGGGCTCGTGGGCCGGCGCGACGGCGTGGCGCAGCGGTCGGCCTGCCTGCAGTGCCCGGCGCAAGGCCGGGCGGGGCGGCTGCGGCGAGGATCTTCCTTTGCGGGCCACAATAGCCGGCGAACGGGTCTTCATATGCTGATCGACTTCTTCTTCACGTTGCGCGCGGCCGGCTTGCCCGTGACCATCCCCGAGTACCTCGGGCTGCTGGAGGCGCTCAAGCGCGGCCTCATCGAGCCTTCGGTGGACGAGTTCTATCACCTGGCCCGGCTGTCGCTGGTCAAGTCCGAGACTCACTTCGACAAGTTCGACCGCGCCTTTAGCGCCTATTTCCGGGGGGTGGAGTCGATCGCCGACTTCACCAAGGACATCCCGCTGGAGTGGCTGAAGAAGCGCCTGGAGCGCGAGCTGTCGGCCGCGGAGAAGGCGGCGATCGAGAAGCTCGGCTGGGACGAGCTGATGAAGCGGCTCAAGAAGCTCTTCGAGGAGCAGAAGGAGCGCCACGAAGGCGGCAGCAAGTACATCGGCACCGGCGGCAAATCGCCGTTCGGCGCCCACGGCTACAACCCGCAGGGCATCCGCGTGGGGCAGGACAAGTCTCGCCATCGCAGCGCGATCAAGGTGTGGGACGAGCGCGCCTTCCGCGACTACGACGACAACGTCGAGCTCGGCACGCGCAACATCAAGGTGGCGCTGCGCCGGCTGCGCCGCTTCGCCCGCGAGGGCGCGGCCGAGGAGCTGGACCTGGACGACACCATCCACGCCACCGCGGCCAATGCCGGGCTGCTGGACATCAAGATGGTGCCGGAGCGGCACAACAACGTGAAGGTGCTGCTGCTCATGGACGTGGGCGGCACCATGGACGACCACATCCACCGGGTGGAGGAGCTGTTCTCCGCCGCCAAGAGCGAGTTCAAGCACCTGGAGTTCTATTACTTCCACAACTGCGTCTACGACCACGTGTGGAAGAACAACCACCGCCGGCATGCCGAGAAGCTCGACACGGTGGACCTGATGCGCAAGTTCAACAAGGACTACAAGCTGATCTTCGTGGGCGACGCGACCATGAGCCCCTACGAGATCCTGCAGCCCGGCGGCAGCGTGGAATACAACAACGCCGAGCCCGGTGCGGTGTGGCTGCAGCGGCTGATCCATGCCTTCCCGAAGTACGCCTGGATCAACCCGGAGCCGCCCGGCGTGTGGAGCTACCGGCAGAGCATCTCGATCATCCAGGAGATCCTGGGCCCGCGCATGTTCCCGCTGAGCGTGGCGGGGCTGGAAAGCGCGATGCGCCTGCTGAGCAAATGAGGCGTTGCGCGGCGCAGCGGCGCAGCTGGGCGCGGGCTATGGGCGCCCTTGCTGTCGCCTGCCCGGTGGGTGCGCTGATGGCGCAGACGGCCGCGTCGCCGGCCGATGCCGCATCTGCGCAAGCCCGGCCCGTGCCCCCCTCCGCCGTGCAGGCGCAGGCGCAGGTGCAGGCGCTGGACGCGCCGATGACCCCGGAGGGCGCACCCGCGCCGCCGCGCACACCGCGCCTGGCTGGCGCCTGGCAGCTGGAAATCGACGCGCCAGACCCGCTGGACGATCTGCTGAGCGACTACCTGGACCTGGCCCGCTTCCAGCGCGAGTACGGTGCCGGCGGGGAGGCCGAGGCCGCTGCGGCGCCCGCCCCCAGTGGACTGCGCGGCGCCGCCACCGGCGCGGCGGTGGGTGTGGCGCGCGGCGTCGGCCGGTTGACCGAGGGCGTGGCCAACGGCATCAACCGCGTGGTGCCGTCCGGCGAGGAGGGCGTGCCCGCGATCAGCGCCGTGCCGGCATCTGCCGAGCCCGCCGCCACGTCCGCCACAGCACCCGACCGCCCGGCCGATCCACGTCAGACTCCTGAGTCTTCGGGCTCCGCCGACTCTGGCGATGCTGATGGCGCCGCCGCCAGCGCGCTGCCCGCCGTCACGCTGGGCGAGCTGCGCAGGCTGGTGGCCGCCGCACCCGCGCAGGCGCGGCAGCTTCTGGAGACCGAGGGCTACTTCAGTCCGGAGGTCTGGGCAAGCCTGGACGTGGACGCCAGCCCGCGCGTGGCGCGTATCCGGGTGGAGCCTGGGCCGCGCGCACGGGTGGGCAACGTGGTGCTGCGCTTCGAGGGCGCGCTGGACGACTCGGCCCAGGCCGGCGATGCCACCGCGCAGGCGCTGGAGAAGCGGCTGCGCGCCGACTGGGGCCTGCCAGCCGGCCGGCCCTTCCGCCAGGCCGACTGGACAAGCGCGAAGGCAGACAGCCTGACGCTGCTGCGCGCCCAGGGCTATCCCGCGGCGGGCTGGAGCGCCACCTCGGCCATGGTCGATGCGCAGACACAGGATGCGCGGCTCTTCCTCATCGCGGACAGCGGGCCTCTGTTCCACTTCGGCCCCGTGACGATCGAAGGCCTGGGCTACCAGCGCGCTGCGCCGCTGCTGCATGCCCGTCCTTTCGACACTGGCGCGCCTTACAGCGACAAGCTGCTCTACGACTACCAGGAGCGGCTGCAGAAGCTCAACCTCTTCGAGTCGGTGTCGGTGATGCTCGACCCGGATCCGGCCAAGGCCGCGGCCGCGCCGGTGACCGTGCGGGTCAAGGAGCTTCCGCGGCAGCAGGCGGTGTTCGGCGTGGGCGTCAGCGCCAACACCGGCCCGCGCGTCACGCTGGAGCACACCAACCGTCAACTCATGGGCTGGGACTGGCAGTCCCGCACGCGGGTGGAGCTGGGGCGCGACCTTAACGAGCTGCAGGCCGACCTCATCAGCCACCCGCGTGCCGACGGCTATCGCCACCTGCTGTCGGCCACGGTCAACCGGCAGGATGTGCAGGACACCACCACCACCAGCGAGAGCCTGCGCGTCGGCCGCACACGCGATGCCGAGCGCATCGAGCGCACCATGTACCTGGAGTGGCAGCGCGCCCGTTCGCACAGCGACACGGCCGAGACGGCCGCCTCGGCACTCACGGCCAACATCCGCTATGTCTGGCGCGACGTGGACAGCGTGCTGCTGCCCACGCGCGGGCTGGTGGCCTCCGGTGAGCTGGGGGCCGGGCGGTCCTTTGCCGCAGACGAGTCCGAGGGCTTCTTCGGCCGCGCGCTGGCCCGGCTGACCGGCTACTGGCCGTTGCCGGCGCGTTTCTTTGGCCAGGCTCGCATCGAGGCCGGCCGGGTGCAGGCCAAGCCCGGCGTGGGCGTGCCCGACACGCTGCTCTTCCGTGCCGGGGGTGACGACTCGGTGCGCGGCTATGGCTGGCGCACCATCGGTCCTGAGCGGGACGGGCTGGAGATCGGCGCGCGCTCGCTGCTGACCAGCAGCGTGGAGGTGCAGCGGCCGATTTCGCCACGGCGGCCGGCCTTCCTGTGGGCCGCCTTCGTCGATGCGGGCGACGCGGCTGATTCCTTCCAGGACATGCGGCTGAAGATCGGCTACGGCGTGGGCTTGCGCTGGCGCAGCCCCGTGGGCCCGCTGCGGCTGGATCTGGCCTATGGCGAGGCTGAGCGCCGGCTGCGCCTGCACTTCAGCGTGGGTATCGCGCTGTGAGCCCGCCGTCGCTACCGGATCGCGACCCTGCCGGGCCGCCAGGGGCCGGTGACGGCGGCTCCGGCGGGGCCGGGTCAGCCGCGGCCTGCGCGCCGCGGCGCCGCGGGCGGCGCCTGGCCTGGGCACTGGCCGGCGTTGCGGGCGCGGCGGTGCTGGTTGCCGCAGGCCTTGTGCTGGCGCTGCGCACGCCAGCCGGCACACGGGCCGTGCTGGGCGCGGTGCCCGGGCTGCAGGTCGACGGCCTTGAGGGTGCGCTGATCGGCGACTTCACCGCCAGCCGGCTGCTGTGGCAGTCCGGCGGCATCCGCATCGAGGCCCGCGAGCTGGCCTGGACGGCCCTGCGCCCGGAGCGCGTGGCCAGCGTGCGCTGGGGCTGGGGCTTGGCCGTGGACCGGCTCAGCATCGGCCGGCTTGTCGTGCAGACGCAGCCGTCGCCGGCCAGTCCCCGCACCGGCGTGCCGGCCTCGCTGGCCCTGCCGCTGGCCCTGCGCGTAAGCGAGCTGCGCATTGCCGAGCTGCAGGCCAGCGCCTTGGGCGAACGCCCGCTGCGTGAGCTGCGCGCCTCGATCCGCCTGGGCCATGCGCGCGACGGCCAGGCGGAGCACCGCATCGAGCTGCGCAGCGTGCACTGGGACCGCCTGTCAGGCAGCGGCTGGCTGGCCGTCGGCCTGCAGGCGCCGATGCCCCTGCAGGGTGCGCTGGATGCGCGAGCCGATGAGGTGCTGGCGCAGGCGGCCGGCGCGGATCGCGCGGATCACGGTGCCCGGCCCGCGGCGGAGCCGCTTCAGCCCCAGGGCACGGGCACGAAAGAACATCGGGCCAAGCCACGCCAGACCGACAAGGCACAGGCCAAGGACGCTCGAGCCCAGCAAGGTCGGACAGCGGACGCTCGGGCGAAGGAAGCCGCAGCCGCTGAGGCGCCGTCGATGCACGTCGCCGCGTCCGGGGTCGCCACGCAGCGTGCCCGCGAGGCCGTGCGCGACGCGCCGCAGGCCGCGGCCAAGGCGGCCGCACAGGCCGTAGCCGCCACCGCCGCGCAAGGCGCGCGCGAGGCCGGTTCCCCGGGCGAAGCCCGCGCGGTACGCGCTCAGGCACGCATCGGCGGCACGCTGGCGCGCTGGACGGTGCAGGCTGCTGCCCAGGCACGTGACCAGGCGCTGTCGCTCAAGGCGCAGGTCACGCCATTCGACGTCTGGCCGGTGGACCGGCTCGAGCTGCAGGCCCGCGGCTTTGACCTGGCCGCGCTGGACAGTCGCGCGCCGCGCACCCGGCTGAGCGGAGACGTCTCGCTGCTGCCGGTCGCACCGCAGATGAGCGTGCCGCCGGCCGCCGGTGCCCAGGCTGGGCCTGCGGCGGCCCCGGATGGCCGCGTGCCGGCCGGTGCTGCGAGCCCGGAAGCCCTCACGCGCCCGCAGGACGCCCAGACCGCCGTGCGCGCCCGGCTGCGCAACGACCTGGCGGGGCGCTGGGACCAAGGTCGCCTGCCACTGCGCGAGCTCGATCTGCGCCTGCGCCTGGCCGGCCTCAGTGTGCGCCAGGGGTGGGTGGATGCGCTCAGCGCCAGCCTCGGCTCGGCTGAGCATCCGGGCGGGCAGCTCACGGGTCGCGGTCGCTGGGCGCTGGAGTGCCTGGCCGACTGCGGCAGCCCGGCGGCGGGCGCCCCCCCCTTGTCAGGCGGTCCACCGGCGGGCCGCGCGGGGTCGGCCGCCGACGCACGCGCGGCCGCCCGCCTGCCCGCAACATCCGCGGGCCGGGCAGAGTCCACGGCGCCCGCCAGCCCGCCCGCCCGGGGGGGCACCGATCGTGTCGCCGCCGCCGAACGCACGGGCGCGGGCACAGGGAAGGCGGCCCCGGCCGGACCGGGCTCCGGCCTGGCCGGATCCGCAGCCTGGTCGGTGCAGCTCGATCTGCGCGACTTGCGCCCCGGGGCCTTGGACAGCCGCGCCCCGCAGATGCGCCTGAGCGGGCCGGTGCAGTTGGAGCAGGCCGCCGCGGGCGCCGGGCTCAAGCTCAGCCTGGACCTCAAGGGCGCGCTGGAGGCCGTCTCGCCGCCCGCACCGCTGGACATGCGCGGCCAGCTCGCCTACACGCCAGGGGAGACGCTGGTGGCCGCGCTCAGCTCACGCCTGGGCGCGGCGCGGGTGGCGCTCAATGCCGTGGCGCAGTCGGTGGACGCGCCCTCCGCCGCACTGCTGGATCCGCTCACCCGGCCCCCGGCCCAGCCGGCCGCGCCCGGCGAGCCGGGGCCGGGTGCGGTCTCGCCCCGGTCTGCCGCGCCCGCCCGCGTCCCGCTGCCCGGTGATCCGGCAGCAGGCCGATCAGCTGCACCGGCGGCGGGTGCCGACACCGCGCCGGACTGGCGCATCGAGGCCGACGCCAGCCTGGAGCGGGTGGACCCGCTGGTCTGGTGGCCTGGCGGCCAGGCGCCGTCTTCCGCGCCCAGCGATCTCAACGGCCAGGCGCGCGTGCAGCTGCGGTGGCGGGGCGCCACGGCCGCGCAGCAGGCCGACGCAGCCTCGCTGTGGCAGACCCTGCTGCAGCGCCTGGGCGGCCAGGGTCAGGTGCGCATCGAGCGCAGCCAGTTGCTTGGCGTGCCGCTGGAGCTGCAGTTGCAGCTCAAGGATGGGCGCGACGGCGCGGCCCCGCGTGCGGGCCATGGCCATGACGGCGGGGCACCGCGGCCGGGCAACGGCCGCGCCGGGACGGCCCCGTGGCAGCTCGACGCCCGCCTGCTGGCGGGCGGCAACGCCGTCAGCGTCACCGGCCAAGTGGACCGCAGCCCGCGCGAAGCCGACCGCTGGAGCGTCTTGCTCGATGCGCCTGGGCTCGAGCGGCTGTCGCCGTGGGCGGCACTGGGCGGCGTGCGCCGTCTGGCCGGCACCGTGAGGGGCGAGGTGCACGTGGACGGGCGCGCCCAGCGCCTGTCGAGCAGCGGGCAGATTCAGGCACAGGGATTGGCGCTGGGGCTGCCCGCCGGCGCGGGCGCCGCCTCGTCAGGCAGCCGCGTGCCGACCGTTGCCTCCACCGGCAGCGGCACCGCGGCCGTTGCAGCAGCACGCACCCCGCCCGCGACAGCGGCCCCGGCAGCGTCGGTGCCGTCAGGGCAGGGC
Organism: Pseudomonadota bacterium; assembly: GCA_049321005.1. GTDB lineage: Bacteria > Pseudomonadota > Gammaproteobacteria > Burkholderiales > Burkholderiaceae_C > Aquabacterium. The sequence continues at coordinate 199,298 of JBMOQL010000006.1, forward strand.
AGCGACCGGGCCACGCGGGCTCCGGCCACCCTGCGTGCGCCGGCCCCGCGCCAGGCGGCGCTGCCGTCCGTCATGGTGGCTGGCCGCCCCCAGCCGGCCGATGCCCGCACCGTGGCCGCGGCCCGACGGCCCGCGCCGTCGTCCAGCCTGCCGATGGTGCTGCACGAGGCCGACCGCCTGACCGTGCAATGGACCATCGGCCCGCTGCTCGCCGACGCCCAGGCGCCGCTGTCCGTCCGCATGGATGGCGATGGTCTGCGTAGCGCCGGCTGGCGGGTGGACGGCCTGCGCGCCCAGACCGAGGGCTCGGCGGCCGAGCACCGCTTCAATGCCCAGGCCGCACTGCGCCCGCCCCGTGCGGTTGGCGGCGCCGACGACGGCCTGCCACCCACACGGCTGCTGGCCAGCGTCCAAGGCCAGGGCCACTGGGCGGCCTCGCCCCGCCGGGCCGACGGCTGGCGCTGGGACGCCCGCATCGGCAAGTTGGAGCTGGCCCGCGACCCGGCCTCGCTGCCCGTGCTCTCCGCCCGCCTGCGCGCCGCCGCCGAGGCCGCCGCCGCACGTGCCGCGGCCACTGACGCGCTGCCCGCCACCCGTAACACTGCCAACGCCATGGGCGTGACAGCCGCCTCACGCCCGGCGCCCGCCCGCATCGCCCTGCCGGATTTCTCCCGCCCCTGGCTGCGGGCCGAGCGCTTCGAGCTCAGCCTCTTCCGCGCCGAGGGCCGCCTGGGCGCCGAGCTATCGGCCGTGCGCATAGAGAGCCTGGGCGCTGTGCTCGACGTACAGCAGGCCAGTTGGCAGGACCACGGCGACGCCGGCCCGGCGCTGGAGCTGGCCGCACGGCTGGAGCCGCTGGCCGTGGCACCGGTGCTCGCCATCCTGCAGCCTCAGGCCGGCTGGGGTGGCGACCTGACCGTTGCCGGCAGCCTGCGCTGGCAGCGTCGCCCGGGGCTGACCGCGGCCGCCGGCCGCACCATGCTGCAGGCCGAGCTGCTGCGCAGCGGCGGTGACCTGAGCCTGATCGAGACCGACCTCGAAGGCGGCCTGCGCCAGCGCCTGAGCCTGACCGAGGCGCGCGTCACCGTGGATGCGCGCGACGGCGTCTGGCGCCTGAGCCAGCGCCTGGCCGCACGCGGCAGCGCCACCATCAGCGGCGAGCAGACGCTGCGCACCACGGCCTCGGCCCTGTTGCCTGATGCGCAGGCCCAGCTCGCCGGCCGTCTGGACGCCCAAGTCGCCGACCTGCGCCGCTGGAGCTCCTGGATGCCTGCAGGCTGGCAGTTCGGCGGCCAGCTTGCCGCCCGGCTGGCCCTGGCCGGCACTGCGGGCGAGCCTGTCGTCACCGGCCGGGTGGAGGGGCGGTCGCTGGAGGCGCGCAACCTGCTGCAGGGCATCGACCTGCGCGACGGCATGCTCGATGTGACGCTGCAGGGCGACCAGGCCACGCTGGAGCGGCTGACCGCCCGCGCCGGCCGCGGCCGGCTGGACGCCACCGGCCAGGCCGAACTGGGGAGCGCCCCCCATGCACGGCTCAAGCTGCAGCTCACTGACTTTGCGCTGCTGCAGCGCGTGGACCGCCGCGCTGTCGTGGCCGGCGAGGCGGACCTGGACCTGCGTGAGCAGGCCGTGGCCGTGCGGGGCGCCTTCCGCGTCGTCGAGGGCCTGGTGGACATCTCGCGCAGCGACGCGCCGGCCCTGGGTGACGACGTGATGGTGGTCCGCCGTCCGCCCGGCACCGACCCCGCCGCGGTGGAGGCCGCCGCCCAAGCCGCGCCGGGCACCGCGCCCGGGCCATCCGGGATGCTGCCGCGCCTGAATGCCAACGTGTCCGTGGACCTCGGCAGCAACCTGCGCTTGCGCGGCCGCGGCATCGACACCCGGCTGAGCGGCAGCCTGCTCCTCACGGCCGACCCGCAGGTGGCCGCCGGCCAGCCGCGGCTGCGCGGCACCATCAACACCGTGCGCGGCACCTATGCCGCCTATGGCCAGAAGCTGGCCATCGACCGCGGCGCCATCACCTTCACCGGCCCCATCGACAACCCCCAGCTCGACATCCTCGCCACCCGCGCCCGCTCGGCCTTCAGCACCGCCTCCACGGGTGCGGCGACTGTCACCGACACCGATGTGGTGGTGGGCGTGCTGATAACGGGCACGGCGCAGAACCCGCGCGTGCGCCTGCACAGCGTGCCCGATATGGCCGACTCAGAGAAGCTGTCCTGGCTGCTGTTCGGCCGCGGCACCGGCGGCCTGGCCAGCCAGGAGACCGCGCTGCTGCAGACGGCGGCCATGGCGCTGCTCAGCGGCGAAGGCGAGAGCACCACCGGCCAGATCATCTCGGCCATCGGCCTGGACGAGTTCTCGCTGCGCCAGGGCGCCTCCAGCACCGGCAACAACGTGCAGGACACAGTGGTCACGTTGGGCAAGCAGATTTCGCGACGCCTGTATCTGGGCTACGAGCGCGGCCTGTCCGACACCTTGGGCACCTGGCAGATCATCTACCGCCTGGCCCGCCGCCTGACCCTGCGCGCGCAGTCCGGCGCCGACAACTCGCTGGACCTGATCTGGACGTTGAGCTGGAACTAGCCCAGCGCTGCCTCGCGCAGGCAGCCCGTTTGCCCAAACGGGCCAGCCGTCAAGTCACCTTCAGCGCCGCCGATACTGATCTGAACCGAAGAGTTGCTGGCGCGCCTTCTCGTCCATGAGCGGGCGCCGCTGGTCGGCCAGCACCTCCACCCCCCGCTGCACGGCCGGCCGTGCGGCGATCTCGTCGAACCAGCCCTTCAGATGCGGATAGTCGTTCCAGTCGATGCCCTGGTTCTTCCAGGACCGCAGCCACGGAAAGATCGCCATGTCGGAGGTGGTGTAGCTGCCGCCGGCGATGTAGGTGCTCTGCGCCAGCCGCTTGTTCATCACGCCGTACAGCCGCCGGGCCTCGTTGGTGTAGCGCTCGACCGCGTAGTCGATCCTCTGCGGCGCATAGACCCGGAAGTGATGCGCCTGCCCCAGCATCGGCCCCACACTGCCCATCTGGAACATCAGCCACTGCAGCACCTCGTACTTGCCGCGCGTGCTCTCGGGCAGGAAGCGTCCCGTCTTGCCAGCCAGGTAGAGCAGGATGGCGCCGGACTCGAACAGCGAGATGGGCTGGCCGTCCGGACCGTCCTCATCGATGAGCGCCGGGATCTTGTTGTTGGGGCTGATGGCCAGGAAGTCGGGCGCGAACTGCTCGCCCCGGCCGATGTCCACGGGCACCACCCGGTACGGCAGGCCGCACTCCTCCAGCATGATGTGGACCTTGTGTCCGTTGGGTGTGGGCCAGGAGTACACAGTGATCATCTGCAGCCTTTCTCCAGCAGGCGGCGCGCACAACGGCGCCGGTTGACAATGGCCGGCCAGCTTAAGCAAAGCCGGCATCCTGCGCGCGGCGCGGGGCTGCCCGCCCGCCGCGCCATCCACCTCACCAGCCGGCCGTTTACTTGCCGCGGCCGGCGCCCATCGGGGGTCTCATGCTCGAAGGCCTGAAGCGCTGGATCTCCGGCCATCCGGATGAGCCGCAGACGCGCGTGCTGTCGCAATGGGCGCGCGATCGGGGTCATGTCTTCAAGACCGTGCGCGACGAGCGCGGCGGCGTCGTCGAATGCCGCAACGAATCACCCGGCGGCGTGCGCCAGTGGCGCCTGGAATGGGGTCGGCCGCAGCGCCGCTACATACCCGGCCTGGAGCTGCGCCTGCGCGAGGAGCTGGGCCTGTCGAACGATGTGCAGATCCTGCTCATCGCCCGCTCGCTGGCCGACAAGATGGAGCACGACGTCTTCGAGCGCTACACCGAGGCCATGCAGACCCATGTGGACACCAGCATGCCCGAGGAGATGCGCTGGCTGGCCATGTTCCCCAAGCTCACGCTGCCCGGCCACAAGCCGCTGCGCAGCCATCTGCAGCTGCTGTGCCCCATCCCCGGCGCGGCCGAGGCCTGGATCAGCGGTGAGCTGGGCCATGCGCTGGAGGCAGCCTATGCCGTCGGTGGCGTGCTGCAGGGCGATCCGCCCTTTTTGATGCAGGTGCTGCGCGGCCGGCTCTACCTGCGCCTTGCCGCGCCGGAGCTCAGCTCCGCGCTGCTGGACGGCGTCAACTCGCTCTTCGCGCTGGCCGCCTCGCGGGCCCGCGCCGATCTGGCCAGCGTGGCCCAGCCGCCCGAGCCGCACACGTCAGGCTGGCACAGCAGCACGCCCACTGCGTGGCAGTCGCTGTCCGGCCTGCACCCCTCGGCCGACGCACCACCCCCATCGGGCACGGGCAGCAAAGGCCGCTGAGCGCCCGCGATCGTCGCCTATGTGGGCTCGATGCCGGCCCAGGCTGCGGGGCCACCGGGGGCGCGCCCAGGGTGTGCCCCCCCAGCCCTCATGCCGGCCCTTGCGCCCGTCCGTCGCGGGCCTTCCTCAGGCCTGCTGCGCGTAGCGCCAAGCGAGCTGGGCCAGCGGCCGGGCGCCCTTGGCCGCCTCCCGGGCCTGGGCGCTGGACGCGGTGCCGGCCTCCACCCGCTTGGCTACGCCCTGCAGGATGGCGGCCAGGCGAAACAGGTTGTAGGCCAGATAGAAGTTCCAGTCCGCCTGCACCGCATCGGGGTCGCTGCGGCCGGTGCGCTCGCAGTAGCGCCGAACGTAGTCGCGCTCGGTGGGGATGCCCAGCGCGGCCAGGTCCAGCCCCGCCACGCCGCGGAACATGCCCGGCGGGATGTGCCAGGTCATGCAGTGGTAGCTGAAGTCCGCCAGCGGATGGCCCAGGGTGGACAGCTCCCAGTCCAGCACCGCGATGGCCCGCGGCTCGGTGGCGTGGAAGATGATGTTGTCCAGCCGGTAGTCGCCGTGGACGATGCTCACTTGGTTCTCGTCTCGGGCACTGGCCGGGATGTGCGCCGGCAGCCACTCGATGAGCCGGTCCATCTCCTCGATAGGCTCGGTGATGGACGCCTGGTATTGCTTGCTCCAGCGGCCGATCTGCCGCTCGAAGTAGTTGCCCGGCTTGCCGTAGCCTGCCAGGCCGATGGCGTTCACATCCACCTGATGCAGCGCGGCGATGACGCGGTTCATCTCGTCGAAGATCGCCGCCCGCTGCTCGGGCGTATAGCCGGGCAGGGCCGGGTCCCATAGCACACGGCCCTGCACGAACTCCATGATGTAGAAAGCGCGGCCGATGACCGATTCGTCCCCGCACAGCAACTCCATGCGGGCCACCGGCACATCCGTGCCGGCCAGCGCCTTCATCACCTGGAACTCGCGCTCGATGGCATGGGCCGAGGGCAGCAGCTTGGCCACCGGGCCGGGCTTGGCCCGCATCACGTAGATGCGCCCGGGCGTGGTCAGCTTGTAGGTCGGGTTGGACTGCCCGCCTTTGAACTGCTCCACGGTGAGCGGGCCGCTGTAGCCGGCCAGATGCCGGCTCAGGTAGGCGTCCAGCGCGGCGATGTCGAAGGCGTGTTGCTCGGCAACCGGGCGGGTGTCGGATTGGGCTTGGTCCATGTCGTCGGGCTCGGAACGGGGTGGGGCAGCGCTCAGGCCGGCTGGCGCACGTATTGCGACAGCAGCTCTTCCATCGTGGTGTGGCGCACGTCGTGCTGCAGCCAGGTCGGCGCGGCCAGGTTGGTGGCGCGCACGATGGTGCCGCGGCTGCCGACGTCCAGCACGTTGATGCAGGCCGGCGCCTGCTCGAAGCCGCCGAAGAAGGCCCTGCGCCCGGCCAGCGCGCTGGACAGGATGGCGCGGTTCACGCCGCCGTGCAGCACCATCAGCATGCAGTCCCAGCCGTCGGCCTGCCGCCAGTGGTCGAACGCGGGCAGTACGCGGTCAAGCAGCTCGCCTACCGACTCGCCGCCCATGAAGCGCATGGCCTCCACCTCCTCCGGCGCGGTGAAGCCGCCGCCAAAAGCACCCAGGAAGGCCTTCTCCAGGTCGTGCGGCGCGATGTCGGCCAGCCGGCCCGAACGGATCTCCTGCAGCTGTGGCTCAACATGCGGCTCCAGCTCTTGCCCTGCCGCGGCCAGCACGCGCTGCGCGGTTTCCACCGTGCGCGGCAAGCCGCTGACCACGACGCGGTCGAAGCGCACGCCCGCCTGGGCGAAGACCGCACCGGCAGCATCGGCCTGAGAGCGGCCCCGTGCATTGAGGCACACGCCATCGGGCGGGATGGGCTTGCCCTCGGGCGTGAAGTAGTCAACCGAGCCGTGGCGCATCAGATAGAGGCGCCGGCGCTGGGGTGGCGTCATGGCAATGTCCTTCGGTGTGGCGGGCTGACGGCTTGCAGCTTGCGCGCGCCATGCCGCTGGGGCGGTCGGTGAGTCACCGGCCGCTCAGCCGCGGCCTCCGCCGAAGCGCGGCTCGCGCTTGTCGAAGAAGGCCTGCAGGCCTTCGCCGGCGTCAGCCGACACGAGGTTCTGCACGAACTGATCGCGCTCGCGGCCCAGTTGCTCATGCAACGTGCGCTGCGGCCACTGGTTGACCAGCTCCTTGATGGAAGCCAGTGCGCCGGCCGGCATGGTGGCTAAGCGTTCAGCCAAGTGTATGGCATCGTACATGGCTGCCCCGCTGCGGCTGACCTGTTGCACCAGGCCCCACTGATGCAGCTGCTGGGCGCTGAAGGCCTCGCCCAGCCAGAGCATGCGCAGCACCAACTGGCGCGGCAGCATCTGCATGAGCTGCCAGGTGGCGCCGCCGTCCGGCGACAAGCCCACCTTGGGGTAGGCCATGATGAAGCGCGCATCCTCGGCTGCCACGATGACGTCGCAGGCCAGGGCCAGCGAGAACCCGCCGCCGGCTGCCGCGCCTTCGACAGCGGCGATCACCGGTTTAGGAAAGACCTGCAGCACCTCGATAAATTGGTGGAATCGGTTCAGATGCGCGGCTTGGCGCTGCGGGCCGGTCTGGCCATCCGGGCCTTCGGCAGTCTGGCGGTTGCTGGCCAGGCGGCGAAGGTCCCCCCCGCCGCAGAAGTGGCCGCCGGCGCCCTGCAAGACCACGCAGCGCAGGCTGTCGTCGGCTTCCGCCACGTTCAACGCCTCGGTGCCGGCGTCGAAGATCTCGGCCGACAGGGTGTTGCGCGTGGACGGACCATCCAGCGTCAGGATGAGGGTCGAGCCGTGGCGCTCGGCGGTCAGTCGGGAGGTCATCGGCGGCGGCTCTTTGGGTACCCCCTTGCTGGGTGGCGCGGCATTCTGGCACGCGGCCAATGCGGCTTATTGCTCAGGAATCGGCCGTAACCTTCATGCTAGAGTGGGTCGGATGCGAGGTCGCCAGTGCCTCCACCCCTCGCGCCAGCCGGGTGCAAGCCCGGTGCAACAGTCCTGCGGCGCATGAGGGACGTCGATCCGAGCGCATGAACCCCACCTCCAAGCAACTGGCCTGTCATCGTCTTCCAGGCTCGGCCCTCAGGCTCACCTCCGCGGCGGCACTGCTGTTTACAGCCAGTGCCGCTTGTGCATTGGGCTTTGGCCGGCCATCGGCCGAAGCGGTACTTGGTGAGGTGCTCGACCTGTCCATCCCCGTGCGGCTGGACGCCGGCGAGGACCTGCAGGACAACTGCCTCACCGCCGAGGTCTACTTCGGCGACAACAAGCAGATGCAGGGCACGGTGCAAGTGCGTGTCGAGGGTGCCGGCGTGGCCGGTGGCAACCAGCGCACGGTGCGCGTCACGTCCACCCGCCGCGTCGACGAGCCCTTTGTCACCCTCTACCTGGCCGCGGGCTGCACATCCACCGTCAGCCGCAAGTTCGTCCTCTTTGCCGACCCGCCCGCCGTGGCGCCCACCGTGGTCGCCCAGGCGCCCTCCGGCGGCATGCCCCGCGCCGCTGCGCCGGGCGGCGAGGCCTCCGGTGACGCTGCGGCCGCTCAGGCAACGGCCGGCACCCCCAAGCCCGCACGCATCCCGCGCCAGGGTGCTGCCGCCTCTACCCGCCAGGCCGGTGCCGCGGCTGCGGCCGGTGGCGCCGCAGCGCCTGCCCAGCGTGCTGCCGCGGCCTCGCGCGCTGCTGCAGCCAGTCCGCCCCCCGTGCCGACCACCCCGGCCACAGTCGATCCGTCGTTGCGGGTCAGCCCGCCGCCCGCCCGTGTGGCGGCGCCCGGCGCCGACGCCGGCCGGCCGCGCCTCATGCTGGATCCGGCCGAGGCCGACCTGCTGATCACACCCGAACTGCGCATGGCCGCTGGGCTGGAGCAGGCGCCGAGTCCCGATGCGCCGGTTCCCGAGGACCTTCGCGCCCGCCGGGCGGCCGCGGCCGCCATGTGGCGGGCACTCAATGCCTCGCCTGAAGACCTCGCCCGCGACCGCCTGCGCCTGCAGGAGCTGGAAGCCCGCCTGGCGGCCCTGCGCCAGTCCAGTGCGGGCAGTTCGCCGGTTGCCGGCGCGTCGGCCCTGGGCCCGGCCGGCCCGGGCGTGCTGGTCTATGGGCTGGCCGGCCTGAGCGCGGCGCTGGCTGCGGCGCTGGCGGCCGTGCTGCTGCGCCGCCGCAAGGAGCCGCGCGACAGTCAATGGTGGCGCGACGAGGCCCCCGCCTCGGCCGCCTCGGCGGCCCCGGCGGCCCCGGCGGCCGAGCCGGTCGCTGCCGCTGCGCCTGAGCCAGTCATGCCACCTGCCCAGCCTGCCGTCCCGGCTGCCCCCGTCCGCCGCTCACCCGATCTGCCGCAAGCGCCGGCCCCCGTTACCCCTTCGCAGTCGCCGCGGGCGGTCTGGCCGTCCAGCCGCGCGCCGGCTGGGGCAACCGCTCCGGCCGCCCCGCCTGCGCCGGTGGCCCCTCCGGCGGCGACTGCGCCCGCGCCCGGTGGCGCCGCTGCGGACCTCAGCCTGCCCGGCGGCTTGTTTGGCACCCGGGTGGCCGATGCGCCGCGAGCCGTCTCGGTCGAGGAGCTGATCGACCTGGAACAGCAGGCCGAGTTCTTCCTCGTGCTGGGCCAGGACCAGGCGGCGATCGACCTGCTGGAGTCCCACGTTGCCGGCCCGGCCGGAGGCAGCCCGCTGCCTTACCTCAAGCTGCTGGAGCTCTACCGCCGCCGCGACGACCGTCAGGCCTACGAGAACCTGCGGGAGCGCTTCAACGGCCGCTTCAACGCCTATGCGCCCGACTGGGATGCGGACCTGCAATCCGGCCACAGCCTGAGCGACTACCCCGGTGTGATCGAGCGCCTGCAGGCGCTGTGGACGTCACCGGAGAAGGCAATGGAGGTGCTGCAGGCCTCGCTGCTGCGCAGCGACCCGCAGGCCGCCACCTTCGACCTGCCAGCCTACCGCGAGCTGCTGTTCCTCTACTCCGTGGCCCGCGACCTGGCCGAGCGGCAGGCTGGCCAGCCCCCGGTGGACCTGCTGCTGCCCTTCGGCGACGACGTGCCGCCCGCACCGGCCGTGGTCGAGCCGCTGATGGCCACGCGCCCGGTCAAGGCCCAGCCCTCGGCCCAGCCGCCGCTGGTGGTGGACTTCACGCTTGACGACATCGAGCCGGCCGACGCGGTGCCGCCCAACACGCCGATCACGCCGCCCGCTGGCGGATCGCCCCTGTCCGAGCCGGCGCCACTGCCGGACACCGGGCCGATCGATTTCGAGCACATCGACATCCCGAAGAAGTCCGGCTGAGCCCCCCGGGCCGACCGATTCGGCGGCCCGTGTGTACAGCGAAGCCTGGGCGCTTCAAGGCGTCCGGCCCCCCACACCGGCTGCTGGGTGCCACTTGAACGTGCTTTTGATCGACGGACCTCGATCGCGCTCGGTTGATCGATGATCAGCGATCGGCGGCTTCAGCGGGCCCCACTCGACCGATCGCCTGCCTACCGCCAGATCGTGCTGATCCAGCCCGGCCTTGCCTCATCTCGGACCGCTCTACCACGCGCTGCCCGGCCGGCTCGCCGGGCTCGCTCTGCCACGCTGGCAGGCCTGCACCTGCAGCCGCGTCAGGTCCACCGGCAGCCAGCCGCGCACGCTGTTGAAGAAGGCGGCGGCCTGTGCGCGTTGCAGGTCGGTAAGCGTCAGACGTGCGGTGTGCAAGCCCGGCTCGCCGGCGCGCTGGCGCAGCAGCCGGGTGCGGTAGGTGCCCGGCAGCAGCCCGGCTGCTTCATCCGGTGTCAGCCAGCGGCCGTCGATCATCAGCGCGACATTGCCCAGCGTGAACTCGGTGAGCTCGCCGCGCGCGTTCCACAGCAGGGTGTCGAAGCAGCCCGGCGGCGGCGCGTAGGCGGCATAGGCCTCGCGGCGCGTGGTCTTGTGGCGGATGAAGTCGTTGCCCGGGCTGAATGCGGCATCGATCGGCCGATCGGCCAGGACGACCGCCAGCGGCTCGATCGGGGCGGGCCGTGCAGCCAGCGGCTGGGCCTCCGTCGTGACCGAGCCGTCGGCCGTCAGCAGCAGGCGGACCTTGTGGCGGCCGCGCGGATGAGCCGCCGCTGCCTCGCGCAGCGCCAGCTGCACCTGGGCCGGCGGGCAGGCGTGGCCGAGCGCGGCGGCGCTGGCCTGCAGGCGGGCCAGGTGCTCGTCCAGCAGCCACCAGCGGCCGTCGGCCAGCAGCAGCGACTCCAGCAGCGCGAAGGGCTCGGCGGCGCGGGCCAGGAAGCGCTGCTTGTGGCGCCACTCGGCCGCCTCGCCGGCAACGGTTGCATCCAGCGTGATGCCGCTGCCGATGCCGCAGCGTGCCGGCCGCTCGTGGTCATGGTGGTCCGGTTCAGCTGCGCCGCCCGGTGATGCCGCGGCGGCCACGGTGAACGGCCCGATAGGCGCCGCATCTGGGGCCGGCATGGCTTGGTGCGGCAGGCCATCGGGCGCGGCCGCCTGCGCGGCAAGCGGCGGCGAGTGCAGCACCACCGTGCGGATGGCCACGTTGAAGGTGGCCGCACCGCCGGGCGCCAGCACGCCGATCGCGCCGCAGTACACGCCGCGGGGGCCGGCCTCCAACCGGCGGATATGGTGCAGGGCGCGCAGCTTGGGCGCGCCGGTGACCGAGCCGCAGGGAAAGAGCGCGGCGAAGACGTCTGACAGCGCCAGGCCGTCGCGTGCGCGGGCCTCGATGGTCGAGGTCATCTGCCAGACGGTGGGCAGGGCCTGCACCTCGAAAAGCGCCGGCACCCGCACCGAGCCGGTCTGTGCGATGCGTGCCAGGTCATTGCGCAGCAGGTCCACGATCATGAGGTTCTCGGCGCGCTCCTTCTCGCTGGCGCGCAGCTGCTGGGCGGCATGAGCGTCGGCCTGCGCATCGCGGCCGCGCGGGGCGGTGCCCTTCATCGGCTGGCACAGCAGTCTGCCGCCGCGCCAGTCAAAGAAGAGCTCGGGCGAGACGCTCAGCACCGTCTCGCCGGGCCGGCCATCCGGCTGCCGTGTGTCCAGGTAGACCGCATAGCCGCCCGGCTGCGCACGCTGCAGTGCGGCGAAGGCAGCCAGGGCATCGCCGCCGAAGCGGGACGACAGCATCGAGGTGAAGTTGATCTGGTAGACCTCGCCGTCGCGGATGAGCTCGTGGATGCACTGCACGTCGCGTGTGAAGGCCGCTTCGTCCAGCGGGTCGGCCCAGGGGGTGAAGTGCCAGCCGGCGCCGCCCGGAGGCTGCGCGGCGGAGGCGGGCAGCACGCTTGAGGGCGCGAAGGCCGCGAAGCAGGCCAGCGGGCCATCGGCGGGATGGCACTCGGCGGCGGGGTCGAACGCCGTTGCTGCTTCAAAGCGCACCAGGCCGACGACCCAGCAGCCCCGCTGCGACAGGCGATGCGCCTCATCCAGCACGGCGGGGACTTCTTCAGGACGCTGCGCGATCAGCCAGCGCTCGGGTGCACCGAAGGCCAGGCGCAGCCGAGCGGAAGCCGGCTCGCCCGGCTGCTCGGGGAAGTCGATGACGGCGGTGGGGCGGATGGCCCCGGTGATGCTGGCCGGCACGGCAGCCGCGTGGGGCGCGGGTCCGGGCGGCAGGGCTGCCTGGGGCTGAGGCTGCCCGGGCGTGGCGGGCCGGCTCACTGCTGCCTCAGAAACGGCGTCGCGCGGCCAGCAGCCCGGCGACCGCCAGGGCCACGAACAGCCCGAGTGCCCAGAACTCGAAGGGCAGGCCGAAGAGGTCCACGGCCGCGTCGGCGCAGGAAGACCGCACCTCGAAGACCTCGGGCCAGCGCGCATCCAGGCCCAGGCCGCTGATGATCTTGTCGGCCAGCGTGAGGTTGCACGACAGCGACTTGGCCGCGACCAGGTTCTGGTACAGGGCCGATGCCGCACCGGCTGCGGCCAGCGGCAGCATCAGCAGGCCGGCTGCGCGCTGCGCCGGGCGCGAGCGCGGCAGCGCGCCGATGAGCGCGACGGCCGCGATGAGCAGGAAGATCACCCGCTGCAGCACGCACCACGGGCAGGGCTGCATGCCGAAGCGGTGCTGGGCCACCAGGGCGGCGCCCACGGCGGCCACGCAGGCCAGGGCGCTGGCGGCCAACAGCAGGCGGGGGCGGTTGCGCAGGTTCATCGCGTAGGGGCGCTTCAGGCGCGCAGCTCGGCGATCAGCTCGATCTCCACGCAGGCGCCCAGCGGGATCTGCGCCACGCCAAAGGCGCTGCGCGCATGCTGGCCGGCGTCACCGAAGACCTGGCCGATGAGCTCGGACGCGCCGTTGGTCACCAGGTGATGCTCGGTGAAGTCGGGCGTGCTGTTGACCAGGCTCATCAGCTTGACGACGCGGGCCACGTTGTCCAGGCCGCCGGCCGCTGCGTGCAGCGTGCCCAGCAGGTCGATGGCCACGTTGCGCGCGGCCTGCTGGCCTTCGGCCGTGGTCAGCGTCTTGCCGAGCTGGCCCACCCAGACCTGGCCGTCGCGCTTGGCGATATGGCCCGACAGGAAGACCAGGTTGCCGCTGCGCACGAAGGGCACGTAGGCGGCAGCGGGCGTGGCCACGGGCGGCAGGGTGATGCCCAGGGCATCGAGGCGGGCTTGGATGGACATGGCGGTGCGGCGGTGTGCGGCGGGCGCGGACGAGACGGCCGGGCCGGAGAGGCTCGTCTGCGGGGAAGTACCCGCTGAAGCGAGGGCAGCGCGGGGCTGCTCGCGGGTGGGCCGCGATCCTACACTGCGCCCCCATGCGCAGCGCAGGGAGGGTGGCAGCTGCGGGAGCAGGGCTGGTTGCCGGTGCGGTGCTGCAGCTGCAGCAGGCCGCGCTGTGGGCGCCGACCGTGTATCTCGCCGCGATGGCGGGCGGCCTGATCGGGCTGCTGGCGCTGTTGCGGCCAGGCTCCGGCGCGCAGGCGCCGGGATCGGGGGCCGGCTGGCCGCCAGCGATTGCCGCGATGGCGACGGCCCTGGCTGGCGCGGCGCTGGTCTTTGGCAGTGCCGGCTGGCGTGCGAGCCAGCGCCTGGCACCCCTGCTGCCAGCCGCCATCGAAGGCCAGGATCTGGTGCTCGAAGGCCGGGTGGCCGAGCTGCCGCGGCGATCAGGCGGCGGCTGGAGCTTTGTCTTCGACGTGCATCGCGCCTGGCATGGCGGCGAACCGGTGGCGCTGCCGCCGCGCGTCACGCTGGGCTGGTATCCGGACGACGCGAACGACGGGCTGGCGGCCGGGCTGTCGGGCGTGATGCCTGTGCCGCGCGGCGGCGAGACGTGGCGGCTGACCGCCAGGCTGCGCCAGCCGCGCGGCCTGATGAACCCCCATGGCTTCGATGTGGAGCGGGCGTGGTTCGAGCGTGGCGTGCGCGCCGTAGGCACGGTGCGGCTGAGCCGGGCGGAGACACCGCGCCGGCTGGCGACGGCCTCGCGGGGCTCCGTGCTGGGCTGGCGCCAGGCTGTGAAGGACCGCATCGAGGCCCAGGTGCGCGATGCCCGCGCCGCGGGCGTGCTGGCCGCGCTGTCCCTGGGCGACCAGAACGCGATCGACGATGGGGACTGGACGGTCTTCCGGCAGACGGGCGTAGCCCATCTCGTCGCCATCAGCGGCTTGCACGTGACGATGTTCGCCTGGCTGGCACAGGGGCTGGTCGGCATGCTGTGGCGGCGTTCGTCCCGGGCCATGCTTTGGCTGCCGGCGCCCACGGCGGCGCGCATCGGCGGTGTGCTGCTGGCGGTGCTCTATGCGCTCTTTGCCGGCTGGGGGCTCCCTGCGCAGCGCACGGTGGGCATGCTGGCGGTGGCGGCCTTGCTGGCGGTGTCGGGCGTGCGCTGGCCCTGGCCGGTGGTGTGGGCGGCCAGCGCGCTGGTCATCGTGGTGGCCGATCCGTGGGCGCTGCTGTCGCCGGGGTTTTGGCTGTCGTTCGTGGCCGTGGGCCTGTTGATGGCCTCGGGCAGCGGCGAGCGGCGGCAGGACGCGGATGCCGGCTCCGACAGGGCTACGACGGCGGCGGCGTGGCCGCAGCGCCTGGGCCACCTGCTGCGTGAAGGCCTGCGCACCCAGGTTGTCGCCACCGTGGGCCTGGCGCCGCTGTCGCTGGTGTTCTTCCAGCAGATCTCGCTGGTTGGCCTGCTGGCCAACCTCATTGCCATCCCGGTGGTGAGCTTCGTCATCACGCCGCTGGCCTTGCTGGGGGCGCTGGCGCCTCCGTTGTGGACGGCCGGTGCCTGGTGTGTGCAGCAGTTGACCGCGCTGCTGGGGGTGATGGCGGGCTGGCCCTGGGCAGCGCTGCAGGTGGCCACGGCGCCGACATGGGCCGTGGCCGGCGGACTGCTGGGCGGCGCGCTGCTCGTGCTGCCGGCGCCGTGGCGCTGGCGGCTGCTCGGCCTGCCGATGCTGCTGCCACTGCTGGCGCCGCCGCAGGATCACCCGGCGCCCGGCGGCTTCGACGTGGTGGCCGCCGACGTGGGCCAGGGCACGGCCGTGCTGGTGCGCACGGCGCGGCACCTGCTGGTCTACGACAGCGGGCCGCAATACGGCCGCGGCGGCTCGGGCGGCGATGCGGCCGCACGCGTGCTGTTGCCGCTGCTGCGAGGGCGCGGCGAGGCGGCGATCAACCGCCTGGTGCTCAGCCACCGCGACACCGACCACGTGGGGGGCGCGTCCACGCTGATGCAGGCGCTACCGGTGCGCTCGCTGCTGGCCTCGCTGGAGCCCAGTCACCCGCTGCGCCGGCAGGCCTCCCAGGCCGACGACTGCACCGCTGGCACGTCCTGGACCTGGGACGGTGTGCGCTTCGATGTGCTGCACCCGTTCGCCGACGCGCCGGCGCCAGCCACCGCGCCGCCCAACACCCGATCCTGCGTGGTGCGCGTCAGCGCCGGCGGCCACAGTCTGCTGCTGACCGGTGACATCGAGCGCCGGCAGGAGGCGGCGCTGCTCCACCGCTGGGGCGACGCGCTGCGCAGCGAGGTGCTGCTGGTGCCGCACCACGGCAGCCAGACGTCATCCAGCGGCGAGCTGCTGGCCGCCGTGCGGCCGCGCGTGGCGCTCATCCAGGCCGGCTACCGCAACCGCTACGGCCATCCGCATGTGGACGTGCTTCAGCGCTATGCCGCAGCCGGCATCCCGGTGGTGTCCAGCGTCGATTGCGGCGCGTGGAGCTGGCGACCCGGCGAGCAGCCGGTGTGCGAGCGTGAGCGGCGCCGGCGGTATTGGCATGCGCCATCGCAAGGGCTCGATCGGCAGCCCTGACCGGCTGGCCGCGTGTTTCAAAGACCCTGCCAAGCCGGCTGCGCGGTATCGACATGCGTACGCCCAGACGCACCATGCCCGCCGCCGGGCTGCACCAGTGCCGTGCCATGCAGGCGGACAGGCTGACCGCCGCTGGTGCAGCCGCTGCTGCGGTGCTGCCTCGATGGAGTGCCTGCCCCCTCGCAATTCACCTGGCACAGCTATTGCGTCCACTGCCAGGTGACCGCGGGTAGCGTGGCCCCGGTGCACCGCTTGATCTTCCGCTAACGACGGCGGACCGACATGCCGGACGACGCGTGCCCATGCCAGGGCAGGCAGCCGATCCGGTGGTTCATTCGCTTGATCTCTCGCATCCGGCCTGCCGAGGTGCCGCCTCGGTCTCCGCATGCCCGCGCAGCGCCCCCCGCTGCGCCCAGCCGTCGCAGGAGCACACATGAAGATCGTCGTCATCGGCCATGGCATGGTCGGCCACAAGTTTCTCGAGACCCTTGCCGAGTGCGGCCTGCCGGGTGCGCAGGTCACCGTGCTGTGCGAGGAGCCGCGGCCGGCCTACGACCGCGTCCACCTGTCCGAATACTTCTCCGGCAAGACGGCGGACGACCTGTCGCTGGTCGAGCCGGGCTTCTTCACGCGCACCGGCTTTTCGCTGCGGCTGGCGGCCAAGGCCGTGGCCATCGAGCGGCGCGACAAGACGGTGACCACGGCCGATGGCGAGGTGCTGCCGTATGACAAGCTGGTGCTGGCCACCGGCTCCAGCCCCTTCGTGCCGCCGGTGCCGGGGCGCGAGCGGCCCGGATGCTTCGTCTACCGCACCATCGAGGACCTGGACGCGATGAAGGCCGCGGGCGCCAAGGCCGCCAGCGGCGTGGTCGTCGGCGGCGGCCTGCTGGGCCTGGAGTGCGCCAAGGCCCTGCGCGACATGGGCCTGCAGACGCATGTGGTGGAGTTCGCCCCGCGCCTGATGGCCGTGCAGGTGGACGAAGGCGGCGGCCGCATCCTGCGCACCAAGATCGAGGCCCTGGGCGTGCAGGTGCACACCAGCCGCAATACCACCGAGATCGTCGAAGGCGCCACCGCCCGGCATCGCATGGTGTTCGCCGACGGCACGCACCTGGAGACCGACATGATCGTGTTCTCCGCCGGCATCCGCCCGCGCGACGAGCTGGCCCGGCAGTGCGCCCTGGCCATCGGGCCGCGCGGCGGCGTGGTGATCGACGACGCCTGCCGCACCAGCGATGCAGATATCTACGCCATCGGCGAATGCGCGAGCTGGAACGAGCAGACCTTCGGCCTGGTGGCACCCGGCTACGACATGGCCCGCGTGGCGGCGCGCCACATCGCCGGGCAGGCGGGCGCGGCCTTCAGCGGCGCGGACCTCAGCACCAAGCTCAAGCTGATGGGCGTGGACGTGGCCAGCATCGGCGATGCGCACGGCAAGACCCCGGGCAGCCGCAGCTACCAGTTCGTCGACGAGATCAAGCAGGTCTACAAGAAGATCGTCGTCAGCGAGGACGGCAAGCGGCTGCTGGGCGCCGTGCTGGTGGGCAGTGCGCAGGAGTACGGCACGCTGCTGCAGCTGGCGCTCAACGCCATCCCGCTGCCGGCCGACCCCGAGTTCCTGATCCTGCCCAGCAGTGACGGCAAGGCCCGCCCCGGGCTGGGCGCCGACGCGCTGCCCGACAGCGCGCAGATCTGCTCCTGCAACAGCGTCACCAAGGGCCAGATCTGCGCCGCGGTGTGCGACGGCGCCACCAGCATCGGCGCGATCAAGGCCTGCACCAAGGCCGGTGCCACCTGCGGCGGCTGCGTGCCGCTGGTCACGCAGATCATGAAGGCCGAGATGGCCAAGCAGGGCCTGGCGGTCAACAACCACCTGTGCGAGCACTTCGCCTACTCGCGCCAGGAGCTGTATCACCTGATCCGCGTCGGCCACATCAAGACCTTCGGCGAGCTCATCGCCAGGCACGGCAAGGGCCTGGGCTGCGACATCTGCAAGCCGACGGCCGCGTCGATCTTCGCGTCGTGCTGGAACGACTTCGTGCTCAAGCCCGAGCTGGCCAGCCTGCAGGACAGCAACGACTACTACCTCGGCAACATCCAGAAGGACGGCACGTATTCCGTGGTGCCGCGCATGGCCGGTGGCGAGGTCACGCCCGATGGCCTGATCGCCGTGGGCCGGGTGGCCAAGAAGTACGGCCTCTACACCAAGATCACCGGCGGCCAGCGGGTGGACCTGTTCGGCGCCCGCGTGGAGCAGCTGCCGCTGATCTGGGAAGAGCTGATCGCCGCGGGCTTCGAATCCGGCCATGCCTATGGCAAGAGCCTGCGCACGGTCAAGAGCTGCGTCGGCTCCACCTGGTGCCGCTACGGCGTGGATGACAGCGTCGGCCTGGCCGTGGAGCTGGAGAACCGCTACAAGGGCCTGCGCGCGCCGCACAAGATCAAGTTCGGCGTCTCCGGCTGCACGCGGGAGTGCGCCGAGGCCCAGGGCAAGGACGTGGGCGTGATCGCCACCGACAAGGGCTGGAACCTGTACGTCTGCGGCAACGGGGGCATGAAGCCACGCCATGCCGAGCTGATCGCCTCCGACCTGACCAAGGCGGACCTGATCAAGCTGATCGACCGCTTCCTGATGTTCTATGTGAAGACGGCCGACCGGCTCCAGCGCACCAGCACCTGGCGCGACAACGTGGAGGGCGGGCTGGACTACCTCAAAGACGTGCTGATCAAAGACAGCCTGGGCATCGCCGCCGAGCTGGAGCAGCAGATGCAGCACGTGGTCGACACCTACCAGTGCGAATGGAAGACCGCGGTCACCGACCCCGAGGTGCGCAAGCGCTTCCGCTCCTTCGTCAATGACGAGCAGCCCGATGAGCGCATCGTCTTCGTGAAAGAGCGCGGGCAGATCCGCCCGGCGCGTGCCGACGAGCGCATCGACGAACGCCATACCCGCACGGACACCTCCCTCGGTGCCATCGCCGACGCACATGTCGATGAGCGGGAGCCGTCCCCCGCCGCCGCCTGACGCACGCGACCCGGAGACACCAACATGACCGAAGCCCTTCTGGATTCCCCGTCCGCACCCGCGGCCGCCTCTGCCCCGTGGACCGAGGTCTGCGCCGCCGCGGACATCCTGCCCGACACCGGCGTGTGCGCCCGCATCCAGGGCCGGCACGTGGCCGTGTTCCGTGTCGGCGCCGACCGCTTCTTCGCCATCGACAACGTCGACCCCAAGGCCGGTGCCAGCGTGCTCTCGCGCGGGCTGGTGGGCAACCTGGGCGATCGCATCGTCGTCGCCTCGCCGCTCTACAAGCACCACTTCGATCTGCGCACCGGCGCCTGCCTGGAGGCGGCCGAACTGTCGGTGCGCGCCTATGCGGTGCGGGTGGTGGGCGGGCGGGTGCAGGTCTCGCTGGGATGATGCTGGTGCACTGACGCCTTCGCGCCCTCTGCGCCCTTGTCTGCCGCCGCATGTCTTCTCCTGCACCCGCCAGCCCGTCCCCGTCCATCCCCCAGCTCGTGCTGCGCGCCCGGCAGCTGGAGATCGAATCCCTGCGCCACCTGGCGGCCCGGGCCGAACTGGCCGACGTGGTCGGCCAGTTGATCCACGCCCTGCAGCACGAGCGCGGGGCCACCAGCCTCTACCTGGCCTCGGCCGGGCAGCGCTTTGCCGATGAACGGCGGGACGCGGTGGCTGCCGCACAGCCGCTGGAGGCCGCGCTGCGGTCGCTGTTCGCCGCGCACATGGAGCCGGAGCGGGGCTCGACCGCCCGCATGCTGTCCTTGATGGCCTGGGTGCTGCTGGACCTGAACGCACTGGCCGCCTTCAGGGCCCAGGTGGCCCAGCGCGCGCCCAGCGCCCATGACGCGGTGGCGCTCTACAGCCGCGTCATCGCCGGCATGGTGGAGCTGGTCTTCCACCTGGCCGATGCGGCGGCGCATCCGGCGGTGTCACGCCTGCTGGTGGCCTTCGTGCACCTGGTGCAGGGCAAGGAGGCGGCCGGCCAGGAGCGGGCGGTGGGCGCGCAGCTCTTCGCATCAGGCCGCTGCGGGGATGCCGAGCAGCAGCGCATCGTGCATCTGATCGACGCGCAGGAGCGCAGCCTGCAGGTGTTCGAGGAGTTCGCCGACGATGCGCTGCGCCGGCGCTGGCAGCAGCACCAGCTCACGCCCAACGTGGCGCAGCTCGAGCGCCTGCGCCGCATGCTGTGCACGGCGCGCGCCGGCATGGCGCTGGACACGGCGCTCAGCCCGACCTGGTTCGACGTGACCAGCCAGCGCATCACCGAGATGGCGGGCATCCAGTCGGACCTGGTGGCCGCCCTGCGCCAGGCGTGCCGGTCGCAGATCGAGGGGGCCACGCGCGAGCTGCAGGACTCCGAAGGCCTGCTCAAGCGCCTGCGTGACCACCCGCCGCCGCACACGCATGCGGTGGACCGCTTCTTCAGCCCCGCCGCACAGCCGCAGGCCGCACCGGTGCTGCCGACGCCGGGCACGGCCCTCGCACCGCAGGCCGCGGACGATGCAGCCGCAGCGTCGCTGGTGGAGCTGCTCAAGGCCCAGTCCGCCCGGCTGGCCAGCATGGAGGCCGAGCTGGAGGCCGCCCGCCGCGCGCTCAATGAGCGCAAGGTCATCGAGCGGGCCAAGGGCGCGCTGATGTCGCGCCTGGGTCTGACGGAGGAGGCGGCCTTGCGCATGCTGCAGAAGGCGTCGATGGATCACAACCGCCGCCTGCTCGACGTGGCCGAGGCGACGCTGACGCTGCCGGACGTCGTCTTCAGTGCGCGCGCCGGCCAGTCGGGCCCGGCCGACCCCGCGCGCCAGCCAGCCCCGCCCGCGCACCAGAAGTGAACGGTGCGCCTGCGGGCGGGCTCGATGTGGGATCGGGGCCCAACCACGGTGCCGGTGTGCACGCCGCCCGCGCACTCAGGCCCTGATCCCCTGGCACGGAAGGTGCGTGCCATGCCGCCATCGAGCTAATGGCGGCTCGACCCCGGCGCCCGCACGCAGCGGCTGCCGACCTCACACGTGGATGACGGCGTCCCGTCCCCACCGGATCTCCTGCGAGATGCGGTGCGGGCTGGGACGCCGTTCGCGTTTTGGTTTTCCTGTTTTCGCGCTCCGACGCCACACCCGAAGGACCCACCATGGCCTACCTCGCCCCCGCCGAATTCGTCACCAAGATGGTCGACGCCGGTGAATCCAAGCTGCTGATGTCCACGCGGGACACCCTGATCCGCTCCTACATGGCCGGCGCCATCCTGGCCCTGGCGGCGGCATTTGCCGTGACCGTCACGGTCAACACCGGCAATGCACTGGTCGGCGCCATGCTGTTCCCGGTGGGCTTCATCCTGCTGTACCTGCTGGGGTTCGATCTGCTCACCGGCGTGTTCACGCTGGTGCCGCTGGCCGTGCTGGACAAGCGCCCGGGCGCCACCTGGAGCGGCGTGCTGCGCAACTGGACGCTGGTGTTCTTCGGCAACTTCGCCGGTGCGCTGACGGTGGCCGTCTTCATGGCCATCATCTTCACCTTCGGTTTCTCCGAGGCGCCCAACGCCGTCGGCCAGAAGATCGGCCACATCGGTGAAGGCCGCACGGTGGGCTACGCGGCACACGGCGCCGCGGGCATGCTGACGCTCTTCATCCGCGGCGTGATGTGCAACTGGATGGTCTCGACCGGCGTGGTGGCAGCGTTGATGTCCACGTCCGTCTCGGGCAAGGCGATCGGCATGTGGATGCCCGTGATGGTGTTTTTCTACATGGGCTTCGAGCACAGCATCGTCAACATGTTCCTGTTCCCGTCGGGCCTGCTGCTGGGCGGCAACTTCACGGTGATGGACTACCTCATCTGGAACGAGATCCCCACCGTGCTGGGCAACCTGGTGGGCGGCCTGACCTTCGTCGGCGCCACGCTCTACGCCACGCACTACAAGACCGCGCCCAAGCGCCTGGCCGTGTAAGCGGGCCCGCGGCGCAGCGGCGCTGCGCATCACGCTGGGCCAGCATTCACGGCGGGACGCAAGCCGGTCAACCCGGGTTTCATGGCTCGCTCCTCCCCCGATGAGCTGCTGGCAGCAAAGGCATCGTCGTCGAGCTGGCGGCATCCGGGCGGGCATGGCGCATAAGGCGCTGCCGCTCCGCGTGGGCACAGTGCCAGGCCGTGGGCCCGGCTGTCATCCAGTGGCTCGCAACTTGCTCCACACTCGCTCCAAGGTCATTTTTGCCACCCGGAGCTCCTGAGTGTCCATCCACGTTGCGCTGAACCACGTCACCCATTACCGGTACGACCGACTGGTCAGCCTGTCGCCGCAGATCGTGCGGCTGCGCCCGGCGCCGCATTGCCGCACCCCCATCCTGTCGTACTCGCTGCGGGTGGAGCCGGCCGAGCACTTCGTCAACTGGCAGCAGGACGCCTTCTCCAACCACCTGGCCCGGCTGGTCTTCCCGAAGAAGACGCGGGAGTTCAAGGTCACCGTCGACCTGGTGGCCGAGATGGCCGTCTACAACCCGTTCGACTTCTTCCTGGAGCCGTATGCCGAGGCGGTGCCTTTTACCTATTCGGCAGAAGAGGCCAAAGATCTGGCCCCGTACCTGGCCACCGAGCCGCTGACGCCGCGGCTGCAGGCGCTGGTGGACAGCGTGCGGCCGCGGGCCGAGGCCGAGATGCGCACCATCGACTTCCTGGTGGGCCTCAACCAGAAGCTGCAGCAGGACATCCGCTACCTCATCCGGCTCGAGCCGGGGGTGCAGACGCCGGAGGAGACGCTGACGAAGGGCTCCGGCTCCTGCCGCGACTCCGGCTGGCTGCTGGTGCAGGCGCTGCGCCACCTGGGGCTGGCGGCGCGCTTCGTCTCCGGCTACCTGATCCAGCTCAAGCCGGACGTGAAGGCGGTGGACGGCCCCAGCGGCGCGGAAGCCGACTTCACCGACCTGCATGCCTGGTGCGAGGTCTACCTGCCCGGCGCCGGCTGGATCGGGCTGGACCCGACCTCGGGCCTCTTGGCCGGCGAGGGCCACATCCCGGTGGCCTGCACGCCGTCGCCCACCGGCGCGGCGCCGGTCAGCGGCGCGGTGGACGAATGCGAGGTGGAGTTCGGCCACGAGATGCACGTCACGCGCATCTACGAGTCCCCGCGCGTCACCAAGCCCTATACCGACGAGCAGTGGCAGGCCATCGACGCGCTGGGCCGGCAGGTGGACCTGAGCCTGCAGAGCCAGGACGTGCGGCTGACCATGGGCGGCGAGCCGACCTTCGTCTCCGCCGAGGACCGCGACGGCGCGGAGTGGAACACCGATGCGCTGGGCCCCACCAAGCGCGGGCTGGCCACCGAGCTGGTCCACAAGCTGAGGGCCAGGTACGGCCAGGGCGGCTTCCTGCACTTCGGCCAGGGCAAGTGGTACCCCGGCGAGCAGCTGCCGCGCTGGGCGCTGTCGATCTACTGGCGCGCCGACGGCCAGCCCTGCTGGCAGGACCCGTCGCTCTTTGCCGACGAGCGGCGCTCGCTGCACTACACCGACGCGGACGCCCGGCTGTTCATGGAGACGCTGGCCGCCAAGCTCAAGCTCGATGCCGGCTACATCATCCCGGGCTACGAGGACGTCTGGTACTACCTGTGGCGCGAGCGCCGGCTGCCGGTCAATGTGGACCCGTTCGACTCCCGGCTCGACGACGAGATGGAGCGCACGCGGCTGCGCCGCGTCTTCGAGCAGAAGCTCGACCACACGGTGGGCTATGTGCTGCCGATCAAGCGCGACTGGCCGGTGGGCCTGACCGGGCCGCGCTGGGTGACCGGGCCGTGGTTCTTCCGCGATGAGCGCATGTACCTCATCCCCGGCGACTCGCCGATGGGCTTTCGCCTGCCGCTCGATTCACTGCCCTGGGCCGCGCCCGGCGACCGCCAGGGCCTGATCGAGCACGACCCGTTCGCCAGTCCGGCTCGGCTGCGGCCGCATGCCGAGCTGCGCGCGCAGTACGCGCCGCACCGGGTGGGCGGCGGCTTTGCCGAAGGCGGCACGATTGCGGCCCAGGGCGCCACGCCGTATGACGATTTCGACGGCATGGACACGGCAGCCGGCGTGGCAGCACTGAACGGCGAGCCGGCCGCCGCCGGCCCGGCTGCGCATCCGGCCACGGATGTGAACCGCGCGCCGTCGCGCTTCGAATCCGCGCACTGGATCACCCGCACCGCGCTGTGCGTGGAGGTGCGCAACCCCGACCGCGCCGCCGGGCCCAAGGTCGAGGCCCTGGGCAAGGGCGGCGGGGCGATGTACGTCTTCATGCCGCCGCTGGCCAGCCTGGACGACTACCTCGACCTGCTGGCCGCCGTGGAGGCCACGGCCGCCGAGCTGGGCATGCAGATCATCCTGGAGGGCTACCCGCCGCCGCGCGATGCCCGCCTGAAGCTGCTGCAGGTCACGCCAGACCCCGGCGTGATCGAGGTCAACATCCATCCGGCCGCGGACTGGGCCGAGCTGGTGGACCACACCGAGTTCCTCTACGAGGCTGCGCACCAGACCAAGCTGTCCACCGAGAAGTTCATGCTCGACGGCCGCCACACCGGCACCGGCGGCGGCAACCACTTCGTGCTGGGCGGCGCCACGCCCGCCGACAGCCCCTTCCTGCGCCGGCCGGACCTGCTGCCCAGCCTGCTGACCTACTGGCACAACCACCCGAGCCTGAGCTATCTGTTCAGCGGCCTCTTCATCGGCCCGACCAGCCAGGCGCCGCGCATCGACGAGGCGCGTCAGGACCAGGTCTATGAGGTCGAGATCGCCCTGCGCGAGATCGAGCGGCAGATGCAGAACTGGGGGAGCCTTCCGCCCTGGCTGATCGACCGCAGCCTGCGCAACCTGCTGATCGACGTCACCGGCAACACCCACCGGGCCGAGTTCTGCATCGACAAGCTGTACTCGCCCGACGGGCCCACGGGCCGCCTGGGCCTGCTGGAGCTGCGCGCCTTCGAGATGCCGCCGCATGCGCGCATGAGCCTGGTGCAGCAGCTGCTGCTGCGGGCGATGGTGGCCTGGTTCTGGCGGCAGCCTTACCAGGGCGGCGGCCAGCAGCGCCTGACGCGCTGGCACACCGGGCTGCACGACCGCTTCCTGCTGCCAACCTTCGTGCAGATGGACTTCGAGGACGTGCTCACCGATCTGGCCTATGCCGGCTTCGCGTTCGACGCGCAGTGGTTCGCGCCGCACTTCGAGTTCCGCTTCCCGCTGATCGGCGAGGTCTCGGCCGCGGGCATCCACCTGACGCTGCGCACGGCCCTGGAGCCCTGGCATGTGATGGGCGAGGAGGGCGCGGGCGGTGGCACGGTGCGCTATGTGGATTCATCGCTGGAGCGGCTGGAGGTGCGCGCCACCGGGCTCAACGGCAACCGGCATGTGGTCACCGTCAACGGCCAGGCGCTGCCGCTGCAGCCCACCGGCCGCGTCGGCGAGGCGGTGTGCGGCGTGCGCTACCGCGCCTGGGCGCCGCCGTCGGCCCTGCATCCGACCATCGGCGTGCATGCGCCGCTCACGTTCGACATCGTCGACGGCTGGCAGCACCGCTCGCTGGGCGGCTGCCAGTACCACGTCGCCCACCCCGGCGGGCGCAACTACGAGACGCTGCCCATCAACGCCTACGAGGCCGAGAGCCGCCGCCTGGCGCGCTTCTTCCGCATGGGGCACACGCCGGGGCGCATGGACGTGGAGCCGGCGCGGGCCAGCCTGGAGTTCCCCTTCACGCTGGACCTGCGGCGGGCTTGAACGCTTGGCTGGGCCATTGCCGGCTCTGCCGCGTTGCGCCACGCCATCGCTACCCGCGTGGCAGAGTGCGCGGCCCGTGTCACGCCCTGTGACAGTGCGCCGGGGCGGGCCCGGACAATGCGAGCCGCCCCTGGCGCTGCCTCGCCCACATCCTTCGCATTCCGCCCGACCGACGTCCCATGTCCCGCCCCTGCTTCCAGCCCGACGGGCCGCTGCCGCTGATCGACGACCGGGCAGCCGGGGCCAGCAGCTGGCTGCATGACTGGGCCACCGGCGGGGGCTGGGACGAGCTGCGTGATCCCGAAGGCCGCTGGCGCGAACCCTGGCAGCGGTTCTTCGCCGAGCTGCCCGATGCGACGCCCCAGGCACTCAACGGGCGCGCGCAGCAGCTGGCCCGCCAGATCCATGAGGACGGCGTCACCTACAACGTCTATAGCGACCCGGCCGGGGCCCCGCGCGAGTGGCCGCTGCAGCTGCTGCCCTTCATCGTCGATGCGGCCGACTGGCGGCAGATCGAGGCTGGCGTGGCGCAGCGTGCCGCGCTGCTCAATCGCGTGCTGGCCGATGTCTACGGCACGCGTGTATCCCTGCGCGATGCCCTGCTGCCGGCGGCCCTGGTCGTCGGCCATCCGGGCTACCTGCACGGCCTGCAGGGGCATGTGCCAGCCGGCGGCGTGTGGCTGCACATCGCCGCCTTCGATCTGGCCCGCGGGCCGGACGGCCGCTGGGTGGTGGTGGGCCAGCGCACGCAGTCGCCCTCAGGGCTGGGCTATGTGCTGGAGAACCGGCTGGGCGTGTCGCGGCAGTTCCCGCAGGCGTTTCGCCAGCTGAACATCCAACACCTGGCCAGCAGCTACCGCCTGCTGCTGCAGACACTGCAGACCCTGGCCGGTGGGGTGTCCGGGGGCCAGCCGCCGCGGCTGGCGCTGCTCACGCCCGGGCCCTACAACGAGACCTACTTCGAGCACGCCTACCTGGCGCGCTACCTGGGCCTGCCGCTGGTCGAGGGCAGTGATCTCACCGTGCGCGGCGGCGTGGTCTACATCAAGACCGTCCACGGCCTGCAGCCGGTGCACGGCCTGCTGCGCCGGCTGGACGACGACTTCTGCGACCCGCTGGAGCTGCGCCCGGACTCCACGCTGGGCGTGCCCGGCCTGCTGGAAGCCGTGCGTGAAGGCCGCGTGGTGATGGCCAATGCGCTGGGCGCGGGCTTCCTTGAATCGCCGGCCATCCACGGCTTCCTGCCGGGGCTGTGCGAGCGTTGGTTGGGCGAGCCCCTGGCCCTGCCCAGCCTGCCCACTTGGTGGTGCGGCGAGGCCGCGGCCTGGCATGCGGTTCAGGGCGAGCTAGCGGGCAAGGCGGCCCACCCCACCTATCCGCCCACGCTGGGCGCCGGCCTGCGACGCGGCCTGCAGCCGGCCATCGTCCCGGAGCCTGGCCCGGCGCGGGATGACTGGCTGACGCGCATCGCCCGCGACCCCGAGGCCTACACCATCCAGGCCACCATGCCCTACAGCCGCACGCCGCTGTGGTCTGGAGGGCAGCTTCAGCCCCAGGGCGTCACGCTGCGCGTTTATGCCGTCGCCGACGGGCAGGGCGGCTGGCAGGTGCTACCCGGCGGACTGGCGCGTACGGCCACCGGTCAGCCGGCGGTATCCATGCAGCATGGCGGCAGCAGCCTGGACACCTGGGTCATCACCGAGGGCCCGGTGGACACCTTCTCCATGCTGCCGCCTCCGCTGCGCGTGGAAGACCTGGAGCGCCAGCGCCAGCGTCCGGTATCCAGCCGCACGGCCGAGAACCTCTACTGGATGGGCCGCTACACCGAGCGCACCGAGCAGCAGGTGCGCCTGGCGCGCACGCTGCTGGGTGTGTTGGGCGAGGATGACGAGCAGCCCAGCCCCGACGTGGCCGCCGCACTCGGCAGCCTGGCCCAAACCAGCGGCTTGGTCCCCCCGGGCGTGCCGCCGCTGGAACAGGCCCCGCGTGTCTTCGAGCGGGCGCTGATCGACGAGCTGGCCCGCGCCGGCGCCTGGAGCGTGGCCTTCAACCTGCAGGCGCTGGAGCGCACCGCCAGCGCGCTGCGCGACCGGCTGGCGCCCGAACACTGGCGGCTGATCCGCGACATGGGCGAAGGCTTTGCACGCCGCATGCATGCCGCAGCCGGCCGACCCGGCGAGGTGGCCGGTGCCGACCACGGCGCCGCGGCGCTGGAGCGCCTGGGCCTGCAGCTGGCCGCCGTCACCGGCGCCCACACCGACCGCATGACCCGGGACGTCGGCTGGCGGCTGCTCACCATCGGCCGGCTGTCCGAGCGGCTGATCCAGGTCTGCGCCGTGCTGCGCGCCTTCTTCGAGCGGCGCGCGGCCGGCCACCCGGACGGCTTCGACGCGTTGCTCGCGCTCTTTGACAGCACCATCACTTACCGCGCACGCTTCCAGCGCCGCCAGGAACTGCTGCCCCTGTTGGACCTGCTGGTGATGGATGAGGCCAACCCCCGCGCCGTG
Source organism: Pseudomonadota bacterium (assembly GCA_049321005.1). GTDB lineage: Bacteria > Pseudomonadota > Gammaproteobacteria > Burkholderiales > Burkholderiaceae_C > Aquabacterium. The sequence goes on from JBMOQL010000006.1 coordinate 227,118, forward strand.
GCCTGCGTGCTGCGCCGGCTGCGCACCGAATTGCGCAAGCTGCCTGGCGGCCCGGGCCCCGGCGCCCCGCGCGTGGACGGTGCCGATTCCGCCTCCGGCGCCGCCGACCGCGTGGCCCATCTGCTGGCGCGGCTGCCGGCCGAAGGCGTCGGCCGTGGCTTGGCCGAGTTGTGCGCCGCCCACCCGGGCTGGGGCCCCGGCAGTGGCCAGCCGGTGGTCGAGCTGGCTGACAGCCTCTCGCGCGCTGCGATGGACCTGGCCCACGACATCGACCGCGCCTACTTCAGCCACGCCGGCCTGCGCGACCGGCTACTTGCCGCATGACGACGCCGCAGGAAGGGCCGCCAACCCCGCCCATGGCGACGCCGGATCTACCCGCCCGTGCGGACACCGCCCGGCACGACGACGTGGATTGCGCCCAGGCCACCCTCGGCGCGCTGCGCCCGGGCTGGCGCCGCTACCGTGTCGATCACGAGACGGTCTACGACTACGCCCCGCCGGTGGAGGTGGCCCAGCACCTGGCCCACCTGCAGCCGCTGCAGGACGCCAGCCAGCTGCTGCAGGCGCACCGCTGCGACATCGTCCCTGCGCCAGCGCACCGCCGCGCCATGGTGGACGCCTTCGGGAACCTGCGGCTGGCCTTCTCGCTGGAGGAGCCGCATGAGCAGCTGCGCGTGGCAGCCAGCAGCATCGTGCAGGTGGCCCGGCGGCCCGCGCCCGATGCACGGCAGGCCGCGATGCCCTGGGAGGCGGCACGCGACCGCCTGGCCTATCGAGCCGGCGAGCCGCAGGACGCCGCAGCCATCTTTCGCTTCCCCTCGCCCTACGTGCCGCTGCATGCGGAGCTGGCGGACTACGCCCGTGCCTCGTTCAGCGCCGGCCGGCCGCTGCCTGATGCCGCCACTGAGCTCATGCGGCGTATCCACGCCGACTTCACCTATGCCAGCGCCAGCACCGATGTATCCACGCCGGTGCTGCAAGCCTTCAAGCAGCGGCGCGGCGTGTGCCAGGACTTTGCCCATGTCATGCTGGGCTGCTTGCGCGCCCTGGGCCTGGCCGCACGCTATGTCAGCGGCTATCTGCTGACCGAGCGCCCGCAGTCCCCCGCCCATGCTCAGCCGGCCTGGGTGGGCGCCGACGCCTCACACGCCTGGGTGGCCGTCTACCTGCCCACGGCGCATGGCGCAGGGGAGGGCACGTGGCTCGAGCTGGACCCGACCAACGATTGCATCGCCGGCATCGAGCACATCCGCGTCGCCCACGGCCGCGACTATGGAGACGTGACCCCGCTGCGCGGCATCATCCGCGGCGGCGCGTCGCACACCTTGTCGGTGCGCGTGACCACCCGCTTGCTGCACGAATTGCCTGCCGGCGTGCCTTAAGCGGGCCAAGGGCCACCGGCTTGCCCCACCCTGGAGCGGCGCGCCCCATGGTGGCGCGGGGCAAAAGGGGGGTTTCCCGGCCGACGGGGCCGGCTGGCATGCTCCGTGCATTCCCCTGGCGCAGACCGGGCCTTGACGGCCGTCAAAGCCGTCGAGCCCGCATCAGGCAAGGTCCCCCGGCCACCAGCCCCCGATCGATGAACACCCCTCGCATCGCCTACGACGAGATGCACGCCGCCGATGAGCGCGTGCGCGACCACTACGCCACCTACGACCGCTGGCTGGGCCAGCAGCCCGACGATGCGATGCGCCGCCGCCGCGAAGAGGCCGAGGTCATCTTCCGCCGCGTCGGCATCACCTTCGCCGTCTATGGCGACAAGGACGAGAACGGCGCCGGCACCGAGCGCCTCATCCCGTTCGACCTCATCCCGCGCATCATCCCGGCGGCCGAGTGGCGCCAGATGGAAAAGGGCCTGCGTCAGCGCGTCACCGCGCTCAACCGCTTCATCCACGACGTCTACAACGAGCAGGCCATCCTCAAGGCCGGCGTCATTCCCGCCGAGCAGGTGCTGGGCAACGCGCAGTTCCGCCGCGAGATGACGGGCGTGAAGGTGCCCCACGACATCTACTCGGTGATCGCCGGCATCGACATCGTGCGCGCCGCCCAGCCCGACGGCAGCGGCACCTACTACGTGCTCGAGGACAACCTGCGCGTGCCCAGCGGCGTGAGCTACATGCTGGAGAACCGCAAGATGATGATGCGGCTCTTCCCCGAGCTGTTCAGCGAGCACCGCATCGCCCCGGTCGCCCATTACCCCGACCTGCTGCTGGACACGCTGCGCGCCGTGGCCCCACCCAGCGTCAACGAGCCGACCGTCGTGGTGCTGACCCCCGGCATGTACAACTCGGCCTACTTCGAGCACGCCTTCCTGGCCCAGCAGATGGGCGTGGAGCTGGTCGAGGGGCAGGATCTCTTCGTCGAGGACGGCTTCGTCTACATGCGCACCACCCAGGGCCCGCGCCGCGTGGACGTGATCTACCGGCGCGTGGACGACGACTTCCTCGACCCGCAAGCCTTCCGGCCCGATTCCACGCTGGGCTGCGCCGGCCTGCTGGACGCCTACCGCGCCGGCAACATCAACCTGGCCAATGCCATCGGCACCGGGGTGGCGGACGACAAGTCCATCTACCCCTACGTGCCCAAGATGATCGAGTTCTACCTGGGCGAGCAGCCGATCCTGCAGAACGTGCCCACCTACATGTGCCGCGACAAGGACGACCTGCGCTACGTGCTCGACCACCTGGGCGAGCTCGTCGTCAAGGAGGTCCACGGCGCAGGCGGCTACGGCATGCTGGTTGGTCCGGCTGCCACCCAGGCGGAGATCGAGGCCTTCCGCGCCCAGCTGCAGGCCAAGCCCGACAACTACATCGCCCAGCCCACTCTGGCCTTGTCCACCTGCCCCACGTATGTGGAGTCCGGCATCGCCCCGCGCCACATCGACCTGCGGCCCTTCGTGCTGTCGGGCAAGACGGTGCAGATGGTGCCGGGCGGCCTCACCCGCGTGGCGCTCAAGGAGGGCTCGCTCGTTGTCAACTCATCCCAGGGCGGCGGCACCAAGGACACCTGGGTGCTGGAAGACTGACACACCCACGCAGCCGGATCACAGCGAAAGACACACACATGCTTTCACGCACGGCAGACCATCTGTATTGGATGGCCCGTTACATGGAGCGCGCCGAGAACACCGCGCGCATGCTGGATGTGAACTACCAGGCCTCGCTGCTGCCGCAGTCCAGCGACGCGGCCGAGCAGGGCTGGCGCGGCTTGCTGAGCATCTCGGAGCTCACCGGTGACTACATGGCCCGGCATGACAGGATCACGCCGCGCGAGGTCATGGAGTTCATGGTCGCGGACCCGAAGAACCTCTCCAGCATCTACAGCTGCCTGCGCGCTGCCCGCGAGAACGCCCGGGCCGTACGCGGCGCGCTGACCACCGAAGTCTGGGAAACCTCCAACCAGACCTGGCTGGAGTTCAACCGCCTGATCGCCGACAAGGCCTATCTGAAGGACCCGGCCGAGTGCTTCGAGTGGGTCAAGTTCCGCTCGCACCTCTCGCGCGGCGTCACGCTGGGCACCATGCTGCAGGACGAGGCCTTCCACTTCCTGCGCATCGGCACCTTCCTGGAGCGGGCCGACAACACCGCGCGGCTGCTCGACGTCAAGTTCCACACCCGCAACGCCGACGACCTGCAGCCCACGGCCGAGAAGGACCCGCATGAGGTGGACTTCTATCACTGGTCCGCCGTGCTGCGCAGCGTCTCCGGCTTCGAGGTCTATCGCAAGGTCTACCGCAACGTCATCAAGCCCGAGAAGGTGGCCGAGTTGCTCATCCTGCGCCACGACATGCCGCGCTCGCTGACCGCCTGCATGCAAGAGGTCACCACCAACCTGCGCCGCGTGGCCAACGACCAGAGCATCGAAACCCTGCGCCGCGCCGGCCGCCTGCGCTCCGACCTGGAGTACGCCCGCATCGACGAAATCCTGGCCACCGGCCTGCACGCGTTCCTCACCCAGTTCCTGGACCGCGTGGCCGACCTGGGCTACGGGATCAGTCGGGACTTCCTGGTGCCGGTGTGAGGGAGGGCGCTCGCGGCAGCTGCCTGCAAGCGCCGGCCCCGCTCTCACACCCAATTAGCTGCAATCACACCGTTCAGCGCCGTCTGGTAATTGGCCGGGAGGGTCGTCTGCCCGGCCGCAGGCGGCGCAAATGCCGCCATGGCATCCACCAAGGCATTGACCTTGCCAGCTGCCAGTGACTTGCCCGTTGCCAAAGCAATTTGCTCGACTTGGCACGCAGAACCGCCATACCAGTTGCCAATCGTTATTGTGTCTCCCGTGCCAATGACACTTAGTTCGAGGTCGGATCCGGTCCTCCGCAGCCA
>JBMOQL010000007.1:0-64333 GCA_049321005.1 Pseudomonadota bacterium
GCCGCGCTGGCCTGGTTACCCCGGCCAGCGCGAACCCCGCAACGACAACGAACTGATCATCAACCGGGGGTCAGAACTCGATGGCGTCAGGGGGTCAGTTCTGGATGTCGCTTGACATGAGCAGACGCGATGTCCGCAGGAAGCCGGGTCAGTATGGGGACGGGGTCCCTCGGTCGGCAACGGACCCGAGGTCTCATCGTGGCAATGCCCGTCCAAGCGACCGGCTCGGCCGACGCTTGGGCGGGCAATGGATTCCGGGTCCTCCACGACGGGGGCCCGGAACGCGGCGCTGCCCGGTTGCAGGGCGTGCGGGCCGGCTGACGGTTCGTATAGTGGGCGGATCAACATCGCCTGCAAACCGGTTCCGCCCTGTCCATGATCGTCGAGCGCTATGCCTTCCATGACTGCGAAGCCACCACTGCGGCAGGGGTTCCGCTGCGCATTCCTGCTGGCGTTCACCACGTCGAGCGGCGATCGCTCGTGTTCCGCGTGCGCCTGGGTGGCCGCGAGCTCGATCTGACCCTGGCCGAGTGGGAGCGCCTGCTGGATGCGGGCTGTGTCGGGCCGGTTGTCGCCGCCGCTGATCCACCGGGGACCGGCGAAACCCATCCTGGGTGAAACACGGGAGGTGGCGAAGGCAGACTGGAACGTCTATGCGAGAGCGCTGGTCGGACCCCGGCGACCACGGCAGTTGCGCTGCTCGAGTGGGCCAGCGACGTGGCGATGAGTGTCTACACAGCGGCCCTACACAAGTACCCGGACTCGGCCAAGTGCGGGCCTTCGCCAACGACCGCCTGGACGATGTCTGGTACCACCCGATGGCGATAGCCGACGCCGCGGCATGTACGCCCACACGAGTGTCGCCAAGCACAGCCATGCCATGGCTACATCCTTGCGCGCGGTCACGAGCGAGATCTCTGACATCGCGAAAAGCCCGTTGAGCACGATGAGCGCGAAGAGGATGGCGATTTCCATGGAGAGTGCGGGCTGTCCGCAATTCGTTGGTGTCGCTGGCCGGACCCCGCAGGGTCAGCAGCGACAGGAGGCATCGCACGCGACGAGCGAACCCAGTCGTGGCGCCGTGGTTGTTCTTGGGGTTGGTGCGACGTCGTCGCGCGGCTGCGCAGCGGCCAGGCGCCAGGGCACGAAGCCGCTGGTCAGGCCTTGATGGCGTCGCTGCGAGGTGGGCGCAGAGGCCCGGCGAGGCGCGGCGAACCTGCAGCCGTGGTCACGGCGGCTCGTGCCATGGTCATCACCGATGCAGGCGCAACGGATGCTACGGGTGCCCGCAGCAGACCCGGTGTGTCGGTGGATGGATCGCTCTGCGCCTGAGAGGGCAGGTCGTCCAGGTGGTGGTCTGCCACCGAGCCGTCGTTCAATGCGGCCGGTCCCCCAGCGTGGGTGATGGGGTGCTGCTGGTCCGTCGACGGCTGCGCAAAGTCGCTCGGTGCCTTGAGTGCGCTGATACCGGACCAGAAGAAGACAACGGAAGAAAAGGAGGGCAATCACCCGACGCGGCATGCGATTCATTGTGGCGGGCGGGGAAATTGCCCCACCCTCGAGGCTCGATCGAGCCGCCAGCGCCATCGGAGCTGCTGGTCCAAGTTGATGTAGTGTTTATTTCTCACGGTGTAGCGTATGCTTCGAACATGTGGAGCGTGCTCTTCCTGACCCTGCCGACGCAGCCGAATGCCGTTCGCCTGCGCGTCTGGCGTGCGCTGAAGGGCCTAGGCTGCGGCGCGCTGCGTGATGGCGCCTACGTGCTGCCGAAGGCCCAGGCTGGGCTGTTCGATCCGCTCGTGGTCGAGGTCCGCGCCCACGGCGGGCAGGCCAGCGTGCTCGAACTGTCCACCAGCGACGAGGCTCAGCGTGCCGAGGTGCTGGCCCTGTTCGACCGCAGCGATGCCTATGGCGAATGGCGCGCTGAGGCGCAGGATCTCGCCGCCTCCCTGGCCTCGCTCTACGAGACCGAGGCCCGGCGGCGCTGGCGCGGCATCGACGAGGCGCTGCAAGGGCTGCGGCGCATCGACTACTACCCCGGCGCGGCTGCCGAACAGGCGCAGGCCGAACTCGACGTGCTGCGCCAGGCACTCGACGCGCGCTTCTCGCGCGGTGAGCCGGTGGCGCAGGCACCGCACGGCATACCGCGCCTCGACCCGCGCAAGTTCCGTGGCAAGCGCTGGGCCACGCGCGCGCGGCCCTGGGTGGATCGGCTGGCTTGCGCCTGGCTGATCCGCCGCTTCGTTGATCCCGAGGCGCGCTTCGTCTGGCTGGCCGATCCGGCAGGAGTGACCCCCGCACCTCGTGGCGCGCTGGGCTTCGACTACGACGGTGCGCGCTTCACGCACGTCGGCTCGCGCGTGAGCTTCGAAGTGCTGGCGGCCAGCTTCGGGCTGGATACGGACCCGAGGCTGCAGCGCATCGCGCGGGCCGTGCACTTCCTCGACATCGGCGGCATTCCCGTGCCCGAGGCTGCCGGTCTGGAGGCCGTGCTGTCCGGCCTGCGCGAGGTCCACGCCGACGACGATCAACTCAACCTGGCGGCGGCGTCCGTGTTCGACGCGCTGTACGCCGCACCGGGACCAGCGACATGAGCACGGCCACGACACCTATCGCCGAGGAGCCCACGGCTCCCGCAGCCGCACCGGCCGCAGTGAGCTTTGCCGAGGCCTTCCGCTTCTGGCTCAAGCTCGGCTTCATCAGCTTCGGCGGCCCGGCCGGGCAGATCGCGATCATGCACACCGAGCTGGTCGAGCGCCGGCGCTGGATCAGCGAGCAGCGTTTCCTGCACGCGCTCAACTACTGCATGCTGCTGCCGGGCCCGGAGGCGCAGCAACTCGCCACCTACATCGGCTGGCTGATGCACCGCACCTGGGGCGGCATCGTGGCCGGCGCGCTGTTCGTGCTGCCCTCGCTGTTCATCCTGATTGCGCTGTCGTGGATCTACCTGCGCTTCGGTGACGTGCCCTTGGTGGCCGGCATCTTCTTCGGCCTGAAGCCCGCCGTGACCGCACTCGTGCTGCACGCCGCCCATCGCATCGGCACGCGGGCCTTGAAGAACCGCTGGATGTGGGGCATCGCCGCGGGCTCGTTCACCGCGATCTTCGCCTTCGATACGCCGTTCCCCGCCATCGTGCTGGCGGCCGGCCTGGTCGGCCACTTCGGCGCGCGACGCTGGCCGCAGGTGTTCGCGCTGGGCGGCGGTCACGGCAGTGCCAAGGCCAGCTACGGGCCCGCGCTGATCGACGACGACACGCCGACGCCCCGGCACGCCCGGCTCTCGCGCCGCCACCTGGCGAAGGTGCTGGCGGCGGGCTTCGGGCTGTGGCTGCTGGTGATGGCCGCGCTGGTGGCGGCGAACGGCCTGCAGGGCACGCTGACGCAGATGGGCTGGTTCTTCACCAAGGCCGCGTTGCTCACCTTCGGCGGCGCCTATGCGGTGCTGCCCTATGTGTACCAGGGCGCGGTCGAGACGCACCAGTGGCTCAGCGGGCCGCAGATGATCGATGGCCTGGCGCTGGGCGAGACGACTCCCGGCCCGCTGATCATCGTGGTGGCCTTCGTCGGGTTCGTCGGCGGCTGGCTGAAGCAGGTGCTGGGGCCCGAGGCGCTGTTTGTCGGCGGCGCGCTGGCCGCCACCGTGGTCACCTTCTTCACGTTCCTGCCGTCGTTCGTCTTCATCCTGGCCGGCGGGCCGCTGGTCGAGGCCACGCACGGCAAGCTGGGCTTCACGGCGCCGCTGTCGGCCATCACGGCGGCGGTGGTCGGCGTGATCCTGAACCTGGCGATGTTCTTTGCCTACCACGTGCTCTGGCCACAAGGCTTCGGCGGGCGATTCGACCTGCTGTCGGCGGTGATCTGCCTGGCCGCCGCAGTGGCGCTGTTTCGCTTCAAGGTCGGCGTGATCCCATTGCTCGGCGCCTGCGCCGCTGCCGGCCTGGTCATCACCTTGTTCGCGCCTGCGCTGCGCTGAAAGGGCACTTCCATGGACGCACGCATCCAACCGCTGCCGATCGATCCCTCGACGCTGCGCAACCTGTCCCAGGAGCTGATCGACAGCCACTACGACAACAACTACAGCGGCGCCGTAAAGCGCTTGAACGCGATCCGCGCAAAGCTGGCGGCCCTGCCGTTCGGCACCGCGCCGGGCTTCCAAGTCAACGGGCTCAAGCGCGAGGAACTGATCGCCACCAACTCGATGCTGTTGCACGAGCTCTACTTCGGCAGCCTCGGCGGCGACGGCGTCACGATGGAGCCGGCCATGAAGCTGTCGCTCGATGCCAACTTCGGCAGCGTCGAGCGCTGGCGCGAGGAGTTCATTGCCATGGGCAGGTCCTTGGGTGGTGGCTCCGGCTGGGTGCTGCTGGTGTTCCAGCCGCGCGAAGGAACCCTGGTCAACCAGTGGGCCGCCGACCACACCCACACGGTGGCCGGCGGCGTGCCGATCCTGGCGCTGGACATGTACGAGCATGCGTATCACATGGACTACGGCGCTGCCGCGGGCGCCTACGTCGATGCGTTCATGGGCAACATCGACTGGGCTGCGGTGTACGGCCGCTACCAGCGGGCCGTGCACGGTGCCAGCGAGGCCTTCGGCGCCAGCCTGGACGAGGTCGGCGACGCGGTGGTGCTCGACGTGCGCCGGGCCGGCGTGTTCGCGCAGGCACGCACGATGCTTCCCGGGGCACGCTGGTGCGACCCTGCCTTGGCGGCCGACTGGGCCGCAGAACTGCCCGCCGACCGCGAACTGGTCGTGTACTGCGTATACGGTCACGAGGTCGGCCGAGCGACGGCGATGCGACTGCGTGCCGCCGGCCTGAACGCGCGCTATCTGCGTGGCGGCATCGACGGCTGGCAGGCAGCGGGCCGGCCCCTGGTCGACAGGCCCCAGACACCATGAGCGCCGTGCCCGCTCCGAGGGTCGCGCTGCTGTATCCCGGCGACCGTTCCGCGCGCGACCGTGCCGACCCCGGGGCGAGCCGATTCGCGGCGCTGTTCGAGGCACTCGCTGAGGCCGGCGTGGTCGCCGAGCCGGCGGTCTGGCACGACGATTTCGCCGACGAGGTGATGGCCCAGTTGCGCGGCGTGCAGGCCGTGCTGGTGTGGTGCAACCCGATCGAGGATGGCCGCCGGCGCGACCGTCTCGATGCGCTGCTGCGCGAGGTGGCACAGGCCGGCGCCCTCGTCAGCGCGCACCCCGATGCGATCGTGCGCCTGGGCACCAAGGACGTGCTGGTCGAGACCCGCGGCCTGCCGTTCGGCAGCGACGTGCGCCGCGTGGACAGCCTGGCGCAGCTGGCGTCGGAGTTGCCACTGAGCCTGCGCCACGGCCCGCGCGTCCTCAAGCAGCATCGCGGCCACAGCGGCATCGGCGTGTGGCGGGTCGAGCAGGCCGGCGATGGCGTTCTGACCGCGCGGCATGCCCAGCGCGGCAGCACGTCGCAGTGCATGGACATGGCGACACTGCAGGCGACGCTGGCGCCGTACTTCGAGCCTGCCGCAGGCGGCCACATGATCGACCAGGCGTGGCAGCCGCGGCTGAGCGAGGGCATGGTGCGCGCGTATCTGGTGGCGGATCGCGTGGCGGGTTTCGGGCTCCAGGCGGTGAACGCCCTGCATCCCGATGCCCCGCTGCCGGGGCCGCGGCTCTATCACGGGCCAGAGCTGCCTGCATTCCAACCGCTCAGGCAGCACTTGGAGTCGGGCTGGATCACGCTGCTGCGAGAGCGTGTCGGCCTCGCGCACGACCAGCTTCCGCTGCTGTGGGACTGCGACTTCATGCTCGGCGAGCCCGCGGCCGACGGCGCCGAGCGCTACGTGCTGTGCGAGATCAACGTCAGCAGCGTGTCGCCGTTTCCGCCGTCGGCGATCGGGCCCTTGGTCGACGCGGTACGGCGCCGCGTCGGCCCGTAGCCCTTCCGCGCCGGCCGCAACGTCCCGCGCTCAGTGGCGATGCGCGTGATGCGCATCCGGCACATGGGCGTGTGCATGCCGCATCGGCTCGTGCCGGTGGCGGTGGCTGTGCTCACCCACGGGCATCACATCGTGCACGTGCTCGTGGTGCCCGTCGTCGTGGCGGTGGGCGTGCTCGTGCTCCAACGCCTCGTGCTCGTGCTCGTGGCCGTGCGACTCGGCCAGGTGCAGCAACACGCCGGCCAGCATCAGCACGCTGCCCAGCAGCATCAGGCCGCTGACGGCGCGGTCGCCCAGCAGCACCGCGAACGCCGCGCCGATGAAGGGCGCAAAGGCGAACACCGAACCCGTGCGTGCAGCGCCGAAGGCCCGCTGTGCCAGCAGGTAGAACCGCAGGCTCAGGCCGTAGCCCGTGGCACCGATGACGAACAGCGCCAGCGCCGCCATCGCCGAAGGCAGCGGCTCGCCGAAGGCCAGGGCCAGCGCAGCCGTCGCGGTGGCACCCAGCAGCGCCTTGGCCATCACGACCTGCCCGGGGTCTCGCTCCGCCAGCGCCCGAGACAGGGTGTTGTCGATGCCCCAAGCCGCGGTGGCCAGCAGCACGGCCAGCAGGCCCCACAGCTGGGCACCTCCCGTGCGACCCTGGTCGAGCACCAGCACCATGCCCCCGGCCAGCAGCAGCGCCATCGCCGTCCAGACGCGACCGTCCATGGTCTCGCGGTACAGGCGCCAGGCCAGCACGGCGGTGAACAGCGCTTCGAGTGTGAGCATCAGCGAGGCGCTGGTGCCGCTCGTGTTCTGCAGGCCCCAGGCCAGCGCCACCGGGCCAATGGCCGCGCCGAAGGCGGCCATGGCCAACAACCGCGGCAGGTCGCTGCGCTGCAGGCGGGCTTCGCGCTCGATGCGCTGGCGCGACAACAGGCCCACCGCCGCAGCACCCGCGTACAGCAGCGCTGCGGTGCTGAAGGCGCCCAGCCCGGCACCGAACTGCTGCACCAGCGGCGTGCTGACGCCGAACAGCGCCGCGGCCAGCAGGGCGAGCAGCCCGCCTCGCAGGGCAGGCAGTGCGTCGGGTGACAAGGCCATCTACTTGACGGTGAAGCGCACCGTGATCGCCTTCTTCGCCGGGGTCGTGAGCGCGGCCACGACCTTGGCACCCGGCGCCAGCTTCACGCCCTTGGCCTCCAGCTTGTCGCCGGCCACGGTCAGCTCGGCTTCCGACTTCTCGGCGCCGTTGAGCACGGTGAGCTTGCCGCTCATGCCGGTAGGCGCCATCGGCTTGCCGTGGTCTTCGATGTAAATCGCGGCGCCTGCGGGCGTGCCGACCAGTTCGAAGCCCAGGTCGCTGGCGGTGGCGACGACGCCGCCGTGCTTGGGCTTGGCGCCACCGTGGGCCATGGCGGCGTTGAACGACAGGACCGACAGGCCCAGCACGACGGCGGCCAACAGCTTGTTCTTCATCTCTGCAAACTCCTTTGGGGTGCGGCGCACTGGAGCAGGCGGCGCCGCCAGGCCTGATTTCAACTCAATAGGCTTCCTGCGCCGGCGTGGCGTCTGGGGCCGGGTCGAGCTCGGGTTGGGTCAGCCGCTTCGTGGCCTTCTCGCCGAACAGCCAGAACAGCACCGGCGTGAGCAGCGTGTCGAGCAGTGTCGAGCTCACCAGCCCGCCGAAGATCACCACCGCCACCGGGTGCAGGATCTCCTTGCCCGGCGCGTCGGCCGCCAGCAGCAGCGGTGTCAGCGCGAAGGCCGCCACCAGCGCCGTCATCAGCACCGGCGTCAGCCGTTCCAGCGAGCCGCGCACGATCATCGCCTGCGAGAAGCTCTCGCCCTCGAACTTGACGAGGTTGATGTAGTGGCTGATCTTCAGGATGCCGTTGCGCGTGGCGATGCCGGCCAGGGTGATGAAGCCCACCATCGACGCCACCGACAGTTGCACGCCCGCGATCCACATCGCCACCACCGAGCCGATCAGCGCGAGCGGGATGTTGGCCATGATGATGCCCGCCAGAACCGCCGACTGGTAGCGGCTGTACAGCACCAGGAAGATCATCGCCAGCGATACGACTGACAGGCCCGCGATCAGGCGCGTTGCCTGTTCCTGCGCCTGGAACTGGCCTTCGAGACTGATGAAGTTGCCGGGCGGCAGGGGCGTCTTGGCGATGATGCCGCGGATGTCCTTGATGACCTGCCCCATGTCGCCGCCGTCGGTGTTGGCGTAGACGATGATGCGGCGGCGCCCGTTCTCGCGGCCGATCTGGTTCGGCCCGTCGGTTTCTTCCACCGTGGCGATGCTGGACACGGGGATGCGCCCGGCCGGCGTGTCGATCAGCGTGCGCGCCAGGTCCTGCGGGCTGCGCTGCTGGTCGGGCAGGCGCAGCACCAGTTCGTAGCGGCGTGGCCCGTCGACGATGTCTGCGCCGTGCGCACCGTCGGTCAGTGCCTGCAGCACGCGGATCGCCTCGCCGGGCGACAGGCCCATCTGCGCCGCCTTGCGGTGGTCCAGGCGCACGGTGATCTGCGGGATCAGCACCTGCTTCTCGACCGTGAGGTCGACCAGCCCCGGCACGGTGGCCAGCTTGCCGCGCGTCTCCTCGGCCAGGCCGCGCAGCGTGTCGGTGTCGTCGCCGAAGATCTTCACGGCGATCTGCGCCCGCACGCCCGACAGCAGGTGGTCCAGCCGGTGGCTGATGGGTTGGCCGATGGCCACCTGCGCGGGCAGCGTGGACAGGCGGTCGCGGATGTCGGCCATGATGGCCTCGCGGTCGCGGTCCGAGCGCTTGAGGTCGACGTCGATCTCGGCCGAGTGCACGCCCTCGGCGTGTTCGTCGAGTTCGGCGCGGCCGGTGCGGCGGCCCACCTGCGCGACCTCGGGCACCTGGCGGATCAGCGTCTCGGCCACCGCGCCGACGCGGTTGGCCTCGGCCAGCGACGTGCCCGGCTGCATCACCAGGCCCAGCACCAGCGAACCCTCGTTGAAGACTGGCAGGAAGGCGCGCGGGAAGAAGGGCACCGTCGCCGCGGCACCGGCCACGGCCAGGGCAGCCAGCGCGATCAGCAGCCGGGCGCGGCCGAAGGACCATTTCAGCAGCCGGGTGTCCTGGCGCTTGAGCCACGCGACCAGCGGGCTGTCGCCATGGTCCAGCCGCTTCATCGTCGGCAGCATGTAGTAGCACATGACGGGCGTGACGGTCATCGAGACCAGCATCGAGGCGCCGATGGACACGATGTACGCGATGCCCAGCGGTGTGAAGAGGCGCCCCTCGATGCCCGGCAGCGCGAACAACGGCACGAAGACGAGCACGACGATGACCGTGGCGTAGACGATGCCGGAGCGCACCTCGACGCTGGCGCGGCGCACCACCTCCAGCACCGACAGCGGGTTGCCGGTTGCCCGGTTCTGCTTGAGCCGGCGAAGGATGTTCTCGACATCCACCACCGCATCGTCGACCAGTTCGCCGATGGCAATGGCCAGGCCGCCGAGCGTCATCACGTTGATCGACTGGCCGAGCCACTGGAACACCAGCGCCGTGACCGCCAGCGACAGCGGGATCGCCACCAGCGAGATGACTGTTGTGCGCGCCGACAGCAGGAAGGCGAACAGCACGATGGCGACCATGATGGCGCCGTCGCGCAGCGCCTCGGCCACGTTGCCAATAGACGCCTTGATGAAGTCGGCCTGGCGGAACAGCACGCGCGGTTCGGCGAGGCCTCGTGGCAGCCCCTGCTTCAGCTCGGTGAGCGCCGATTCGATCTGCGCGGTGAGCTTGACGGTGTCGGCATCGGGCTGCTTCTGGATGCTGATCACGACGGCCGGCAGGCCGTTGTAGCCGGCGTCGCCGCGCTTCAGTCCCGCCGCGAACGAGACCGTGGCGACCTGGTCCAGCAGGATCGCGCGACCGTCCTTCCAGGCCACCGCGATGCCGCCCAGGTCCTCGGCGCGGTTCGTGCGGCCCAGGTGGCGGATGAGGTACTCGCGGCTGTTCAGGTCGATGAAGCCGCCGCCAGCGTTCGAGGCGTAGCCCTTCAGCGACTGCTCCACCTGGGTCAGCGAGACACCGAACTGAGCCATTCGCGCCGTGTTGGGCGCCACGCGCAGCGTGCGAACCTCGCCACCGATGGGGATCACTTGCGACACGCCCGGAATCGACAGCAGGCGCGGGCGCAGCACGAAGTCGGCGTACTCGCGCGCCTGCATCGGCGTGGCCACGGGTGCCTTGCCGTCACCGGGAACCAATGGCAGCGCGACGAGCATCACCTCGCCCATGATCGACGACACCGGCCCCATCACCGGCGTGATGTCGCCGGGCAACTGGGTGCGCACGATGGCCAGCCGCTCGGCTACCAGCTGGCGGTTGCGGTAGATGTCCGTGCCCCAGTCGAACTCGGCGTAGACCAGCGACAGGCCCACGCCCGAGGTGCTGCGCACGCGGGTCACACCCGGCATGCCGTTGAGCGCGGTTTCCAGCGGGAAGGTGACGAGCTGCTCGACTTCTTCCGGCGCCATGCCGCCGGCTTCGGTGAGCACGGTAATCAGCGGCTTGTTAAGGTCGGGGAAGACGTCGACCGGCGTGCGCCAGGCTGTCATCGCGCCGTAGACCATCAGCAGCGCCGCCACCGCCAGCACGAAGAGCCGGTTGTGCAGGCTGTAGCGAACGATCCAGTTGAACATGAGAAGTCTCCGTTCAGCGGATCTGCGCGATCAGCGGTGCGCCCTGGACCACGACGCGGTTGTCCGCACTCAGGCTCTGGGTGACCACCACCGTGCTCGCATCCAGCGGCCTGAACTGCACCGGCTGCGGGATGAAGCGCTCGGCACCGGACTTGATCCAGACGATGGGCTCGTTGGACGGGTTGCGCACCACCGCCTGTGCCGGCAGCACGATGCCCTTGATGCGCTCCTTCGACCGCGCCACCACGGTGACCGGCTGGCCGATCGCCAGCGGCAGCGTCGCTCCGGGCTTGGCCGCACCGACCGCGAAGGTGATCGGCAGTACGCCGTCTCGCATCGAGCGCGACGCACCCAGCAGCCGCAGCGACACGTCGGGCAAGCCCTGCAGCGAAGCGCCAGCCAGGCGACCCGCCAGGCTGGCGTCGGCCGTGGTGGCCTCGACCAGCATGCGCGCCGGATCGACCACTTCGAACAGCACATCACGCGGCTCGACGACCTGCCCGACGACCAGATCGGCACGGGCGATCACGCCGCTGATCGGGGCGGCAAGCGCCTCGCGCGACGACAGGCTGGCGCCGATGCTGCGCTCGCGCTCCGCGAGGCTCTGTGCTTCGGTGCGGGCCGCCTCGATGTCCTTGCGCGGCACGGTGCCCTCCAGGCCTTCGAGGCGCTGCACGCGCTGCTCGGCGATCTGCCGCCGCGCGCGCAGTTCGGCCAGCTGGGCCTGCTGGGTGCCCAGCGTGTAGGGCTCGGCGTGGTGTCGCACGTAGGCCAGCACGTCGCCGCGCTTGACCGCCTGGCCGGCGACCGGCAGGCCTCTCGGACCCGGTTCGATGCGGCCGCCGTGCACGGCCTGCACGCGGCCACTCGCGTTCGGGTCCATGACTACGCGACCCGGCAGCTCGACGGTGGCGGCGGCTTCAGTCTCTGGCGCGAGCACCGTGCGGATGGCCATGCGGCGTTGCGCGACCTTGGGCACGTTCACGCTGCCATCGGGCAGGCGCGCCAGGCCGGACGCATTGACGGCAGCGCCGGGTGCGTCGAGGTGTTCGCCGTTGGGGCCGTGGGCGCCGGGTGCGGCGTGAGCCACGGACACGGGCAGCATCGCAGCGGCGAGCACCAGCGCCAGGGCGACGGAGGTTCGAGCGGGCTGGTGTTGCATCACAGACCTCCCTGCAGCTTGCCGGCCTCGCGGCGGCGCTGGCGCCACCAGGCGATGCCGCCGATCAGGCCCAGAGCCGCGACACCGGCACCGATCCAGGCCGCGCGCTCCAGTTCGTGGTCGTGGTCGTGACCATGGTCATCGCCACCGTGCGCGTGGCCGTGCTCGTCCTGCGCCGAAGCGGCAGCGCGGGCCGCGGTGGCGACCAGCATGCCGTCGAGCAGGTCGCTGTCCTTGCCGGCGACGAGCGTGAAGACGAGGCCGTGTTCACCGGGCGCGGCGAGCGCCTTCAGCATCGCGGCATCGGTGACCGCGTAGTCGCCTTGCTCGGCACGGAAGGCCGCGACGGCCTTGAGCGGGCCGCTCTCGACCTCGAGCCGGGCGCCCAGCACCGGTTCGTTCGATTCGTAGCGGTCGACGAGGATGGTGAGCTCGCCGGCGCGCAGTTCGGCGACCAGTTCGAAGGTCTCGGACTTGGCTTCGACACGAGGCAGCGCGGATGCCGCGCGCATCGTGCTCGGGCTGTCGAGGTGCTCGCCATTGGGGCCATGGGCACCAGGTGCGGCGAGCAACGGGGTTTTGCTGCAGACCAGCAGTAGGCTCAGCGCGAGGGACAGCAGCGGCCCCTTGGCGCGGAGCGAGGATGGAGTGTTCATGGGAGGAGTCCGAGGGCTTGTTGGAGGCGGGCGCGGGCCAGGCCCAGCGCGGCAGTCTGACGGGCGGCGGCACTGTCGGCCTGAGCTGCGGCGGCGAGCGCACGCAGCAGGTCCGGCAGCGGCGTCTCGCCGGCACGGAAGGACTTGTCGATCAGCGTCGTCCGTTCGCGGAGCAGCCGGGCTCGGGCGGTCTCGGCCTCGAGTTGCGCCTGGGCCGAGCGCTGCGCCTCGCGCGCCGCGGCGATGTCGCTGTCCAGGCGCTCGCGCAAGCGCCGCTCCTGGGTCTGGGCCACGTCGAGTTCCGTGAGCGCCGCCGCCTCCAGCGGCCGGTTGCGGTCGTCGGTGCCGAAGGGCAGGCGCAGGCCCACGACCAGGCTGCCCTGGGAGGACTCGGCGCGGCCTGGCGTGTCCTGCCGCACGCCGATGGTCAGTTCGGGCGCATCGCGGCGCGAGCGGCGCATCAGCTCGACCCTTTGGCGCGCCAGCTCGGTGGACTGGCTGGCGAACTGCAGTTCGGGGTGTGCGGCGGCGGGCGCTTCGGTCGCGAGGTCCGCCTTCAAGTCCGGCGCTGCCGTCAGTCCGGTCAGCAAGGTCCAACGCGACCGCGCCGCCTGAAGCCGTTGCTGCACGTCGGTCTTCAGCGCGGACGCGGCGAGCGCCTCGGCCTGCGCGGCCAGGGCATCAGCGCGCGCCAGGTCACCGGCCCGCACCCGCCGGTCGACGTCGTCGGCCAGCTGCTTCAGCGCTTGCGCCTGGGCTTCGGCCTGCGCCATTTCGGCCTGCAGCGCGGCGAGCTGCCACGCGGCTTCGCGCAGGTCACCGGCCAGGCGCAGGCGCGCCACCTGTTCTGCGGCCAGGGCCTGGGTGGCGGCAGCCTCGGCCGTGCCGGCGCGTGCGGCGCGCTGGCCCGGCAGCCACAAGGGCACGGCGACACCGATCTCCGTTTCGCGGCGGCCCGCGTTGCCCTGCAGGCGGTCGTCGCGGTGGCTCATGGCCAGCGAGGGCGGCGCAGCCCAAAGGCTCGACGCCACGGCGCGGTCGACCTCGGCACGGCGGCGCTGGCCCTCCCTCTCGCGCGCCACCACCGCGCGCTGCCAAGCAGCTTCCAGGGCTGCTCGGAGGCTCACGGTGCCTGCGGTTGGAATCGGCGCGGAGGCCGGTGAAGCCGGCGGGAATGCGGCCGGCTGGGCCCACGCGGGCCCACCGGCCAAGCTGCCCGCGATCACGCAGGCAGACAGCCGTGGGAGAGGTTTCACATCGATCCTGACAGTTCGGCAGCCGGCGCGGCCGGACACACGCTCGCGTCACGCCAGCGGCGGACAGGGGCTTGCGTGGAAGGCCATTGCGGCGGAAGGCCGGGCGCCCATGGGCGGGCGCCCGCCGCGAAGGCGGGTCAGGAGTAGAAGCGAGGTGGCCGGAGCAGGCCTTCAGGGTCGGGGTCGGGCACGGCGGCCTTCAGGAGGCCTGCGGGTACTGTCGATCCCGGGGGAGGAAAGCCATGAGACGTCGACACGAGCAGCGCCGCGGAGGCACTCACATGATCGGCGATCACGTGCTGGACGGATTCGGGCGAGTCGTCGCGGTGGTAGGACCCATCCTCGTGGTGATGGTGGCCCTCTTCCTGCCAGTGCAGCGCGGCGTGCTCCATGTCGGCCAGAGCGTTGACCGTCGAACCCGCGCGCGCGAGCGCCACCGATTGCCACAGCATGGCAAACAGCATGACGAGGAGGACGGACGTGCGGCGCATTCGGGTCGGGAGTGTACCGAGGGGTACCCAGCCTCACGGCGATCCCGGTTGCAATCGGAACCAGGATCCTGTGCATCAACTCAGGTGACGGCCTGGTTTGGCATCCGGGATCGGGGCCGCGAACGACGGCTTCAAGGCGGCGGATTCAGTCGCGCGTGGGACTGCAACGGGTCGTCCATGGACAGCGACCTCGCCGACCTACGCCGGAAAGCGGTCGCTTTGAACTGCGACACGGGTCCTGACGGCTTCCGCCCGTACGGCGATGATCCCCGGTCTTCCTCGGGTCCTTGGCACAATCCTTGGATGCCCAACATTGCATCCGTGCTCAAGGCCGAGATCGTTCGTCTGGCTCGCAAGGAATTGCGCGGCGAGGTCGATTCGATCAGAAAGGCGCTCGCGGCAGCGCGCGCGGAAAGCGCCGCGTTGAAGCGCAGGGTCAGCGAATTGGAGCGGTCCGTGCGGCAGTCCGCGCGCGCCGCCCCCGCTCGGCCGCCATCGCCACCTCGGGCCGAGGAAGGGGACGGGGCCGACAAATTCCGGTTCCGCGCCTCCGGCATGGCCAGCAATCGCAAGCGCCTGGGCTTGTCGGCTGCGGATTTCGGGCTGCTGGTCGGCGCATCGGGGCAGAGCGTGTACGCCTGGGAGCAGGGCAAGGCGCACCCCCAGGGCAGGAACCTCGCCGCCATCGCTGCCTTGCGCGGGGTTGGTAAACGCGAGGTGGTGGAGCGTTTGGCAGCCCTGAAGTCGGGCGGGCCGTCGTAGGCGAGCCGACGCGCGGTCTGGCGTCCTGACCGGACCACCGGCGAGCGCTCCTCGCCACCCTTGAAGTGCACGGGCTCGATGGGATCCTGACTGCATGGTGGGCCGCCGGCCTGCCATGCAACCGATCAGGAGTCCCTCATGAAATTCTCCAAAGCCGAGGTCGACGCCATCATCGAGGCGTCCCCTCGCACCTTCGTTCCCTTCAACAAGCTGGTGCTGTCCGAGGACCACCAGGCCCGCAGTGCCACGACGCCCGCGATGTCGCTGCCGGAACTGGCCGCGTCGATCAAGGACAGTGGCGTGCTGCAGAACCTCGTCGTGGTCCAGGCGGCGCGCGGGCGCTACGAGGTCTGCGCCGGCGGGCGGCGGCTCGCCGCGCTCACGCTGCTCGTGCAGCAGGGCGACATCGCCGACAACTACCCCGTGCCGGTGCTCGTCGTGCCGGCTGACAAGGCGCTCATCGCGAGCCTTGCCGAGAACTGCTTCCACGTGCCGATGCACCCGGCCGACGAGTTCGCCGCCTTCGCCAGACTGCTTGCGCAGGGCAAGTCCGTCGAGGATGTGGCCGCAGCCTTCGGCGTGACGCCTCTCATCGTCAAGCGGCGCATGAAGCTCGCCACCGTCTCGCCCCGGCTGATGGCCCTGTACCGCGAAGGCGGCATCGGCCTGGACTGCCTCATGGTGCTGGCCTCGGTCGACGATCACCAGCGCCAGGAGCAGGCCTGGGCCGGTCTGCCGAGCTGGAACCAGCGCCCGGAGCATCTGCGGCAGTTGCTGACCCGGGGCGAGATCGAATCGGACGCCGACCCGCTGGCCCGCTACGTTACCGTCAAGGCCTACGAGAAGGCCGGCGGACCCCTGCGCCGCGACCTGTTCAGCGACGACGACCGCAAGGCCTACCTGCTGGACCCGGCCCTGCTGGAGCGCCTCGCCGCCGACAAGCTGGGCAAGCGCGCGAAGCAACTGCTGGCCGAGGGCTGGAAGTGGGTCGACATCCGTCCGCGCTTCGCCTACGACGAGTACGTCAAGCACGGCGAGCTGCGTAAGCCCCGCCGCGCACCGACGTCCGAGGAGGCCGAGGCGCTGAAGGAGCTGGACACGCGCATCGCTGCCCTGCACGAGCAGATGGACTCGCTGGTGGACCGCGATGGCGATGCCGGCGGGGACGTCACCGGCGCCAGCGAGGCGAACGACGCCGCCGACGAGAACGACGCGTCGCGCGACCGTGCCTTCCTCGCCCTGGAGTCCGAGGCCGATGGGCTGGAGGAAGAGCGCAAGGCGAGACTGGAAGCGCTGACCGAATGGCCCGTGGCCTGGATGGCGCTCGCCGGGTGCGTGCTGCATGTGGGCGCGGACGGCCGTGCCGCGATCAGGGCAGGGCTCATCCGTCCCGAGGATCGGGCCGATCTGGCGCAGGCCATCACCAAGGCTGCCGAACAGAAGTCGGCCGGTGAAGGCGGCTCGAAAGACGACGCGGATGCTGCGCGCGGCTCGGGGCTCCCGGCCCTGCAGTCGCTTCCATCGGCAGCCGGCGCCACGGCACGGCCCGTGCACTCCGAGAAGCTCATGCGCCGTCTCACGGCCCACCGTGTCGCCGCGATCCAGGCCGAGCTGCTGGACCGCCCCGAGATTGCGCTGGCGGCACTGACGACCCACCTGGCGCTGAAGCTGCTGGCCGACCCGCTCCATGGCGCCTACCGACTGCCCAACCTGCTGGCGATCAGCGCGACCGGCAACCAGCACGAACTGCGGGGAGCGGCCGAGGACATCGAGGCATGCCAGGCGGCCCAGCGCATCGAAGCCGACCGCATCGCCTGGATCGAGCACCTGCCCAAGGAACCCGACGCGGTGTTCGACTGGATGCTGCGGCAGCCGCCGCAGACGGTGCAGCGGCTGCTGACCTTCCTGGTCGCGTCCACCGTGAACGGCATCACCGGCACCGACACCGGCCGACCGGTCAATGACGGTCTGGCCCGCGCCCTCAGCCTGGACATGACGCGATGGTGGTCGGCGACGGGGGAGGCCTACCTTCAGCACGTGTCCAAGGCGAGGGTGGTCGAGGTGGTGCATGCGGTGGCCGGCGCGAAGGTTGCTGGTCCGCTCGCGGCGCTGAAGAAGGATGCCGCGGTGGCGCAGGCCGAACAACTGCTCGCCGGGCGTGGCTGGTTGCCAGACTGCCTGCGCGTGCAGCCGCACGCCGATGCCCCGGCGACGGGTGGCGAGGAGGTCGACGCCAACGATCCTGCCCGGACCGAGGCGCCCGCCTGCGCCTGAACGCAGGGCCGGCCCGGGCCGGGCCGGCTCATGCGACCGGGACAGGCGTGTCACCGTCGTCCCCGATGCTCCGCGGCCCGGGCTTGCCGGTCTCGCCCTGGGCCGGGTCGCGGCCCCCTGAAAGCGAGCGCCGGATCGCACCGATGTAGGCGCCGGCCGAGCGCAGGCGGGCATGGCCCGCGATACGGGCCACACGCAGCCGCGCCTGGCGGTCGAGGTCCTGACCGACAGGCCCACCGCCACGCACCGGCGCGGGCGTGCCCGTCGTGTCCTGGTACTGGCCTTGAAGGTGGTCGTGCCGCGCCCCGTGGCCGGTGGTGCCGCTCTCGCGGTTCGTGAGGCCGAACTTGCGCAGCGCATAGTCCAGCCTACGGAGGTTGGACTTCAGGTCCCGATCCGGCGCCCCCATGTGTGCGTCATGGCCGCTGACCACGCTGCGGGCATGCGCGATGGCCGCCTGCTGCTCCTCGGTGGCCAGCGGCAGCCAGCGCGCACGGCCTCCCTTGCCCTTCGTCCACAGATACCGATCCGCCTCCCGTTGTTCGTCGGGCAGGCCTGTCTCCTCAAAGGGGTGGACGTGGGCGTAGGGGCGGCACATCACGGACTCCTTGCGCCGCAGGCCGACTTTCACCATCAGGCGCATCGACGCGCCGATGCGGGCATCGTAGGCAGAGACCTGGGCCAGTAAGGCCTCCACGTCGATGCCGTTGCCGCTCCAGCTCTTGTCGCGCTGGGCGTTCTCGTGGCGCTCGTACTCGTCAGGCGTCAGGCCGTAGTGCTCGGGCCTGCGGATGAAGCCCGGTTTGTTGAGCCACATCGCCAGGCCACGCAGAAAGCTCAGGTAGGTCTGGATCGTCCCCGGCGAAAGCTTCCGGCGCTGCCAGACCTTCACCATCGCCTGGACATGCCGCTGGCCGAGGTTGCGAGGATCGGGCGCCAGCTTGAAGCCGGCGTCGGTGTGCAGCTCGCGGAAGAAGCGTCGCAGGAAGTGGGCGCGCTCGTAGCGCGTCTTGTGCGAGACGGTCTTCTCCAGCGCGGTGTGCAGCGGGTTGAACAGCTCGATCAGCACGTCCACCACACGGTTCACGGGCGTCCTGCCCGGCGGGTACATGTCCAGCACCTGCTGGGGCGACTTGCCGGCCCAGTTCTGGCGGCGCGGCGAGTCCTGGCCGTGCAGGCGGCCTGGGCTGGCCGAGGTCATCGCGGTGGTCCTGGGAGGTCGGGTGGATGAGGAGGGCAGGGCGGAGCCATCGCGCGGGTCGTTGCGGCGGTCGTTGCGGGAGAGAGGTGCCTGCCGGCGGCGGCGCGAGGGTTCTTCACGGCGGATGCGGGACATGGTGGGCTTTCTGCAAGGTGGCGGACTGCCCGAACAGCACGCCTGTGGATGAACGGTCCGGGGGACCGGAATCGGAGGAATCCATCTGGACATCCCCGGGGCCGATTCCTGGCAAGCCCACGGCGATGGAGATCGTGTGCAACGTCGGTGCGGCGGTCGATCTCTGCAGCGCCACACCCACCCATGGCTTTGCTGGTCCGGGCGCCTCATGGTCTTCGGCGAGGGGCCTGGTCAGCTCGGTCAGACTTAAAAATGGAACACGTTGATCCAGGCCGTCTGCGCATTTCTGCGACGCGACGACATGGGTGATGTCCACCCCGCTCGGGGCTGGGTGCGACATCGACGCCAGGGTCGAGCCCTGGGTCATTCGGTGGATCAGGCCTGGTGTGCAGCGCCGGCCGCTCGCATGGGTCCACCCCTGACCGAGAGTCCAGGGCGGTGTCGAGTTGATGAGCGAGGGTCGTGCGGGGAGCCTCATGGAGGCCATCACGCCGCGCGATGCGCGTCATGCGCGCGTGCTCAAGGGCTGGCGGGAACGGTACGCGGCATCAGGTGCCGCCACGGGGTTCTGGTGCGCCGGTGCGCTTCAGGAGCGCCCAGCCGTCATCGCGGGGATGCGGCAGGCAAGGACCGGGCAGATCACTGCTGATGAGATGACTCGGCACGCTCGCGGCGTCGATCCTTCTGGAGGTCGAGGCCGGTCGCGCCACCCGTTCGGGACGGGAACTTCGGTTGAAGGCACGAGGCAGGTAACGACTGCGACGCCTGCATTGCTCGTCTTCTTCGAGAGGACGGAGCGGGCCAGGAGCCCTCGGGAGCCCACAGTGGAAACCGCGACGGCATCCACGGTCAAGGCCGCATGCCTAGCGCCCGCCGCAAGGTCCCTGATCGGTCGGCCCTTGGGGCAGGCAGTTGACGGCGTGCGATTCGGCGGCAGGGCCCATCTAGCGTGGCAATGGCTCGGATCGCCAGCAACGGCGCGGGGTTGACAGGCAAGGCTGCCGCCTCAGGTACCCCGACTGGGCCGGCACCGGCCTCCCCAGGCCGTGTCAGGCACCGGCGTGCGCGCCGATGGACGGGGTTGACGAGTGACTTTGCAGTGTGACCGTGGTGACACCACGCGGCCGCCTCGTCCATTCGGTGTCGTCCGAGGGTCAGTGCAGTGATTCTGCAGTGCCGGCGCAGTGACACCGGGAGGGATCCGATGTCGAAATCGCGCCTGCAGAGGCCGGTATCCGCGTGGAGGAACAGGGTCGGTCTGTCGATCCTGAGCAGTCGTTCGTTCACTCGGAGAACACCATGAACCTGATCGTGAGGGCGGTGGATGTCGGTTCCGGCAACACCAAGTTCGTCACCGGCACGGCAGACAGCGAGATCCGCTGCGCAAGCTTTCCGTCGCTGGCATACCCGTCCAGCAACGGACAACCACTCTGGCCTGGCGGCGATGGGGCCAAGACGATGTTCATCCCGGTCGGGTCGCTCTTCTATGAAGTCGGTCCCGAGGTCAGGCTCGCGGCCGACACCTTCCGGGCGACGCAGCTGCACGACGACTACATCGAGTCGCCGGAGTACATGGCGCTGCTGCGCGGTGCGCTGCGCTCAATGCGGCAGAGCCAGATCGACCTGCTGGTCGTCGGGCTTCCGGTGGCGCTGTTCGCGGTGAAGAAGGCGGCCCTGGAGCGGGTCATGACAGGCGAGCACGATGTCGGCGGTGGCAAGAAGGTCAGTGTGGTGCGCACGCTGGCTGTTGCCCAGCCTCAAGGCGCGCTGGCCTTCTACGCGCACGCCCACGGCAAGCTCGCCGAGATCGCCAAGGAGCGCAGCCTGATCATCGATCCCGGTGCGAGGACCTTCGACTGGCTCGTCGCCCAAGGCATGCGACTGGTCCAGAAGCAGAGCCACTCCGTGAATCGGGGTGTCGCCGACGTGCTGAAGCTGCTCGCCGCCGAGATCACCAAGGACATCGGCACGCCCTTTCGCGATTTGGACGCCATCGACATGGCCCTGCGGACCGGCAAGGCCCCGGTGATCTTCCAGAAGCCCTACGACCTGAAGCGGCTGCTGCCGCTGGCCGAGAGCGTGACGGAGCAGGCCGTGTCGAGCATGAAGGAGTGGATCGAATCGCCGCACAGCCTGCAGAACATCATCCTCGTGGGCGGAGGCGCCTTCCTGTTCCGGAAGGCCGTGAAGTCGGCGTTTCCGCGCCACCGGATCCTCGAGATCAAGGAGCCTGTGTTCGCCAACGTGAGGGGGTTTCAGCTGGCCGGGATGACCTACGCGCGAACCGTGCTGGCGGCCGATCGCGAAAGGTCGGCCACGGCCGAGCGCGCTGCCGGAGATGCCGCATGAACGGCCCCAACAAGACCTCGGAGCCGCCGCGCATCCGGCTCGTGTTCCAGCTCGAGCGGGCGGAACTGCCTCGTCTCTACGACGAGCTCGCACGGTTCCACAAGGGAGTGAAGCGTGTCGGCAGGCTGCGCACGCTGGCCTACGAGGGACTGCTGGTCCAGCAGGGCGTCCTGAAACTCGCTGGGCAGGAAGCCAGCGATGTGTCCGGCTCGATCGGTTTCGACGGCGACGGGGCGGAGGTCACGAACGGACTCTTCGAGCCCGCGATCGATGGCCGGGATGGGCCATGAGGAGCCGGGCGAGGTGTCGCCAGGGTAGGTCGGTAGGGGCCTCCGAGCTGGCGCAGATGGGCCGGTGCGAACGCCTGGTGGTTCTCGAATCCCTGCACGGCCCGCGTCGAAGCACTTCACAGGAAGGGGCGCGCCGGAGGGGCATCGCTGCCCATGTGCGCTTCGAGTTGCAGGGTCGGCGCGCCACAGCGCCAGGCGACGGGTCGACTCGACGACCGGGCGAGAGATGCTTCATCGCGACGATGGTCTTCGGGGACGCCTGGCAGACCGATGCGTTGCGCGACTTCAGGGACACGGTCCTGAGGCCGCGGCCTTGGGGGCGACGCCTGGTGGCAGCCTACTATGCTGCCGGTCCGCGCCTTTGCAGAGTGCTCCAGCGCTGCCCGCCGTTGCTGCGGATGACCAGGGGCATCCTGGGTTTCGTGGCGCATGGGTGGCGGCGATGGTCGGCGAGGCGGCGACCATGAGGTTCGAGCTGATGTGGCCGTGGGTGCTGCTCCTGGCTGTTGCCTTGGCGGTCACGTGGCACCTGGTCCGGCGGCACCGCGCACGCGTCGCGGAGCGGCGGGACCGACCGGCCGGGCTGCGGGACGCCGAACTGATCTGCGTGGAGTCGCAGTTCAGGTCGAAGAGCCGCTGGCCCATCGTGGCCAGGGTGGACAGGGCCTATCGGCTGCCGACCGGTCTGGTCGTGCTGGTCGAACTGAAGACGCGGTCGGCCCCAGCGGTGAAGACGTCGGATGTCATCCAGCTCTCGGCGCAGCGGGTGGCCGTGGAGGACGAACTCCGTGTTTGTGTGTCTGACGAGGCGTTCGTGATCTTCCCCGGCCGGCACTCAGCGCCACCGACCTCACGAGCGGTCCGCTTGATGTCGCGGGAGCAAGTCGAAGCCGTTGCAGCGAGACACCGTCGACTGATCGATGGACTCGATCGCCCGCAGTGGCCCGACAGCGAGCGCATATGTCACGGCTGTGGGCAGCGAGCGGCCTGCGGCGCCGCTGGCGAGCGCCTGGCGGGTATGGTCCGGAGGCGCTAGAATGTCCAAAATATTCGACAATTCTTCAGGCCAATCTGTGGACCTCTCCAACCTGGGCACCATCATCCGCGAGCGGCGCGAGGCGCTGGGACTGACGCAGTCCCGGCTTGCGCAACTGAGCGGGCTTTCGCGGCAGACGCTGGTCGGGCTGGAAGCGGGCGCCCTGAGCGATCTGGGATTCAACCGGGTGGCCCAGGTGCTGGCCGTGCTGGGGCTGGACCTCGATCCGCCCAGCCAGGCAGCGCGCGCCCGGAAGCGGGGCCTGTGGATGGCGGCGAAGAACGCCAGCGTGAGCTACGTCCAGGAGGTGCCGCCTGACACGCTCGGTCACGCGCTGGTCAGCGGCAGCGTACCGAAGGGCTACGCGGCCCACCTGACGCACCTGCTCGACGAGGCGCCGGTGCCCTTGGTGGTGATGGCCGTGGAGGAAGCCGCCGCGAACGAGGGCGTGGCCCCAAAGGCTGTGTGGCGCAACGTCGCGAAGCTGGCCAGGTCACTGGCGGTGCACCGGCAGGGCCTGTGGGCGTGATGAGAGCGTGATGAAGTCGCTGCCGTCCGGCCCCTGGGAAGTGCTGTTCCAGCGAGCGCTGCGGCTGGTCGACGACATCCAGCGCCATGGCGGGCTTGCGGACCCGTTCTGGACCTTCGGAGGCGGAACCGTCCTGATGTTCAGGTACGGACACCGCCTCAGCAAGGACATCGACATCTTCGTGCCGGACCCGCAGTACCTCGGCTACGTGACGCCCCGACTCAGCGACACGGCGGCATCCCTGACCGAGGAGTACACGGAGATGCCGGGCTCGTTCGTCAAGCTGCAGTTCGAGGAAGGCGAGATCGACTTCGTGGCCGCACCGAACCTCACCGACGTGGCCTGGGAGTGGTGGGAGATCCAGGGGCGGCCGGTGCGCGTCGAGACAGCTGCGGAGGTGATCGCCAAGAAGATGTACCACCGCGGGGACCGTGCGACGGCGCGTGATCTGTTCGACCTCGCGATGGTGGTCGAGCGGGAGCCGGATGCGCTGGCGGCAGCCGGACCATTCCTCATGCGGCACCGGGACCGGTTCCTCGAGCAGATCCGACGACCCGGGCCAGGGTTTGTGGCGACCTTCGAGGCGATCGCTGCGACCGGGTATCAGCCGAGCCTGGAGCACTGCATAGAGGTTGCCACCGCCTACCTTTCCGCGTTGAAGGACCGATGAGCATCGCGACGTTGCGGGCGACGGGCAGGACCGCCAGAATGTCGTGGCTGACGGTCTCAAGACGTCCCATGCGGACAAGGGGAACAGACGGGGGAACAAGTCAGTTTTCCTCGGCGCTTTTCCCAATGAGATCAACAGCTTAGGTCGCCGTTTTGGATCCCATCAGCCACCCCAAAACACCGAAGCCCTCTATGAAGCGATGCCTTCCTAGGGGGCTTTCTTCTTGGTCCCTGTACCCAAGTCTGTACCCGGAGCCCCTAACCGGGCCGCGTCACGGCGCCTAGGGTCAGCTGGGCGACGTGGCTTGGTGGCCGCTGGCTGGTAGCAGCCGGCGCAGCAGCCAGGCCCACATGGCGCCGCCGGCGACCTTGGCGGCGAACTGCGTCGCCACGACGCCGGGCATCAGGGCACCGAAGGCCAGGGTCGGAAAGACGAGGGAGTCCACCGCTGCGCCGGCCACGTTGGAGCCGTTGGCCCGCCACAGCCAGGAGCCGCGCAGGCGCGAGAACACCGCCCAGTCGGCCAGTGACGACAGTGAGAAGGCGGTGGCCGAGGCCAGCGCGATGCGGCCGGCCGCCGGATTGAGGGCCCAGGTCAGCATGCCGGTGGCGGCGATGAGCGCGGCCATTTGCCAGGGGCGCAGCCGCACGTGGAGCCAGTCGCGCAGGGCCAGGTCCAGCCCGATCCACAGGAAAGCGTTGATGCCCGTCACCCCGGGCCCGAAAGCGGCCACGGAGAAGTTGGCCAGCAGCATGGCGGCCGCGTATGTGGCGATCGCGAAGGGAAGGGTAAGGGCGGCGCGCTTCATGAGGGCGCGCAGCTTACCGCTGGCATGTCGGCCGCCCCGGCAGCAGGGGCGCAGCGATGCGGCGTAGTGGACGGATCGTGCGGTGGGCGGCACCAGGAGCGGCCCTTGCCGGCACTGGCTTTCATCGCCGTAAACGAGCCTGCGGCAGGCGAAGTAGAACGAGAAAGCCGTGGCTGGCTGTGGGTCGCAAGCTCAGGCGCCTTCCCGGGCCATCTGGGGCAATTCGGCGATTAGCGTCTCCAGGGCGCTGTAGTCCACCGGTTTGGTCAGGTGCAGGTCGAAGCCGGCCTCGTGTGCCAGGCGCTGGTCTTCAGCGGTACCGTAGCCGCTGAGCGCGACCAGCCGGGCGATGCGCCCGCCCAGCAGCCGGCGAAGCTCCCGTGCCACGGCATAGCCGTCCAGCCCCCCGGGCAGGCCCAGGTCGCATAGCACGACGTCGGGCGGCGCCTGCAGCGCCTGCGCGATGCCCACGCGGCCGTCCGGCGCCACGCTCACCTGGTGGCCGCACAGGCTGAGCAGGGCCTCCAGGCTTTCGGCGACGTCGGCGTTGTCCTCGATCACGAGGATGCGGCGGCTGCTCGGCGCGGGTGAGGCCGCCGGCGCGTCGGCGGGCGGGGGCGGGGGGACCGCGGGCTGCGAGCGGTCCAGCGGAAGGCTGATGGTGAAGCGCGAGCCGCGGCCGGCGCCGCTGCTGTGCACCTGCACCTCGCCGCCATGCAGCTCGGCCAGCCCTTTGACCAGCGCGAGGCCCAGGCCCAGCCCGCCGCGACTGCGGTCGATGCTGCGGTCGGCCTGCGTGAAGGGCTGAAAGAGTTGGCGCATGAAGTCCGGCTCCATGCCGATGCCGCTGTCCTCGACCACCAGCCGGGCGCGGCCGGTTGCGGCATCGGCATGCAGCCGCAGCTCCACGCAGCCGCCCGCGTCGGTGAACTTGATCGCGTTGTGCAGCAGGTTGCCCACCATCTGCGCCAGCCGGGTGCGGTCGCCGTGTACCCACAGCGGCGCATCCGGCACGGTGACGGCCAGCTCGATTCCGGCGCCCTCCACCGAGGGCCGTAGGTCCTGTGCCGTCTGGCGCATCAGCTCGGCCAGGTCGCAGCGATCCATGCGCAGCTGGATCTTGCCTTTGGCAATGCGCGACACGTCGAGCAGGTCGTCGATCAAGCGCGTCATGTGGCTCACCTGTCGCTCGATCATGTCGCGGGCGCGCTCCACCGTGGCCGGCGCGTTACCAGAGCGGCGGATGAGCTCCACCGCGTTGCGCACTGGCGCCAGCGGGTTGCGCAACTCATGAGCCAGCATGGCCAGGAAGTCGTCCTTGCGACGATCGGCTTCCTTGAGGGCTTCTTCGGCCGCGCGCTGCGCGGTGATGTCGGTATGGGTGCCGAACCAGCGGTAGACCCGGCCGTCGGCATCGCGGATGGGCGTGGCACGCGAGAGCATCCAGCGATACTCGTCGTCGCAGCGCAGCAGCGGGAAGCTGTCTTCCCAGATGCGGCCCTCGGCGGCGTGGCGACGGATGCCCTGGGCCACTCGCTGGCGGTGGTCGGGGTGGACAAGATGCAGCCAGCCCTCGCCGTTGGCGGCCAGCGGCGTGAGGCCTGAGAAGTCGAACCACTGCAGGTTGAACCAGAAGGCCATGCCCTGCTCGTCGGCCATCCAGGCCAGCTGGGCCATGTTGTCGGCCAGGGCGCGCAGTTTGGATTCGCTCTCGCGCAGAGCGTGCTCAACGGCCACGCGGTCGGTGATGTCGAGCCCGGTGCACAGGCAGCCGCGCACCTGGTGGGCCGCATCGCGCAGCGGCGTGGCGCTGCACAGGAGCGTGCGGCGGCCGCTGGGCAGCAGCACGGTGATCTCCTGATCGTGCACATCTTCGTCACGGGCCACCGCCTGCTGCATGGGCAGGTCATTGGGTAGCAGTTCGCGGCCGTCGGCCGCAAAGAAGCGCCGGCGCGGCGTGCCAGCCTCCTTGGGCCGACTCTCTGACAGGTTCTCGTGCGCCTCGGCCTCGAAGATGGCGTTGGCCATGCGGTTACCGTTGACGCGCCGGCACTGCGGGTCGTAGGACACCCAGATGCCCACCGGGGTGACCTGCATCAGCCGCTCCAGCTCCTCGGCCTTCTCGCGGTAGGCCTCGGCCGCTCGCCGGCGCTCGGTCACGTCGGTGGACAGGGTGCAGACGCCGTAGACGCGGCCCCCGGCGTCGCGCAGCGGGAACTTGATCGAGGCGTAAGCACGCGGGCCGTCGGCGCCCTGCACCGTGTCCTCGAACTCCATCGCCCGGCTGTGGGCAAGCACGGCCTGGTCTTGTGCGCGGCACAGGGCCAGCGTCGCGCTGTCGGCGACGAAGTCGGCATCGGTCTTGCCGATCACCTCGTGCGCCGGCCGGCCAAGCAGCGCGGCATGGTGGCGGTTGCTGAGCAGGAAGCGGCCCTGCGCGTCCTTGGCATAGATGGCGGCCTCGGCGTTGTCGAGGATGGACAGCAGCAGCTCGCGGTTAGGCAGCAGCTCCTGCTCGGCGCGCTTCATCTCGGTGATGTCGGCGATGGTGATGACCGCCGCCCGCGCACGACCCTGGGCATCGAGCACCGGCGCGGCGCTGTAGAGCGCCACCCAGTCCTTGTCTGCGCCGGGGTGGCGCACGTGCATCTCCAGGTTGTGCACGGTCTCGCCGTGCAGCGCCCGCACGATGGGCCAGTCCTCTACGGCAAACGGCCGGCCGTCGGCATGCCGGACGCAATAGGCCTGCTCGAAATCCGCCAGGTCCATGCCGACCACCGCATCCGGACTGACGCCGTGCATGCGGGCGAACGCCGGATTGGCGGCGATGACGCGGCCGTCGGCATCGAACATGGCCAGTGCCTCGGTCATCGTCTGCATGATGGTGCGCAGCGTGACGCGCTCGGCGTCGGCGGCCTCGGCGGCCTCGCGCACCAGCAGCGCGCTGCGGCGTGCGGCCTCCTCGGCCTGGATGCGCTCGGTGATGTCGGCGCTGGTGCCCACGTGGCCGAGGAACTCGCCATCGCTGGCGAACTGCGGCCGTGCCCAGGATTCGATGTGCCGCCAGCGACCCAGCGCATCGCGCACGCGCACGGTGGCATGGAAGGCCCGGCGCTCGCGCACGCAGCACAGGAACTCGGCGGCGTAGGCGGCGGCGTCGTCCTTGTGCACCAACGGCATCCAGCCCGAGCCGGTGACCTGCTCGGACGTGACGCCGAAGAACTCGCAGTAGGTGGCGTTGACGAAGCGCAGCGCGCCACGGGCATCGTGCACCCAGACGATCAGCGGCAGGCCATCGGCCATGGTGCGGAAGCGCTCTTCCGACGCCAGCAGGCGCGAGGTGGCCTGCACCCGCTCGGTCACATCGAGGTTGACGCCGGAGAGAAATCGCGGGCGGCCCTCGCGCCAAGTGGGCTGCGCGCGCGCCTCGATCCAGCGCAGGCTGCCGTCGGGCCGCTGGATACGGAAAACGCTCTGGAACTCCGGCGTGCGGCCCGACAGGCAGTGCTGCAGCTCGGCGTCCAGGCCGGGCAGGTCCTCGGGCAGCACGGCCGAGCGGAAGAGGTCTTCCGGGTCGGCTTCTGCCGTGGGCTCATGGCCGTAGATGGCCCACATGGTGTCCGACCAGTAGGTGTGGCCGGTATCGACGTTCCACTCCCACACGCCGACGCGACCGGCCTCCTGCGCCTGACGAAAGCGTTGCTCGCTGCGGCGCAGCTCGGCCTCGGCGGCGCGACGGCGGGTGATGTCGGAAAACAGCACGCCCACCTGCCGCTCCTGCGGCGCCCCCAGGCGGAAGGCATAGACACTGAACCAGCGGCCCATGGCAGGGGCCTCCTGATCCATGCGCACCGGCTCGCCAGTGCAGGCCACGCGGCCGTAGGTCTCGAACCAGAAACCGTCCAGGCCCGGCACAAGCTCTCGTGCAGTGCGGCCGACGACGTCCGTCAGGCCGGTCTGGCGGGTAAAGGCGGGGTTGACTTCAAGGAAGCGGTAGTCCACCGGCTGCCCGGCGTCGTCCACGATGAGCTGGATGCGGCAGTAGCCTTCATCGAGGGCGCGCAGAACCTCCCAATGGATGTTGCCTGGCGCCGCGGTGTCCGCCAGGTCATCCTGCCCTCCTTGCTGCCCGCTGCCGTGCCACATGGATCACCTCGGGGACGGGCGCAGAGGACTGCCAGTAGGGCCCGCCTGTGGTTCGTGAAGTATTCACGGATTCTAGGCGGTGTGGCCGAGCTTGAAGCAGGGACGAACCCCGCTGCGTCGGCTCAATTGTTGTTGGCGGCGAGCACCTCAGCCATGTCGGTCAAGCCTTGCAGCACCTTCTCGATGCCGTCCTGGCGCATGGTGAGCATGTGCTGGGCAAGCGCGCTGTGCAGGATATCGGCCGCGCTGGCGCGGTGTCGGATGTGGTGGCGGATGGTGTCATCCGCAACAAGCAGCTCGTGGATGCCCATGCGGCCCTTGTAGCCATGCCCGTTGCAGGCCGGGCAGCCGCTGCGCCGCCACAGGCGCAGCCGGCCCTGGACGTCGCCGTAGCTGTGGCGCCAGCGGGTGAGCAGCGCATCGCGCCGCGCGGGGTCGTCGTCCTCGTGGCTGGAGCGCAGCCACGCGTGCGCCATGGCTTCGATCTCGTCGTCGCCGGCCACCTCGGCTCGGCGACATTGGTTGCACAGGCGGCGCACCAAGCGCTGCGCCAGCACGCCCAGCAGCGAGTCGGAGAAGTTGAACGGGTCCAGACCGATCTCCAGCAACCGGGCGATGCTCTCGGCGGCCGAGTTGGTGTGCAGAGTGGAGAAGACCAAGTGGCCGGTCAGCGAGGCCTCGATGGCGATGCGCGCGGTCTCTTCATCGCGCATCTCGCCGATCATGATCACGTCGGGATCGGCGCGCAGGAAGGTGCGCATGGCCGCGGCAAAGGTCCAGCCGATGCGCGGGTTGACCTGCACCTGGCACAGCCCGGGCTGAGTGATTTCGATGGGATCCTCGGCCGTCCAGATCTTGCGCTCGCCGTTGTTGAGCTCGCGCAGGATGGAGTGCAGCGAAGTCGTCTTGCCGCAGCCGGTGGGCCCGCACACCACGACCAGGCCGTAGGGCTTGGCGATGACCTGCCGCAGCCGGCCCAGGTTGTCGGCGTTCAGCCCGATGTCGTCCAGCGGCATGGGCTTGGCGCCGCTGAGCAGGCGTAGCACCACATCCTCCACGCCGTGCGAGGTGGGCACGATCACCACGCGCAGCTCCATCGCCGTGGTGGAGAAGCGCGAGAAGTCGATCTTGCCGTCCTGCGGCTTGCGGTGCTCGGCTATGTCCAGGTCGGACATGATCTTCAGCCGCGCCACGATGGCCGGGCGCCAGCGTGCGGGCATCTCCAGATAAGGCACCAGCGTGCCGTCCACACGGAAGCGGATCACCACCGGTGTGGCCGGGCCCGTGGCCTCGATGTGGATGTCCGACGCATGCCGTTGCACAGCGTCCTCGATCATCGTATGCACCAGGCGCACCAGGGCGCTGCTGCTCTCGGTGATGACCTCGTCTTCAGCCGGCAGGGGGGCTGATGCGGCAGCCTGAGCGGACAGCTCTGCGGCCAGCTCCTCGATGGCGTGCTCCTGCTTGATCTGCGCCTGGCGGCGGCGGTCGTACGCCTGGGCCACGGCGCGGTCCAGCGTCTGCGGCAGGGCCATCACCGGCAGGATGCGCAGGTTGGTCAGGAAGCGCATCTCGTCAAGCAGCGGCCGCGCCCAGGGGTCGTCCACAGCCACCACCAGGGTGCCCGGGCGGCGCAGCAGCGGCAGGGCGCGCTGGCGGCGGGCGAAGGCCTCGGGCAGCGCGGCCAGGGCTTCGGGCTCGGGTTCCAGTGCGGCGGTGTCGACCACCGGCATGCTCATGGTCGCGGCCAGGGCCATGCTGAGCTCTGCGGGAGTCACCAGCCCAGCGTCCTGCAGCAGCTGGCCCAGCGGCTGGTGCGGCTGCTGGCTGCGCTGGCGCGTCAAGGCCTGCTGCAGGGATTCGGGCGACAGGCTGCCATTGGCGACCAACACCTCGCCCAGCCGCCAGTCGTGCAGCAAGTGGACCTGCGCATTGGCTGCATGCCAGACGGCCTCCAGGTCGGCCAGCACCACGGCCTGGCCGTCCGGCGTGCAGAAGTCGCGCGCGCAGCGGTGGACGGGCAGGGCGGCATCGGCCAGGTCGGCCGGGACGGTGCGGGCAAAGGAGTTCATGCGGGGGGCGGTTCGTGGGCAGCCTGTCGATCTTCGCGCCGGCGCGCCGCGGCCATGCGGCGAACAGCAGCCGGCTCAGGTGCAAATTCACGCCGGCGCCCCACGCGGGGCCCTGTGGTCAGCGCCGCAGCAGGGTGCGGGCGATGCCGCGCAGGATGTGCACCTCTTCCTCGGTCAAGACGGCGCGGTTGAGCAGCTGGTTGAGCCGCGGCATGAGCTTCTTGGGCGCTGCCGGGTCAAGGAAGCCGATGTGCTCCAGCGCCTGCTGCCAGTGCTCCAGCAGACCCTGCACCGCGTCCGCGCCGGCCCAGGCCGGCTCGGTGCGACGCGCCACCACGTCGAAGCCGCCCAGCGCCTGGCGCCATTCATAGGCGATCACCTGCACCGCCTGAGACAGGTTGAGCGAGCCATAGCCCGGTGCCGTGGGGATGCTCAGGCACTGGTGGCAGCGGTAGACGTCCTCGTTGGACAACCCGTAGCGCTCGCACCCGAAGACGAAAGCCACGCGGTGGCCGCTGGAGGCCAGCCCGGCCAGGGCGGGGCGGGGCGCCGCCGTGGGCGGGCCGAAGTCGCGCGGCGTCATCGCCGTGGCGCAGGCCCAGGTGATGCCCTCCAGCGCGTCGGCCAGGGTGGGCACGATGCGCGCGCGGGTCAGAACATCGGCTGCCCCGCTCGACATGGCCACCGTCTCTTCCTGGCTGAGCACGTCGGCGAAACGGGGGGCCACCAGCACCAGTTGGCCAAAGCCCATCACCTTGATGGCCCGCGCGGCGGCACCGACGTTGCCGGCATGGCTGGTGCCCACCAGCACGAAGCGTGTCGGATCCGTCACGGCCGCAGGGCAGGGGGGCACAGAAGACACGTCGGTGGCGGGCGGTCGGTAGAATCCCGCGATTATCCGTGGCGCTCCGTGCGCCACCGCCTGCGGGCCAGCCGCAGTGCCGCTCTTTCGTCACCGTCGCCCCGCATTTCCTCGCACCGGCCGTCCGCCTGGATGGCCGCGTGCCGCTCACCGCTTCACAAGGCCAGCCATGTCCCAAGCCCTGCATCCCATGCTCAACATCGCCATCAAGGCCGCGCGCGCCGCCGGGGCGATCATCAACCGGGCCTCGCTGGACCTTGAGCGCATCGGGATCAGCAGCAAGGCGCCCAACGACTTCGTCACCGAGGTCGACGAAGCGGCCGAGAACGTCATCATCGACACGCTGCTGACGGCCTATCCGGGGCACGGCATCCTGGCCGAGGAGTCCGGCCGCGCGCGGGGCGCCAAGGACAGCGACTACGTCTGGATCATCGATCCGCTGGACGGCACCACCAACTTCATCCACGGCTTTCCGGTCTACGCGGTGTCCATCGCGCTGACCTTCCGCGGCCAGATCCAGCAGGCCGTGGTCTACGACCCGGCGCGCAACGACCTCTTCTATGCGTCCAAGGGCAAGGGCGCCTATCTCAACGACCGTCGCATCCGCGTCTCCAAGCGGGCGCGCATGGCCGAGTCGCTGATCGGCACGGGCTTCCCGTTCCGTCGCGGCGACAACTTCCAGCGCTACCTGAAGATGTTCGAGCTGCTGATGCCGCTGTGCGCCGGGCTGCGTCGCCCGGGCGCGGCGTCGCTGGACCTGTGCTACGTGGCCGCCGGCTACTACGAAGGCTTCTTCGAGACCGGCCTGAGCCCCTGGGACATCGCCGCCGGCGCGCTGATCATCACCGAGGCCGGCGGGCTGATCGGCAACTTCACCGGCGAGGCCGACTTCCTCCACCAGCGCGAGGTCGTGGCCGGCAACCCGCGCATCTATGGCCAGCTGGTGAGCCTGCTGGCGCCTTTCAGCCGCGTCATCAAGGACGAGAAGGAAGACAAGGAAGACGGCGCCCGCGGCGAGGCGCCGGCCAGTGCGACCGCCCGGGCAGAAGACGATGCGCCGCTGCGGGCGCTCAAGCGCGCGGTGGAAGACGCCGTGGCCCAGGGCGCCGAGGAGCCGCGCATCAGCGACGTGGCCGGCGAGCAGGCCGGCAGCGACGACGAGACGGCCAATGACGCCGAAGCCGCCCAAGCCGCCGGCCAGGCACAGGCCGCACCGCCCGCAGTCAAGCGCGCCCCGGTGCGCATCCGCAAGGCCGATCTGCCGCCCGCGCCGCCGGCCGATGAGGGCCGCCGGCCCGCCGCCGTGCGCCGCGAGGATCGCCCCGGCGACGAGCGGCGCGGCCCGCGCCATGCCGACGAGCGGCCGCAGCGCCCGCGAGGGCGGCGCCGGCCGCGGCCCGTATGAACAGGCCGGCGGCCCCCGCGGCCGTGCCCCGGGCAAGTCCGCCGGACCGGCTGCCCGCAAGACCGGCCGCCCGGGCCCCCGCGGCCCGCGCTGAGGCGCAAGCAGCCGCCGTCGATCCGCCGGCGCGCTGCCTGATAGGCCGGTGAACGAGCCGGCCGGTGCTTGCAGTACCGCACGGCGCCCGCCGGCGGCACCTCTCTTGCCGGTGAGCCACGCATCCCCGGCTGGCTGCGCGGCCGCCTGCTCGCCCCGCATGGGGCGGCGGCGCGGGGCAGATGCAGGCACGCCGGGCCCGCGACACCGCGTGGCCGCATGCCGGCCGCCATCAGGAGCGCTCCATATGTTCCGATTCATGTTCCGCGCCGCCACGCTCGGCGCCCTGGGCATGGCCGCCTACCGCGGCTACCAGTACTGGCAGGCCCAGCAGAAGCAGGCGGCGCTGCCCGAGGGCCGTGCCACTGGCCAGCGCACGCCGGTGGAGTCGTGGGAGGGCGGCAGCGCCGCCGACACCGCCGGCCTGGACGCCGCCCGCCGCTCGCTGCGCGAGCGAGACGGCGACACCCCCGTCGCCCTGGAAGCCACCATCGCCAACGCCGGCAGCGACGAGCCGGGCCCGCCCGAGGCGGAAAACCCTTTCCCCTCCGGCAACCCCACCCCGCTGCACACCGGCCCGGCGCCGGGGGGCTGAGCGCCCGCTGCCGCCTGCGGCGGCGGGCAGGCGCGGTGCCCGCTTGGGCTACAGTGCTGGCCCCTTTTTGCCCTCCGCCATGCCGCAGGCGACCTCGTCCCGCCGCCACGCGGGCGCCGCGGCACGCACCTGCCCGGCATGACCGATACCGCCCCAGCCGCCGCGCCCGCCCCCACAGGCCATCCGCAGCCCGATCCCGACCGCTTCGCGGGCCACACGCCGATGATGTCGCAATATCTGCGCATCAAAGCGGACTTCCCAGAGACGCTGGTCTTCTACCGGATGGGGGATTTCTACGAGCTGTTTTTCGACGACGCCCGCAAGGCGCACCGGCTGCTCGACATCACGCTGACCACGCGCGGGCAGAGCAATGGCGAGCCGGTGGTGATGGCCGGCGTGCCGGTGCATGCGGTGGAGAGCTACCTGGCCAAGCTGATCCGCCTGGGCGAGGCGGTGGCGATTGCCGAGCAGGTGGGCGATGTGGCCACCGCCAAGGGGCCGGTGGAGCGCAAGGTGGTGCGCGTGGTCACCCCCGGCACTGTCACCGACACCGAGCTGCTGGCCGAGCGCGCCGATGCCATCCTGCTGGCCGTGGCCTCCACCCGGCCCATCGCGCCCGGCAAGCCGGGGCGTCCGCGCCACGGCCTGGCCTGGCTGGGCCTGACCACGGGCGAGATCGTGCTGACCGAATGCGAGGACGCCGAGCTGCCCGGCTGGCTCGCACGGCTGCAGCCGGCCGAGATCCTGGCCGACCGGGACCGCGTCGGCCCGGCGCTGGCCCAGGCGCGCGCGCCGCTGACGCACCGGCCGACTTGGCAGTTCGACGCCGCTCTGGGCCAGCGCAAGCTGTGCGAGCAACTGGGCGCGAGCACGCTGGCCGGCTACAACGCCGACGACCTGCCGCTGGCCCATGCGGCGGCATCGGCTCTGCTGAGCTTTGCCGAGCACACCCAGGGCCGGGCGCTGACCCACGTGCGCAGCCTGCGCGTGGAGCGCAGCAGCGAGCTGCTGGACCTGCCGCCGGCCACGCAGCGCAACCTGGAGCTGCTGCAGACCCTGCGCGGCGAGGACGCGCCCACGCTGCTGTCGTTGCTGGACACCTGCCGCACCGGCATGGGCAGCCGCGCGCTGCGCCTTTGGCTGACGCACCCGCGCCGTGATCGCGCCGTGGCCAGCGCGCGGCTGGACGCCATCGAGCTGCTGCGTGCGCACGGCGTCGAATCGCTGCGCGACGCGCTACGCCACATGAGCGACATCGAGCGCATCACCGCCCGCATCGCCCTGCGCCAGGTGCGCCCGCGCGAGCTGGCCGGCCTGCGCAGCACGCTGGCCGGGCTGCCGGCCCTGCGCGCCACGCTGCCGCAGGTGGGCTGCGCCCTGCTGGATCAATGCGCCGGCGCGCTGTCGCCGCCGCCGCAGCTGGCCGAGCTGCTGACCCGCGCCATCGCCGAGGAGCCTGCCGTGCTGCTGCGCGACGGCGGCGTCATCGCGCCCGGCTTCGATGCGGAGCTGGACGAGCTGCGCGCCATCGCCCAGAACTGCGACGCCTTCCTGCTCGACCTGGAGGCCCGCGAGCGCGCCCGCACCGGCATCGCCAACCTGCGCGTGCAGTTCAACCGCGTGCACGGCTTCTACATCGAGGTCACCAGCAGCCAGGTCGACCGCGTGCCGGCCGACTACCGGCGCCGCCAGACGATGAAGAACGCCGAGCGCTTCATCACGCCGGAGCTCAAGGCCTTCGAGGACAAGGCGCTGTCGGCGCAGGAGCGCTCGCTGGCCCGCGAGAAGCTGCTCTACGACCAGCTGCTGGACGCGCTGATGCCGCACCTGTCCGTGCTGACCGCCCTGGCGCGGGCGCTGTCCACGCTCGACGTGCTGGCCGCGCTGACCGAGCGGGCTACGACGCTGGACTGGACGCGCCCGCAGTTCGCCCCGCACCCGTGCATCGAGATCGAGCAGGGCCGCCATCCGGTGGTCGAGGCCCGGCTGCAGGAAACCGGCGCCGGCCGCTTCATGCCTAACGACTGCCGGCTGGACGCCAACCGGCGCATGCTGCTGATCACTGGGCCCAACATGGGCGGCAAGTCCACCTTCATGCGCCAGGTGGCGCTGATCGCGCTGCTGGCCTCCATCGGCTCCTTCGTGCCCGCGCGGTCCTGCCGGCTGGGGCCCATCGATGCCATCCACACCCGCATCGGCGCGGCCGACGACCTGGCCAATGCGCAATCCACCTTCATGCTGGAGATGGTGGAGGCCGCCTCCATCCTGCACAGCGCCACCGAGCACTCGCTGGTGCTGATGGACGAGATCGGCCGGGGCACTTCCACGCTGGACGGCCTGGCCCTGGCCGGCAGCATTGCCAGCCACCTGCACGACCGCAACCGCGCCTTCACGCTGTTTGCCACGCACTACTTCGAGCTGACCGCCTTTGCCGAGAAGCACCCGCGCGCCGTCAACGTGCACGTGGGCGCGGCCGAGTCGGGCGACGACATCGTCTTTCTGCACGACATCCGCCCCGGGCCGGCCAGCCGCAGCTATGGCGTGCAAGTTGCTCGCCTGGCGGGCATGCCCGCAGGCGTGATCCGCCAGGCCCGGGCGGCACTGGATGCGCTGGAAGCCGACGAGCGCCGCGCGCAAAGGCAGATCGACCTCTTCGCCGTGGCCCCGGCCGAGCCCGAGCCGCCCGTGATCGAGACCGCGCCGAGCGAGCTGCAGCGCCTGCTGGCCGCCATTGAGCCTGATACGCTGACCCCTCGCGAGGCGCTCGAAGCGCTCTACCGTCTCAAAGCCATCGCCCAGCCATGACCTACTGCGTCGCCATGCGCCTGAACACCGGGCTCGTGTTCCTGTCTGACTCGCGCACCAATGCGGGGCTCGACCAGATCAGCACCTTCCGCAAGATGACGGTGTACGAGCAACCGGGGGACCGGGTGATGGTGATGCTCTCGGCGGGCAACCTGGCCATCACGCAGGCGGTCAAGCAGCTGCTCAACACCGAGTCCATCGACAGCCCGGAGGGCCCGGTCACCATCTGGAACGCCCGCAGCCTCTTCGACTGCGCCCGCATCGTCGGCAGCGCGGTGCGCAAGGTGCATGCGCGCGACGCCCAGGCGCTCAAGCACCACGGCATCGAGTTCAACGTCAACCTGATCTTCGGGGGCCAGATCCGCGGCGAGACCATGCGCCTATTCAACATCTATGCCGCGGGCAATTTCGTCGAAGCCGGCATCGAGGGCGTGTGCTACTTCCAGATCGGCGAGTCCAAGTACGGCAAGCCGGTGATCGACCGCGTGGTCACGCCCAACACGCCGCTGCAGGAGGCGGCCAAGTGCGCGCTGATCTCCATGGACTCCACGCTCAAGTCCAACCTCTCGGTCGGCCTGCCGCTGGATCTGCTGGTCTACGAGGCCGACAGCCTGCGCGTGGACAAGCTCATCCACATCGACGAGGGCAACGCCTACTTCCGCATGATCCGCGCCACCTGGGGCCAGCGGCTGCGGCAGGTGTTCGACTCGATCCCGGATCCGACCTGGCAACCCGACGTCCCCGGCCATGAAGTGGCCCCACCGCCGCAGGCGCAGGCCATGAATCCGCTGATGCGCATCCAGGCCCCGCAGGGCTGAGGCGCCGCGCAGGCCCGGCAGCCGGACAAGGCTGCGGCAGCCTGCGCAAATTTTCTGCCGGATCTACCGCGCGCGGCCCGCGGTTGCCGGCGCGACACCGTGTCCATCCCGCGTCTGCAAGGATGATCCCGCCCGGCTCCAGGCGGGCCGCCAGCGGCGCGGCCCTACAGTGCCCGCTTTGGGGCCGCCGTGGCCTTCGCTCAAGCTGTTTCATGCCCGCATTCGATCGCGCCAAGGAGAACCGGCTGCTGGTCGCCATCGTCCTGATGATGGCCGGCATCCTCTGGGTGGACCTGCAGACCCGCCTGGGCTTGGCGGAGTGGATCCTCTACCTGCTGCCCATCGGGCTGTGTCTGCGCCAGCGCTGGGCCTCGCTGCCCGTGTATGTCACGCTGGTGGCATCGGTGCTGACCGTCATCGGCTTCATCGCTTCACCGCCTGGCTATGCCCGCGATATCGCCGGCATCAACCGCGCCATCGGCATCGTGGCCATGGCCGTGATCGCGTACTTGGTGCGCTACATGATCATCACCCGCGAGCGCGAGCGGCTGGTGTCGTGGATCCAGCAAGGGCGCGCCGCGGTGGGGCAGGCGGTGCTGGGCCAGCAGACGGTGGCCGACGTGGCTGCCAAGGCCACCGCGGCGCTAGCCGGCTATCTGGGCGCCGTTGTGGCTGCGCTCTACCGCGTCGATGGCGACCGTCTGCTGCTCGAAGGTGGCTACGCGCTGGACACCGCCGGCGATCTGCCTCGCAGCCTGCAGCGCGGCCAGGGGCTGGCCGGGCAGATGGCCGTCAGCGGCGAACCGCGCTTGGTGCAGGGGCTGGCTGAATCCCACCTTCGCGTCAGCTCGGCCCTGGGCAGCTCCGCGCCTCGCCATGTCGTCATCCTGCCGGCTACGGCCGACCTGCACGTTTGCGGCGTGATGGAGCTGGGCCTGCTGCAGCTGCCGGTCGAGGAGGCGGAGCTGCTGGCGCTGTGCCGCGCCCTGGCCGAGCCCATCGGCGCGGCGCTGCAGGCGGCGCTGTATCGCCAGCGCCAGGCTGACCTGCTGGAAGAAACCCAGCGTCAGGCTGAGGAGCTGCAGGCCCAGCAGGAGGAGCTGCGCGTCTCCAACGAGGAGCTGGAGGAGCAAAGCCGCGCGCTGCGCGAATCGCAGAGCCGCCTGGAAGACCAGCAGACCGAGCTGGAGACCACCAACGTGCGCCTGGAGGAACAGACCGAGCGGCTGGAGCGTCAGAAGCAGGAGCTGCTCATCACCCAGCGCGCGATGCGGCTCAACGCCGAGAAGCTGGAGCAGGCCAACCGCTACAAGTCGGAGTTCCTGGCCAACATGTCGCACGAGCTGCGCACGCCGCTCAACAGCTCGCTGATTCTGGCCAAGCTGCTGGCCGACAACCGCGACGGCAACCTCAGCGCCGACCAGGTGCGGTACGCCGAGTCCATCCTGTCGGCCAACAACGACCTGCTGACGCTGATCAACGACATCCTGGACCTGGCCAAGATCGAGTCCGGCCATGCCGACACGCAGATCGAGGCGGTCGCGCTGGAGGCAGTGGTCAGCCGTCTGCAGGACACCTTCACCCCGATCGCCGCCGACCGGGGTCTCGGCTTCCGTATCGATGTCGAGCCCGCCGCGCCCACCACGCTGGTGACCGATCCGCAGCGCCTGGCGCAGATCCTGCGCAACCTGCTGTCCAACGCCTTCAAGTTCACCGAGTCCGGCGAGGTGCTGCTGCAAGTGCGCGCACAGCCTGGGCAGCGCATTGCCTTTGCCGTGCGCGACACCGGCGTGGGCATCCCGCCCGAGCAGCAGGCCATCATTTTCGAGCCCTTCCGTCAGGCGGACGGATCCACCAGCCGCAAGTATGGCGGCACAGGCCTGGGCCTGTCGATCTCGCGCGAGCTCGCCCGGCTGCTGGGCGGCGACATCACGGTGCACAGCCAGCAAGGGCAGGGCAGCACCTTTACGCTGGACATCCCGGTGGTCGCCGAGCCCACAGCGCCCGGCGCCGAGGCCGAACCCGCGCCCCCTGCAACCCTTGCACCGCCCGCCATGGCACAGCCGCCAGCGCAGCTTGCCGCATCACGGGCCTCCGCAAGCCCGCCTCAGGCCAGCGCGCCGGCCGCCCCGGCGGTCGCGCCCGTCCCGCCCGCCGGGCCAGGGATCGAGGACGACCGCCACCGCGCCCGCCCGGGCCGGCTGATCCTTGCCGTGGAGGACGATCCGCACTTCGCCCGCGTGCTCTACGACCTGGTGCACGAGATGGACTTCGACTGCGCGCTCAGCGCCTCTGGCCGCGAGGCGCTGGAGCTGGCCCGCACGCTGCAGCCCGCCGGCGTGCTGCTCGACGTGGGGCTGCCCGACGAATCCGGCCTGAGCGTGCTGGAGCGGCTCAAACGCGACCCGGCCACGCGCCACATCCCGGTGCACATGCTGTCGCTGCACGACCGGGCGCAGACCGCGCTGGAGCTGGGCGCGGTGGGCTACCTGATGAAGCCGCTGGCCCGCGAGCAGATCGCCCAGGCCGTGCACA
This sequence comes from Pseudomonadota bacterium, assembly GCA_049321005.1. Classification (GTDB taxonomy): domain Bacteria; phylum Pseudomonadota; class Gammaproteobacteria; order Burkholderiales; family Burkholderiaceae_C; genus Aquabacterium. The sequence continues at coordinate 39,536 of JBMOQL010000007.1, forward strand.
AGCTGCAGGCCAAGCTGCAGCAGCGCCTGCATCGCATCCTGGTGGTGGAGGACGACCCGGCGCTGCGCGACAACATCGGCTTGCTGCTCAAGACGGATCAGGTCGAGATCGACGCGGTGGGCACCGTGGCCGACGCGCTGAGCCACCTGTCACGTCAGACCTACGACTGCATGGTGATGGACCTGGCCCTGCCCGATGCATCCGGCTACGACCTGCTGGAGCGCATGGCCGAGGGCGGGCAGTACGCCTTCCCGCCCGTCATCGTCTACACCGGCCGCGTGCTCAGCGCCGACGAGGAGCAACGCCTGCGTCGCTATTCGCGCTCCATCATCATCAAGGGCGCGCGCTCTCCGGAACGGCTGCTGGATGAAGTGACACTGTTCCTGCACAGCGTGGAGGCCGCCCTGCCGCCGGACCAGCAGCGCCTGCTGCGCGAGGCCCGCCAGCGCGACAGCGTGCTCGACGGTCGCACCATCCTGCTGGCCGAGGACGACGTGCGCAATATCTTTGCGCTATCCAGCGTGCTGGAGCCGCTGGGCGTCAAGCTGGAGATCGCCCGCAACGGCCGGGAGGCGCTGGACCGCCTGGCCGGCGGCACGCGCGTCGATCTGGTGCTGATGGACATCATGATGCCCGAGATGGACGGCCTGACCGCCATGCGCGAGCTGCGCCGTCGGCCCGAGCACGCCAAGCTGCCAGTCATCGCGCTCACCGCCAAGGCCATGCCTGAGGATCGCCAGCACTGCCTGGATGCGGGCGCGGACGACTACATCTCCAAGCCCATCGACGTGGACAAGCTGGTGTCGCTGTGCCGGGTTTGGATGCCCAAGTGATGAGCCAGCCGCGCGCAGGACAAGGGAGCGGCGGGGTGAGCGAGGACGAGATCTTCGACATCGAGGTCCGGCTGCTGCTGGAGGGCATCTACCTGCGCTACCAGCATGACTTCCGCGACTATGCGGTGGCCTCGCTGCGTCGTCGCCTGCGCCAGGCGCTGCAGCACTTCGGCTGCGAGCGGCTGTCGCAGCTGCAGGACCGGCTGCTGCGCGAGCCCGATGTCTTTGCTCAGGCACTGTCCTACTTCACCGTGCAGGTCAGCGAGATGTTCCGTGACCCGGAGTACTTCCGCACCCTGCGCGAGGAGGTGCTACCCGTGCTGTCCACCTATCCGTCGATCAAAGTCTGGGTGGCCGGCTGCAGCAGCGGTGAGGAGCTGTGGTCGCTGGTCATCCTTTTCGCCGAGACCGGCCTGCTGCCGCGCACCGTCTTCTACGCCACCGACATCAACCCGCATGCCTTGCGCCAGGCCGAGGCGGGCGTCTATCCGCTGGAGCGGCTGGCGCGCTTCAGCGCCAACTACCTACAGGCCGGCGGCAGCGGCTCACTGTCCGACCACTACGTCGCCGCGTACGACGCCGCCGTCTTCGGCCGCTCGCTGGGCGCGCGCGTGCTATTCGCCGACCACAGCCTGGCCACCGACAGCGTCTTCTCCGAAGTGCATCTGGTCTCCTGCCGCAACGTGCTGATCTACTTCAACCGCGAGCTGCAGGACCGCGCCATCGGCCTGTTTCGCGAGGCCTTGGTGCACAAGGGCTTCCTCGGCCTGGGTAGCCGCGAGAGCCTGGTCTTCACCGCGCATGCCGACGCCTTCGAGGCAGCCTGGCCGGAGCAGCGCATCTACCGCAAGCGCTGAACCCGTCCATGACCGCTGCTGACCCCACCCCCCTGCCGCCAGCGCAGCCTTCCGGCACGGCGCGCACCAGCCGCTACGATGCATTGGTCATCGGCGCGTCGGCCGGCGGCGTGGACGCAGTGGGCCAGTTGCTTGCTGCCTTGCCCGCAGGCTGCCCGCTGAGCGTGATGGTCGTCATCCACATCCCGGCCGAGCGGCCCAGCCTGCTCGCCAGCCTGTTTGCTGCCCGCTGCGCATTGCCCGTGGCCGAGGCCTGTGACAAAGCCCCCATCCGCGCTGGCGAGGTGCTGATCGCGCCGCCCGACTACCACCTGCTCGTCGAGCCGGGTGGCAGCGTCGCACTGTCGATGGACGAGCCGGTGCTGTACTCGCGCCCGGCGATCGACCCGCTGTTCGAGTCGGCCGCCATTGCCTGGGGGCCCCGGCTGCTGGCGGTGTTGCTCACCGGTGGCAGTGCGGACGGCAGTCAGGGCCTGGCCGCGGTGCGGCGCTGCGGCGGCACGGCATGGGTGCAGGATCCGCGCACCGCCGCCGTGCCTACCATGCCGGCCGCCGGCCTGGCCGTGGCCGGAGCCGACGCCGTGCTGGACCTGCCGGAAATGGTGCGCCGGCTGACCACCTGCTGTGAGGGATGAACATGGACACCACCGTACTCGTCGTCGACGACATCCCCGCCAACCTGATCGCCATGCAGGCCTTGCTGCAGGAGCCCGGCGTGCGCGTGCTGACGGCCCCGTCCGGCCCGCATGCACTGGAATGCTTGTTGCAGCACGACGTCGCCGTGGCCTTGCTCGACGTGCACATGCCCGGCATGGACGGCTTCGAGCTGGCTGAGCTGATGCGCGGCTCCGAGCGCACCCGCCATGTGCCGCTGATCTTCCTGACGGCCGCCGCGCAGGACCAGCAGCGCCTCTTCCGGGGCTATGACGCCGGGGCGGTGGACTTCCTGCACAAGCCGATCGAGCCGCACGTCATCGCCAGCAAGGTCCGCATCTTCGTGGACATGCATCGCCAGCGTCGGCAGCTGGCCGAGCAGCGCGATGCGCTGCAGGAGGCCCTGCGCATCAACGAGCTCTTCACCGCCGTGCTCAGTCACGATCTGCGCAACCCGCTGTCGGCCATCCGCATGACCGGCCGGCTGCTGGAGCGCCAGGCCGGCGAGTTGCCCGCTGTGCGCGACGCCGCTGAGCGCATCAGCCAGTGCAGTGAGCGCATGGCGCGCATGATCGATCAGCTGCTTGACTGCGCGCGGCTGCGCGCCCAAGGCCTGCGACTCGATCCACAGATGCTGGATCTGACAGAGCTGACCCGGGACGTGCTGGCCGAGTTCACCGGCAGTGGCACCTCGCGCATCGAGCTGCAGGCGCGGGGCGACCTGCGTGTGCGGCTGGACGGCGACCGCATCGCCCAGGTGCTGTCCAACCTTGTGGGCAACGCACTGGAGCATGGCCAGCCCGACTGGCCCATCCAGGTGCGGCTGGACGGCAGCGGGCCGGATGAGGTCGTGGTCGAGGTGGCCAACGGCGGCGACATCCCGGCCGCCACGCGCGACACCCTGTTTCAGCCCTTCCACTCGGGCCGGCACGACGGTCCGCCCACGCGTGGGCTGGGCCTGGGCCTTTTCATCGTCGACCAGTTCGCCCGCGCCCACGGCGGCAGCGCGCAGCTCGCTAGCGCGCCCAAAGGCTGGACCTGCATCCGCGTGCGCCTGCCACGGCAGGTCGGCAGCAACGTGCCCGGGGCTGCGCCGCGCGGCAGGGACGAGCCGGGTGTCGGCCCGCATCGCAGCGGCGCGGGCGACCTGCATGAGGCGCCCGCACGCCCCCAACCGAGCGTGTCGGCCGAGGCGCCTCAACCATCGCGACAAGCTGCCGGATAAGCCGTCCGCGGCAGCGGAGCGGCAACAGGGCGGCCAGACCCCGCCGCCTATAATGCCGCTTTACCACCGCAGCAGTCCTTGCACAGGGGGCTGCCTGTCGCGCACATGACCAAGTTCGTCTTCGTCACCGGCGGCGTGGTGTCCTCGCTGGGCAAGGGCATCGCCGCCGCGTCGCTGGCCGCCATCCTCGAATCGCGCGGCCTGCGCGTGACCCTCATCAAGCTCGATCCGTATATCAACGTCGACCCGGGCACCATGTCGCCGTTCCAGCACGGCGAGGTGTTCGTCACCGACGACGGTGCCGAGACCGACCTCGATCTCGGCCACTACGAGCGCTTCATCACCACGCGGATGAAGCGGGCCAACAACTTCACCACCGGCCAGATCTACAAGAGCGTCCTCGAAAAGGAACGCCGTGGCGACTACCTGGGCAAGACGGTCCAGGTCATCCCGCACATCACCAACGAGATCCAGGACTTCGTGCGCCGCGGCGCAGGCGTCGGCACGGCCGATGCCGTGGACGTGGCCATCGTCGAGATCGGCGGCACGGTGGGCGACATCGAGTCGCTGCCCTTCCTGGAGGCGGTGCGCCAGATGAGCCTCAAGCAGGGCCCGTCCAACACCGCCTTCGTGCACCTGACCTACGTGCCGTTCATCGCCGCTGCCGGCGAGCTCAAGACCAAGCCCACGCAGCACACCGTGCAGAAGCTGCGCGAGATCGGCATCCAGCCTGATGCGCTGCTGTGCCGCGCCGACCGGCCCATCCCGGAGGACGAGCGCGAGAAGATCTCGCTCTTCACCAACGTGGCCGAGTCCGGCGTCATCTCGGTCTGGGATGCCGACACCATCTACAAGGTGCCGCGCATGCTGCACGAGCAGCGCCTGGACGAGCTGATCTGCACCAAGCTGCAGCTCTTCACCAAGCCGGCGGACCTCTCGCGCTGGGACCACCTGGTCTATGAAGTCGAGCATCCGCAGCGCCAGGTGACGATTGCCATGTGCGGCAAGTACACCGATCTGTCCGACTCGTACAAGTCGCTCAACGAGGCGCTGCGCCACGCCGGCATCCAGAACCACGCCCGGGTCAACATCGAGTACGTCGACTCCGAAACGCTCACGCCGGAGACGGCGCGGCAGCTGGAACGCTTCGATGCCATCCTCGTTCCCGGCGGCTTCGGCAAGCGCGGTGTCGAAGGCAAGATCTGCGCGGCGCAATATGCCCGCGAGCACGGCATCCCTTACCTGGGCATCTGCCTGGGCATGCAGGTGGCCACCATCGAGTACGCCCGCCACAAGGCCGGCCTGGAAGGCGCCAACAGCACCGAGTTCGACCCCGAGACGCCGCACCCCGTCATTGCCCTGATCGACGAATGGCAGGACGCCGACGGCACCGTGCAGAAGCGTGATGCCAGCTCGGACCTGGGCGGCACCATGCGCCTGGGCGCCCAGAGCTCCGATGTGAAGCCCGGAACCATCGCCCATCGCATCTACGGCGACGTGGTGACCGAGCGCCACCGCCACCGCTACGAGGCCAACGAGCATTACCTCGACCGGCTGCAGCAGGCTGGCCTGGTCATCTCGGCCATCACGCAGCGCGAGAAGCTGACCGAGGTCATCGAGCTGCCCACCAGCGTCCACCCGTGGTTCGTCGGCGTGCAGTTCCACCCCGAGTTCAAGTCGACCCCCTGGGACGGTCACCCGCTGTTCAACAGCTACATCCAGGCCGCGATCGCATACCAGTCGGCCCACCAATCGGCCCACCAGTCAGCCCGGCAGGCCGCCGAGGGCAGTCGCTAGGCCTGAGGAGTCGCCATGAAGCTCTGCGGATTCGACGTCGGCCTGGACCGGCCTTTCTTCCTGATCGCCGGGCCGTGCGTGGTCGAGTCGGCCCAGCTGCAGCTCGACGTGGCCGGCCAGCTCAAGGAGATCACCGGCGCGCTGGGCATCCCCTTCATCTTCAAGTCGAGCTACGACAAGGCCAACCGCTCGTCCGGCACGTCCTTCCGCGGCCCCGGCATGGAGCAGGGTCTGGAGATCCTGGCCCGCGTCAGGCGTGAGCTCGGCGTGCCGGTGCTGACCGACGTGCACACCGAGGCCGAGGTGCCGGCCGTGGCCGCCGTGGTCGATGTGCTGCAGACGCCGGCCTTCCTGTGCCGCCAGACCGACTTCATCCGCGCCGTGGCGCAGAGCGGCAAGCCGGTCAACATCAAGAAGGGGCAGTTCCTCGCGCCCCACGACATGAAGAACGTCATCGACAAGGCCCGTGCCGCGGCGCGCGACAAGGGCTTGCCCGATGACGTGTTCATAGCCTGCGAGCGTGGCGTGAGCTTCGGCTACAACAACCTGGTGTCCGACATGCGCAGCCTGGCGATCATGCGCGAGACCGGTGCGCCGGTGGTCTTCGATGCCACCCACTCGGTGCAGCTGCCGGGCGGGCAGGGCACGTCCAGCGGCGGGCAGCGCGAGTTCGTGCCGGTGCTGGCCCGCGCGGCCGTGGCCGTGGGCATCTCGGGCCTTTTCATGGAGACGCATCCCGACCCCGCAAAGGCGCTGTCCGATGGGCCGAACGCCGTGCCGCTGGGCCGCATGCGGGCGCTGCTCGAAACCCTGCTGGAGCTCGACCGCGCCACCAAGCGCGCCGGCTTCCTCGAGAACGACTTCAACTGATCCTTCGATTCATCCAGAGACTACAGGAGCCTTGAATGAGTGCCATCGTTGACATCGTCGGCCGCGAGATCCTCGACAGCCGCGGCAACCCGACCGTCGAATGCGACGTGCTGCTGGAAAGCGGCACCATGGGCCGCGCCGCGGTGCCGTCCGGCGCCTCCACCGGCTCGCGCGAGGCGATCGAGCTGCGCGATGGCGACAAGACGCGCTACCTGGGCAAGGGTGTGCTCAAGGCGGTGGAGCACATCAACACCGAGATCTCCGAGGCCGTGCTGGGCCTGGATGCCTCGGAGCAGTCCTTCCTGGACAAGACGCTGATTGACCTGGACGGCACGGACAACAAATCGCGCATCGGCGCCAACGCCACCCTGGCCGTCTCGATGGCCGTGGCCCGCGCCGCGGCGGAGGAATCCGGCCTGCCGCTCTACCGGTACTTCGGCGGCATGGGCGCGGTGCAGATGCCGGTTCCGATGATGAACGTCATCAACGGCGGTGCGCATGCCAACAACAACCTCGACCTGCAGGAATTCATGATCCTGCCGGTGGGCGCGCCGACCTTCCGCGAAGCCGTGCGCTACGGCACCGAGGTTTTCCACGCCCTCAAGAAGATCATCCACGACAAGGGCATGAGCACGGCCGTGGGCGACGAAGGCGGCTTCGCCCCCAGCGTGGCCAGCCACGAGGCGGCCATCCAGCTCATCCTGGAAGCCATCGACAAGGCTGGCTACGAGGCCGGCACCCAGATCGCGCTGGGCCTGGACTGCGCGGCCAGCGAGTTCTACAAGGATGGCAAGTACCACCTGGAAGGCGAGGGCCTGACCCTGTCGGCGCCCGAGTGGACCAACATCCTGGCCACCTGGTGCGACAAGTACCCGATCATCTCGATCGAGGACGGCATGGGTGAGGGCGACTGGGAAGGCTGGAAGCACCTGACCGAGGCGCTGGGCAAGAAGGTGCAACTGGTGGGCGACGACCTGTTCGTCACCAACACCAAGATCCTGAAGGAAGGCATCGATAAGGGCATCGCCAACTCGATCCTCATCAAGATCAACCAGATCGGCACGCTGTCAGAAACCTTCGCCGCCATCGAGATGGCCAAGCGGGCGGGCTACACCGCCGTGATCAGCCACCGCTCGGGCGAGACCGAGGACTCCACCATCGCCGACATCGCGGTGGGCACCAACGCCGGCCAGATCAAGACCGGCTCGATGAGCCGCTCCGACCGCATCGCCAAGTACAACCAGCTGCTGCGCATCGAGGAAGACCTGGGCGACGTGGCCGTGTACCCGGGCCGCTCGGCGTTCTACAACCTGCGCTGAACGCCTGCCCTTGGCATCGTCCCGCACCCTGGCCGCGCCTGAGCGCGTGGCGGCCTGATCAGCCGCCATGCGCCTGATCAGCCTCGTCCTGCTTGCGCTGCTGGTGGCCGTGCAGGCGGAGCTCTGGCTGGGCAAGGGCAGCCTGCCGCGGGTGTGGGCGCTGCGCGAGGACCTGGCCCAGGCGCAGGCGCGCAATGCCGAGGCCGCCGAGCGCAATGCGCGCCTCGCGGCTGAGGTGGATGACCTGCGCGAGGGGCTGGAGATCGTCGAGGAGAAGGCCCGCTACGAGCTGGGCATGGTCAAGCCCGACGAGATCTACGTCCACATCGACCCTCGTACCGCCCCGGGCACGCCGGCCCGGCCCTGAGCCGCGGCGTGGCGTGCATTCCATGAAGCCGCTGCCAGGGCGGCCGGCCCTGCCGGCCGTCGCGACCGTCCTCGTGGCCGGCAGTGATGCGGCACAGGTCGCTGCCCTGCACGCCGCCTTGTGCGCCGCGCTGGAAGGGCTTGAAGCGGCACCGGGCGGCCCCGGCCTGCCGCCTTTGCAGTTCCAGCTCCTGGTCCATCCCCCGCCCGATGCCGCCATGGCGGCCCAGGTCGCCGGGGCCAGGCACGCGCTGCTGATCGCAGGGGCTGCTTGCCCGGCACAGGCCAGGGTGGAAGACCGTCTCCGTGCCCAGCTGACTGCGCTGCGCATTTCTTACGCCATCGTCCCGCCGCCGCCCAAGGGGGTGGAGCGCGCGCTGTCTGCGTTGCGCGGCGCCTTGCGCGAGCCGCCTGCAGGCCCGCGCTGGCGCTGGCTCTGCCCCGATTGCGACGACGGGGACTGCGAAGCGCACGCCCCGGTCGCCCCGCGCGTCGCGCCGAGCAAGACATGAACCGCTCCAACTCGGCAACGGCCGGCACGGAGGCCGGCATGCGCGCTGGCCGGCCGGCCGTCGTCGCGGCCGGAGCGGGCAGGCCCGAGCGGGACCTTGCCGGCGCGCCCTTCACGATCCTGCACCGCGCACAAGACTGGCTGGCCATCCACAAGCCAGCCGGTTGGCTGGTGCACCGCACGGCGCTGGACGCCCACGAACCGCGCATCGTGCTGCAGGCGCTCCGTGACCAGATCGGCCAGCCGGTCTACCCCGTGCACCGGCTCGACAAGGGCACGTCCGGCGTGCTGGTGCTGGCGTTGACGCCGCAGGCGGCTCGGCTCTGGACGGATCGCTTCGCCAGCCGCATGCTCGCCAAGCGCTACTTGGCCCTGGTGCGCGGCTGGCCGCCGGAAGCCTTCACGGTCGACCATCCTCTCCGCCCGGACGACGCGCCCAAGGACGCCCCGGCACAGGAGGCGGTCACCACCTTCACTCGCCTGGCCACCCTGCAGATCGACGAGCCGCTGGCCGGGTGGCCTTCGGTGCGTGCCGCGCTGGTGGAGGCGTGCCCGCTAACCGGGCGGCGCCACCAGATCCGCCGGCATCTCAAGCGTGCGGCACATCCCGTGATCGGCGATGCGACTCATGGCAAGGGCACCATCAACCGTTGGTGGGCACAGCGCCTGGGCCTGCAGCGGCTGTGGCTGCATGCCCGGTCACTGCAGGCGGAACTCCAAGGGGGGCAAGATGCGGGCGCAGGCGCAGGCGCAGGCGCCGGCCTGCCGGTCGTCTGCTCGCCTCTTCAGGCCGCCTTCAATGCCGATTGGCAGACCGTCCTGGCCCTGCCGCAGTGGCGCTGGGACGACGGCGCGGCGCAGGCCCTGCGATAGCACTGCGCACCGCGGCCGGCGGGCCGCTGAGCCGTTTGCGTCGGAGCAGACCTTGACCCTCAATAGATGACAGCCAGGGCACAGGCGACGGTGTCCAACCGGCCGTCACTGCACCATGTGCGAGCCCGGTGGCTGGTCCTGCACGGGGATGAACAGCTCGCCCACGTCGACAGCGTCGAAGGGATAGAGCGCGCCGCAGAAGTCGCAGCCGATCTCCACGCGTCCCTGCTCGCGCAGGATGTCCTCCACCTCGTCGCGGCCCAGCCCGCGCAGCATGCCGCCGACCCGTTCGCGCGAGCACGTGCAGGCGAAATGCGGGCCGTCGGGACCGCGCAGGGACTCGAAGCGGCGCACCGTTTCTTCCCAGAAGAGGCGATGCAGGATGGTGTCGGCGTCCAGGGTCAGCAGCTCCTCGCGGGTGAGCGTCGACGCCAAGTGGGCGATGCGGTTGTAGCCCTCGTTCAGGCCGATCTCGTCCTCGTTGCGCCGCCCGGCGAGGTTGCCTTCGCCCTCCACGGGCAGGCGCTGGATCAGCAGGCCCGCGGCCACCTCGTCGTTGGCCGCTAGGATGAGCTTGGTGTCGAGCTGCTCGGACTGCAGCATGTAGTGCTCCAGCACGTCGCCCAGGTCCTGCAGCGGCTGGCCGCGATCGCCGTGCAGCGGCACCACGCCTTGATAGGGCTGCTGGCCGGGCAGGCGGTCGCGCGGGTCCAGGGTGATGGCGCAGCGGCCGCGGCCGTGCACGTTGAGCATGGCCTCGACGCGGTCCTCGTCATAGACCTTGCCCACCAGCTTGGCGGTGGCGCGCACGGCAAGGTCGGGCTGCACCTCGGCCACGGCCAGCTTGACCGGGCCGTCGCCGAAGACCTGCAGGATCAACGCGCCGTTGAACTTGATGTTGGCCTGCATGAGCACGCCGGCGGCGGCCATCTCTCCCAGCAGGGCACGCAGCGGCGCGGGGTACTCGCCGGACGAGCTGGCGGCGCGGCGCAGCAGGATCTCGCGCCAGGCATCGGTCAGGCGCACCAGCATGCCGCGCACCGGCAGGCCCTCGAAGATGAACTTGTGCAACTCGCTCACTGGACTGTCCTTTGTGCGGCGCGGGAGCCCGTCAGCGCTCCACGCGCTTGAGCCGGGTCTTGAACTCAGCGGCCCGCTGTACATAGCTGGCCGTGCCCAGGTGCATGCCGGCGATCTCGGCGTCGGTCAGCGGCCGCACGGCCTTGGCCGGGCTGCCCAGGATCAGCATGCCGTCCTCGAACACCTTCCCCTCGGTCACCAGCGCGCCCGCGCCGACCAGGCAGTTGCGGCCGATGCGCGCGCCGTTGAGCACGACGGCCTGGATGCCGATCAGCGCACCGTCGCCTATCGTGCACCCGTGGAGCATGGCCTGGTGGCCGATGGTGACATCCGTGCCCACGGTCAAGGGAAAACCCAGGTCCGTGTGCAGCACGCTGCCTTCTTGGACGTTGGAGCGTGCGCCGATGCGCACTGGCTCGTTGTCGGCGCGGATGCTCACGTGCGACCAGACGCTTGCGCCCTCGGCCAGCTCCACCCGCCCGATCAGGTCCGCCGACTCGGCCACGTAGACACTGGGATGCAGGGTAGGGCGCTGGTCGTCGATTTCGTAGAGCGGCATGGCGTCTTCTTGGTGGGCGAGGGGCGGACCATTGTAGGAGCCGCCCCCCCCCTCATGCCCCATGCCGCGGGCCGCTTCGGCCGCAGGGCGTATCGGGTCGGATGCAGCCGGGGCATGCGCGGGGCAACGGGCGCGATGGCAGGCCGCCGCTGGTAGGCTAGTCGGCTGTCGTCCTGTTGCTGCCATGCTGATCGTCCTGTCCCCTGCCAAGAGCCTTGACTACGAGCGCCCACCCACCGTGTCGCGCCACACCCTGCCGCAGTTCACCGCGCAGTCGGCCGAGCTCATCGGCATCCTGCGGGGCTACACGCCGGCGCAGCTCGCCGGGCTGATGGGTTTGAGCGACGCCCTGGCCACGCTGAACGTTGCCCGTTACGGCGCTTGGTCCAGCGAGTTCACGCGCGACAACAGCAAGCAGGCTGTACTGGCGTTCAACGGCGATGTCTACGAGGGGCTGGATGCGCCCAGTCTGTCGGCCGAAGACCTGGCCTGGGCGCAGGACCACCTGGCCATCCTCAGCGGTCTCTACGGCATCCTGCGCCCGCTGGACTGGATGCAGCCTTACCGCCTGGAGATGGGCACCCGGCTGCCCAACCCGCGCGGAAAGGATCTCTACGCCTACTGGGGCGACCGCCTGGCTGAGCATCTCAACAAGCGGCTGGCGCATGACCCGCGGCCCATCGTGCTGAACCTGGCTTCGCAGGAGTACTTCAAAGCCATCGACCGGCCCAGCCTGAAGGCGCAGGTCGTGGAGTGTGTCTTCGAGGACTGGAAGAACGGTGCGTGGAAGATCGTCAGCTTCCATGCCAAGCGGGCCCGCGGCCTGATGGCACGGCATGCCATCGTCAGGCGCGCCAGCTCGCCCGACGATCTGCTGGGCTTCAGCAGCGAGGGCTATGCGCACGAACCAGCCGCATCCAGTCCGCAGCGGCTCGTCTTTCGCCGCAAGGCTGCGTGAGCATGCCGCAGCAGCGCGCCACCGATGAGCTGCGCCGCTGGGTGGCCGAGCAGCGCCGCGCCGGCCAGAGCGACGCTGAACTGCTTTCGGCCATGCGCGCCGGCGGCTGGCAGGACGAGGCGGCGCGCGAGGCGCTGAAGCTGCCGGCATGCACCCCGGCCGGTGCGGCGGTCCCCCGGCTGGCCGCCGAGGACGGAGCCACGCAGGTGGACCTGGACGGCCAGCGCGTCACCGTGCTGTGCAGGCTGCGCAAGCCGGACTTGTCCGTGGTGAGCGGCTTGCTCAGCGCGGAGGAATGCGAGTCGCTGATTGCCCTGGCTCGCCCGCGCCTCGCCCGGTCAGAGACGGTGGACACGCGCACCGGTGCCAGCGAGGTCAACGCCGCGCGCACCAGCGAGGGCATGTTCTTCCAGCGCGGCGAGAACCCGCTGTGCGCGCACATCGAGCAGCGCATCGCCCGGCTGCTGGACTGGCCGGTGGACCATGGCGAGGGGCTGCAGGTGCTGCGCTACCGCCCGGGTGCGGAGTACAAGCCGCACTACGACTACTTCGATCCCGCGCACCCCGGCACGCCGGCGGTGCTGCGCCGCGGCGGGCAGCGCGTGGCCACGGTGGTGATGTACCTCAGCACGCCCACGCGCGGTGGCGCAACGGTCTTCCCCGACGTCGGGCTGGAGGTGCAGCCCGTGCAGGGCCATGCGGTGTGCTTCAGCTACGCCGCTCCCGAGCCGGGCAGCCTGAGCCTGCATGGCGGCGCACCCATCATCGAGGGCGAAAAATGGGTGGCCACCAAGTGGCTGCGCGAGCGCCGCTTCGACTGAGCACGTCTGAACGGAACCTGCCGTGCTTGCTCTGGCGCGCTGGCGCCGCCAGGTGCCTTCGGCTCGCACGGCCCGCGTCAGCGTGCAGCAAAGAATCGCCGAGGCAGGGGGGTCAACACGGCGAGCCAGGGGGCGTTATGCAGGATGAGCGCACTTGCTCATCCGTTCATCCCACTCTGGAGTCATCCATGAAGAAACTGCTTGCCGCCGCCATCGCTTCTGCCTTCACGATGGGCGCCTTCGCCGCGACCAGCGCCGCTGCGCCGGCCGCTGCTGCATCCCCCGCGCCGGTTGCCTCTGCGGCCAAGCCGGCTCATGCAGCCAAGAAGACCCATGTCAAGACCCATCAGAAGACCCAGGCACACAAGGCGCAGAAGGCTGCCTCGGCCGCTTCGTCTTGACCTGACCCCGGTGACGATCCAGGCTAGGCCGGGCAGCGGCCCGGCGGCCTGAGTCAGCGCTCGTCGCGCGGCTTGCGCGAGCCCATCGACGGCTTGGATGCGCCAGACAGGCCGCCGCCAGCCGGACGTGGGCTGCGCGGCTTGTTGGCGGCGTGATGGCCAGGCGCGGCATGCGCCGGCCCGTGGTGGCCCCGACCACCAGAGCCGGGCAGTGGCCGTGCGTGCCGGCCGCCGGCGCCGCCGGTGGGCTTGGCGCCGCCAAAGAGGGTTCGCCGGCCCAGCTGAATGGGCTCGGCCACGGCGTTGGGATCAGGCTCGAAGCCCGGCACCACCTCGCGCGGGATGTTGCGCTTGATCAGCTTCTCGATGCCGGCGAGGAAGCCCTCCTCATCGACGCAGACCAGCGACACCGCCTCGCCCTGCGCGCCGGCGCGGCCGGTGCGGCCGATGCGGTGGACGTAGTCCTCCGGCACATTGGGCAGCTCGTAGTTGACGACATGCGGCAGCTGGTCGATGTCGATGCCGCGGGCGGCGATGTCGGTGGCCACCAGCACGCGCAGCGTGCCCGCCTTGAACTCGCTGAGCGCCCGGGTGCGCGCGCCCTGGCTCTTGTTGCCATGGATCGCCATGGCGGTGATGTCGCTTTTGTTCAAGTGCTCGGCCAGGCGGTTGGCCGCGTGCTTCATCCGCGTGAACACCAGCACCTGGAACCAGTCGTGCTCCTGGATCAGGTGCACCAGCAGGTCCTTCTTGCGGTCGCGGTCCACCGGGTGGACCTTCTGCAGCACGGTGTCGGCCGCGGCATTGCGGCGCGCGACCTCGATCACCTGAGGCTGGTTGAGCAGCCGCTCGGCCAGCGCCTTGATCTCATCGGAGAAGGTGGCCGAGAACAGCAGGCTCTGCTTCTTGGCCGGCAGGATGGCCAGCACCTTGCGGATGTCGTGGATGAAGCCCATGTCCAGCATGCGATCGGCTTCGTCCAGCACGAAGTGCTCGACATGGCTGAGATCCAGCGTGCCCTGCTGGTGGTGATCGAGCAGCCGGCCGGGGGTGGCCACGACGATGTCCACGCCGGCGCGCAGGCGGTCGACCTGAGGGCCCATGCCCACGCCGCCGAACATCACCATGGAGCTCAGCGGCAGGTACTTGCCGTAGGTGCGCACGCTTTCCTCGACCTGGGCGGCCAGCTCGCGCGTGGGCGTGAGGATCAGCGCGCGGATGGGCCGTCGGCCGCGCTGCTGGGGCGCCGGGCGCGCGGCCAGCTGATGCAGCAGCGGCAGCGTGAAGCCGGCCGTCTTGCCCGTGCCCGTCTGCGCACCGGCCAGGAGGTCGCCACCGGCCAGCACGGCGGGGATGGCTTGAAGCTGGATGGGGGTCGGAGTGGAGTAACCGGCTTCGGAGACTGCCTTGAGCAGCGGCTGGGCCAGGCCCAGGGATTCAAACGACATCGGAAAGGCGACCCTCGGCGCAATGGTTGTTCGTGTTGTCGGGACCGGCTTTCCGAGCGTGAAAACCAGCGTTGTCGGATTGTAAGCAGTCATTTACATGACTGGCGCCCTGCGTCAGCCCCGGCCCGTGCGCACAGGGGGCCCCCGTAGAATCCTTGGCATGTCCTACCTGGTCCTGGCCCGCAAATACCGTCCTCGCAACTTCGAGGAGATGGTGGGCCAGTCGCACGTGGTGCAGGCGCTGTCCAACGCGCTGACCCAGCAGCGGCTGCACCATGCCTATCTGTTCACCGGCACGCGCGGGGTGGGCAAGACCACGGTCTCGCGCGTGCTGGCCAAGTCGCTCAATTGCACGGGCCCGGATGGACAGGGCGGCATCACCGCCCACCCCTGCGGCGTGTGCGAGGCCTGCCGCGACATCGACAGCGGCCGCTTCGTTGACTACGTGGAGCTGGACGCGGCGTCCAACCGCGGCGTGGAAGAGATCTCGCAGCTGCTTGACCAGGCCGTCTACAAGCCGGTGGTCGGTCGCTTCAAGGTCTACCTGATCGACGAAGTGCACATGCTGTCCACCACGGCCTTCAACGCCATGTTGAAGACGCTGGAGGAGCCGCCGGAGTACCTCAAGTTCGTGCTGGCCACGACGGACCCGCAGAAGGTGCCGGTCACGGTGCTGTCGCGCTGCCTGCAGTTCAACCTGCGGCCGATGCCGGCGCAGACGGTCTTCGAGCACCTGCAGAGCATCACGCAGGCCGAATCCATCGCCGCCGAGCCGGCGGCGCTGCGCCTGCTGGCACGCGCGGCGCGAGGCTCCATGCGCGATGCACTGTCGCTGACCGACCAAGCCATCGCCTTCGGCGGCGGCGCGCTGCAGGAAGGGGCCGTGCGGCAGATGCTGGGCTCGGTGGACCGCGGCCACGTGCTGCGCATTCTGCAAGCCCTGGCCGATGCGGACGGCGCGGCGCTGGTGGCAGCGGTGGAGAACCTGCGCACCCTGGGCCTGCCAGCTGCCGGCACGCTGGAGGAGCTGGCCGAGATTGCCCAGCGCATGGCCGTCATCCAGGCC
This sequence comes from Pseudomonadota bacterium, assembly GCA_049321005.1. Taxonomy (GTDB): domain Bacteria; phylum Pseudomonadota; class Gammaproteobacteria; order Burkholderiales; family Burkholderiaceae_C; genus Aquabacterium. The sequence goes on from JBMOQL010000007.1 coordinate 55,174, forward strand.
GTGCCGCAGGCCGCAGACCAGGACGACCCCGAAGCAGGCGCGCTGGCCGAACTGGCCCAGGCCTTCGCCGCCGACGAGACCCAGCTGCTCTACAGCATCGCGCTGCATGGCCGCGCCGAGCTGCCGCTGGCGCCCGACGAACATGCCGGGCTGCTGATGGTGCTGCTGCGCATGCTCGCCTTTCGCGGCGGCGACAGCGGGCGAGCGAGCGCCACTGCCGGCGATGCCGGTGCAACGCCCGTGCGGGCGCCTGCACAGCCGCATGCGGCAGCTGTATCGGAAAGCCCGATCGCTGAGCGCCACCAGCCTGTGTACCCGGTCAGCGCTGCGAGCAGCGGGCAGGCTGACGGTGACGAGGGCATGCCGGGCGCAAGCGCGCCTCATGCGTCCACCGAGCCCGCCGTGCCGCGCCCGCCGACCCGCACCGCGGGAAGCGCCCCCACCCAACCGCCGGCGGTCGATGCGCGCCCGCTGGTGCGCCCCCGCCAAGCTGCGGTCGCGCAGATGGCTGCGCCGTCCTCCGCAGGGCCGGCCGGCATCGAGGACGACGCCCCGCCGCATCCGGCAGGTCCCGGCAGTGCGCCTGGACGGCCGAGCCGGACGCCGGACGCCGGCTCCTCCGTGCCGTCCACCGCGCCCATAGACGCCGCCCCCTCGCTGACGGGCGAGCCAGTGGGTCTGCCCGCCAACCCGCTGGGCGAGCGCTGGGCGCAGCTGGTGCGCCGCATGGCGGCGGACGGCTTGATCAACGCCCTGGTGCGCGAGCTGGCCTTCCAGGCCGAGTGCACCGGCATCGATGAATCGGCCGACCCGCCGCTTTGGCGCCTGCGTGTGGAGCGCGAGAGCCTGCGCGGCCAGGCCCACCGCGACCGGCTGCAGGCCGCGCTCTCCCAGGCCCTGGGCCAGCCGGTGCGTCTCGACGTCGAGGCCGGCATCGCCCAGGACAGCCCTGCGCGCCGCGACGCTGCTGAGCGCGAGCGCCGCCAGGCCGCAGCCGAGGCCTTGATCCGCGAAGATGCGACGGTCGTAGCCTTGCTGCAGCAGTTCAAGACGGCACGCATCGTGCCCGGGTCGATCCGGCCCGTCTGATCCACCGACCGCCGCCGCATACCAAGGGCGGCTCCACACCGAGGACATCCCATGCTCAAAGGACAACTCGCCGGGCTGATGAAGCAGGCCCAGCAGATGCAGGACAACCTCAAGCGCGCGCAGGACGAGCTGGCGCAGATCGAAGTCGAGGGCCAGTCTGGCGCCGGCCTCGTCAAGGTCGTGATGACCTGCAAGCACGACGTCAAGCGGGTGACCATCGACCCCAGCCTGCTGGCCGACGACAAGGACATGCTCGAGGACTTGGTTGCCGCCGCCTTCAACGACGCCGTGCGTCGCGCCGAGGAGACCAGTGCCGAGAAGATGAGCAAGCTCACCGCCGGCATGCCCATGCCGCCGGGCATGAAGTTCCCCTTCTGACCGTAGCGCTCAAGCCGTGGCTGGATCGCTGGATGCCCTGATTGACGCGCTGCGGCGGCTGCCCGGCGTGGGCGTCAAGTCGGCCCAGCGCATGGCCTATCACCTGCTGCAGCATGACCGCAGCGGGGCTGTTCTGCTGGGCCGCGCGCTGCAAGAGGCGGCCACCGGTGTGCGGCACTGCCGTCGCTGCCACACCTTCACCGAAGGCGAACTCTGCGGCGTGTGCGCCGACGGCAACCGCGACGCCCGGCTGCTGTGCGTGGTCGAGACGCCGGCCGACCAGGCTGCGCTGGAGCGCACTGGCAGCTTCCGTGGCTACTACTACGTGCTGATGGGGCGGCTAAGTCCGCTGGACGGCGTGGGCCCTCGCGAGATCGGCCTGCCCGGCCTCGTCGAGCGGGCCGCCAACGGGCAGGTGGAGGAGGTCATCGTGGCAACCAACTTCACCGCCGAAGGCGAGGCCACGGCGCACGTCATCGGCGAGATGCTGCGCCCGCACGGCCTGCGCGTCACCCGGCTGGCGCGGGGCGTGCCAGTCGGAAGCGAATTGGAATACGTGGACCTCGGTACCATCGCGCACGCCCTGGCGGACCGTCGCTGAAGCCAGGGCGCCGCAGTCGCGCCGCGGCTGTGATCACACTACCGAGGAGAGACCCATGACCATTGCCAACTGGTGCGTGCTGATTGCCGCACTGCTGCCCTTCGTCTGCACCATCACGGCCAAGTCTGTCGGCGTGGGCAAGTCCCGCCGCGATGGCGGTTACGACAATAACGACCCGCGCGGCTGGCTGTCGCGCCAGACGGGCCTGTCCCAGCGCGCCAACAGCGCCCAGGCCAACAGCTTTGAGGCGCTGCCTTTCTTCATCGGCGCGGTTGCCCTGGCGCAGCAGGGCGGAGCCGACCAGGGCTACATCGACCAGCTTGCCATGGCCTTCGTCGGCCTGCGCGTGGTCTACATCGGCCTGTACTTCGCCAACCTGGCAACGCTGCGCAGCCTGGTGTGGTTCGCAGCCCTTGTGGCAAACGTGATGATCCTGCTGGCACTTCGCTGAACCACCGCCGCCGCGGGCACAGGCAGCTTGCGCGGCGGAGATCCGTCAGACGCCCGGCCCCCGCCGGGCGTCGTCACATGGGCTCACCGCACCTGGGCCGAGGCCACGCGGGCCGATGCGGTACGCGTGCGAGAAGCCTTGGCATGGCTTTCGGCACGGGCCGCCGTCACGCGCTTTTGCGCCGCAGGCGCCTTGGCGAGGCGGGTGGAGCGAGCGGCCGCGAGCTTGGTGCCCGCCTTGCCGGAAGCCTTGGCCGTGCGAGTGGCCTTGGTCGCAGCGGACGCCTTGTCGGCACGTGCGCTGCGGCGACCGTCGTCATCCCCGGAGCGGGCCGAGGCTCGCGACGCCCGCGAGGGCTGCGCATCGGCCACCGCCGTGCGCCCGCCGCGGGCGGTCGGCACATAAAGAACGACCTTGGTGCCGCGCGCCAGCCGCGCCTGGGCCGTGCCCTTGTTCCAGCGCAGCACCTGGTCCACATCGAGCCTGTAGCGCCGCGCGATGCTGGCCAGCGTGTCGCGCTTGCCAGCGCTGACCACCTTGCGCTTGAGTGGCGGCACGTCGGGGGCCAGCGCCATCATCGCGTTGTCCACCACGTTGGCAGCCAGGTCGCTGGCCCGGTGCTCCGAGCGTGGCACCAGCAGCGTGGAGCCGGCCTTGACGAGCATGCGCGGCGGGATCTTGTTGAGCTCGCGCAGCTTCTCCTCGCTCATGCCCAGCTGACGAGCCGCGTCCGCCGGGCGCATGGTGCGCGGCACGACCCACGCCGTCCAGCTGGCCAGCGGTCCGCGGTGGCGTTCAAGGTTCTGGATGAAGCGCTCGGCGTTGTCATAGGGCAGCAGCACCTGCGGCGTGCCGGCGGCGAAGATCACCGGTTTGTTCTGCGACGGATTGAGCGCGTGGAACTCGTCCATCGACAGCCCGGCCAGCCGCGCTGCCAGCTCGGCGTCGATGTCGCGCTGGATGGGCACGGCGATGAAGTAAGGGTGGTTGGCCACCGGGGTCAGGGCCACGCCGTAGGCCTCTGGGCGGCTGACGATGTTCTTGACCGCCTGCAGCTTGGGCAGGTAGTTGCGGGTTTCATCCGGCATGCGCAGGCTGGCGTAGTCGGTGGGCAGGCCAGCCTGCTCGTTGCGCTTGATGGCGCGCATCACGTTACCCTGGCCCCAGTTGTAGGCCGCCAGGGCGAGCTGCCAATCGCCGAACATGCGGTGCAGTTGGCCCAGGTAGTCCAACGCCGCCCGGGTGGAGGCCATGACGTCACGGCGGTCGTCGCGAAAGAGGTTCTGCTTGAGCGAGTAGTCCTTGCCAGTGGACGGGATGAACTGCCACATGCCCGAGGCCTTGGCCACCGACATCGCACGCGGGTTGAACGCGCTCTCGATGAAGGGCAGCAGGGCCAGCTCGGTGGGCATGTTGCGGCGCTCGATCTCCTCGACCACGTGATAGAGATAGCGGCTGGCGCGCTCGGTCATCCGCTGCACATAGTCGGGCCGCGCGGCATACCACTGCTCATGGCGGGAAACGAGCTCGGCATCGGCAACCTGCGGCATGCCGAAGCCGGCACGCACCCGGGCCCACAGGTCGATGCGGGCCGCGCGGTCGTCCAGGTTGACGGTCTTCTCCGGCTCCAGCGGGTCGACGGGCGCGCCGGCGACGTCGCGGCCGCTTTCCACCGGCAGGCTGATCGCCGGCGACAGTGACGGCCCGGCCGGCTCGGCGGCAGGCAGCGACTTGGCTGCCACAGCTGGCGCCAGGGCCGACTGCGAGCGAGGCGGCAGCTCGACGGTTGAGCAGCCAGCCAACACAGCAGCGGCCAGGGCGGCGAGCGAGCTCCGCAGCACGTGGGAGGGGCGACGGAAGGGGCGGGCCGCGCGGAGATCGCGCGTCGAAGGCAGAGCGAGTCGGGCGGGCGGCAATGAGGTCATCGGTATGAGTTCTTCCACCGTCTGAGCGCGGCGAACACCACGCGAGGGTCGGCATCGGCTGCGCCATGCGGCCGGGCGGCAAGCGCGACTGCGGGCTGCTCGCAGCGCAGGAAGGGATTGATGCGGCGCTCCAGCGTCATGCGGGAGGGCAGAGTCGGGCGGCCGACGGCACGCAGCGCCTCACAGCGCGCGGCATGCCGGGCAATCTCGGGATTGTCGGGCTCCACCGCACGGGCGAAGCGCAGATTTGCCAGGGTGTATTCGTGTGTACAGCACACCAGCGTGGCCGGCGGCAGGCTGCCCAGACGCTCGACAGAGGCCTGCAGCGCCTCCACCGTGCCGTCGAAGACCCGGCCGCAGCCGGCCGAAAAGAGCGTGTCGCCGCAAAAAAGCAGGGGAGCGGGCGTTGTCGCGGCAGCGCCCGCATCGTCAAACGGTGTGCGGGCCGAATCTGTGAACAACGGCAGCGCCTCGCAAAAGTAGGCGACATGGCCGGCCGTATGGCCGGGCACGTCGAAGACCTGCCAGGACGCGCCAAGCGCCGTGATGCGGTCGCCCTCGCGCACCGGCTGGTCCACGCCGGCGATGGCTTCACCGGCCGGACCCCAGACCGGACCCAGCAAGCGTGACCGCAGCCCGGGCAGCCCGGCAACGTGATCGGCGTGGTGGTGGGTCACTAGAATGCCCGCCAGTTCGAGCGAGCGCTCATCGAGGGCTCGGCACACCGCAGCCGCATCACCCGGATCGACGACGAGGGCCTGCGACCCTTGGCGAAGCATCCAGATGTAGTTGTCGGCAAGGGCGGGCAGCGCGATGAGTTCCATGACGCAAACCGGCGGGATTATAGAGTTGCACCCCTGGCTGGACAGCCCTGCCGGCCGGCTGTTGCAGCAGTGGGAACAGGCCGAGCTGGACCGCGCGGTGGCCGACATCTTCGGCTTCCATGCACTGCAGCTGGGGCTGCCCGAGCTGGACGCCCTGCGGGCCAACCGCATGGCCCATCGCTGGATCGCCCTGGATCACGCCTACGCCGCCTGGCCGGTGCGCGGCGAGACGGCCCTCGGCGCCTCGCCCGTGCCGCGCGAGGCGTGCGCGCCCGCAGCTCACCGCTCTGACGTGCCCATCGCGCTGCGCTGCGACTTTCACGCCCTGCCGTTCCCAGCCAACAGCCTGGATCTGGTCGTGCTGCCGCATGCGCTGGAGCTGGCCAGCGACCCGCACGAGACGCTGCGCGAGGTTGAGCGCGTGCTGGTGCCCGACGGGCGGGTGGTGATCATCGGCTTCAACCCCGCCAGCCTGTGGGGGGCATGGCAGCGCGCCGGCCGGTGGGGGGCGCGCAGCGCCTGCGTGCTGCCGCAGGGCGAATTCATCGGTTACTGGCGGCTGCGGGACTGGCTGCGGCTGCTGGGGCTGCAGGTGGAGACCGGCTGCTTCGGCTGCTACCGTCCGGCCTGGCGCTCGGAGCGATGGCTGGACCGCCTGGCCTGGATGGAGCGCGTCGGCGAGCGCTGGTGGCCGGTGCTGGGCGGCGTGTACTTCATCGTGGCCGTCAAGCGGGTGCGCGGCATGCGGCTGGTGGGCAAGCTCAAGCGTGCCAAGGCCGCGACCCATGCGGCCCCGGCGGTACTGACCAACCGCCACTGATACGCGGCCGCACGACGCGGGCCCGTCAGTCGGCCCGTCTTCCATACTTTTCTTTCACCGACGACAACGAGGATCGATCCGATGCATTGGGTGGCCTACACCGACGGCGCATGCGCCCCGACCAACCCCGGACCGGCCGCCTGGGGCGCTGTGCTGATTGCCCCGGACGGCCAAACCGTCACGCCGTGCTACGGCTTCATCGGCCACGGCACCAACCAGATTGCCGAAATCACCGCAGCGATCGAGGGTCTGAGGCGCACGCCAGAGGGCGCACTGGTGGAGCTGGTGTCCGACAGCCAGTACGTGCTCAAAGGCCTGACCGAATGGCGCAAGGGCTGGGAGCGCAAGGGCTGGCGCAACTCAAAGGGTGAAGTGGTGGCCAACCTCGAGCTCTGGCAGCGCCTCTTTGCCACCGCAGACGTCCGCAAGGTGACCACCCGCTGGGTTCGCGGCCACAACGGCGACCGCTACAACGAGCAGGCCGACGCCTTGGCGAACGAGGCGCTGCGGGTCAAGGGCTCGCAAGGCTGAAGCCCGACGTCGCAGCGTGCGCGGCCCTGTTGGCCGCACCGGGTCAGCGGCGATGCTCGGCTGGCCCGGGCAGCGGTGCCGCGCCAGCCGGCGCCGACGGGCCGGTGGCACCGTCGCGCGTTCTCCACAACGAGAACAGCACCCCGCCGACCAGCATCGCAGCGGTCACGCCCAGGCTGATCTCCGCCGGCATCTTGCCGCCCCAAAGCGCGTCGCCCAGCACGATCTTGGCGCCGATGAAGGGGGCGTGCCGGGATAAGGCCAGTATTCCTTTATAAGCCTTGCACTTATAAAAGAGCGCCTCCTTATGCGGGCAACTGCGGCCTGTCGCACACTTGTTTGTGCGCTGAAAAACTCCCGCCGTGACTTGGCACCAGCTGCTGCTTATGGTCCCCGCGCAGTTGGAGTGAGCCTCGAAATTGGACATTCCAGGAGCTGCCTGCCCGGCGCAGCATCCAGGCGGCCCTGAAAGATAGATTTATCGGAACCAGATAAAACCGGATAAAACGGCGCAGCGCCTACGCTGATGTCTTCTTCGCCCTCCGGGAGGCGGCTGGCGGGGCGGCGCCGAGACGGTCGAGCACGGCCTGCACCGTTTGTGCTTCGATGCGGTACCGCGCCGCCTCCTGCTGGGTAGCCAAGAGTTGACTGCGGGCCGTGCGCAGTTCCTGCTCCAGCGCCTGCTTGCCCTGCTGCAGCGCCTTCTCTGCGGTGTCCGCCGCATCGAGCTTGGCCTGCAACTTGGCGAGTGCCTCAGCCTGTTCAAGCGCCGCTTTGCGATCACGTGCCTCGGCTTGCGCTGCCTGGCTTCGCAGCGCCTCCACCTGCTTGTCCGCTTTCGTGCGGGCCTGCCGCTCTTGCTCGATCTCCAGCAAGGCACGCTTCTCCGCCGAAGCTGCACGTCGGTCAGCCGCTTCGACCGCTTCACGCGCCTTGGCTAGGTCTGCGCTGAAAGCCTCCTGTTGACGTTGCTGCTGCGCCCGCGCCTGATCGAGCTGCGTCTGCAACTCCTGCAGGCGAGCGGCGGCTGCCGCGTGTGCCCGCCGCTCTGCTTCCAACTCGGTGCGCAACTGACTGGCGACTTCCAGCGCACTGTCGCGCTCGCGGCCCAGCTGCTCGACGGCGGCGTGTGCTTGGGCTGCTTCCTGCTCCGCCTGGCGCTGCTCCTGCCGGACGCGCTCCTGGTCCGCCTGCAGCTCAATGCGCAGCGCTGCCAACTCGTTGCGGGCGGCCGCGGTGGCCTGTTTCCAGACTTGGGCGATCGATTCCGCCGCCGCGGCCTTGATCTCGGCAGGCAGATCTGGGTGATCGATCTCGACCCGCGCCTTGGAGCGCAACTCCTCCCAGAACTTCGCAAGTGCGTCAGCCGGCGTGCTCATCGTGCCCTTGCGCACGTACTGGTAGAGCTTATTCGTCGTCGGCGTGATCCCGTACCGGAAGAACAGCAACGCGCACACCTCGCGGTACAGCGCCTTTGTGTCGTTGAAGCGGCCCTTCAGCGCCTCGACTTCGGCCAGGATCTCGGTTTCAGTGCTCATGGGTCGATATTACAACGTACTACGTTGATTTCCTTACGACCCGGCGAAATCTATGGACATAAACCTTCTAATGTCCATACACTGGAACGCCTGCGCTTTTTGGAACGCTTGTGACCGAACTGGTGACCATCGACCAGCTACTGCTGCCTGCGCACCTTTCTGGACGCAGCGGCCGCAATCGCGCTATGGGGCTCGCCCAGATCGCGGCCGACGATGACCGGTCCGCGGTCCTTGCGTGGCTCGCCAGGTATTCGGACTCCCCGGCCACACTGGCCGCGTATCGCAAGGAAGCAGAACGCTTGTTGCTGTGGTGTGCTCTTCAACACGGCAAGGCCTTGTCCGACCTCACGCACGAAGACCTGCTGGTCTATCAGCGCTTCATCGCGGATCCACAGCCGGCGGCGCGCTGGGTGATGGCTCCGGGCCAGAAGGCGAGCCGTTCCTCCCCTGCCTGGCGACCCTTTGCAGGGCCGCTTGGACCCAGCAGCCAGCGCCAAGCACTCTCCATCCTCAACAGCTTGTTCAATTGGCTGGTCGAGGCTGGCTACTTGGCGGGCAATCCGCTTGCACTCAGCCGCCGCAAGGCGCGCGCTCGTGCGCCCCGGGTCAGCCGCTTCCTGCCGCTCGAACACTGGAACGAAGTAAAGGCAACGATTGAAGCAATGCCGACAGCAACTCAGCGCCAAGCCGTTCATGCGGCGCGGTGTCGATGGCTGTTCTCACTGCTCTACATCGGTGGCCTGCGGGTGTCTGAGGTTTGCGGCACCACCATGGGCAGCTTCTTCGCTCGACGTGGTGCCGACGGCAAAGAGCGATGGTGGCTGGAGGTCACTGGCAAGGGTGAGAAGACACGGTTGGTCCCAGCCACCGATGAGCTGATTGAGGTGCCCGTCGAATTTCGTCTTCCAGCGGGCCGCTCTTATGCCGCCAGGGGCTGCTGAGCAGCATGCTTGCTGATCCAGTCCTCCAGGAACCGAACCGGCGAGCTGTAGCCCAGCGTGGA
>JBMOQL010000008.1:0-218101 GCA_049321005.1 Pseudomonadota bacterium
ACCTCAGTACGCCGCATTCCGGCGGTGGCGGCGGTGTCTGTTGCGTCGGCTTGTGGACGGGGACGGAATTGCCTAAGAAGGTCATAGTCCGTTGGACGGCATCATATTGCCAATATCAAACGGTGAACTCTGCAGGAGAACTATGGGTCCGTCGAAAGGGTGTTTGGCGAGAGGCAGAAGCTTGGATTAATGGCCCTTTGCCGGCGGAGCCACATTACTTTGAGGTTCATATCTACAAGGACGGGCACGTCGAGGTCGCCGTCACGTCAAGGGCCTCAAGGCCGCGCCTGGAATTGCGGGTCGATGATCAACGACGTAGACCTGGAGTAAAGCACGACTATCCGAGGTGCCCTGATGCGAAGTAACGATGCGAAGAAGAGTCCGGCGCTTGCTGCTGAACCGGCCGCCCTTCAGGGCGCCTCTGGCTTGGATGAAGGTGTGCCAGTCACACCGGCGCTCCTCTCATCAGCTTCCCTTGCCACGAATCTCGACGCAATCCATCAACAGGCAGCCATTAGCCCTTCCGTGCAAAGCTGCTCCGTTGTTGTTCGCATGACGTTTTTCTTCGACGGTACGGGGAACAATCTGGACGCGGATGTTGGGGCGGCCGAACACAGCAACGTGGCGCGTCTTTACCGCGCACATGAGGAAAATGCGCCAGATCGAGGGATCTACCGCGCCTATGTTCCCGGTTTGGGAACCTACTTCAAAGAGATCGGAGATCCGGGCGATGCGGACGTGCGCGGCGCGGCGTTTGGTCGTAGGGGAGAGGATCGGTTGGACTGGGCCATGCGGGAACTTGATCTGCGATTGCAGGGCCATCCCCAACCCACAGTGGCGGGTCTCGAAATTGCGCTCTTCGGCTTTTCACGGGGAGCCGCCTTGGCTCGTGCGTTCGCATTGAGGCTACAGAGGCGTGTAACACAGGACGGACTGGGCTGGCGCTGGCAGCAGGGCGGCTTTCCGGTTCGGATTTACTTCATGGGCTTGTTCGATACGGTCGCTTCGGTGGGACAACCTGCCAGTGCCAGCATCAACTCGTTCTTTGTGGCCAAGCAGTGGATGTCCGTGGATACGGCGCTGCGCGGGCGCCGTGAGTCACCTAGCGCGGGGCTTGACGCGATTGCCTTTGGGCAGCGGGACGGCGCCGACCCGACGCCGGGCGCCATAGACGGTCATCTGTCCTGGGCCAAGGATCTGCGGCTGCCCCCGTTGGTTGAGCAGTGCGTGCACTTCATTGCGGCACATGAGGTGCGCAACTCCTTTCCGCTTGATAGCGTGAGACTTGGTGAAGAGTACGGTCGCGGGGTAGAGGAAATCGTCTTCCCGGGCGTGCACTCGGACATAGGGGGCGGTTACCGACCTGGTGAAGGTGGAAAGAGCGATAAGGAGGAAGAACTTTTAAGCCAAGTCCCGCTGCGGCTCATGTACGACAGATGTAGGGCGGCTGGGGTTCCTCTTAGCTCCCTCGGTCCGAACGATTCGACAGAAGGCGATTTCTCGTGCTCACCTCGCCTATTGCAGCGCTGGCACTACTACATGTCCACCGTCCAACCCAGCGGCAGCCTGGGCAACGTGGTGCACGCCCACATGCGCATGTACTACGCCTGGCGGTTTCGCAGCATCCGTCTGCGCATGGCGCAGCGCGCGGCCGGGCAGGTGCCGGATGAAGACGCACGTATCGCTGCGCTGCAGGCCGGCTTTCACGACGAATCCACCGCCTTGAAGGCCCGGATCAAGGAGCTGGAAAGCGACCCGCGTAGGCTGGCTGCCCAGGCCGAGCTGCGTCGTGCGCGGCAGGCCTACGAGGACGCGCGGACGCAGGCTCAGCGCAACGGCGGGTCTGTCACGGAGGAGAGGCAGGCGTACCAGCAGGCCCAGCGGGCGTTCGCGGATGCGGACGATGCCCACCAGCGGGAGCTGGCCAAGCTGGCCACACTGCCCGACATGTCGCGCCTGGCGGCCAACCTGGAGGTCTATGACCGCAACCTGCTGCTGGACGTGCAGCGACTCAAGGACCTGCAGGCGGCCTCGCCGGAGCGGCGCCTGCGTACCCACTATCGCGGGCTGCTGGAGGCCTATGAGAACGAGTTCGAGAAGAACGCCGGGCTCACCGATCCGGACATCATCGCGTTCTTCGACAACTATGTGCACGACTCGTTGGCCGCTTTCGCCAAGGACGAAACGCTGCCTTCCGATCCGCGCTGCATCTACGTTGGCGGGGACAAGGAGTACCGCTTCGCGCTTGGCACGCGGGTGCGCCAGGTCGGGGTGGCTGCATGACAGCAGACGTGACGCGGTGGCGTGTCGTGCGCGGGCTGGGCCGTGGCCTTCTGGGCGTGATGGCGGCAGGCGCGGTCATGGCGGCACAGGCCGCCGAGGGCACGGCTGCCGCCGCGGGGCGCGACCTGGCGGGCACCTATGTCCTGGAGGGCCAGCGTGAAGCGGCGGCCAGCCTGACTCTGGCGGCTGACGGGCGCTTTCGCTTCGCCATGTCCTATGGCGCCGTCGACACCGACGCCCGCGGGACATGGACTCGGCAAGGCAACCGGCTTGTCTTGACGACCGATGCACCGCCCGAGCCCTCGTTCTCTTGGGCGGAGGATCAGGCCGCGCAGGCGGAGCAGTGCATGGGCGGCTATGCCTCGCCCGAGCGGCCGCCTGTTCTGCTCGTGGCCTGCGTGGCCACGCCGGATCAGGGGCTGGCTTGGGAGAACGTCGAGGTGACGGCGCATTTCACCAACGGCCGCAGCCGCTCGGGCCTGACCACCCGGCACGGCCAGCTGGGTTTCCTGGCGCGGACGGAGCCGGAGTGGCAGGGCGCCCAGGTGGAGCGATTGACGGTGAGCTATCCGCGGGGTCAGGTGGCACCGCAGAGCTTTCCGGTGCCGCCGGGCGCGCGCACGGCGGTCATCCGGCTGGAGCCGGGCCGCCTGACGCGGCCGGCAGCGGAGCAGCTGACCTTCGAGGCCCTGCCACCGGCCGCAGGGCCGGGCGCGCCGGTGGACGCCCTGACGATCCTGTCGCCCGACGGCACGGCCGCAGGCATCTTCCGGCGCCGCTGAGACAACGCGATGAAGGCGGCGCAGTCAGGCTGCCTCGCCCACGCCGCACATCGCCTGCAGCACCAGCCACTCCTGCTGCTGCACGCCGATGAACTGCACGCCCGTGTGCTGGCCTCCGGTGCCGGCGCTCTGGGTGTGGCGGATGCGGGCATGCAGCAGCACGTCCAGGCGGCGGTCGCCCACGACGGCGTGCAAGGTAAGGGTGATCAGGTCATCCGGGCGGCCCAGGGGCTGGGCGGTGTGCAGCAGGGCGCCGTGGGGACTGAGGTCGACCACGGTGGCGGGTACGGGGTCGGCGCCGAAGCTCTGCACCTGAGCGGGCACGGCGGTGCGCAGGCGCGGGGCTTGACGCACCTGGCGGGCCTGCACCTGGGCCGGATAGGCCAGTAGCGCATAGGCAAAAGGGTCGACGAAGGTCTGCAGCACCCGCGTGGCAAACGAAAAGTCATGTTGCCCGGTGAAGCCGCGCACCAGCACCTCCTGGCCGGGCTTGAGCGTCAGTGCGGGTGGGGCGGCGCCTGCTGCGGCAGCCTCGGCCGCGGGGCCCACCATCACGCCCTTGCCAGAGATGGCGGCCAGAAACTGCAGGTCCGGCTGGGCCGGGTCGGCCGCGCCGGCCAGCGCCACCTGCAGCGCCAGCCCGGCGCGCAGACGCAGGCTGCGCAGATCGAGCAGCTGGGCGGCGGCGTCCGTGTTGCCGGCGGCTGGCGAGGGAGCAGTCGGCTGGGTGGAGGCCGCGGCGGCCGGCCGCGATGCCGGCGATGCGTCCGCCAGCGCGGGCCGGGCCGGGGGGGATCGCCGCGCGCCGGCGGGCAGCTCCCCGAGCGGGGCCGGAACGGTGTCCAGCTCCTGGGGCTGGGTGGTGTCGTGGTCGCGCGGGTCTGCAGTCATGGCGGGTCCGTCTCTTGTGGGTGTCTGCGGGCGGGGTCCAGCCGGGCGCTGGGCTTCGCCCAGCCTCACCCGGTCTCGGCCGTTATCGGCCAAGACCCCTGCGGGCTGAACGCGCCACAGCGCTGCCGCAACCCACCGTTACACCTTGACGCGCCCCACCCAGGCCTGCCGAGCAGGGCAAACCGCTGGCCCGGCGCTACGTCATTCGGCGTATTGGGCGCACCCTGGGGTGACTCCTAACCTGCGGGCCATCGATGAAGCGGCCTTGCAGCCGCGGTGCATCGAGTGCATCCGTCCTCGTCCCGTCACTCGCCCCACACACAGGAGTGCCCATGTCCTCTCAAGATCGTCCCGACTCCCCCCGGCCCGAAGAGGTGCTCGACCAGCTGCCCGACGGCCTGCGTCGCCGCCTGCTGCAGGGCATCGGCGCCTTGCCGCTGGCCGGGCTGTCGGGGGTGGCCCTGGCCCAGCAGTACCCCACGGCCAAGGTCAACACCACCAAGCTGGCCATCACCGACAGCGAGGTCACCGTCGGCCAGCTGCACTCGGCCACCGGCACCATGGCCATCTCGGAGACGGGCTCCATCCAGGCTGAGCAGCTGGCCATCGACCAGATCAACGCCATGGGCGGCATCCTGGGCCGCAAGATCAAGGTCATCAAGGAAGACGGCGCCTCTGACTGGCCGACCTTCGCCGAGAAGTCCAAGAAGCTGCTGGTCAACGACCGTGTCGCCTGCGTGTTCGGCTGCTGGACGTCCGCCTCGCGCAAGGCCGTGCTGCCGATCTTCGAGAAGGAGAACGGCCTGCTGTACTACCCCACCTTCTACGAGGGCCTGGAGCAGTCCAAGAACGTGATCTACACCGGCCAGGAGGCCACGCAGCAGATCATCTGGGGCCTGGACTGGGCCTCCAAGGAGAAGAAGGCCAAGACCTTCTTCCTGGTCGGCTCCGACTACATCTGGCCGCGCACGTCGATGAAGATCGCGCGCAAGCACATCGAGAGCATCGGCAAGCTGGGCACGGTCAAGGGCGAGGAGTACTACCCGCTGGGCCACACCAACTTCAACAGCCTGATCAACAAGATCAAGGTGGCCAAGCCCGACTGCATCTTCGCCGCCGTGGTGGGCGGCTCCAACGTGGCCTTCTACAAGCAGCTCAAGGCCGCGGGCATCACCGGCGCCAAGCAGTTCCTGCTGACGCTGTCCGTCACCGAGGACGAGATGCTGGGCGTGGGCGGCGAGAACTTCGCCGGCTTCTACTCGTCGATGAAGTACTTCCAGACGCTCGACAACGAGAACAACAAGAAGTTCGTCGCCGCCTTCAAGGCCAAGTACGGCCCCAAGGCCGTCATCGGCGACGTGACGCAGGCCGCCTACCTGGGCCCGTGGCTGTGGAAGATGGCCGTGGAGAAGGCCGGCAGCTTCGACGTGGACAAGGTGGCCGCCGCCTCGCCCGGCATCGAGCTCAAGACCGCCCCGGAAGGCTACGTGAAGGTCCATGCCAACCACCACCTGTGGAGCAAGGCGCGCATCGCACAGGGCCAGCCGGACGGCACGTTCAAGGTGGTGGCCGAGTCCAAGGACCTGATCGAGCCCAATCCCTTCCCCAAGGGCTATCAGTGAACGGCTTGGAGAGCAGCCGCCGCACGGCGGCGTGACAGGTCAGGCAGGGACGCCGCCCCAGTGGGGGCGGGGGCCTGAAGCGGTGGGCGGCGTCCTTGTCCTGACCCTTGTGGGTGGATCCTTCTTCGCAAGCGGCAGCCTGGCCGCTTGCAGCCAATTGCGGAGCGCTGGCGATGACACTGTCTGAGATGCTCAACATCGGCCTGATGCAGGGCTTTGCCGGCCTGAGCCTGTTCTCGGTGCTGCTGCTCATGGGCCTGGGCCTGGCCATCATCTTCGGCCAGATGGGCGTGATCAACCTCGCGCACGGCGAGTTCATGACCATCGGCGCCTACACCATCTACATGGCCTCCAGCTTCGTGGAGCAGCGCTACCCGGGGCTGATGGCCTACTACTTTCCCATCGCCATCGGCCTGGCCTTCGTCATGGCCTTCATCGTCGGCTGGCTGGCCGAATGGGCGCTGATCCGCCATCTGTACAAGCGCCCGCTGGACACGCTGCTGGCCACCTGGGGCCTGAGCCTGGGGCTGCAGCAGTGCTTCCGCACCTTCATCGGCCCCAAGGAGGTCAGCCCCACGCTGCCTGAATGGCTGATGGGCTCCTGGGCGCCGTCCGAGGGGCTGGACATCCCCATCAACGGCCTCTTCGTCATGGGCCTGACGCTGCTGGTGACGGCCTGCGTGCTGATCGCGCTCTACAAGTCGCGCTGGGGGCTGCGCGTGCGGGCCTCGGTGTCCAACCGCACGATGGCCAATGCCATCGGCATCAACACCGCGCGCACCGACCGGCTCACCTTTGCCATCGGCTGCGGCATCGCCGGCATCGCCGGTGCGGCCTTCACCACCATCGGCTCCACCGGCCCGACCAGCGGCTCGCTCTACATCGTCGACGCCTTCCTCGTGGTCACCTTCGGCGGCGCCGCCAGCCTGCTGGGCACGGTGGTGTCGGCCTTCGGTATCGCCCAGACGCAGTCGATCAGCGAGTTCTTCATCACCGGCTCGATGGCCAAGGTGCTGACGCTGAGCCTGATCGTGGTGATCCTGATGATGCGGCCGCAGGGCTTGTTTGCCTCCAAGGTGCGGCGCTGAGGCGGCCCCGGTCTGCTGCTGGACAGTGGATCTTCAGCGCGAGTCCGAGCTGACCGCGGAGAAGGCCCCTGCCCGCTACCGCGAAGGCGCGGGCGGTTTCACCAACTGCCGCTGCTCCTGCCTCGGCCGCTCAGGCGGTCTGTGCCTCCGGCTCCGCCGCCACCACGCGGTCGCGGCCTTCGCGCTTGGCGCGGTAGACGGCGCGGTCTGCAGCGTCCATGAGCGGGCGCAGGTCGTCGGCGTCTTGCGGCCAGGCGGCCACGCCGAACGATGCGGTGACGGGGATGCGTTGCCCGTCCTCAACAACGTGCAGGGCGCGCAGGGCGTCGCGCAGACGGCGGGCCTTGGCCAGCGCGGCGGGCTTGTCGCAGTCCGGCAGGATGAGGACGAACTCCTCACCGCCATAGCGGCAGGCCACGTCGCTGGCGCGCAGGTGGCGCTGCATCTCCTGGCCGGCGGCGGCCAGCACGGCGTCGCCGGCCGGGTGGCCGTGGGTGTCGTTGATCTGCTTGAAGTGGTCCAGGTCCGCCACGATGAGCGACAGCGGCGTGCCGTGGCGCTGGGCACGTGCCAGCTCCCGGCTCAGCGTGTCCTCCATGTAGCGGCGGTTGTGCAGGCCGGTGAGGGCGTCGCGGATCGACTGCTCGCGCAGGACGTGGCGCAGGCGCACGTTGGACAGGGTCAGGGCCACTTGCTCGGCGATGGCCTCGGCCATGGTGCGCAGCTCGTCGCACCAGCTGGCCGCGGCGCTGGCGTCGGCATCTGGCGGGGCACTGGCACGCAGGTGCAGCAGGCCCAGGCGCTCGCCGTAGGCGGTCAGGGGCAGGCAGATGTGGGTCTCGCCCACGGCCCGGGCGGCATCGTCGATGTGGCGGCAGCGCAGCTCGTGACCGTGCCCGCAGCGGTGCACCACGCCGCGGCGCAGGCCCCAGCAGTCGGCCGGCTCCAGCGGGGCGCCGGGCACGGGTGGTGGGCCCCAGGCGGCGGCGCAGTGCAGTGCGTCGTCGCCCGGGCCTGCGGCCAGGTAGAGCGCGCCGGCGGTGCCGGGCAGCAGGCGCGCGGCATACAGCCGCGTGACCTCCAGCACCTCCTCAAGCGTCATCTCGGTGTGCAGCGTGCGCGACATCTCGCCCAGCAGCGAGATCTGCTCGTTGCGGTGGCGCAGCGCGGCCAGGCCCGCCTGCAGCTGCTGGCTGGTGTGCTGAGCGACCTGCGCGGCCTGCTCGCGGGCACGGATGGTGCGCAGCATGGTGCGCGCCAGGTAGGCCAGCAGCACCAGCGTGAGCACGGTGCTCGCCAGGGAAAAGGCCATGGCGCGCCAGATCTTGCCGCGCAGCGCGTCCTCCAGCCGGTCGAGCGCGCCCCGCTCTCCGTTGTCCAGCGCGTTGACCAGGTCGCGCACGGCCTCCATCTCGCGGCGGCCTTCGCCCGTGCTGATGAGTGCCTGCGCGGCGGCGGACTGGCCCTGCTGCCGCAGCGTCAGGGCGGCGGCCATGAGCTCCAAGCGGCGCTGCGCACGGGCGAGCAGCTCGCGCGCCCGCTCGCGCTCGTGCGCAGGGGCCTCGGCGTAGGCGTCGCGCAGGCGTTGCATCTGGATGGGCAGCGCGGCCACCGCGGTGTGATAGGGCGGCAGGTAGGGCTCCTGGCCCGTGATGATGTAGCCGCGCTGGCCGCTCTCGGCCTCGGTCAGCAGCTCGTGGAGGCGGTGCGCGCTGGTCAGGCGGGCGACGGACTCTTCACGGTCCTGCCGCGCCTGGTCCACCCAGCGCAGGGCCAGCGGCGGCACGGCGGCGGTCAGTGCCATGACGGCGGCGGCGATCAGGCCACCGTAGCGCAGGCGGGCGGCGGCGATCTTCATGGGGCGGGCGGGCAGGCGAGGGATCACGGAGCGATCGCCCAGCTTACGCAGACGAGGGCGCGACCAAGGCCTGATGAGGGGGTCTGCGACCCGGTTGTTCCGCCGTGTGCGCCGGTGGCGCCGCGGCAGGCCGCGCCGCGCTACGTCATTCAACGTATCAGGGGAAACGGCAGCGGCTCCTAAGCTGCCAGGCATCGCGTCCCCACTTGCATTTCTCTTGGTTACGGAGAGGCCGATGCCCCTGAGACTCTTCAACTGGCTCCGCAGCTGCGGCCTTGGCAGCCTGGTCATCCTGGCCGTCGTGCTGCTGGTGGTCTTCCCGCTGGTGCTGGAGCCCTTTCGCCTGAACATGGTGGGCAAGTACCTCACCTACGGCTTCGTCGCCATCGGCCTGGTGATGTTGTGGGGCTGGGGCGGCACGCTGAGCCTGGGGCAGGGCGTGTTCTTCGGCCTGGGCGGCTATGCGATGGCCATGTTCCTGAAGCTGGAGGCCTCCAGCCCCGAGAACACCGCCATCCAGTCCACGCCCGGCATCCCGGACTTCATGGACTGGAACCAGGTGACGGCACTGCCGCTGTGGTGGGAGCCGTTCCGCCATCTGCCGTTCGCGTTGCTGGCGGTGGTGGCGGTGCCGACGCTGCTGGCCTTCATCGTCAGCTACGCGATGTTCAAGCGGCGCGTGGGCGGGGTGTACTTCGCCATCATCACGCAGGCCGTCGCGCTGATCCTGACCGTACTGATCATCGGTCAGCAGGGCTACACGGGCGGCGTCAACGGCATCACCGACCTGCGCACGCTGCTGGGCTGGGACATCCGCAGCGATGCGGCCAAGACGACGCTGTACTTCGTCTGCTGCGCGGCGCTGCTGGCCAGCATGCTGCTGTGCCTGTGGATCCAGCGCAGCAAGCTGGGCACGCTGCTGCTGGCCATGCGCGACAAGGAAGACCGCGTGCGCTTCTCCGGCTATGACGTGTCGATGTTCAAGGTCTTCACCTTCTGCCTCGCGGCGGCGCTGTCGGGCATCGGCGGGGCGCTGTTCACGCTGCAGGTGGGCTTCATGTCGCCCAGCTTCGTGGGCATCGTGCCGTCGATCGAGATGGTGATCTTCGCGGCCGTGGGCGGGCGCATGAGTCTGGTCGGCGCGGTCTACGGTGCGCTGCTGGTCAACTGGGGCAAGACGTACTTCTCGGAGGCGGCGCCGGATCTGTGGCTCTTCCTGATGGCCGCCCTGTTCATCGGCGTGGTGATGGCCTTCCCCAACGGGCTGGCGGGCCTCTACGAAGAAAAGCTCAAGCCCTGGTGGGCGCGGCGCCGGGCCGACATGGCGCAGCAGAAGGCTCGCCGGGCGGCGCGTGAGGCAGATGAGGCCCATGACGCTGCCGCCGCGGCATCGCCTGCCGCAGCCCTGGGCGAGCCCCGCGCCACGCCGCTGCCCGGCGCAATCAGCGGCCAGGGCGCCTGATTCGACTCACCACGAAAGACAAGCGGCATGAGCAACACCGATTTCGTGCTGGCGGTGGAAGACCTCACCGTCGCCTTCGACGGCTTCAAGGCCATCGACAACCTCACGCTCTACATCGACCGCGGCGAGCTGCGCGTGATCATCGGCCCCAACGGCGCCGGCAAGACCACGCTGCTGGACCTGATCTGCGGCAAGACCAAGGCCTCGGCCGGCAGCATCAAGTTCAAGAACCACGAGATGACCCGGCTGCCCGAGCACCAGATCGTGCGCGCCGGCATCGGCCGCAAGTTCCAGACGCCGTCCATCTACGAGAACCTCAGCGTCTTCAAGAACCTGGAGGTCTCCTACCCCAGCGGGCGCAGCGTGTTCGGCGCACTGGGCTTTCGCTGCACGGATGAGGTGAAGGCCCGCGTGCAGGCCGTGGCCCAGGAGATCGGCCTGCTTGATCAGCTGCACACCGAGTCCGGCCTGCTGTCGCACGGGCAGAAGCAGTGGCTGGAGATCGGCATGCTGCTGATGCAGGACCCGGAGCTGCTGATGCTGGACGAGCCCATTGCCGGCATGAGCCCGCGCGAGCGCGAGCTGACGGCCGAGCTGCTCAAGCGCATCGCGCGCAACCGCTCGGTGATCGTCATCGAGCACGACATGGACTTCGTCAAGCAGATCGCTCACAAGGTGACGGTGATGCACCAGGGAAAGATCCTGGCCGAAGGGCCGATGGAGAAGGTGCAGGCCGACCCCAAGGTCATCGACGTGTATCTGGGGCACTGATGGACCACCCCCTACGGCCTGACGGCCGCCCCCTCGAGGGGGCACCACCGGTGGACCGGCGGAGCCGGATCCATGGTGGTCCGCTTGATGGGTCGGTGGCGTGCACGACCCCGATCAATAAAGGAGCCATGAAATGCTGAATGTGAACGACCTGCACGTGGCCTATGGCCAGAGCGAGGCCCTGCACGGCATCAGCTTCACGGCCCAGCCGAAAGAGACCGTGGCCATCATGGGCCGCAACGGCATGGGCAAGACCACGCTGTTCAAGAGCCTGATGGGCGTGCTGCCCACCAAGAGCGGCACGGTGGAGGTGGCCGGCCAGGACGTCACGCGCGACGAGAGCTACCGCCGCGTGAAGAAGGGCATCGCCTATGTGCCCCAGGGCCGGATGATCTTCCCGACGCTGACCGTGCAGGAAAACATCGAGACCGGCCTGGAGAACGCGAAGCACAAGCGCATCCCGGACGAGATCTATGCGCTGTTCCCGGTGCTGTTCGACATGAGGAAGCGCAAGGGCGGCAACCTGTCCGGCGGCCAGCAGCAACAGCTGGCCATCGCCCGCGCACTGGTGACCAACCCCAAGGTGCTGCTGCTGGACGAGCCCACCGAGGGCATCCAGCCGTCGATCATCAAGGACATCGCCAAGGCGCTCAACGAGATCCGCAAGCTGCGCGACATCACCATCGTCGTGTCCGAGCAGGTGCTGAGCTTCGCGCTGGACGTGGCCGACCGGCTCTTCGTCATCGAAGGCGGCCGGCTGGTGCACGAGACCACGCGGGAGCAGACGGACGCCGCGCACATCAAGCAGTACCTCTCCGTCTGAACGAACACCCCGCCCCCGTCATCTGAGCAGGAGCCACACACCATGCCCGACACCCTCATCAAGGTCGATCTGCAGCAGTCCCCCTACGAGAACGAGAAGGTCCACAACCGCTGGCATCCGGACATCCCGATGGCCTGCTGGGTCAACCCGGGCGACGACTTCATCCTGGAGACCTACGACTGGACCGGCGGCTACATCCAGAACAACGACAGCGCCGACGACGTGCGCGACGTGGACCTGACCACGGTGCACTTCCTCTCCGGCCCCGTGGGCGTCAAGGGCGCGGAGCCCGGCGACCTGCTGGTGGTGGACCTGCTGGACATAGGCGCCAAGCCCGACAGCCTGTGGGGCTTCAACGGCTTCTTCAGCAAGAAGAACGGCGGCGGCTTCCTGACCGACCACTTCCCGCAGGCGCAGAAGTCGATCTGGGACTTCCACGGCATGTTCACCAGCAGCCGCCACATCCCGGGCGTCCACTTCGCGGGCCTCATCCACCCGGGCCTGATCGGCTGCCTGCCCGACAAGAAGATGCTGGACATGTGGAACGAGCGCGAGGTGGACTTCATCGCCACCCAGCCCGAGCGCGTGCCGCCGCTGGCCAACCCGCCGTTCGCCAAGACGGCGCACATGGGCCAGCTCACCGGCGATGCGGCAGCCAAGGCCGCGGCCGAGGGCGCCCGCACCGTGCCGCCGCGCGAGCATGGCGGCAACTGCGACATCAAGGATCTGTCGCGCGGCTCGAAGATCTACTTCCCGGTCTATGTGGACGGCGCCGGCCTGTCGGTGGGCGACCTGCACTTCAGCCAGGGAGACGGCGAGATCACCTTCTGCGGCGCCATCGAGATGGCCGGCTGGGTGCACATGAAGGTCGAGCTGATCAAGGGCGGCATGGCCAAGTACGGCATCAAGAACCCCATCTTCAAGCCCAGCCCGATCACGCCCAGCTACAACGACTACCTGATCTTCGAAGGCATCAGCGTGGACGAGCAGGGCAAGCAGCACTACCTGGACGTGCACGTGGCCTACCGCCAGGCCTGCCTGAACGCCATCGAGTACCTGAAGAAGTTCGGCTACTCGGGCGCGCAGGCCTACTCCATCCTGGGCACGGCGCCGGTGCAGGGCCACATCAGCGGCGTGGTCGACATCCCCAACGCCTGCGCCACGCTGTGGCTGCCCACGCAGATCTTCGACTTCGACATCCGCCCCTCGGCCGCGGGGCCGGTGGTGCAGGACTTCGGCGGGGTGGATCTGCCGTTGTCGGCGGATCTTTGAGTTCTCCTTGCCGGTCGTGGAGCGTGATCGGCCGGCCAGGGCGCTCCGCTTCGTTCATGTCCCCCGCCCAGCGCCTGCCGGCGCCGGGCTCCTCCTTTACTTCACTACGCGAAGCGCCCTGTCCAGCCGATCCGGCACCGCTTGAGTACTGCAACGATCTGGCCGCGGGGGAGCACAGTAGGTCCACACCGTCTGCTCAGGCGGGCTCGTGCGGCTCGCTGCGCAGCGGCTGATCGCGCAACAAGGATCAATGGCATGCCCAC
Source organism: Pseudomonadota bacterium (assembly GCA_049321005.1). Lineage (GTDB taxonomy): Bacteria > Pseudomonadota > Gammaproteobacteria > Burkholderiales > Burkholderiaceae_C > Aquabacterium. The sequence goes on from JBMOQL010000008.1 coordinate 13,116, forward strand.
CTACGACTACGCCTGCCCCGCCTGCGGCGGCTTCGATGCCTTCCGCTCCGTCTCGGCCCGCAACGACCCGGCCGCCTGCCCGGGGTGCGGCACCGACTCGCCCCGTGTCTTCGCCACCGCCCCGCGCCTGGCCTGCCTGGAGTCGGACACCCGCCGCGCGCTGGACATCAACGAGCGGGCGCGCCATGAGCCGCGCTCGTCCAAGGACTACGCGCGGCTGCGCCACCCGTCCGGCTGCGGCTGCTGCTCGCCGTCCACCCGCCGCACGGCCACCGTCACCGCGCCGTCGGGAGCCAAAGCCTTTCCGAGCAAGCGGCCCTGGATGATCAGCCACTGACGCGGGCCGTCGGCGTGCGTTAGTCCCGCCGCGTCAGCCGCACCGGCATGCGGCTGGGCGTCATCGCAAAGGCCATCACCTCAAGGATCTGGCTGCGGTCCACGGCCAGCTCCAGCGTGAAGTTGCGCAGCAGCATGGACAGCACCTGGCGGATCTCCACGCCGGCCAGGTAGCGGCCAGGGCACACGCGCGGACCGGCGCCGAACTGGACGTAGGCGCGGGTCTCGTGCGGCTCGACGGGCGTGCCGCGGTTGCGCAGCCAGCGGTCGGGCAGGTAGGTCTGGGGCTGAGCGAAGCGGGTGGGGTCCAGCATGCTCGGCCGGTTGAGGAACATGATGCGGGTGTAGGCCGGGATGGCCACGTCGCCCAGCACCACGTCCTGCAGCGGCTGCACGCTGTTGATCGGCACGATGGGCTTCAGGCGCGTGGCCTCCGTGGCCAGGGCCTCGAAGAAGTCCAGGTGCTTGACGTCCTCGTGCTGCGGGCAGACGCGGGCGTCGCCGAAGACCTGCTGCGCCTCGGCAAATCCACGGTCCTGCAGCGCGCGGTCGGCGGCCAGGAAGTAGAGCGTCCAGTTCAGCGTGTGCGCGGTGGTGTCCTCGCCGGCCAGCAGCAGCGTGAGCACGTTGGCGGCCACGTCCTCGTCGGTCAGGCCGGAGTCGGGCTTCTCGCGCTCGGCCAGCATGCCTTCCAGCAGGTTCTGTGGCTCCTGCTCCGGATGTGCGGCGCGGCGCTCGCGGGCGCGGGCGATGAGGTCATGCACATAGCGGTGCACCACGGCCAGCGCCTTGTCCAGCGCGCGGTCGCGCGGCAGCTTGACGTAGCGCCAGTACGGCCACGGCATGGACACGCGCCGCATGATGCTCGGGAAGATCAGCGCCAGGTGGTTCTGGATGACGTCCTCGCCCTGCTCGAGGGTGTTGGGGTCTTCGCCAAAGACCAGTGCGCAGGTGACGTCCACCGTGTAGCGCACCAGGTCATGCGTCATCTCCACCACCTCGCCGGTGTCGGCGGCGCGCTGCCAGCGGCGCAGCAGCCGCTCGGTGATGGCCTGCAGCGTGGGGTGGAAGCTGCGGAAGTTGGTGGCCGCCAGGGCCTGCATCACCAGCCGGCGCTGCGGCTTCCAGGCCGCGCCCTCGGCCGAGAACACGCCGTTGGCGCCCATCTCGGCCAGCACGCCTTCGACGTTGACCGGGCGGCGGTAGCGGTCAGGGCGCTCGCGCAGGATGGTCTGGCTGAGCTCCGGGTCGGTGAAGACGGCGATGTCCAGGTGGGCCACCTTGACCAGGAAAGGCGTGGGCAGCTCGGCCGCCCAGGCCTCCAGCACCTGGTGCAGGCGCGGCGGGTCGATGGACAGCAGGTTGCCGATCAGCGGCAGGCCGCGCGGGCGGGGCAGGTCGGCCAGGGTGCGCAGCGGGGCGGTGGCGGTGGCGGCGGTCATGGCGGGCAGCGGCTGGGGCGGGGCCGCCATCGTGCTGCAAAGCCCGCGGGCGGTCCATGCGGGATGCCCCTTCTGCCCGCCGGGAAGGCGGCCGTGCGGCGCCTGGCGACGGCCGCGCGGCGCCGCGCGATGCCGCGCGCGGCCTCAGAAGCCTTCGCCGCCGTGGTCGCGGGCGAAGATGTCCCAGGCAGCGATGAACATGGCCGCGATCACCGGGCCGATGACGAAGCCGTTGAGCCCGAAGATGGCCAGGCCGCCCAGCGTGGAGATCAGCACCACGTAGTCGGGCATCTTGGTGTCCTTGCCCACCAGGATGGGCCGCAGCACGTTGTCCACCAGGCCGATGACGAGCACGCCGTAGGCGATCAGGCCGATGCCCTTGGCGATCGCCCCGGTGGCCAGGAAATAGATGGCCACCGGCCCCCACACCAGCCCGGCGCCCACGGCCGGCAGCAGCGACAGGAAGGCCATGAGCACCGCCCACAGCAGCGCCGCGTACACCCCCAGGAACCAGAAGGCCAGCCCGCCCAGCAGGCCCTGGGTGGCCGCCACGACCACGTTGCCCTTGACCGTGGCGCGGATGACGGTGGTGAACTTCTCCAGCAGCCGGCGCTTGTAGCGCGCCTGCAGCGGCACGGCCGCGCCGATGCGCTGGGCCAGCTGCGGCCCGTCGCGCAGCAGGAAGAAGGCCAGGTAGAGCGCAATGCCGAAGTTGACGACGAAGTCGAAGGTGTTCTGCGTGAAGCCCACCGCCTGCGTGGCGATCACCTTGCTGCCCGCGGCCAGGCGCTCCTGCAGCTCGCTGACGCTGCCCAGGCCGAAGCGGTGGAGCAGGTCGCTCACCCACTGCGGCAGGGCCGCGAGGATGCGCTCGAAGTACACGCCGATGTCCCACTGGCCGCTCTGCACGAGCTGGAAGACGGCCAGCGCCTCGCGCACGAGCGAGGCGGTGATCAGCGACAGCGGCAGGATGACCAGCAGCAGCAGGATGGCCAGCGTCAGCAGCGCGGTGCGGTTGCGCTTGCCGGGCATGCGCGCCAGCAGCCGGCGGTTGAGCGGGGCGAACAGGATGGCCATGACCACGCCCCAGAACACCGCGCTGTAGAAGGGCGCCAGCACCCAGCCGAAGGCCACGGAGACGACGAGCAGCAGGCCGAGGAAGACCTTGTCCTCGAACGGCGTGCCGCCGCTGGCGTGGGGCGGGGTGTGGTCTTGCGGGCGGTCGGGGCGGGGGTCTTCTGCGCTCATGGATGGGGCGGCCGTTGGCGTCGGGCGATGGTAGCCAGCGCGCCGGGGAGCGGCTGTGCGGGCGGACGCTGTGCGTTTGTCAGCCGGCGCCGGGTGGGATGCGGCGTAGCCTGGGGCCCGTGGGATGCGCGATGCGCGCCGTCAGCTGGCCAGGACCAGCTCGGCCTCATCGATCCAGTACTGCACCGCGCCGTAGTAGCCCTCCCAGACGCAGCCGTTGCAGCCGCGGCCGCAGCAGCTGGTGGGCTCGGGCGGCGGCTCGCGCAGCTCCACGCCGGCACGGGCGGCGCGCTGCTGCAGCCACTGGATCAGGGACAGGGCGGTTTCGCGGTCGGTGATCTCCATGACGCGGGATGCAGGCAGGCTCGATGGGGGCGCACAGGATAGCGAGCACCGCGGCGCGGTGCTTGGCGGGCATTTCGCAGCAGCGCGTTCCTGCGCTTGCACGTGGATTGCTGCAGCAGGCGGTCGGGTGGTGGGCCGGGGAGCGCACACGTCGCTTCCGTCTACCTTTCATCTTTCACTTTTCGCCTTTCACTGTCCTCCATCCGGTCCGCCCCTGCGCCCATCGGCGCGACGTGCGAACTGCTCATTGAACCGATCCTCCAACCGCTTTCGCCCATGCATCTGGCCGACATCGACTTCCTCACCTCCGCCGACGAAGTGGCCCGTCGCCTCATCGGTGTCACGTTGCTGATCGACGGCGTCGGCGGCGTGATCGTGGAGACCGAGGCCTATGACCAGGCCGACCCGGCGTCCCATGCCTGGAGCGGGCCGACCGCGCGCAATGCCAGCCTGTTCGGCCCGCCGGGGCATGCCTATGTCTACCGCTCCTACGGCCTGCACTGGTGCCTGAACCTGGTCTGCCGCCCGGCCGGGCACGGCGCCGGGGTGCTGATCCGCGCGCTGCAGCCCACGCACGGGCTCGACGCGATGGCGCAGCGCCGCGGCCTGTCCGACCCGCGCCTGCTGTGCAGCGGCCCCGGTCGCGTGGGCCAGGCGCTGGGCGTGGACAAGACGCTGGACGGCCGGCCGCTGGATCGCCCGCCCTTTGCGCTGCTGGCCGCCGATGTGCCGCTGGACGCCGCCGCCATCGCCGTGGGCCCGCGCATCGGCATCACCAAGGCGGTGGACCAGCCGTGGCGCTTCGGGCTGGCGGGGTCGCGCTACCTGAGCCGGGCGTTCAGGGCGGTGGGCGGGGCGTGAAGGGCCTGGCCCTTTGGGGCCGCGCGAAGGCGGCTCAGCGTCCCGCCTGGCTCTGCAGCTCCTCCATCAACCCCGGCACCTCGGCCGGGATCTCGCGGGCCAGGTAGCCCAGCAGGCCCCAGCGGCGGGCGAGCTGGTCGCCAGCGCGCGCGTGCAGGGCCACGCCCCAGGCGGCCGCCTGCTCCAGCGGGGCGCCGCGGGCGGCCAGGCCGGCCACCATGCCCGCCAGGGTGTCGCCCGAGCCGGAGACGGCCAGGCCGATGTTGCCGCCCTGGTGCTGCCAGCAGCGGCCGTCCGGCGTGGCGATGCAGGTCAGCGCGCCCTTCAGCGCCACCACCGCGTTCCAGCGGGCGGCGGCCTGGCGTGCGGCGCTGGCCGGGTCCGCCTGCAGATCGGCCTTGCTCTGGCCGGTGAGGTGGGCCATCTCGCCGGCGTGAGGCGTCAGCAGCACCGGGCGGGGGAAGCGGCTCATGCCCTGCAGCAGCACGTCCATCGCGCAGGCGTCCAGGATCAGCTGGGTGCTGGGCGGCAGCTGCGGCAGCCAGTCGGCCGCCAGCCGGCAGGCCAGGGCGGTGTCCTGCATGCCGGGGCCGATCAGCACGGCGTCGGCCCGCTGGGCCAGGTCGAGCAGCGCCTGCTGCGCCTCGAGATCGTCGCGCCAGGCGATGACGCGCGCCTCTGGCACGGCCAGGGCGATGCCGATGGCCACCGGCTCGGGCACCACCAGCCCCAGCTTGCCGACGCCGGCACGCAGGGCGGAGTGCGCGGCCAGGATGGCGGCGCCGGGCATCTCCACCGAGCCGGCCACGATCAGCAGCCGGCCGCGCTCCTCCTTGTCGGCATCGTCGCCCGGCACGGGCAGCGGCCAGGCGCGCAGGGTGGCGGCGTCGATCGGGGTGGGGGCGGTCATGGTGGTCATGGTCGGCTCCTCGGGGTCGGGCGCTGGCAGGGCGTGCGGGCAACGGGCGCCGATGACGGACGCTGATAACGGGCGCTGGCCACGTGCCGTGCGGCGGCGGATCGGCTCAGCGCGATGCCTGCCTGGCCCGGCTGCCCCGCCGCCCCGTGGCCAAGGCTCAAGACTTCGGCGCCGCCGGCACGTCGGGCTCCACCGTCACCGGTGTGCCTTCGTCCATCAGCGGGGCGACGAAGTTGATGTGGTGCGGCAGCAGCTTGCCGTGGCGGCCGGCCGCGGGGTCGAAGACATAGCTGGTGACGCCGCAGTTGGGCACGTCGCCGGCGCGGTCGATGTCCAGGATGCGCTGCTCGTCCATGCGCTCCATCAGGTAGCGCAGGCAGTTGACGATGACCTGGTGGCCGACGATCAGCACGCGCTCGCGCCGGTACTCGCGCACCATGGTGTCGAGCACGCCGCGCAGGCGCAGGATGACGTCGCACCAGCTCTCGCCGCCGGGCGGGCGGAAGTAGAACTTGCCCACATGCGCGCGCTGCTCGGCCAGCTCCGGATACTGCTGGCGGATGCCCAGGCGGGTGAGGCGATCGAGGATGCCGAACTCCTTCTCGCGCAGCCGCTCGTCGATGTGGAAGCCGACGTCGTCGCGGTCGATGTGCGCGGCCTGCAGGATCAGCTCGGCCGTGCGGCGCGCGCGCACATAGGGCGAGCACAGCACGATGGTGGGCTGCTGCTCGCGCGGCATCTGGCCGAACCAATGGCCCAGCGACGTGGCCTGCCGCTCGCCCAGCGGGGACAGCGGCACATCGACATCGCGCGTGGCGATGTCGATCAGCGGCAGGCCGGCGGCCTCGGCCGCGTCACGGGCGGTGTTGCCGGCGCTCTGGCCATGCCGTACCACCCACAGCACGTCGGGCCACTTCTGCTCGGCGCGGGGATCGGCCGGGGCCATGGGACAGGGGGGCGGTCAGGCTTCCGGTGCGGACAGGTCGGACAGCCCCGGGGCGCGCTGCTGGGCGCTTTCCTGCTTGCCGGCGTGGGTGTCGAGCGCGCGCTTGAGCTTGCCGATGGCGCCGTTGATGGCCTGCTCCAGCGTGGCTGCGTGCTCGGTCACCGCAACGGGCGGCTGGCCGGCCAGGCGGGCCTCCAGCATGCAGCGCATGTCGTTGCCGCCGCCCTTCTTGGCGTTCTCGTCGCCCAGGTGAGCCTCGATGCGGGTGATCTGGTCGGCAAAGCGGCCCACGGCGTCGCGCAGCAAGGTTTCGACGCGCTCATTGAGCGATTCGCCGCCGTGGAGGTTGTGGTCGGTATGGACTTGGATCTGCATGGATGTCTCTTCAGCGAGTCTTTGTTGACGACGGTCGCGGTGCGCGGGGTGCGCTCCACTTGCCTATCGTCGCACCGTCGGGCGATGCGCTTGAGGTGCCGGCGGCAATCTGCATGCCGGACGCGCAAGGCGCATGACGAGGGTCAAACGTCGGGCGTGCGCGGCCTTGCGTCATTCGACGTATACCGCCCGCGAGAGGGGCTGCGAACAATGCCGGCATCCCTGTTCCCTCTACCGATACGGAAAGCCCAACACCATGATGCACGGCGACATCTCCAGCAGCCACGACAGCGTCGGCGTGGCCGTCGTCAACTACAAGATGCCCCGGCTGCACACCAAGGCCGAGGTGCTGGACAACGCACGCAAGATCGCCGAGATGATCGTCGGCATGAAGGCCGGCCTGCCGGGCCTGGACCTGGTCATCTTCCCGGAGTACTCGACCCACGGGATCATGTATGACGCCCAGGAGATGTACGACACCGCGGCCAGCGTGCCCGGCGAGGAGACCGAGATCTTCGCCGCCGCCTGCCGCAAGGCCAAGGTGTGGGGCGTGTTCTCGCTGACCGGCGAGCGCCATGAAGAGCACCCCAACAAGGCGCCGTACAACACGCTCATCCTGATGAACGATGAGGGCGAGATCGTCCAGAAGTACCGCAAGATCATGCCGTGGGTGCCCATCGAGGGCTGGTATCCGGGCAACTGCACCTACGTCTCCGAAGGCCCCAAGGGCCTGAAGATCAGCCTGATCATCTGCGACGACGGCAACTACCCCGAGATCTGGCGCGACTGCGCGATGAAGGGTGCGGAGCTGATCGTGCGCTGCCAGGGCTACATGTACCCGGCCAAGGACCAGCAGGTGCTCATGGCCAAGGCGATGGCCTGGGCCAACAACTGCTACGTGGCCGTGGCCAATGCGGCCGGCTTCGACGGCGTCTACAGCTACTTCGGCCACTCGGCCCTCGTCGGCTTCGACGGCCGCACGCTGGGCGAATGCGGCGAGGAGGACTACGGCATCCAGTACGCCGCGCTGTCCAAGAGCCTGATCCGCGACTTCCGCAAGAACGCGCAGTCGGAGAACCACCTCTTCAAGCTGCTGCACCGCGGCTACACCGGCAAGATCAACTCGCGCGAGACGGGCGCCGACGCCAAGGGCGTGGCCGCCTGCCCCTACGACTTCTACAGCAAGTGGATCAACGACCCCGAGGGCGCGCGCGCCCAGGTCGAGGCCATCACCCGCTCCACCGTGGGCACGGCCGAATGCCCGATCGAGGGCATCCCCAACCCGGACACGGCGGGCCATCGCTGACGCGGGGTGCAGGCGTGATGGGCATCGCAGCGGCGGCAAGGCGCTTTGCCGCAGAGGACGCCGGAGCGTCCGCGGACGACGGGGTGGCGGCCGTGGCCGACCCGCTTCAGGACTGGCGGCTGCGCGAGCAGCCCTACTACGAGCCGGTGGGCGACGAGGTGGAGGCCTTCAGCGCCGCCGCCGCGCTGCGCCTGCCGGTGCTGCTCAAGGGCCCCACCGGCTGCGGCAAGACGCGGTTCGTGGAGCACATGGCCTGGCGGCTCGGGCGCCCGCTCATCACCGTGGCCTGCCACGAGGACATGACCGCCGGCGACCTGGTCGGCCGCTGGCTGCTGGACGCCGATGGCACGCGCTGGCAGGACGGCCCGCTGACCCTGGCCGCGCGGCACGGCGCCATCTGCTATCTGGACGAGATCGCCGAGGCCCGCGCCGACACCACGGTGGTCGTCCACCCGCTGGCCGACACCCGCCGCGCCCTGCCGCTGGAGCAGCGCAACGAGTTGCTGCATGCGCATGACGACTTCCTGCTGGTCGTCTCGTGCAACCCGGCCTACCAGGGCCTGCACAAGCAGCTCAAGCCCTCGCTGCGCCAGCGCTTCTGCGCGCTGGATTTCGACTATCCGGACGCCGGGCACGAGACGCGCATCGTGGCCCATGAAGGCGGCGTGGACGAGGCCCTGGCCCGCCGCCTGGTGGACCTGGGCCGGCGCACCCGGCGCCTGAAGGCCGACGGGCTGGAGGAGGGCGCATCCACCCGCATGCTCATCCATGCGGCCGCACTGATCCGCCAGGGCCTGCCCGCGCGCCGCGCCTGCCGGCTGGCGATGGTGGGCGCGCTGACCGACGAGCCCGACCTGGCCGCGGCCCTGCACGAGGCGGTGGCGGCGTGCTTCACGGCTGGGGAGTGAGGCGCCCCGGCGCCGGCCGGCCTGCCGTGATGGCGGGCCCTTCACTGCGGGTGCGGCGCACGCGCCGTGTGGCGATCGCCTTGCCCGGTGGTGAGCGGCCGAATGCAGGCCTGATGCGGGCGTGATCCAGGCCTGATCCAGGCGAGATGCAGGGCTGATCCCGAATGACTGAACCCGAATGACCGAACCCGTGATCGGCCTGCGCGCCCTGGCCCCTACGCTGCAGCCCTATGCCCGCGCGCTGTGGCCGGCCGCGCCGCGCCTGGCGGCGCTGCCCGCCGTGCTGGCCACCCAGCGGCCCTGCGTGCGCGACGGCGCCTGGCTGCTGCCCGACGCCTGGCGCGGCGTGCGCGGGCCGGCGGCGCGGTCGGCCTACTTGGCCGCGGTGGCCCATGCCGCGGCGCACGGCCAGCACGGCGGGCCGCCGCAGACGCGGGCGGGCCTCAAGCCGCTGCAGCAGGCGCTGCTGGGCGTGCTGGAGGACGCGCGGGTCGAGTGGCTGGCAATGCAGGCCCTGCCCGGGCTGCACGAGCTGTGGGCGGCGCAGTGGCCGCCGCGCCGCGGGGAGGCAGACATCGACCCAGACCTGGGCGCCCGCGCCGGCGCCGGCGCAGTCATGGGCGCCGAGCCGCTGCTGGCCCGCCTGGCCCGCGTGCTGCTGACCGGCGAGGCTGACGCCCACCCCTGGATCGCCAAGGCGCGGCAGGCCTTCCATGCCGACGCGGACGGCCGCCGCCTGGCCCTGGCCGACCCCGCCGCGCTGCGCCACGCTGCCTCGCTGCTGGGCAACGACCTGGGCCAGATGCGCCTGCCCTTCAACGCGCGCCAGTACGTCGTCGAGCCGGCCTACCGCGACGACAACGCCCACCTGTGGACCGAGCCGGCAGGGGAGGTGAACGCCATCGCGCTGCCCGAGCCAGCAGGCGCCCGCGCAGCAGCAGGCGACGACACGCCGTCGCCGGCACGCGCGCCCGTTGAGCAGCAGCAGGCGACCGATCAGCCGCCCGATGCCGCGCCGCAGCCTGACCCCGACGATGCTGCCGATGCGTGGCCTGCGGAGTTGGCCGCTGAGCCGGCCGATGCGCCGCCGCCTGCGGCTGCGCCGGACGGCGCCCGCACGGCGCCGCCCGTCCTGTGCCTGATCGAGCAGGCGCGCTACCCCGAGTGGGACCGCCTGATCGACCGCCTGCGCCCGGACTGGACGGCGGTGCGCGTGTGGCAGCCGGCGTCCCGGCCGCAAGGCGCGGACGACGCCGGCGCGTGTGCCGAGGGCAGCAGCCCGCTCATGGCCCAGGCCGGGGCCGACACCGACGCCCTGGCCCGCCACACGGCCCGCCTGATCGGCCAGGCCCTGCTGGCCCCCGGCCATCGCCTGCGTGGTCGAGCGGCCGATGGCGACCGGCTGCACCTGCGCGCCGCCGTGCAGGCTGCGCTGGACCGGCGCACCGGCCGCAGTGCGGACGCCCGCGTCTACCGCGCCCGCGAGCCGGCCACCGCGCCACTTTCCGTGATGCTGCTGGTCGATGTCTCGGTCTCCACCGCGCGCAGGCTGGCGGCCGGGCCGGCGCTTGCGGCAGGCGGCCACGCCGGCGCCCTCGCTGACGCAGAGACGAAGCGCCCGGCAGACGCTGCCGACGCCGTCGATGCCGCCCACGATCCGCGCGGCGCGAACGACCCGGGCGCCCCCACGGCCTCCTTCGCCGGGCGCGGCCCTGCGGCAGGCGCCACGCTGCTCGACGCCAGCCGCCACGCCGCCCGGATCGCGCTGGCTGCGCTGGACCGGCTGGGCGCGGCCAGTGCGGCTTACGCCTTCTCGTCCAACGGCCGCGAGCAGGTGGACCTGGTGCGGCTCAAGGCGTTCGATGAGGCTTGCGCCGATGCGGCGGTCGCCGCCCGCCTGGCCGCATTGCAGCCGGGCGGCTCCACCCGCATCGGCGCCGCGCTGCGCCACGCCGTGCGCCAGTTGCAAAGCCGGCCCGAAGCCCGCAAGCGCCTCATCCTGCTGACCGACGGCGAGCCGCACGACATCGACGTGCACGACCCGCGCTATCTGGTGGAAGACCTGCGCCATGCCGTGCGCCAGGCGGCCGCCGCCGGCGTGGACGTCGCCTGCCTGGACACCGGCGGTCTGGCCCATGCCCGCCTGCGCGGCTGCTTTGCGCCCGGTCGGCATCAGCGGGCCACGCCCGGCGCCCGGCTGGCTGCGCAGCTCTGCGCGCTGGTCTCGGGCTGAGGCCAGGCGGATCGACCCACCCATCCCTGGGGCGGCTGCGCAAACACGGAGTGACGGCGAGCTGGGGTCGGCGATCATGCGCCGACCCCTCGCCGACCCCTCGCCGACCCCTCGCCGACCCCTCGCCGACCCCTCGCCACCACGCGGCGCCCGGCCGCGCGCCGCCGCCACGGCGCCGAACGGCGAGCCCTCCGCTCCTCTCGGCCTGCAAGGCCTGCCCTCGCTTGCCCCGATCTGTTCCACCTCCAACCGAGCCCCGTGCCCCGGCGCCCGGCGTGGCCGCCCGCGCGCCGCTGTGGCGGGCGCTGCGCCGCCTGCTGCAGGCGCGCACGCTGATCCTGCTGGCCTACCTTGGCGCCTTCGCCGGCCTGCTGCTGCTGTGGCGCTACACGCCGCTGTCGCAGCTGCTGGACCTGGAGGTGCTCACTGCCTGGGGCCGGCGCATCCAGGCGCTGCCGGTCGCGCCGCTGATCGTGCTGGCCTGCTGCGTGCTGGCCGTGGCGCTGGCCATGCCGGTGGCGGTGGTCATCAGCGCCTGCGCCGTGGTCTTCGGCCCCTGGGCGGGCATGGGCTATGCCTTCTGCGGCCTGCTGGCCGGCGCGCTGGCCACCTACGGCATCGGCCGCGCCACCGGCGCCCGGCTGGTGGACCGCTTCGGCGGCGCCAGGGTGGATGCGCTCACCGCCCGGCTGCGCCAGCGCGGCCTGCCCACGATGGTCTTCGTGCGTGTGGTGCCGGTGGCGCCTTTCGTGCTCGTCAACGTCGCCGCGGGTGCCTTCCGGGTGCGGCTGGCCGACTACCTCGTCGGCACCATCGTCGGCATCCTGCCCGGCGTGGTCTTCATCACCTGGTTCACCGACAGCCTGACCGCCGCGCTGCAGAACCCCGGCCCCGCCAGCTTCGCCCTGCTGGGCGCCTGCGTGGTGCTGGGCGTGGCGATGCTGGTGGGCATCCGGCGCTACGTGGTGCGCCGCAGGGCGCAACAGGCGAGGGCAGCGTGAGCGCCGGGCCGCCGGACGCCGCCCGCGATCACTTCTCCAGCAGCCTGAGCCCGATCACGCCCGTCAGGATCAGCCCTACGCAGGCCAGGCGGGCCGGGCTGGCCGATTCACCCAGCAGCACGATGCCGGCCACCACCGTGCCGGCCGCGCCGATGCCCACCCAGATGGCGTAGGCCGTGCCGGCCGGCAGCTGGCGCATGGCCAGGCCCAGCAGCCAGAAGCTCAGCCAGGCCACCATGATCACGCCCACGCTGGGCCACAAGCGGCTGAACCCCTCGGTGCTCTTGAGGCCCGCGGCCCAGACGACTTCCAGCAGGCCGGCCAGCAGCAGCAGGGCCCAGGATGCGGTGACGGACAGCGACGACATGGCAGGCAGCGGGGCGGCGGGCTGGCCCCATCAACGACAAAGGGGCCGCCATTCTGGCCGGCCCCTTGCGTCGGGATGCGTGTTGCGTGCGGACCACCCAGGCGGTGGCGGGTCTTGCCCAGCCCGGTCGGCGGGCCGCGGCGGCCGGCTTCGCATCGAGCGCCACGTGCAGGATGGCACCGAGCCGGCGGGTGTTGCGCCCGCCGGCAGGTCGATCAGACGCTGGCCAGCGCCTGGTCCAGGTCCGCCAGCAGATCGTCGATGTGCTCGATGCCCACCGACAGCCGCACCGTGTCCTCGCTCACGCCGGCCTTGGCCAGCTCCTCGGGTGAGAGCTGCCGGTGCGTGGTCGAGGCCGGGTGCGTGGCCAGCGAGCGCACGTCGCCGATGTTGACCAGCCGCGTGAACAGCTTGAGCCCGTCCAGGAAGCGCGCGCCGGCCTCGCGGCCGCCCTTGATGCCGAAGGTCAGCAGGCCTGAGGCCCGGCCGTTGAAGTAGCGCTTGAGCAGCTGGTGGTCCGGGTGGTCCTCCAGCCCGGCGTACTGCACCCACTCCACCTTGTCGCTGAGCTTGAGGTGCCGCGCCACGGCCAGGGCATTGGCGCTGATACGGTCCATGCGCAGGGCCAGCGTCTCGATGCCCTGCAGGATCAGGAAGGCGTTGAATGGCGAGATGGCCGCGCCCATGTTGCGCAGCGGCACCACCCGCGCGCGGCCGATGTAGGCGGCCGGGCCCAGGGCCTCGGCGTAGACCACGCCGTGGTAGCTGACGTCCGGCTCGTTGAGCCGCTTGAAGCGGGCCTTGTGCTCGGCCCACGGGAACTTGCCCGAGTCGACGATGGCGCCGCCCAGGCTGGTGCCGTGGCCGCCCAGGTACTTGGTCAGCGAATGCACGACGATGTCCGCGCCGTGCTCGATGGGCCGGCACAGGTAGGGGCTGGGCACCGTGTTGTCGACGATCAGCGGCACGCCGTGGGCATGGGCCACGGCGGCGATGGCGGCGAAGTCGGTGACATTGCCCTTGGGGTTGCCGATGGACTCGACGAACACGGCCTTGGTGCGCGCGTCGATCAGCGGCGCGAAGCTGTCGGGGTTGCGGTCATCGGCAAAGCGCACCTCGATGCCGTATTGCGGCAGCGTATGCGCGAACAGGTTGTAGGTGCCGCCGTAGAGCGACGTGGACGCGACGATGTTGTCGCCCGCCTCGGCAATCGTCTGGATGGCATAGGTGACGGCGGCCTGGCCGGAGGCCAGCGCCAGCGCGGCGATGCCGCCTTCCAGGGCCGCCACGCGCTCCTCCAGCACCGCCTGGGTGGGATTCATGATGCGCGTGTAGATGTTGCCCGGCACCTTCAGGTCGAACAGGTCCGCGCCGTGCTGCGCGCTGTCGAAGGCATAGGCCACCGTCTGGTAGATCGGCGGCGCCACGGCCTTGGTGGTGGGGTCGGGCGAGTAGCCGCCGTGCACGGAGATGGTCTCGAAGCGCCAGTCGGGCGGGATGGGCATGGGGGACTCCTGGTTTGCGGTGAGCCGCCCGGCGGTCAGCAGCCGGGCGCGGGGGGAAGAGACGGGAGCGGCAAGCGTACGCCAGCGCGGGCGGCCTGGGCAGCGTGGCTGCGCCCACGGCGCGTTGGCAGGCGCGGCTTGGCTCTCCCGGCGCGCGGCAGAGCAAGGGGCAAAGCAGCACTCAGGCGCACGGATCGTCAGGTCGGGAGGATGCCGCTACGCTGGACCTTAGGTGCCGCCCAATCATCAGCCAACGAAGCGATGCGGCATAGCTGAGGCGGGCGTCGAATAAGCCGGCCGCGTGGCTGCGGCTGAGCGGCGGGGCTTGAATGGCCATCGCTGCGTGAGCGCTTGGGCGGCTGCGGAACAGGCATGCAGGCCGCGGCGTCCGGATTCGGTCAGTGGCGGGGATGCGAGACTTGCCCGACATGCCTGAAACCACCCCTACCCTCCTGGGCCTGGCCGTCGCGCTGGGCATTGGCCTGCTCATCGGCGTGGAGCGCGAGCGCAACAAGGGTCGCGGCCCCCAGCGCGGGCAGGCCGGCGTGCGCAGCTTCACCATCGTCGCGCTCACCGGCGCGCTGTCGCAGCTCTCGGGCGAGCCGTGGCTGGTGGCGGCAGCCGCGCTCTTCGTCGGCGCCCTTGCGTTGCTGAGCTACCGCCGCACCGCGGCCGGCGATCCCGGCATCACCACCGAGTTGGCGCTCTTTGCCACCTATGTGCTGGGCGTGATGGCCATCGAGCGGCCGCAGCTGGCCGCCGCTGCCGGCGTGGTGGTGGCCCTGCTGCTGGCCGGGCGGCGGCGGCTGCACCGCTTCTCCACCCGCGTGCTCACCGAAGGGGAGGGTCGCAGCATCCTGCAGCTGGCCGCGGCCGCGCTCATCGTGCTGCCGCTCATCCCGGACCGTCCGCTGCCCTGGCTGGCCGACGTCAACCCGCGCAACCTCTGGCGGCTGGCCGTCATCCTGATGACGCTGCAGGCCGCCGGCCACGTCGCCGTGCGCATGACCGGCGCCTGGCTCGGCCTGGCGCTGTCCGGGCTGGCATCGGGGTTCGTGTCCAGCACGGCCACCTTCGCCGCCATGGGGGCCCGCGCCCGGGCCGAGCCCGCGCTGGCCTTGTCCTGTGTCTCGGGCGCCTTGTTCTCCAACGTGGCCACCATCGTGCAACTGGCCGTGCTGGCCCTGGCCGTGCAGCCGGCGTTGCTGGCCCCCCTGTGGCCCGTGCTGCTGGCCGGCGGCGTGGCCGCAGCCGCCGGTGCCGCCGCGGGCCTGCGCCGCCGCCACGACGCCGAGGCCCAAGCCCAGCCCGCCAGCGACCGCATGTTCAGCCTGCGCCAGGCCGTGATGGTGGCCGCCCTGCTGACTGGTGTCACCGCGGGCGTGTCGCTGGTGCAGAACACGCTGGGCGCCGGCGCCGCCACCATCGCCACCGCTCTGGCCGGCTTCGCCGACGTCCATGCAGCCAGCGCCTCCGTCTTCGGCCTGGCCGCCCGCGGCCGCATGCCGGCCGAGCAGATGCTGCTGGCCGTGCTGCTGGCCTTCAGCGCCAATACCTTCAGCAAGTTCATCGCCGCCTGGGTGGCGGGCGGGCCGCGATTTGCGCTGCGGGTGCTACCGGGGCTGCTGGTCCTACTGGCAGCGGTGTGGGCGCCGATAGCGTGGGGCTTGTAGCGGCGGAGTAAGGGGGCTCGATGTGATGCCGTGGACGGGCCGTGCGGAGCGCGACGCGCAGGTCGAGCCCGTCAGGCGTGTCAGACCAGGACGTCCAGCCTGCGCTCCTGCACCAGATGCAGCAGGCGATATTGGCCCGCTCGCTCTTCTGGAAGCCGAAGGCGAAGACCAGCGGCCGCCGTGGTTCGACGCAAGTGTTCGCCAGCCGCCATCGCGTCTGCACTCAACCCCGCACCCTCCCCAACACCGGCCCCAACGCCACCCCCGTGTGCGTCCCGGCCGCCACCACGTCCTCCGGCGTCCCCGCCGCGACCAGCTGGCCGCCGCCGGAGCCGCCTTCGGGGCCCAGGTCGAGCACCCAGTCGGCTTCGGCGATCACGTCCAGGTCGTGCTCGATGACCAGCACGCTGTGGCCGCCGTCGACCAGGCGGTGCAGGACGCGGATCAGGCGCTCGACGTCGGCCATGTGCAGGCCCACGGTGGGCTCGTCCAGCACGTAGAGGGTGTGCGGGGGCGGCGGGCCCCGGCGGGCCTTCTTGGCGGGTGAGCCTTCGGCCTCCGGCAAGCCGGGCAGGGTGTCGCGCACCTTGGCCAGCTCGGTCACCAGCTTGATGCGCTGCGCCTCGCCGCCGGACAGCGTGGGCGAGGGCTGGCCGAGCGTCAGGTAGCCCAGGCCGACGTCGCGCAGCAGCATCAGCGGATGGGCGATGTGCGGCATGGAGGCGAAGAATTCCACCGCCTCGTCCACTTCCATGCCCAGCACGTCGCCGATGCTCTTGCCGCGCCAGGTGACGGCCAGGGTCTGCGGGTTGAAGCGCTGGCCGTGGCACAGCTCGCAGGGCACCTTCACATCCGGCAGGAAGGCCATCTCCACCGTGCGCATGCCCTGGCCTTCGCAGCCCGGGCAGCGGCCCTCGCCGGTGTTGAAGCTGAAGCGGCCGGGGCCGAAGCCGCGGGCCTTGGCCTCCAGCGTGTCGGCAAAGAGGCGGCGGATGCTGTCCCAGAAGCCGATGTAGGTGGCCGGGCAGGAGCGCGGCGTCTTGCCGATCGGGGTCTGGTCCACCTCCAGCACGCGGTCGACCGCGCCCCAGCCTTCGATCTGCAGGCAGCCGTGCGGGGCGGGGCGGGCCTTGCTCTTGCTGGCCTTGGATGCCACCGCGGCCTGCACGCTGGTCAGCAGCACGTCGCGCGCCAGCGTGGACTTGCCCGAGCCGGATACGCCGGTCACGGCCACCAGCCGCTTGAGCGGCACGCGGGCGGTGAGGTTGCGCAGGTTGTGCAGCGAGGCGCCGTGCACGGTGAGGGTGGAGGCCGGGGCGTCCAGGTCCACCGGGCGGCGCGGCTGCAGCGGGTGGAGCATGGGCCGGCCGAGCAGGCGGCCGGTGAGCGAATCGGGGCTGCGCTGCAGGTCCTCGGCCGTGCCCTGGGCCACCACGGTGCCGCCGCGCTTGCCCGCGCCGGGGCCGATGTCGATGATGTGGTCGGCGCGGCGGATGGTGTCCTCGTCGTGCTCCACCACCACCAGCGTGTTGCCCTGCTGGCCGAGCTGCGCCAGGGCGTCGAGCAGGATGCGGTTGTCGCGCGGGTGCAGGCCGATGGTCGGCTCGTCCAGCACGTAGCACACACCCTGCAGGTTGGAGCCCAGCTGCGCGGCCAGGCGGATGCGCTGGGCCTCGCCGCCCGACAGCGTGGGCGCGGCGCGGTCCAGCGTCAGGTAGCCCAGGCCCACCTGGTCGAGGAAGGCCAGGCGGCTCTTGATCTCGGTGACCACGTCGCGGGCGATGGCGGCCTCGCGGCCGTCGAGCTTCATCTTGTCCACCCAGCGGCGGGCGTCGATGACCGAGCGCGCAGCGACCTGGGCGATGGACTCATCCCGCAGCCGCACGGCCAGCGACGTGGGCGACAGCCGCGCGCCGTGGCAGGTGCCGCAGGGCTGGTCCTCGGCCAGGTCTTCCACCTCCGGCTCGTCGAAGCTGCGCTCGCGGCCCTTGTCCTTGTCCTTGTCGGCCTGGCTGTCGTCCAGCGCCTTGCGCTGCTCGCGGGTCAGGGCCAGGCCGGTGCCGACGCAGTCCGGGCACCAGCCGTGCTTGCTGTTGTAGGAGAACATGCGCGGGTCCAGCTCGGGGAAGCTGGTGCCGCATTGCGGGCAGGCGCGCTTGGTGCTGAACACCCGCATGCGGCCGATGCGTGAGGTGGAGCCCCCGGTGCGCATCGCACCATCCAGCCCGGTCAGCGGCGCCAGCAGGTGCACCACGCCCTTGCCGTGCTCCAGCGCCTTGGCCAGCAGCTCGCGCAGCTCGCCTTCACGATCGGGCGTGAGCGTAAGGTCGCCGATGGGCAGCTCGATGGTGTGTTCCTTGAAGCGGTCCAGGCGCGGGCCGGCAGCGGTGCCCCAGCCGGCCGTGGGCACGAACTCGCCATCGACGCGCAGGTGGGTGTGACCGCGCGCCGCGGCCCACTTGGCCAGGTCGGTGTAGACGCCCTTGCGGTTGACCACCAGCGGCGCCAGCAGGCCGATGTGCTCGCCGGCATGGTCGCGGATCAGCTGCGCGGCAATCGCCTGCGGCGTCTGCGGCAGCACGGCCACGCTGGCGTCGGCCGTGCACACCGGGCAGTACTGCGTGCCCAGCTTCACGTAGAGCAGGCGCAGGAAGTGATAGACCTCGGTCACCGTGGCCACCGTGCTCTTGCGCCCGCCGCGCGACAGCCGCTGCTCGATGGCCACCGTGGGCGGGATGCCGTAGACCGCATCCACCTCGGGCCGGCCGGCCGGCTGCACGATGCTGCGCGCATAGGCGTTCAGCGACTCCAGGTAGCGGCGCTGCCCCTCGTTGAAGACGATGTCGAAGGCCAGCGTGGACTTGCCCGAGCCCGACACGCCGGTGACGACGTTGAACTGCCCGCGCGGGATCTCCACGCTCAAGCCCTTGAGGTTGTGCTCGTGGGCGTTGACCACCTGGATGACGTCGCGCGCGGCCGGCGCCGGCTCGCGCTTGCGCCGGCGCACCAGCGTCTGCAGCGGCACGCCGGCCTCGCCATCGGCCGCGGCCGCATAGCCGGGCCGGGGCTCCTGCGCCTGCAGCGCGTCCGCGGGCTCCAGGCCCAGCGCCTGCTCGTATTCGCGCAGGGCCTGGCCGGTGTGCGAGCCGGCGCAGGCCTTCACGTCCTGCGGCGTGCCGGTGCAGATCACCTGGCCGCCTTCGTCGCCGCCCTCCGGGCCCAGGTCGACGATCCAGTCGGCGGCGCGGATGACGTCCAGGTTGTGCTCGATGACGATGAGCGAATGCCCGGCCTCCAGCAGCTTGCGCATGGCGCGCATCAGCTTGGCGATGTCGTCGAAATGCAGCCCGGTGGTCGGCTCATCGAAGAGGAACAGCGTGCCTTTGCGCGCGATGCGCTGGCGGCTGGTGGTGGCGGCCTTGGCCGCCTCGGCCAGGAAGCCGGCCAGCTTCAGGCGCTGGGCCTCGCCGCCGGACAGCGTGGGCACCGGCTGGCCCAGCGTGAGGTAGTCCAGGCCCACGTCGGCCAGCGGCTGCAGCGCGCGCACCACCTCGCGGTCCTCGGCGAACAGCCGCAGCGCGTCGCCCACGGTCAGGTCCAGCACGTCCGACACGTTCAGCCGCCGGCCGCCGCGCTCGATGGCCACCTCGCGGATCTCGGCGCGAAAGCGCGTGCCTTCGCAGTCCGGGCAGCGCAGGTAGACATCGGAGAGGAACTGCATCTCCACATGCTCGAAGCCCGAGCCGCCGCAGGTGGGGCAGCGCCCGTCGCCGGCGTTGAAGCTGAACATGCCTGCGCCGTAGCTGCGCTCGCGGGCCAGCGGCGCGTCGGCGAACAAGGTGCGGATGGTGTCGAAGGCGCCCACGTAGCTGGCCGGGTTGGAGCGCGCCGTCTTGCCGATCGGCGATTGGTCCACGAACACCGCGTCGGCCAGCCAGTCGGCGCCGAGCAGCCGGTCGTGCTCGCCGGGCGTCTCGGTGGCCTGGCCGAAATGGCGGGCCAGCGCCGGGTAGAGCACGTCCTGCATCAGCGTGGACTTGCCCGAGCCGGACACGCCGGTGACGCAGACCAGCCGCTGCAGCGGGAAGGACACGCTGACGTCCTTGAGGTTGTGCTCGCGCACGCCTTCGATGATCAGCCGCGGCGTGCTGTCGTCCACCGCGCGGCGCAGGCCCAGGCCGATCTGGCGGCGTGCGCCCAGGTAGGCGCCGGTCAGCGTCTCGGCGGCCATCAGGTCCTCGGGCGGGCCGTCGAAGACGATGCGCCCGCCCTGCGTGCCGGGGCCCGGGCCCATGTCGATCACGCGGTCGGCCATCAGCATCACCGCCGGGTCGTGCTCCACCACCACCAGCGTGTTGCCGGCATCGCGCAGGCGCAGCATGGCCTCGTTGATGCGGTGCATGTCGCGCGGGTGCAGGCCGATGCTGGGCTCGTCCAGCACGAACAGCGTGTTGACCAGCGACGTGCCCAGGGCGGTGGTCAGGTTGATGCGCTGCACCTCGCCGCCGGACAGCGTGCGGCTTTGCCGATCCAGCGTCAGGTAGCCCAGGCCCACGTCGCACAGGTAGCGCAGCCGGGTGCGGATCTCGTCCATCAGCAGCTTGAGCGCGTCGTCGTGCACCTCGCCATGCAGAGCTTGAGGACGCAGGACGTCGAAGAAGCGCCGCAGCTTCTGGATGGGCAGCAGCATCAGGTCGTGCAGATGCAGGCCCGGCAGC
Source organism: Pseudomonadota bacterium (assembly GCA_049321005.1). Taxonomy (GTDB): domain Bacteria; phylum Pseudomonadota; class Gammaproteobacteria; order Burkholderiales; family Burkholderiaceae_C; genus Aquabacterium. The sequence goes on from JBMOQL010000008.1 coordinate 33,299, forward strand.
GCCTCCAGCTGCTCGCGGCTCCACGCGGCGCCCACGGGCATGAAGCGCCGCGCCGGGTCCAGCACCGCATCGGAATCTTCCCGGCTGCCCAGGCGCCACAGCAGCGACTCCAGCTTCAGGCGCGCGCCGCCGCAGGCCGGGCAGGGCGTGTAGGAGCGGTACTTGGACAAGAGCACGCGGATGTGCATCTTGTAGGCCTTGCTCTCCAGGTACTCGAAGAAGCGGCGGATGCCGTACCACTGCTTGTTCCAGTTGCCCTTCCAGCCCGGGTCGCCGTCGATCACCCAGCGCTGGTGCTCGGGCGACAGGGCGGACCACGGCGTGTCGCGCGGCACGCCAGCCTCGCCGGCGTACTTCAGCAGGTCGTCCTGGCTCTCCTGCCAAGCCGGCGTCTGCAGCGGCTTGATGGCGCCGGAGCGCAGCGTCTTGCGGTGGTCCGGGATCACCAGGCCCCAGTCCACGCCGATGACCCGGCCGAAGCCGCGGCAGGTCTCGCAGGCGCCGAAGGCCGAGTTGAACGAGAACATCGCCGGCTGCGGCGCGCTGTAGCTCAGGTCGCTGTCGGGGCAGTGCAGCCCGCTGGAGTAGCGCCAGACCGCTTCCTGGCCGTCCTCGGCGACGGCATAGACGTTGACGCGGCCGGTGCGCTTGAGCGCGCCTTCCAGCGCCTCGGTCACGCGGGTGTCGTCGGCATTGGAGATGCGGAAACGGTCGGCCACCACGTCCAGCTGCAGCCGCTTGCCTTCGGGCGATTCCACCTCGCGCCGGGCCTGCACGCGGGTGTAGCCGCTGGCCGAGAGCCACTGCTCGATCTCTTCATCGGACACGCCGGCCGGCAGCTCCACCGGGAAGGTCAGCACCAGCCGTGGGTCGCCGGCCGCGGCACCGCGGCGGCGCAGGTCGGCCAGGATGCTCTGGGCATGGTCCTCGCGCACCAGCTGCGCGGTGCGCTGGTCGAACAGCTGCGCCGCGCGGGCGAAGAGCAGCTTGAGGTGGTCGTTCAGCTCGGTCATCGTCCCGACCGTGGAGCGCGAGGTGCGCACCGGATTGGTCTGGTCGATGGCGATGGCCGGCGGCACGCCGTCCACCTTGTCCACGGCCGGCCGGTCCATGCGGTCCAGGAACTGCCGGGCATAGGCCGAGAAGGTCTCCACGTAGCGCCGCTGGCCTTCGGCATACAGCGTGTCGAACACCAGCGACGACTTGCCCGAGCCGGACGGGCCGGTGACCACCGTCAGCTCGCCGGTGCGCAGGTCCAGATCCAGGTTCTTCAGGTTGTGCTGGCGGGCGCCGCGGATGCGGATCTGGCCTTGGGACATGGTGGGGCTTCCTGGTGCCGTGCGTGAGAGGGACGGGAGAGGGCCGAAGATTCTAGGAAGCGACCCGGCCGCCTGCCCGTGACGGGTCTTCGCCGGTGCGAGAACCGGCGTGGCGGCCCGGCCCAGGCCTCAGGGGCAAGCGGCGCTGGTTGCAGCTGCCCCCCTAGGTGCGCCAGTCGCCCCTACCGCTAGGGATGCCGGGGCGGGTAACGGACGCCCAGAGTGCGATGCACCGGCCGGTGCATCCCGCAAGGCCGGGCTTCATGAGGAGACGAACCATGCACACCTCCGTACACCGGCCTAGCATGCGGCCGCCGAGCAGGCGGGCCGCCGTGGCCGCGACAGCGGCAACGCTGGCCCTGATCGGTGCCGCGGCCCATGCCTTCAACGGCATCGAGAGCTTTACGAGCGGCACGCCGTTCTTCAAGCGTGTGGTCACCAATACCCGGCCGCAGACCACGTCGTCCACCAGCTTCATCGACCTGCCCGGCGCCAGCACTGTCGTGTTCGTGCCGCCACAGACCAACGTGTTGATCGACGTGAACTTCGACGCTGAGACACGGTGCTCGGGCGGCGAGCAGGGGCAGAACTGGTGCGAGGCGCGCATCCTGATCAACGGGGTGGAGGGCGGCCCCCAGGCGAGCACTTATCCGCCGGACACCTTCGCCCTTGACAGCACCGACGGCGGAACTGAGACCATCGCCTCTTGGGAATCACATGCCTTCAGCCGCCACTACTGCCTGCGCAACCCCCGCAACGCGCCGCTGACGGTCAAGGTGAACGTGCAGTGGAAGGTGACCGATTTCACCCCGGTCGCGCCGGAGTTCTGGATCGACGACTCCAGCCTGGTTGTGCAGATGTCGCGTGACTGCACCGTGACCCAAGTGGACAACGTGCCCGGCCAGCCCGGCGGCGCAGCGCGCGCCACCCGGGATCGTCAAACCTCTGCGGAGTAACCCATGATGCCTGCATCCAATGTCCGCAATTCTTCCGGTGGCCGTCTGCTGCACCAGGCTGCGTGCCTGGGCGTGGCGCTGGCCGCGATGGGCCTGGCCGGCGGCGCACAGGCCGCGACGGCGACCTTGTTCGGCGACCGCACCGACTTCCTCACCGCTCTGGGCGGAGCCAGCACCGTCACGCAGGATTTCGAAGGCTTCGCCGATGGGGCCAACCTGCTCGGCGTGGATCTCTTGCCCGGCGTGACGGCCACCACCAACCTTGCCGAGTTGCGCGTGTTCCAGGGCTCGGGCGACAAGGAGATGTTCATCAGCGACCGCAATCAGCCCGAAGCCATCTACGACCTGCATCTCGCCCCGGGTTATCACGCCTTCGGGTTCGACATCGAAGCGTTCAACCCCGCCACGCCGGGCCCGGGCTTCTTGAACGTCTACTTCAGCGATGGCGACACGACCTACACCGGTATCCCGGTGCTGCCCACCAACGCGACCGAGGACGACCCGATCTTCTTTGGGGTCATCAGCGACAAGGCCATCACGCGCATCACGTGGAGCGAAGGGCCGGAGATCGGCGGCATCCAGTGCTGCGAGGAGACCGCGCTGGACAACCTGGTGGCCGCCAACCCGGTGCCCGAGCCGTCTGCAGTGGCGCTGCTGGGGGCGGGCGGGGCGCTGATCGGCGGGCTGGGCGCGGTGCGCCGTCGCGCGCGGCGTACCTGACCCCGGCGCGGCGCGGCTTCAGCGCAGCCGCAGCCGCGCCGCCAGTTCGCCCACCACGCCCTGACGCAGGGCGAGTACGCAGACGACGAAGATAAGCCCGGTGACCAGGGTGACCGACTCGCCCAGCGTGTTGAACCACTCGATCTGCGTGATGCCGGCCATCCAGCGGCCAAAGTCGCCGACCTTGGTCTCCAGCAGCAGGATGACCAGGGCACCGACGATGGGGCCGGTGAGGGTGCCGATGCCGCCCACCAGCGCCATCAGGATGACGAGGCCAGACGTGGTCCACAGCGCGTCGGTCAGCGTGGCGAAGCCCAGTACATGGGTCTTCATCGCCCCGGCCAGGCCGGCCAGCGCGGCACTGAGCACGAAGGCGAGCAGCTTGTAGCGGGCCACCGGATAGCCCAGCGAGATGGCACGCGGCTCGTTCTCGCGGATGGCCTGCAGCACCTGGCCATAGGGCGAATGCACGATGCGGTGGATCAGCCCGAAGGCCGCGGCAAACACGGCCACCACCAGCACATAGAGCACGCGGTCGTCGGCCAGATCCAGCCCGAGCAGCGTGCCGCGCGGCACCGACTGCAAGCCGTCCTCGCCGCCGGTGAACGGCATCTGCAGGAAGAAGAAATAGACCATCTGGGCCAGGGCCAGCGTGATCATCGAAAAGTAGATGCCCGCCCGCCGGATGGCCAGCCAGCCGATGGCGAGGCCCAGCCCGGCCGCCAAGGCCGTGCCGAACACCAAGCCCGCCGGCCAGCTCCAGCCCCAGACCTTCAGCGCATGGCCGCAGGCATAGGCCGCCGAGCCCAGGAAGGCCGCGTGGCCGAAGCTCAGCAGCCCGGTGTAGCCGATCAGCAGATTGAAGGCGCAGGCAAAGAGCGCGTAGCACAGCACCTTCATCACGAAGACCGGATACGCGCCCAGGCTGGGCAGGGCCAGCGCCAACACGAGCAGGCCGCCATAGAGCACCCAAGTGGTTCGTTCGCGGCGCACAGCGTCAAGCATCATCAACCTCTCCGTCGGCGAACCGACACCTCGCACGCCACGACCGATCCAGCGGCCGCCGCGGATCCGGCTTGGCCGGTCCGCTGGCGGCGCCCCCTTGAGGGGGCCGGCGCAGCCGGTAGGGGGTGCGCCCATTCCGCCCTTGAGGGGGCCGGCGAAGCCGGTAGGGGGTGGGTCATTCCTTCCCGAACAGCCCCGCAGGCCGCAGCAGCAGCACCACAGCCATGATCAGGAAGACCACGGTGTTGGACGCCTCGGGCCAGAACACGCGCGTCAGGCCCTCGATCACGCCCAGGCCCAGGCCGGTCAGGATGGAGCCCAGGATGGAGCCCATGCCGCCGATCACGACCACGGCGAAGACGGTGATGATGAGGTTGGAGCCCATCAGCGGTGTGACCTGCAGCACCGGCGCCGCCAGCACGCCGGCAAAGGCGGCCAGCGCCACGCCGAAGCCGTAGGTCAGCGTCACCATCAGCGGCACGTTGATGCCGAAGGCCTGCACCAGGCGGGCGTTCTCGGTGCCGGCGCGCAGCTTGGCGCCCAGCGAGGTGCGCTCGATCACCCACCAGGTGCCAAGGCAGACGACGAGCGAGGCCAACACCACCCAGGCGCGGTAGTTGGGCAGCACCATGAAGCCCAGGTTGGTCGCGCCGCGCAGCGCATCGGGCACCGGATAGGGCTGGCCCTGCACGCCGAAGAAGGAGCGGAACAGCCCTTCGATCAGCAGCGTCAGGCCGAAGGTGAGCAGCAGGCCGTAGAGCGCATCCAGCCGCGCGATGCGGCGGATCAGCAGCCGCTCCATCACCATGCCGACGAGGCCGACTGCGATGGGCGCCAGCACCAGCATCGGCCAGTAGCCCAGTTGCAGGTACTCCAGCCCCATCCAGGCCAGCATGGCGCCCATCATGTACAGCGCCCCGTGGGCGAAGTTGATCACGCCCAGCAGGCCGAAGATGACCGCCAGGCCCAGCGAGAGCATGGCGTAGAACGAGCCGTTGACCAGGCCCAGCAGCAGCTGGCCCAGCAGCGCAGGCAAGGGGATGCCGAAGAGGTCGGTCATGCGCTCAGGCCAGGCCGGGGCGCGTCGTCAGGGCGGGCTTCACTTCTTGAATCACTTCTTGACCAGCGCGCACTTGGAGTCGGCCAGCTTGGTGAAGGCGTCCTCGCCGCGGATCTTGGTGACCACCTTGAAGTAGTCCCAGGGCTCGGTGGACTCCTTCTGCGACTTCACCTGCAGCAGGAACATGTCGTGCACCATGCGGCCGTCGGCGCGGATGCTGCCCTGGGCATAGAAGTCCTTGATCGGCGTGGCGCGCATCTGCTTCATCACCGCGTCGCCGTCGTCCGTCTTGGCCGCGTCTACGGCCTTCAGGTAGTGCATGGCGGCGGAGTAGTCGGCCGCCTGCAGGCTGGAGGGCATGCGCTTCATCTTGTCGAAGAAGCGGCGGCTCCAGGCGCGGGCCTCGGGGCTCTGGTTCCAGTACCAGGAGTCGGTCATGTACATGCCCTGGGTGGTGTTCAGGCCCAGGGCATGGATGTCGTTGATGAACATCAGCAGGCCGGCGAGCTTCATGGTTTGCGTGATGCCGAACTCGTTGGCCGCCTTGATCGCATTGATGGTGTCGCCGCCGGCATTGGCCAGGCCGAGGATCTGCGCCTTGCTGGCCTGGGCCTGCAGCAGGAAGCTGGAGAAGTCGCTGGCCGACAGCGGGTGGCGCACACTGCCCAGCACCTTGCCGCCGGACTGCGTGACCACCGCCGCGGTGTCGTTCTGCAGCGAGTGGCCGAAGGCGTAGTCCGCGGTCAGGAAGAACCAGGTCTTGCCGCCGGCCTTGACGACCGCGCGGCCGGTGCCGTTGGCCAGCGCGACGGTGTCGTAGGCGTAGTGCACGGTGTAGGGCGTGCAGTCCTCGTTGGTCAGCCGCGCGCTGCCGGCGCCGATGGCGATGAAGGGCTTCTTCTTCTCGGCTGCCACCTTGGCCATGGCCAGGCTGGCGCCGGAGTTGGTGCCGCCGATCAGCAGGTCCACGCCCTGGGTATCGAACCACTCGCGGGCCTTGGCCGAGGCGATGTCGGCCTTGTTCTGGTGGTCGGCATAGATCACCTCGATCTTCTTGCCGGCCGCCATGCCCTTCATGTCGGCGATCGCCATGCGGATGGCCTCCACGCCGCCGGCGCCGTCGATGTCGGCATACAGGCCCGACATGTCGGTGATGAAGCCGATCTTCACCACGTCGCCACTGATGCGGGCCTGCGCATGCGCGTCGCCATGCCAGGTGGCCGCGCCCCAGGCGGCCGCGGCCAGCAGCGGCCAGGTGCGGCGCAGCGCGGCCAGCCGGCCAGCCCGGGGGGCGCTCGGGCGGCGCGCCTGGGCACGAGAGCGGGAACGATCGTGGCGGGTCAGCTTCATCGTGTGTCTCCTCGTCGGGTCGTTGAACGGGTCGGCTTGCGGGATGGGGGTCTGCGGGCGTGGGAAGCGGGCGGTGGGCGCGGGGCCGTCAGACGCCCAGCAGCTCGTTGAGTGCGGCCTGCCGCTGGGGCAGCTCGGCCGCGTGGAAGTGCTCGATCACGCGGCCGCCTTCCATCACGTAGAAGCGGTCGGCCAGCGGGGCGGCGAAGCGGAAGTTCTGCTCGACCATCAGCACGGTGTAGCCGCGGGCCTTGAGCGTGGTGATGAGCCGGGCCAGCGCCTGCACGATGACCGGGGCCAGGCCCTCGGAGATTTCATCCAGCAGCAGCAGGGACGCACCCGTGCGCAGGATGCGGGCGATGGCCAGCATCTGCTGCTCACCGCCGGACAGCCGGGTGCCGGGGCTGGACGCGCGCTCGCGCAGGTTGGGAAAGAGCGCGTGGATCTCGTCCAGGCTCATGGCCGCCTGGGCCGGGGCGCCGGGCGCGCCGCGCAGCCGCGGCGGCAGCAGCAGGTTCTCGTGCGCGGTGAGCGTGGCGAAGATGCCGCGCTCCTCAGGGCAGTAGCCGACGCCCAGGTGGGCGATGCGGTGCGGCGGCAGGCCGGTGGCCTCGCGGCCGTGGATGCGGATGCTGCCCTGGCGTCGGCCGGTCAGGCCCATCAGCGCACGCAGCAGCGTGGTGCGGCCGGCGCCGTTGCGGCCCAGCAGGGTGACGACCTCGCCGCGCTTCACCTCCAGGTCCACGCCATGCAGGATGTGGCTCTCGCCGTACCAGGCGTGCAGGCCGCGCACGGTCAGCACCGCGTCGGGGTGCAGGGCGGTGACGCTGGCCGATGCCGCGGCGGCCGGTGAGGAAGGGGAGGTCATGTCGTGCATGGCGCTCAGTGGCTGCCCTGCAGCGCCGCGTCGGCCGTGCCCATGTAGGCCTCCAGCACGCGCGGGTCGGCCGACACCTCGGCATAGCCGCCTTCGGCCAGCACGCTGCCGCGCTGCAGCACGGTGATGCGGTCGGCGATGCGCGAGACGACCTTCATGTTGTGCTCGACCATCAGCACGGTGCGGCCCTGGGCCACGCGGCGGATCAGCTCGGTGACGCGGTCCACGTCCTCGTGGCCCATGCCCTGCGTGGGCTCGTCCAGCAGCATCAGCTCGGGCTCCATCGCCAGCGTGGTGGCGATCTCCAGCGCACGCTTGCGGCCGTAGGGCAGGGCGCCGGCGACCTCGTCGGCCACATCATGCAGGCCGACTTCGGCCAGCAGGTCACGGGCGCGGGCATCCAGCACGCGCAGCTTGCGCTCGCTCTGCCAGAACTTCATCGACCAGCCGGTCTGCCGCTGCAGGCCGATGCGCACGTTCTGCAGCACCGTCAGGCGCGGGAAGACGGCCGAGATCTGGAAGGAGCGGATCACCCCGCGGCGGGCCACCTGGTCCGGCGCCTCGCGGGTGATGTCGATGCCGTTGAAGAGGATGCGGCCGCGCGTGGGCGCCAGGAACTTGGTCAGCAGGTTGAAGCAAGTCGTCTTGCCCGCGCCGTTGGGGCCGATCAGCGCATGGATGTGGCCGCGGCGCACCTGCAGGTTGACCTCGCTGACGGCCACGAAGCCGGCGAACTGGCGCGTCAGGCCGCGCGTCTCGAGGATGAGCTCGCTCATGGCCGGCTCATCCGTGTGGCGCCGCGGCCCGTGGCCGGGCCGGTGGCGAGGGTCATGGGCACGGGTGCGGTGGGCAGAGGCACGGGGCCATGATAGGCAGCCCCTCCCCGCGGACAAGTGGGGTGCGGGCCAGGACAAACCCGGCTTGCCGACCGGGGGCTGCAGCGCCCGGCTCTGTCCACGCCCTGACGCGGCGGGGCAGCGGAACGCCGCTTGCTGCCTGGGGCGCATCGCGGCCTGTCGGCATCAGGACGGCCGCCGGCCTGACCTGAAAGGAGCCCTGCCATGTCTTCCGTGATCGTCGGCGTGTTCGACAGCGATGCCGAGGCCCGGGCCGCGCGCATGGACCTGCTGCAGCAGGGCTTCGCGCCGGCCGACGTGCACTTGAGCGAGGACGCGGGTGATGCACGCTCCCGCGAGGAGCGCACGCAGGATGCGGTGGCGCGCAGTGAATCCGTCAGCGGCGCCATCGGCGGTCTGCTGCGGTCGCTCTTCCAGACGGGCGGGCCCTCCGCCGACGAGCAGCTCTATGCCGAGGCTGCACGCCGCGGCCACGTGGTGCTGGTGGTGGAGGCTGCCGACGAGCAGCGCGAGCAGGCTGCCACCGCCGCTCTGGCGCGAAGCGGGGCATGGGACATTGAGGCCCGTGCCTCGCAATGGTGGCCCGGCCAGGCTGCCCGCGCCGGCGGTGAACGCCGTGACGCGGCGCGCGTGTACCGACGGGGCTGAGGCGGCGTCGATCCGGCCTTGATGCCGCATCCAATGCCGTGGGGATGCAGGGCGGGCCGCCCGGACGACGGTGCGGCCACATCTGCGCCCACGGCGCATGAGCCGGCCGGCGCCACTGCGATGCATGTCCCTGGCACTCGGGTATCCACCTTGCCCGCCCGCAAGCCACCCGCGGCCGCTGCGCCGCCTCATCTCTGGAGCACCCCGATGAACCCGCAACGCGAGACCACGCCTTCCCCGCAACAGCCCGCGCCGCATCAAGGCGAGGACGCCAAGCGCGAACAGACCGCGCTGGAGAACGTCAGCCAGGGCTACGGCAAGCCCGCAGCCGGTGCGCACATCAGCGGCAAGCCCGGCCCGGTGACCGAATCCGACGGCATCCGTCCGGGTGGCAAGGGGTGAACAAAAGGCCCCGGAGAGCCGGGGCCGTTCGCACCATCCGGGCCGTCGCTGATGGATACAGCGGGCGCCGGCTCACGCGGCCAGCGCACGAGCCCGCTCAGTGCAGCGTGCTGGTCGATGGCGCCTGCACCGCGCGCACCGCGGCGTCGGCCACCTCGGCGCCTGTGGCGCGCGACACCGGGGCAAAGTCCCCGCGCAGCGCCTTGAGTGCATAGCGCTCCTGGTTGATCTCGTCCATCGTGCGCACGCCCAGGCGGCGCAGGAGGGGCAGCGGCGGGCACCAGCCCTGCAGCGCGTGCTGCATCAAGAAGGCCCCCACGGCGGCGGGCAGGGCGTACCAGCGGCGGTTGACCGTGGCGCCTAGCGCCGTACCCAGCAGCGCCAGCGAGGCGGCGGTGCTCTCCAGGCAACGCTCGATGTCCCACTCGCGGTCCAGCTCCTGCAGCCGCTGCTCGATGGCCTGGGGGCCGCCCCGCGCGGCTGCGGCCACACGAGCCTCGATCTGCTGCTGGATGCGCTGGTTGACCGACGCGGGCGTGGCCCCGCTGACCCGCGCGGCGGGCAGGTCGTCGTCCAAGGTGGTGTCGTTCACGGTGGAGCTCCTCGTGTCTCGATCTGGATGCCGCAGCGCGGCAAATGGCGTTCCGAAGCCGTCCTGTCCAGGGCGCGGCGATGCACCTGGCGGCCGCCGCCTTCAGGCCGGCGGTGGGCTTCGGCGAGGCACGCCGGTTGCCGCGTCCTTGCGCGGGCTGGGCGGCCCGGCCGGTGCCGTCGCTACGCCTGTCCCATCCACTCTCAACCATCCATTGCCCAACCCTCGCAAGGAGACCGCCCCATGACCCAGATTGCCGAAGTGATGACCCGCGGCGTGCGCGTGATGAAGCCCCAGGACACCGTGATGCTGGCCGCGCAAGCCATGGACGAGCTCAACGTCGGCGCCGTGCCGGTGTGCGACGGCGACGAGCTGGTCGGCATGGTCACCGACCGCGACATCACCGTGCGCGGCGTGGCCTCCGGCCGCCCGGCCGACTCCACCCCGCTGTCCGAGGTGATGAGCCAGAACGTGCGCTGCTGCTACGAGGACCAGTCCGTCGACGAGGTGCTGGAGCTGATGCGCGAGGTGCAGATCCGCCGCCTGCCCGTGGTGGACCGCAACAAGAAGGTGGTCGGCATGCTGTCGCTCGGCGACCTGGCGGCCAAGGTCGGCGACGAGGCCGACATCTCGCAGGCGCTGGAAGAGATCTCTACGCCGGCCGAGCCGGATCGCTCCAACCTGTCGGCCGCCAGCGGCGAGGCCGGCGGCGGCCAGCAGACGGCCAGCGAGCAAAAGAGCGGCAACGGCCGCAAGGGCGGGCGCGGGCTGCACTGAGGGTGCGGGCAACCGGTCGGCCCCTGCACGCGCGGCCTTGGCTCGGCCTCACCAGCGCGAGCGGTGGTCCTCGGTCACGCCGACCAGATCATGGACCTTGCGTGACGGCGAACCAGGGGCGGCGCGCACCGTGCCGCTGAAGCGGCCGATAGGCTGCACATAGTGGCTGGCAGCCAGCAGCAGGTTGCGGTCTTCGCCACGGGCGCCGTCGGGCGTGAAGAGCAGATCCAGCAAGCCGTCTTCGGTGCGGATGCGCCACGGCCGCAGCGGCTGTGACGCGTCGAAGCTGAAGTGCGCCGCTGACAGCGGGATCAGCCTGCCGTCCAGCCACAGCGCGTTTTCGTGCCCGCCGAAGTAGCCGGCCTGCAGGTTGAAGCCGATCCCCGGCGCGTGCGCGCTGGCCCAGCGCCAGGCGGTGGTGCGCGGCAGGTAGCCTGCGGAGCTGTCAATGCTTGCCGTGCCGCCGGCCAGGTCGTAGGTCTGCCCGGCGGCGCGCGCCATGCCGCTGGCGCGCAGCGCGGGTGACTTCTGCGTGGCATGCGGGCCGCCGCCGTCCACCGGGCCCACAGCCAGCAGCCAGGGCGCATCGGCACCGTCAAGATCCACCAGCGCATCAAGCTCCAGGGCCCGGGAGCGCAGCTGCACATGCAGCCCGCCCGCGTCGGCGGTGAGGGCCCAGGTGGCGCCGGGCGCGGCCAAGCGGCTGCCGTGGCCACCTACGTGCGAGCTGACGCCAGCCATGCCGGGCAGGGCGTCGCGGCGCAGGTCGGCCCGCAGCCCGCGGCCCTGCTCGAAGAGATAGGCGAATGCGGTGCAGCACCATCCCACGTCCACCACGGCCAGCCCGATGAAGACGGGCCCGGCGTGCAGGCCCACGTAGTGCCAGCGCTTGTGGCGCAGCCGCCGCCACCAGAAGGGGCGCGGCTGGACCTCGGTGCAGCCGCGCCAGTCCAGACTGTGCAGCCGGCCGGCGTGGCGACCCCACGCGGGGCCGTGACGCGGTTGCAGCGTGTCCGGCGCGGGCGGCAGCGCGGGCGGCGCCACAGCGGCATCCGCGAGCATGGGCCGGTTCATGGGTGCGAGCCCCGCGGCCGCTGCATCGGCAGCCAGGCTGCGGGCTGGCTTTGTCGGCAGCCGGGCGGGGCGCCATGTGGTGCACGTGGGCCAGGGCCTGTCGCCGCGGCGGCGGCCGGGTCGCGGCGGCGGGTCATGCGTGCGGCTCGCCGTCCCTGGCCGGCGGGGCGGCCGCTGCGGGCAGCGTGGTGTGAGTGCCGGGGCGGGTCAGCCCGACGGCCTCGCGGGCGCTGCGCATGCCGGTCAGCGGGCGGAGACGCGGCATCCGACCGGTGGCCGTGCCGCCGTCGGCAGGCGGCTGGCTGGCGCGCTCGCGCCGCCGCCATTGCGCCGGCGCCTGGCCCGTCCAGCTGCGGAAGGCCCGCGTGAAGCTGCTTTGCTCGGCATAGCCCAGCAGCAGGGCGATCTCGGCGATATCCAGGTCCGGGCGGCGCAGGTAATCGGTGGCCAGGTGGCGGCGTGTTTCGTCCAGCAGCTTCTGGAAGGTGCGGCCGTGCTCGGCGAGCTTGCGCTGCAGGCTGCGGGTGCTGGTGTGGTGGGCGCGGGCCAGTGCGGCCAGCGAGGTCTGTCCCTCGCGGATCAGCGTCACCAGCGTGCGCCGCCAAGCCTGCACCGCCGGTGGCACGTCGCCCAGCTCGGCCAGCAGCGCATCGGCCTGGCGGTCGAGCAGGGCCAGCAGGCCGGGGTCGGACTCGCGCAGCGGCAGCTGCAAGTAGCGCGCCGGAAAGCTCAGCCGGGTCACCGGCTGCCCGAAGCGCACGGGAGCCTGGAAGAAGCTCTCGTACAGGCCCAGATCGGGCGGCGGCGGATTGACGAACCACACCTCGTCCAACGGCCAGTGCTCGCCCGTCATGTCGCGTGCCAGATGCACGACGGATGCAATGGCGGTCTCGTCCACAAGGGCGCCGGGCCGGCCGCGTTCCACGCCCCATTCGATCTGGACGCCCTGGGGCAGCCAACGGATGCTGGCCAGGTTCACGTCGTAGACCGAGGCGTGGTAGCGCTCCAGCCGCATCAGCGCCTGGGCCAGCGTCTTGCACGACAGCGCCGCATAGCCCACCACGCCGAAGTGACGCGGGCTGATGTGGCGGGCGATGCGCAGCGGCAGGCCGGGGCGGGGGTCGGCCTGCGCAGCCAGCGACAGCAGGTGCTGCCAGCGCGGCAGCGGCACGAAGTGATCCTCGGCGAGCGGCTCCGGCCCGAGCACCGCGCGGGCATCGAAGCCGGCACCTTCGAGGTACTCGTACAGCAGGTGCACGTAGGACGCGGCGACGCGGGGTTCAGGCATGCGGCAGGCGCAAGGGGGTGAGCTTCGCTTGCATCATGCAAGCAGCGCGCGGCGCCGGCATCCGGGGATCGCTGGGGCAGGTTGGCGTGTTGGGTCAAGAAGCTGGCGCCACCGGTCAAGCTGGCGGTTCCACCTCGCGCCACCATGGCGCTTGCTCCGCGTGGCCGTCTGGCCCGCACCTTTCACGTTCCCTTTCCTGTGCTTGCCGCGCTTGCCATGGCCCTTGCCTCGCCCCTTGCCGACCACCCCGGCCCGCTCATCGATGGCCTTCTGGCCTTCGTCAGCTGGTCCACTGCGCCGATGCGCGGCCTGTGGCCCGCGCTGCAGGCCCACAGCGACCCGCGTGACTGGCTGCTGCTGGCCCTGTCGCCGGTGTTCATGGCGTTCGTGCTGGCCGAGGCCTGGCGCTGGCGGCGCAGCGGCCGCTACGACTGGCGTGACTCATTGGCCAGCCTGTCGGTAGGCGGTCTCTACTTGGCCGTGGACGTGGTGGTGCTGGCGCTGGCCGTGATCCCGGCGATGAACTGGGTGTACGGCCACCGCCTGGCCACCTGGGTCATCACACCGCTGAGCTTTGCGGCGCTCTATCTGGGCGTGGAGTTCTGCTACTACTGGTTCCACCGCGCCAGCCACCGCATCCGCTGGTTCTGGTGTGCGCACGTGGTGCATCACGGCTCCGAGCACATGAACTTCACCACCGCGATGCGCCAGAGCGTCTTCTATCCGTTCGCGGGCAACTGGATCTTCTACCTGCCGATGGTGTGGATCGGCTTCGAGCCGCGCTGGGTGATCTTTGCGCTGTCGCTCAACCTGGCCTATCAGTTCTTCGTCCACACCCAGTGGGTGGGCAAGCTGCCGCGCTGGGTGGAGTGGGTGTTCAACACGCCGTCGCACCACCGCGCCCATCACGGCCGCAACCCCCGCTACATCGACCGCAACTACGGCGGCACGCTGATCATTTTCGACCGCATCTTCGGCACGTTTGTGGAGGAGGACGCCGTGGCCGACCCGCCGGACTACGGCCTGGTGCGCCAGGTCCACAGCTACAGCCCCGTGAGGCTGAACGTGCACGAGTGGGCCGACATGCTCCGCGATATGGCCGCGCCCGGCCCGTGGGCACAGCGCCTGAAGCACCTGTGGGCGCCGCCGGAATGGCAGCGCCCGGCTTCAGGCTTAGATGAGGGCGGCGGCCGCGGCGGTGCTCACTTGTCCGTGGCGGGCGGCAGCGGGGCGAAGTCGATCGGCACCCACTCGTAGCCGCGGCCCTCCGCGCGCACGTGGCCCATGCCGGGGAAGGGCAGGTGCATACCGGCCACCAGTTGCCGGGCTGCGGCCGTCTGACGTAGCGCCTGCCGGCGGCTGGACGCGGCAAGCCGGCCGTCGACGTCGAACTCGATGGACACCTGCGGGTGCGGGAGCTGCACCGCAGCGTTGTGCACCACGTCGCCCCACACCAGCAGGCTGCGCTCGCCGCTGGTGAAGCGAAAGCCCGTGTGCCCCGGCGTGTGGCCCGGCAGGCTCACGGCGGTGATGCCGGGCAGCACCTCGGCACCGGCGGCGAAAGGCTTGAGCCGGCCGGCCTCGGCATAGGGCTTGACGCTGTCCTGCGCCATCTTGAAGAAGGGCTTCATGCCCTCCGGTGCCAGGGCGGTGCGCTCGGCGCTCAGCCAGAAGTCGGCGTCGGCCCGGGCCACGTGCAGCGTCGCACGCGGGAAGGCCGGCTGGCCGTCGGCGGTCAGCAGCCCGCCGACGTGGTCACCATGCAGGTGGGTGATGAGCACGTCGTCCACCTGCTCAGGCTGGTAGCCCGCGGCCTTGAGGTTGGCCAGCACCTGGCCTAGCGCCGGGCCGAACAGCCGGCCGGCGCCGGCATCCACCAGCACCAGGCGGCTGCCCAGGTTGACCAGGTAGGCGTTCACGGCGGTGGAGGTCGGGTTGCCGCGGAACATGCGCGCCAGCGCCCGCTGGATCTGGGCGGGCGAGGCGTTCTTCAGCAGCTTGGCGTCGAGCTGGATCTGGCCGTCGTGCAGCGCGGTGATCTCCATCGCGCCCACCATGGTGCGGTAGTAGCCGGGCACCTGCGTGGGCTGTAGCGGGGCTTCGGCACGCGCCAGCGGCAGCGCCGTGGCCAGTGCGACGGCACTCAGGCCGAGGGCGATGCGGCGTAGCCAGCCTTGGCGGCCGGCGGGGGCGAAGGGGCGGGCGAGGGCTGAGGGCATGCGGTCTTCTCCTGGCGAGGTGGGCCGATGCGGCGACGTGCCGCCGGCAACGGGCGGGCAGTGTAGGCAGCGACGCGGCGGTCTGCACGCGGGGCCCCGGGACATGGATGAGCACAAGGTGGTCGCCCCGCAGCGGCGCCGCTCGCCCGCAGGTGGCAACCCGCCCTTCATGCGCGGGTGGGGCCCTCCCGCCCCGGGCCAGCCACCCTGGGCCGGCGAAAGCCCCGGTGCTACGCTGGGGCACGCCCCGGCCGGGCATGCCCCGCGCCCGGTGCCCGGTGTTCAAGGACCGCACCTTGCCCCCTTCCGCTCCCCGGCTCGCCACCCGCCTGCTCATCACCGCGCTGGCGTACTTCATCGTGGGCCATGCGTGCGCGCAACTGGCCTCGCCGCTGGACAACGCCTCGCCGCTGTATCTGGCGGCCGGCGTGGCGCTGGCCTGCGTGCTGGGCTGGGGACAGGCCATGGCCGCTGGCGTGGCCGCAGGCGGTCTGGGTGTCATGCTGGCGGCCGCCTGGCCGGAGCTGAACGGCGACCACACCGGCGCGCTGCTGCTCAACGCGCTGGTCAGTGCGCTGGGCGGGGCCTTGCAGGCGCTGGGCGGGGCGGCGTTGCTGCGGCGCTTCGTCTCTCGCCCGCTCGCGCTGGATCAGCCGGCGGACGTGGCGCGCTTCCTGCTCATCGCGGGGCCGGTGGCCGGTACTGTCAATGCGGTGCTGTCCACCGCGTCCATGGTGGGCCTGGGGCTGCTGCCGCCGGCCTTGGGCCTGAGCACCGGCCTGACCTGGTGGGCGGGTGACACGCTGGGCGCGCTGGTGGGCACGCCGATGGTGCTCACCTTCGTCGGCCAGCCGGCGGATGTCTGGCGCCCGCGGCGCTGGACGGTGGGCGTGCCGTTGGCCTTCACCGCGCTGTTGCTGGTGGCCGGCATCAACCAGATCCAGCGCTGGGACGCCCAGCGCGCACAGGCCGTGGTCAGCCGCGACGCCGGGCTCATCGGCAACAACGTCATGCTGCGCCTGCGCGGCTATCTGGACGCCATGGAGGCACTGCGCGGGCTGCTGCTGGCCTCTGGCGAGGTCAGCCGCGAGCAATTCGCTCGCGCGGCGGAGCCCTGGCTGTCGCAACTCCCGGATGTCACGGCCATGGGCTGGCAGGAGCGCCTGCCCGCCGAGGAGGTGCCGGCGTTCGAAGCTCGCCAGCGCGACGAAGGTCTTACCGGCTTCAAGGTCTACAGCCGCAGTGGTGCGCCGCTGCTGCCCGGCGAGGACGTGATCGTCGTGCGCTATGTCGTGCCGATGAACGGCAACGCGCCGGTGCTGGGGCTCAATTCGCTGTCCACGCCCGGGCGCGAGGCCGTGCAGCGTGCCCGCCGGCTGGACCGGCCGGTGGCCTCGCCCTCGTTCCGCCTGGTGCAGGAGACGGGCGACCAACTGGGGATCGTCATCTACCGAGCGCTCTACCGCGGCTCCCCTGCGACCGAGGGCGAGCGCCTGGCTGCCACGCGCGGCACGGTCTTCCTGGCGCTGCGGCTGGACGACACGCTGCTGGCACTGAGCGAGGGCTCGCCCACCTACATGCGCACCTGCCTGGTCGACGTCACCCCCGGCAACGGCGCCGCCGTGCGCCTGGCTGGCGAGCCCTATTGCGAGGTGCACGACGGTGGCCCGCTGGGCATGACCGTCATCCCGCTGACTTTCGCGGAGCGTCGCTGGGAGCTGCGCGTGTGGGCCTACGACCCGGTGCCGGTGATCGCCGGCGTGGCCAACACCTGGCTCTTCGCCGTCACTGGCGTGATGTTCGCCGCCGCGCTGGGCGCGCTGCTGCTGGTCATGACCGGCCGCACTCGCCGCACCGAGGAAGCCGTGCTGGAGCGCACCCGGCAGCTGGAGGTGCAGATCGCCGAGCGGCTGCACACCGAGCGCGCCCTGCGCGCCAGCGAACAGCGCCTGCGCGGCATCTTCGATAACGTGCCCATCGGTGTGGTCTACACCGACCTCACCGGCCTGATCCAGCAGGCCAACCCCGGCCTGTGCGAGCTGATCGGCGTGCCGGAGCCGGATCTGGTCGGCCGCCCGCTCGACACCCTGGCCCGCCCGCAGGACCGGGCCGCGCAGCAGGCGCTCTTCCAGCGCGTGCTGCTGGACCAGCCCGGCCCCACCGCGTTGGAGCTGCGCTATCCCACCGGGTCTGGTGCGGAGCGCACCGTGCGCCTGCGCCTGAGCCTGCTGCATGAGGGCGGACCGGGCACGGCCAGCCCGCAGGGCCTGGTGGGCGTGATCGAGGATGTGACCGAGCGCGTGCAGCTGGAGGAAGCCCAGCGCGCTCGCGAGACGGCCGAGGCTGCCAATCGCGCCAAGAACGAGTTCCTCTCGCGCATGAGCCACGAGCTGCGCACGCCGCTCAACGCCATGCTCGGCTTTGCCCAGCTGATGGAGCTGGACACCGAGGCGCAGCTGCCCAACCGCCAGCGCGGCTGGGTCGAGCAGATCCAGCGCGCGGGCTGGCACCTGCTGGAGATGATCAACGACGTGCTGGACCTCTCGCGCATCGACTCCGGCACGCTGCGCCTGCTGCCCCAGCCGCTCGATGCACATGAGGCCGTCGAGGCCGCGCGGGTGCTGGTGGAGCCCGAGGCCCGCCGCCGCAGCATCCACCTGGAATGCCCGCCCGCCGGCGAGCGCGGCCCGCGCGTGCTGGCCGACCCGACCCGGCTCAAGCAGATCCTCATCAACCTGCTGTCCAACGCCATCAAATACAACCGCGACGGCGGCGGCGTGCGCGTGCGGCTGCGCGCGGCGGGTGAGGACAGCCTGGCCATCGATGTCGCCGACGACGGCCTGGGCATGAGCCCGGCCCAATTGGCCGACCTGTTCCAGCCCTTCAATCGCCTGGGCCGCGAGCGCAGTGCGGTGGAGGGCACGGGCATCGGTCTGGTCATCAGCCGTCGCCTGGCCGAGCTGATGGGCGGCACGCTCCAGGCGCGCAGCATCGAGGGCCAGGGCTCGGTCTTCACCCTTACCCTGCCCGTGGCGCCCGAGGCCGAGACCTTCAGCCCCACGCTGCAGGACGCTGCCGCCGCCGAGCCGCCGATGTACCGCCCGCGCCGCGTGCTCTACATCGAGGACAACGCCGTCAATGCCGAAGTGATGCGCGGCATCTTTGCCCAGCGTCCACAGGTGCGGCTGGACGTGCGTGCCACGGCCGAGGAGGGCCTGGCCCTGCTGGCCGCATGCCCCCCGGGCGACCTG
Organism: Pseudomonadota bacterium; assembly: GCA_049321005.1. Taxonomy (GTDB): domain Bacteria; phylum Pseudomonadota; class Gammaproteobacteria; order Burkholderiales; family Burkholderiaceae_C; genus Aquabacterium. The sequence goes on from JBMOQL010000008.1 coordinate 51,694, forward strand.
CCCAACCTGCTGCTGCTGGACATGCACCTGCCGGATGGCGACGGCCTGGGCGTGCTGGCCCGTCTGAAGGCCGACCCGCACACGGCCGACCTGCCGGTCGTCGTCGTATCAGCCGACGTCAGCGCGGGCCTGATGGACGCCGCCCGCCGCGCCGGTGCGCTCGACTATCTGGCCAAGCCGGTCAACGTGGGCGAGCTGCTGCGCCTGATCGATGGGTTGCTGGAGCCGGCCGAGACGCGGTACTGAGCATCCCGCAGGCCGGGCGCCGCGTTCCGTTTCGGGGCTCTATCTGGACGCGAAATTTATAATCGCCGGCCCCGTTTGGACGGGTGCCGCCGGGCCTCTCGGCCGGTCTTCCTGCCCCGCAGCAGCCTGCTGCCATCATCCGCCGGCATCGTCGCCCCTCCTGCACGCCGCCGCGTCCTGCCTCCTGCCAGACCGGGCCTGTCCCGCGCCTCGCACCCAACCCGCCGCCCCATGAAAGTCGCCGACATCCGCTCCGCCTTCCTGAGCTTCTTCGCGTCCAAGGGCCACACGATCGTGCCCTCCAGCCCCGTGGTGCCCGGCGACGACCCCACGCTGCTGTTCACCAACGCGGGGATGAACCAGTTCAAGGACGTCTTCCTCGGCTTCGACAAGCGGCCCTACACGCGCGCCACCACCGCGCAGAAGTGCATCCGCGCCGGCGGCAAGCACAACGACCTGGAGAACGTCGGCTACACCGCGCGGCACCACACCTTCTTCGAGATGCTGGGCAACTTCAGCTTCGGCGACTACTTCAAGAAGGACGCCATCCAGTACGCCTGGGAGCTGCTGACCCAGGTCTTCAAGCTGCCGCCGGACAGGCTCTGGGTGACCGTCTATGCCGAGGACGACGAGGCCTATGACATCTGGAACAAGACGGTCGGCGTGCCGGCCGAGCGCATCGTGCGCATCGGCGACAACAAGGGCGCGCGCTACGCGTCGGACAACTTCTGGATGATGGGCGACACCGGCCCCTGCGGCCCGTGCACCGAGATCTTCTACGACCACGGCCCGGACGTGGCCGGCGGCCCCCCGGGCAGCCCCGATGAAGACGGCGACCGCTACATCGAGATCTGGAACAACGTCTTCATGCAGTTCAACCGCGACGAAGCCGGCGTCATGCACCCGCTGCCCAAGCCCAGCGTGGACACCGGCATGGGCCTGGAGCGCATCGCCGCCGTGCTGCAGGGCGTGCATGCCAACTACGAAATCGACCTGTTCGTGAACCTGCTGGCAGCCGCGAAGCAGGCCGTCGAGGGCTCGGGCGGCCAGGCGCCGCAGGACTCGCCCAGCCTCAAGGTCATCGCCGACCACATCCGCGCCTGCGCCTTCACCGTGGCCGACGGCGTCATCCCCAGCAACGAGGGCCGCGGCTATGTGCTGCGCCGCATCACCCGCCGCGCCATCCGCCACGGCTACAAGCTGGGTGCGCGCACCCCGTTCTTCCACAAGCTGGTCCAGGCCGTGGTGGCCGAGATGGGCGAGGCCTATCCCGAGCTGCGCCAGAACCAGGCCCGCATCACCGAGGTGCTCAAGGCCGAGGAGGAGCGCTTCTTCCAGACCATCGCCAATGGCATGGAGATCCTGGAGAGCGCGCTGGCCGGCCTGGAGAAGACGGGGGCCACCACCCTCGACGGCGAGACGGCCTTCAAGCTGCACGACACCTACGGCTTCCCGCTGGACCTGACGGCCGATGTGTGCCGCGAGCGCGGTGTGAGCGTGGACAGCGCCGGCTTCGATGCCGCGATGGCCCGCCAGCGCGAGCAGGCGCGCGCCGCCGGCAAGTTCAAGATGGCCCAGGGCCTGGAGTATTCCGGCCTGCCCACCACCTTCCACGGCTACGACAAGCTCGCGCATGAGACGGCCGCCGTCACCGCCATCTACGTCGATGGCGCCAGCGTGCCTTCCGCCCGCGCCGGCGACGACGCCGTGATCGTGCTCGACCACACCCCGTTCTATGCCGAGTCCGGCGGCCAGGTCGGTGACAGCGGCGAGCTGCGCAATGCCACCAGCCGCTTCCTCGTCGAGGACACGCAGAAGATCCAGGCCGATGTCTACGGCCACCACGGCCGCATCGTCGAGGGCGAGATCAAGCTCGGGGACACCATCGTCGCCAAGGTGGACGCCGAGCGCCGCGCGCAGACCATGCGCAACCACAGCGCCACCCACCTGCTGCACAAGGCCCTGCGCGAGGTGCTGGGCGCGCATGTGCAGCAGAAGGGTTCGCTGGTCACGCCCGAGCGCACCCGCTTCGACTTCGCCCACAACGCCCCGGTCACGGCCGATGAGATCCGCCAGATCGAGGCGCTGGTGAACGCCGAGATCCTGGCCAACCACGACACCCAGGCGCGCAGCCTGCCGATCGAAGAGGCGCAGAAGCTCGGCGCCATGATGCTCTTCGGCGAGAAGTACGGCGACGTGGTGCGCGTGCTCGACATCGGCTCCAGCCGCGAGCTCTGCGGCGGCACCCATGTGCGCCGCACCGGCGACATCGGCCTGTTCAAGATCGTCAGCGAAGGCGGCGTGGCCGCCGGCGTGCGCCGCATCGAGGCCGTCACCGGCAGCAACGCGCTGGCCTACCTGCAGGGGCTGGAGTCCACCGTCACCGGCCTGGCCGCCCTGCTCAAGGCCGGCCCCGCCGAGCTGGGCGCGCGCGTGCACCAGGTGATGGACCAGGTGCGCAGCCTGGAGCGCGAGCTCGCGGCCATCAAGGGCAGGCTCGCCTCCGCCCAGGGCGACGAGCTGCTTGCCCGCGCGGTGGACGTGAACGGCATCAAGGTGCTGGCCGCCACGCTGGACGGCGCCGACGCCAAGGCGCTGCGCGAGACCATGGACAAGCTCAAGGACAAGCTCAAGACCGCTGCGATCGTCCTGGCCGCCGTCGACGGCAACAAGGTCCAGCTGGCCGCGGGTGTCACGCCAGATGCCACCGCCAAGGTCAAGGCCGGTGAACTCGTCAACTTCGTCGCCCAGCAAGTCGGCGGCAAGGGCGGCGGCAAGCCGGACATGGCCATGGCCGGCGGTACCGACGCCAGCCGGCTGCCCCAGGCGCTGGACAGCGTGCGGGGGTGGGTGGCGCAGCGGGTGTGAGAGCGGTGCCCGACGCCGCTGTCTGCATGACAGCGGCGGGCAGCGGTTTCACCAGATGAAGACCGGCCGGGGCAGCAGGCTATTGATGAGGCGCCGTTCGTCGGTGCCGAAGGGTCGCAGCATCGCCAGCAGGATGAGGTAGGCCAGGCCGCCTGCGCCCAGGGCGGCTGCCCATGCCCATGCATGGGCTCGCAGCAGCATGTCGGCGGCCAGGGCCGCGAGCGTGGCGCCCATGCAGCCTGCCGTGATCTTGAGCACCGGTGCCAGGCTCCAGTGAAGCGACAGGTGGCGCCTGACGCCGGCGTGCAGCATGAACAGTCCGGCCACGACATCAGCCGCAACCAGGCCCAGCACCAGCGACAAGGAGTCGGTTTGTGGGAGCAGGGCCGGTACCAGGGCAAAGACGGAGGCCCCAGCCACGGCCGCCCAAAGCCGGCGGCGCCCCTCCTCGAACACCATGATCAGCAGGTTGATCACGGCGCGCAGGGCCTGGGTGAGCACCAGCAGCAGCATGGCTGCGAGCATGCTGCCGCCGTGCGCCAACTGGCCACCCGACAGCGCGAGCACGATGCGATCGCCGAACCACCACGCCGCGACGACGGCCGGCGCCATGATGAACAGGTTGAGCTGGGTCAGCACGCCGAACAGGCGGTTCAAGTCGCGCTCAGCCTGCGGTCCGTGCAAGGCGGCCACGAACATCGGCCGGATCATGCCGATCAGCAGGAAATTGGGCAGGTAGCGCTGCAGCATCAGAGCCAGCGTGGCGCAGAAGCCGTATAGCGCCGCGGCATCGGCCCCATCCAGCCGGTTGACCAGCACCTTGACGGTTTCGATGCTGGCGGCAAGCGCGATCAGCTCCGCCACGTAGACCGGTGCCGCATACCGCAGATGCCGCGCCCAGGGCAGCGATGGCCCGGCTGCGCTCGCACGGCCCTCGCGCAGCGCGGGCAGTCCGCGCCAGAGCAGGAAGCCGGTCAGCAGCAGGCTGGCGCAAAAGCACGCGGCCTCCACGGCCATCCAGTGATCCAGTGACAACGGCTGCCCCCCGGCGTGCAGCACGGCCAAGGCCACCACCCGCAAGCCGTAGCGAAACAAGATCGACACCTGGCTGTAGGACTGCATCAACAGCGAGTCGAACATGCTCTCGGCATGCCGCGCCGTGCCTTCTGCCACGGTGCTGATCAGGAAGAACAGCAGGGCGGTCTGCAGCCCGGCCAGTCCGGCCCATGCGAGCAGCGCCTGACCGGATACGGCGACCACGGCGCAGCCGCCGGCAAGCAGTGCCAGGCGCCATTTCAGCCAGTGCCAGACAGCCCAGGTCAGACGGTGTTCATCGCCCTGAATGCGCAGCTCGGGCAGATAGCGCTCGCTGATCAGCATCAGCCCGAAGGCCAGAGCGAGCTGTAGCACCTCGCCAATACCGGTGAAGGCCACATAGCGCCCGTAGTCCGCCGGCTCCAGCGCGCGTACGAGCAGCAGCACCCAGGCAGCGCCGATGGTGAGTCCGGCCACCTTGCCCAACAGGAAGTGCGCAAGCGAGCGCTTCAGTCGCTGCTCGGTGTAGTGCTCGTTGGATGTGCGCTTCATTGCGCCTGCTGCTGGCGTGTCACCGGCCGGCCGGTGGGCAAGGTCAGAGCTCATGGACGGCAAACACCGAATGGGCCGGGATGCACCAGGCGGATCGCTGGCGGCCGGCCGGCAGGCGCCCGTCCCACCGCTGCATCATCACCCGCTGCTCCTGGCCCACGGTGTTGTCGTCCGACAGCTGCCCGCTGACCCAGCGCATGCTGCCCGGCTCCCCGGGGCGGAATCCCTGCCAGTCGATGTCCAGACGCACCGGACGGCTGCTGCGGTTGACGCCCAGCAGCGTGCCGTTGGCCCCGCCATCACTCATGGCCAGCAGACGCATGTCGTAGCCACCGCCATAGGCGCGGCCGGGTACCAGGGCCGGCTGCACGGCCACGACATCGCGGCGCAGGTCGTCACGCAGCACGCGCAGCGCCCAGTAGAGCGGGCTGGCAAAGATGCGGTCGCGGCGCCGGTCCCAGCGGAACAGCTTCCAGGGCCCTACGGCGGAAATGGTGTGCAGGTTGGTGGCCAGCACCTTCGGGTCGGCCATGACCGCCAGCTGGAAGTCCGCCGTGCTGATCGCGCCGCTGATGTTGTCGGCCTCCGCCCAGTTGTCTTCCCACTTGCCGATCAGCGGCATGCCGGGCCAGCGCGCGTGCTCGGTGACCAGCGCGGCCGCGCCGGGGCGCCGCCGGCTCCAGCTTTCGTTGATCTCGTCGATGTAGCGCTTGGCCGTCGGGATGTCGATGCCGTCGTAGTAGGGATGGTTGGCACTCAGCCGGATCTGCTGGGGCAGCAGACGCGCAAGCTCGTCGTTGAAGCGGCGGGCGGCCGGCTCACCGTCCCAAGGGGCGCTCTTGCCGTGAGCCACCCACACCGCCTGCGGAAACTCCCGCGCCGCTGCGGGCACGATGGCCGCCGCTCGTGCGGCATACCGTGCGGCTGTCCAGTGGTAGGGCTCGATATCGACCTCGTTGCCCAGCTCCCAGTAGCGCACCGGGCAGCCGTCACCGCCAACGCATCCCGCGCCATCGGGCGAGGCCATCCAGCGCATCAGCCCCAGCACGTTGTCCTGCGCCCATGCGTCGTCGCGCGGTCGTTGGTGCTCGCCCGCGATGTTGAGGGTCAGCAGTGCCGTGCCGTCCACCTGCCGGGCAAAACGGAGGAACTCGGGGTAGCCGAAGCTCGCCACCGCATGCTGGCCGAAGTTGTAGTGCTGCGGTCTGCGAGAGCCCAGAGGCCCAACCGCTTTGCGCCACTCGAACCAGTTGGCCGGCGAGCCTCCGGGATAGCGGTAGAGCGCGCCGGCAAAGGGCCGCAGGGCTTCCAGCACCTCGGCGCGGACCTCTCCCTTGCGGATGTACGGATCCTGGAACTCCTGCCACGGTACGTTGAAGCCGAAGATCTGTGCAGACCGGGAAGGCACCAGTACCTGTTGGACATCCACCCGGGCCGTGACCACCCGCGTCGACGCCGAGCAGCCGGCCGGTCCGTGAACGGCTGCGTTTGAGCCGGCCGGTGGGGGGGATGTGCTGGACGCAGCAGGCTCGGACCCGGCCCTGTCGCAGCCCGCCATCAGCAAGCCGCACAGCAGGACAACGCCTGCCTTGCGCAGGTCAGCCATGCCGTCTCTCGGCCCGGTACGCGATGCCGAACATGACGGCCACCAGCAGGAAGAGCCGCGGGTCCTGAAAGGTCGGCGACGAGAACGAGTTGCCCAGCATGAACCACATGCCGCAGCAGGCCGTGACCCAGTAAGCCTTGGCCTGGGGCTGAAGGCAGGCTCTCGCGCGGACGGCGGCGGCCACCGACAGCAGCAGGTAGCTGCTCAGCAGCAGCAGGGCGCCGATGTAGCCGGTCTCCGCGATCGAGTTCGGCCAGTAGGTGTCCATCAGGTAGTCCTCCACCAGATACCACCAGTACTGCCTGAAGCCCAGTTCGTCATAGAGCGACAGGTCGAACTTCTCCGCGCCTGCCCCGCCATAGGTGCCCAGGCCGGAGCCCAGCGGAAACTCGCGGGACGCGACCTCGAACGCTCCACGAAAGATCTGCGCGCGGGGGTGCTCGACTTGGCCGCTGCTGCCGATGCCCCAGGTGGTCGCCTCGCGGGCGATGTCGGCCGAGAAGACGCTCCAGAAGCCCAGGCCGAGCAGCACCACGCTGACCGACAGCACGATGCGCCGCTTGACGGCACGCTGCATGACCACGATGGCGGCCAGCAGCCCGGACATCAGCAGAGAGAACTGCTCGCCCCGCTGGGCCGAGGTCACCAGGGTCACCAGGTAGGCCACACCCAGCAGCGTCGGCCCGAGCCGGCGTCCGGCGGGGCGGCAGGCCGCGGTAGCCAGGCACAGCAGCGCCAGCTGGGCCGACGCATTGGCAAGAAAGGACGGGTGCTCAAAGAGCCCCTTGGCCCGCGATGGCAGCAGCCCGGATGGGTCGGGGGACAGGCCGCCGCTGTAGGGGAAGACCTTCTGGTAGCTGCCCGGGGCCGCCCATTCAAAGCCCACCAGCAACAGCATGGGTAGCCAGGCCCAGCGGACAAGGAACCAGAACGCCTTTTCTCCTGCCGCCGTCCAGGCCACGGCAAAGCCGAGCGCAACCAACAGAACCGGCTTGAGGTTGGACAGGAACTGGAATGCCGCGGCCAGGAAGCTCGAGCGGCCCACGAATGACGTTGCCAGACCCAGCAGCATGAAGGCGGCAAAGCACATCAGCGCGGCTTGCAGGTACGGCATGTCCCGTCGGGCTCGCCACATGGGGCGAACGCCTTTGAATGCCAACGCATAGACGAGCCCCTGCAACGGCCCGAAGAACGCCAGCCCGAAGGCCTTGAGCAGGCTGGGCAGCGCCAGATACAGCGCAAACGCGCCGATCACGATCCGGTCGTAAAGCCTCGGGGTGCCACGGAACAACACGCCAAGAAGCCAGACGCCGCCCAGCAGGCCGAACAGCAGCACCGCGGCACGCACGCCGATCAGCCCCATCAGCCCTGCGCCACCCACCGCGCAGGTGGCGGCCGCCGCCCAGATCCAAACGGGCAGCCAATCACGTGCCGGGCGGTGCACCAGAGCAGTGGACGGCGCCGGTCGATCCGCGCGACGCCATACCGGCAGGCTCAGCAAGGCCATGGTTCGTCCCTACACGGAGGCCAGCGCGGCAGAGGCGCGTTGTTTGCCCAGCAGTCCCGCGTAGAGCTCCAGGGTGGATTGCAGATAGCGGGTGGCGCTGAAGCTTCGCTCCACGTGCGCGCGGGCGTGCTCGCCCATCTGCTGCAGCGCGCTGTCTGGTGTCTGGAACGCGATATTCAGCGCCTGGACCAGCGCGTCGACGTTGCCGGACTCGAAGGTCCAGCCGGTCTGGCCTTCCACGATCAGTTCCGGTATGCCGCCGATACGTGCGCCGATCACCGGCTTGCCAAGGGCGTAGCCCTCGAGCACGCTCATGGGCGCGTTCTCATAGATCTCCGACGGAAGCACCACGACCCGCGCACGGCGGACCAGGTCGTGCAGTGCCCTGCCAGATTGATAGCCCAGGAACTCGGCGCGCGCGCCGGTTTCCTCTACCAGCCGCCGCGCGTCGGCCTCCATTGGGCCGGTGCCGACCAGCTTGAGCGGCAGGGACGCGGCCGCAGCCGCCCGGATCAGCGTGGCCAGGCCCTTTTCCGGCATCAGGCGGCCGAAGTACAACGCATGGTCGCCCGGGCCGTAGTCCGGCTCGAAGCGGCTGGCGTCCACATAGTTGGGGATGTAGGTGAAGCGCTCCCGCGCCCATCCCCACTCCACGAACTTCTCCAACAGGAAGCGGCTGGGCACGACGATGCGGTCCAGGCAGCGCTGGTAGGTCTGCAGCCAGCGGTGCAGATAGGACTCGGCCGCAATGATGAGGCTGGCAGACAGCGAGTCCTTGATGCACCGGAAGCGCACGACGTTCGCGATGGAGCCATCCTTGCAGCGCTCGCACAGCCCGGTGGAGTTGAGCATCTTGTAGGCCGGACAGGCGATCTTTAGATCGTGTGCGGTCATCACGGTCGGCACGCCGGCCGAGCGCAGCGTATGCAGGATGGAAGGCGACAGGTGGTGGTAGATGCAATGCAGGTGCGCTACGTCGGGCCGGAAGGCGCCGATAAGCTGCCGTAGCTTGCGCTGGGCCTCGAACGAGTAGACGACCTTGGTCGCCATCGACACTTTGCGCGGCAGCGAGTAGTCGTGGCCGAACTCCATCTCCTCGACAAAGTAACGGCTCCACGGCGTGGGCTCGTTCTTCGGGTGATGCATGGCGAAGAACGCGTTGTCCCAGCCTTGCTCGGCCAGCATGGCGGCATGCTCGAAGTAGACGACGTCCGATCCCCCGCGCCGGTAGTGGTAGGTGTTGACGTTCAGCAGGCGTCCGGGCTTGGGCATCATGAGTGAGCTTGGAGCAGGTCGAGATAACGGTCGGCGATCGCCGACCAATCGCCTTGACGGCTGGCGGCTTGCATCGCCGCTGCGGCGTCTGCAGGCTCCTCCAGCAGCCGGGTCAATGCGCCGGGGAGGTCTGCCGCCAGCCGGTCCACCGGCAGCAGTACGCCGCCGCCCGCCGGTACCTCATGGGGCAGGTCCCCCACGTTGGAGGCGACCACGGGCTTGCCAAAGGCGATGGCCAGCTTCAGCACGCCGCTGGTCGTTCCTTCCAGATAGGGCAGGGCCACCACGTCGGCAGCGCAGAAGTAGTTCTCCACATCCTCAAATGGGATGCGCCGGTCGTGTACGAGCACGTTCGGCTGCGCTCGTGCCCGATCCAGCCGGGCCTGCCACTGCTGTCCATGTGAGCCGAGATCGTTGCTGCCCGCAATGACGAACTTGATGTCCCGGTGCGCTGCGAGTGCCTGTGCCGCGTCGAGAAACGGCCCCAGCCCTTTTCGCGGCTCCAGATGCCCAAAGAACAGGACCACCCGGTCCTGCGGCGACAGGCCGATGCGTCGCCGCGCCTCGGCCTGCGACGGCATCCGCAGGCGAAAGAGGTCGTAGACGCCATGGGGGATGACCGCCATCGGTCGGTGCACGCCCATGGCACGCACCGCGTCGTGGGCGGACTGCGAGTGGACGACCAGGGCGTCGAATTGCCGGTAGTACCACCCGTACTCGGCGCGGCTCCAGGGCCGTGGGTAGTGAGGCAGCACATCGTGGATGGCCAGCGCCGTGCGTATGCCGTGGCGCCGCAAATAGCGGCAGGCCAGCCCTTCGGCGACCGGTGACTTGAGCTCGCTTTGCAACAGCAGCCAATCGGGCGCATCGCGTACGGTGCGAGCAATGAAGCGCGGGAAGTCGATCGGATAGTGCCGGCTGCGCCGAAACGGGGTTTCGACGTCGAATCCCATGGCTCGGAAGCGTTCGGGCAGCCTGGTGGCCGTCAGCAGACGCACCTGTGCCCTGGCGGCCAGTGCCCGGCACAGCGAGACGCTGTAGTCCGTGATGCCTGACTGACCGGTGAAGCATGCGATGTCCACCCGCATCGGCTGGTGCTCAGATCCCCGCCACGCGGGGCCGGACGGGCGCTGGGATGGCGTCCAGGAGTTGGGTCAAGAAGGCATCGTGGGCCCGGTAGGCATCCTCCTCCTGGCCGCCGATGGAGGACACACGAACCAGCATGCCGTCCGGGATGACGCCTCGCACTCCATAACCGATCTGCGCGGTCTTGTGCTGCAAGCCGGTTGCAGTCGGCTGGTCGCCGACCATCACCCAATAGGTGATGTACTCGATGCGAGGACCGTTGCTGGCCACCAGCCGCTTCACTGGAATGCTGCGCCGGCCAATGCTGGCTTGGTCGCGACGCAGGGACAAGATCTGAAAGCCCTGCGCCGGATAGCAGACCTCTGGGTAGTGCACGGCCTTGCTGTCGCTCTGGTCGCGGCCGTACGCGATGGACAACATCATTCCGCGGCTGCCATCGGCGTTGACGTAGACGCGGCTCAGCGTCTCCGCGTAAATCGCGTCTAGGGTGGCCTGCTGCTGCGGATTGACCACGGCCAGCGGAGCCGCCATGGCGTGCCAGCCGGCGAATTTCTCTGGGATGACCTTTTCCAGCCGAAGGTCCGGCAGCCGCTCCGCGAGCACCTCCGTGGGCTTCAGCAAGGTGCCGGCCGCAGCTGCGACGAGCAAGATCAGCAAAATGACCCAGTGCTTGGCCCCGGACGCCTTGTCGGCTCTTGCGACGGTGCTCATGACGTTTGTTTTCTCCGGAAGACCAGGGACAGCACAAAGTCCACGCTGAACAGAAGGACGAGCGCGATTGCGAAGAGCATCAACCCCGCGGCTCCGTGCACGAAGCCCTGCCCCGCTTCATCGCCGAAGTGATATGTCACCAGGCACAAGATGATCACGCGGATGATGTTCGCGGCGAAGGCGATGGGCGCGATGACCAGCAGCAGCAAGACGTTATGGATCGCGCTCGGCCGCTTCATCAGGTGCAGGTAGAAGATGCCGATGGCCGTCAGGCTGAGCATTGAGTTCAGGCCGGAGCAGGCATCCGCGACGAGCAGCTGGTATTGACCGACCGTGAGCGACACGCCGATCCGTGCCACGGGATAGCCCAGGGCATAGAGCAGGGTCTCAGCGATGCTCGACACATGTGCCTTGAGCGGGCCGGTCAACGCGTCGATCACCGGCCCGGGCAGGGGCACCGTGAAGATCAGGAAGAAGAGCGGGAACTTGAGCTTGTAGACCGCCGGCCAGCCATAGAGCAGCGCCAGGCTGGCTCCAACCACCGGGATCACTGAGCCGAGCTCGAGCATGATGATCGACTGCGTGCGGCCAAATGCATAGAGCGCCGCACCCAAGATCAGCCCTGCCCAGGCAAGCGGATGTGAGCTGCCTTTGCTGTCCGGGGCTAAGGCCGCACGGCCTTCGTAGAAGAGCCACAGCGACGCCGCCAGGATGAGCGGGCCATGCCCTTGTTCCTCGCTCTGCCAGATCGTCTGCGACAGGTCGACGACCGTGGGCCCATACATCACCAGAAGGCCCAGGATCAACGGCATGAGCCGATGCCAGCCCACGGAGACGGTGACAGGGACAGAAGGGGCAGGCGTACTCATGTGGCGTATGCGCAAGAGGTCAGACAGAGCCAAGAACGGGAAGTCCCAGTCGCTGCTCGATCACCCATGCGGTGCGGGCCAGGGGCCGACTGGCTTCATGGGCAAGGACGGCGGTGCCTGCTACGCATGCGCCGAACACGGCAGCCAAAAGGGCGACGAGCGGGAGATTCGGTGCGTCACGGCGTGCCGGCGCGGTCGCGCTACTGAGGGCCACCGTCTCGGTTTGGTTCACCACCGAGTTGAGGGCCTGCAGCGCGGCTGCTTGGTAGGCCTGTTCATAGTCGGTGCCCGCGCGCAGCACCCGCTGCCGCATGGCCAGCGATGCGGCCAGCTGCGCGCGCTCGGACTGGGCCTGCTCGGTAGCGGGGCCCAGGGCACGCGTCCCCTCGCCCAACACATTTGCCGTAAGGGCCGCTTCGGACTTTGTGGCCGCTGCAAGTTTCTGGTTCTCCCAGTCCATGGCCGACTCCAGCGCCGCAATGCGTTGCCTCAGGGCCTGCACCGCGGGGTGCGTGTCGCCACGTGCCTGCGAGGTCTCTGCGAGCTGGCGCCGCGTCTCTACGAGCTGTGCGGATAAGGCCTCTAGGCTTGCATTGAGCGTGAGGCGGTCCGGCGCCACATCCGGTTGCCCACTTAACGCGCGCCTTGTCAGCTCGGCAGCCGCGGCCTGTTCGCCCCAGGCCGTCCGCTGCCGGGACAGCAACCACAATCGAGCCTGCTCGGTGCCGAAAGCCGCGTCCAGCGCGGTGATCTGCTTGCGCCGCTCATAGGAAAAGAGGTCGGCCAGGGCACTGCGATAGACCGTGGCACTGCGGTCCCGGTGTGCCACGTAGCTCTCGAGGATGCGCCGTTCACGGCTCTGGCGGATGTGGTTCAGCGTATCGAGCAGGGCTGCCGCGTAGGTGTTCGCAATGGCGGCCGCCAAGGTCGGGTCCGACGAGTAGAAGGACAGCTGTACCACCGACGTGCCTCTCGGCACTTCCACGTCGAGGTAGCTCCACAGCCACTGCACGACGAACGTCTCCGCGCTGCCCTGCCCGTCATACTTCTCCAGCCAGGCGCGGCGGAAATCCGGAATGTCGGCCAGGCCCAGGCGCCTGACCACCTCGAGTGCGACGCGTTCGCTGCGGGCAATGGACATCACCATCAAGGTGCGCATCGGTGTCGCGCGCGGCGACGCGGCCAGGAGGTCGGTGACCTGGGTGACCGGGTCGACGACCTGCGACTCGACGAGCACCGACGAGGTGGCTCGGTAGGTATCTGGGAAATAAGACGCCAAGCCGACTGCCACCGCGACGGTGGCCAGGGTCATCATCAGCACCGCTTTCCAGCGGAACCGCAGGGCTTGGAGATAGTGCGCGAGCGTCATGCCGGTGACGTGCTTGGGGTACGGGCGCCGCTGCACACCGGCACGTACGGCAAGGGGCGATCAGGCGGCTCGTTGGGCAGGCGCCCGATCGCCGCATGATAAGAGTGAAGCCCCGCCGTCAAGGGCGGGCCAGGGGCAGGACTTCCCCGCGTCATGCGGCCGGTACGCGTGCAAACCACGCGAATCAGGGGGCGCGTCAGCGTGGCGAACGACCGTCGAGTGCGGCCGCCAACGAGCCTTTGTCACGATGGCAGCCGGGGCCTGCTCCGGCCTCGCTTGATGGAGCCCGACCCGTCCGGCCTGTCACCGAATGCGTCGAGTCCCGATGTCGATCGCGGCGTGCCGCCGCAGGCCAGCACGGCCTGCGCCACGCGCGGTAAGAGGCCGCCTCATTGCCGCTCGATCACCGCGAACGCCGAGTGGTTGTGGATGGACTCGAAGTTCTCCACCGTGGCGCGGTAGCGGCCGATGCGGGGTTCGCTGTTCAGGCGCAGGGCGACGTCGCGCACCAGGTCTTCGACGAACTTGGGGTTTTCGTAGGCGCGCTCGGTGATCCACTTTTCATCCGGACGCTTGAGCAGGCCCCAGATCTCGCTGGAGGCCGATTCCTCGGCGAAGCGCACCAATTCAGCCCAGCCGATGTCGCCGAGCAGCTCGGCACGAATGGTGACCAGCGAGCGCTGGTTGTGGGCGCCGTAGTCCGAGATCTCCTTGGAGCAGGGGCACAGCGACTTGACCGGCACCTGCACCTCGGCCCAGACGCGGGTGATGCCGTCGCGCGTCTCGACGATCCAGGCGCCCTGGTAGTCGAGCAGGCTGCTGACGCCGGACACCGGGGCGTGCTTGCGGATGAAGAACGGAAAGCGCGCCTCGATGCGGCCCTCGGTGGCGTGCAGCTTGTCCAGCATCGCCGCCATTTCCTCGCGCAGGCTGGTGGCGCCCAGCGGGCGCTGCAGGCCGTCGAGCCAGGCGATGAAGCGCGACATGTGCGTGCCCTTGCGGTCGGCAGGCAGGGCCACGTCGAGCGACCACGTCGCGGCGGTCGACACGTCTGACAGGCCAGCGCCCAAATCCAGGCGGATGGGGTAGCGCAGCTCGCGCACGCCGACGCGCTGGATGGCCAGGCGGCGCTCGTCGCGCTCGCTCTGGGTGTCGGGGATGTGGTGCAGCAGCGGCGGCAGGGTGTGGTCGTTCATGCGGATCTCGATGGCGCGGCGGGCCAGCCGGGCAGGTTAGCGGCCCTCGCATCCCTGGGCAAACCCGAGGATCGCATGACGATACTCTCCTGGGCGGGCGCAGGGCATAGGCGGTTTTGATGGCGGCGATACGCAGCGGGGCGGGCCAGCGCAGCGTATGTGACGCAGTGCACGGTGCGTCCCGTTCAGTGCGCTCAGCCGTTGGCCGCCGTGCGCGGGCGGGCCAGCAGGGCGCCGAAGCGGGCGCGGATGCTGCGCTCGATGCCCGCGGCGTCCAGGCCGTGCAGGGCCTGCAGGCGGGCCGGGTCGCCGTGCTCGATGAACTGGTCGGGCAGGCCGAGCATCAGCAGGTCGGCGGTGCGGCCGGCGGCATGCAGGGCCTCGGCCACCGCGCTGCCGGCGCCGCCCATCACGCAGCCTTCTTCGACGGTGACGAGCGCCGTGTGGCTCGCGGCCAGCTCTTCGACCATGGCCACGTCCAGCGGCTTGACGAAGCGCATGTTGACGACGGTTGCGTCCAGCTGTTCGGCGGCCTGCAGCGCGGGGTAGAGCAGGGGGCCGAAGGCGAGGATGGCGATGCCGCTGCCGCCCTGGCGCCGGCGCTCGGCGCGGCCCCAGGGCCAGGCGGTCATGTCCTGCTGCACGGCCACGCCGGCGCCGGTGCCGCGCGGATAGCGCACCGCGGTGGGGTGATCCTGCTGGTAGGCGGTGAAGAGCGCCTGGCGGCACTCGTTCTCATCCGCCGGGGTCAACAGGCTGAGGTTGGGGATGCAGCGCACGAAGGCGATGTCGAAGGCGCCCATGTGCGTGGCACCGTCGGCGCCGACGATGCCCGCCCGGTCGAGCGCGAAGAGCACCGGCAGGTTCTGGATGGCGACGTCATGGATGAGCTGGTCGTAAGCTCGCTGCAGGAAGGTCGAGTAGATGGCGACCACCGGCTTGAGCCCCTCGCAGGCCAGACCGGCCGCGAAGGTGACGGCATGCTGCTCGGCGATGCCGACGTCGTGGTAGCGGCCGGGAAAGCGCTGCTCGAACTCCACCATGCCGGAGCCCTCGCGCATGGCGGGCGTGATGCCGACCAGCCGCGCGTCGCGCTCGGCCATGTCGCACAGCCACTGGCCGAAGACCTGGGTGTAGGTCGGCTGGCCGCCGCCGGTGGACTTCTTCAGCCCCTCGGCCGGGTTGAACTTGCCCGGGCCGTGATAAGCGATGGGGTCGGCCTCGGCCAGCTTGTAGCCATAGCCCTTCTTGGTGACGACATGCAGGAACTGCGGGCCGCGGTGCTGCTCCAGCGCCTCACGCAGGTTCTCGAGCGTGGGGATGAGCGAGTCCAGGTCGTGCCCGTCGATCGGGCCGACATAGTTGAAGCCGAACTCCTCGAAGATGGTGCCGGGCACGACCAGGCCCTTGGCATGCTCTTCCAGCCGCTTGGCCAGCTCGAACAGCGGCGGGGCGTTCTTCAGCACGCTCTTGGCGCCCTCGCGGGCGGCGGCGTAGAAGCGCCCGC
Source organism: Pseudomonadota bacterium (assembly GCA_049321005.1). Classification (GTDB taxonomy): domain Bacteria; phylum Pseudomonadota; class Gammaproteobacteria; order Burkholderiales; family Burkholderiaceae_C; genus Aquabacterium. The sequence continues at coordinate 67,521 of JBMOQL010000008.1, forward strand.
TCATCAGGCGTGCCAGGTGGCGGTTGAGCGCGCCCACCGGCGGCGAGATCGACATGTCGTTGTCGTTGAGCACGACCAGCATGTCGGCCGGGCGGCCGTTGTGCGGCACGCCGGCGTTGTTGAGCGCCTCGAACGCCATGCCGGCGGTCATCGCGCCGTCGCCGATGATGGCCACGGCTTTGCGGTTCTCGCCCTTGAGCTGAGCAGCCAGCGCCATGCCCAGTGCGGCCGAGATGGAGGTGGACGAGTGCGCGGTGCCGAAGGTGTCGTACTCGCTCTCGTCGCGGCGCGGGAAGCCGCTGATGCCGCCGAACTGGCGCAGCGTGGCCATGCCGTCGCGGCGGCCGGTGAGGATCTTGTGCGGGTACGTCTGGTGGCCCACGTCCCACACCAGCCGGTCGTGCGGCGTGTCGAAGACGTAGTGCAGCGCGATGGTCAGCTCCACCGTGCCCAGGTTCGACGACAGGTGGCCGCCGGTGCGCGACACGCTGTGCAGCACGAAGTCCCGCAGCTCATGGGCCAGCTGCTTGAGCTCGGGGCGCGACAGCCGGCGCAGGTCCGCGGGCGTCTGGATCGTGTTCAGCAGGGGGTGGTTCATGGAGGGACTTCTCGTCGCAGCGGCGCAGATGACGCGCCTCAGTGGGTGCGGCAGACGACACGCCCGGCGAGCTGGGCCAGGGTATCGCGGCGGGCCAGATCGGCGCGGTCCAGCGCGGCGCACGCCTGCTCATGCAGGCGGTCGGCCTCGGCGCGGGCGGTCTCCAGGCCGAGCAGGGACACGTAGGTGGGCTTGCCGTCGGACTCGTCCTTGCCCGCGGTCTTGCCCAGCGCTTCGGAGCCCTGGGTGACGTCCAGGATGTCATCGACGATCTGGAAAGCCAGGCCGATCGCCGCGCCGTAGTCGGAGAGCGCCTGCCAGCTGGCCGGCGTGCACGGCGCGCAGGCCGCGCCCATCAGCACGCTGGCCTGCAGGAGGGCGCCGGTCTTGCGGCGGTGCATGTCGCGCAGGGTGGGCAGGTCGAGCTGCCGGCCGACGCTGGCCAGGTCCACGGCCTGGCCACCCGCCATGCCGGCGTGGCCGGCGGCACGGGCCAGCAGGGCGCACAACCGGGCCTGCAAGGCGGGGGGAACGGCGCTCTGCAGCCGCTCGCCCTCGGGCGTGAGCAGCTCGAAGGCCAGGGCCTGCATGGCGTCGCCGGCCAGCATGGCGCGGCCCTCGCCGTACTGCACGTGCACCGTTGGCTTGCCGCGGCGCAGCACGTCGTTGTCCATGCAGGGCATGTCGTCGTGCACTAGCGAGTAGGCGTGGATCAGCTCGACCGCGCAGGCCGCGCGCAAGGCCGGTTCGGCCGCGAAGGGCTCTGCGCCGGCCACCGCCTCGGCCGCTGCGAGGGTCAGCAGGGCGCGCAGGCGCTTGCCGCCGTCGAGCACACCGTAGCGCATCACCTCGCCCAAGCCGGCCGGGGCGTCGGTGGGCACCCAGGCGCGCAGGGCGGACTCCACTGCGTCCAACGCACGGGCGGACCAGGTGTCGAAGGCGTCGGCCATCACAGGGGTATTCATGCGCCCGTCCACGGCTTGAGCTGGCCGTCTTCGAGTACCTTGACCTGGGCCTCGACAGCCTCAAGCCGCTGGCGGCACAGGGCCAGCAGCTCGGTGCCGCGTTGATAGCGCTGCAGCAGCTGGTCCAGTGGCAGCTGGCCGGCTTCCATTTGCTCGACCAGGCGCTCCAGCTCCTGCAGCGCATCCTCGAAGCGCAGCTCGTCGTTCAGGGCATTGGCAGGGGCGGGGGTCTTGGCCATGGTGCGGCCCCGGCGGTAGGCGGAGCGGGCGACGAAAAAGCTTTCCATTTTAGTCAGGACCCCTCGCGCCGCCGGGCGTGGGGCCGCCCGCGGTGTCCTGCAAAGCATCCCTTCTGCGCGGTAACCCCAGGCCCTGCCCGCTAAAATTGGCGCCCGCTCGCGCAATTCGGCGCGCTGCGGCAACCCAAGTCCCACCCCGGCGGCCGCCCGTGCACATGGATATGCGGCGTCCGCCAAGGAACCCGCGCGCGCGAGGCGGCCCACGGGCCGCAGTGGCCGCAGCATGCCTGCTCACTCGGTCCGCTCCGGACCCGTCTCGCCCGCTGGCCGTCTGTCTTGCCCCAAGGCAGCGCCTGGCCGGTGTTCATCAAGGGTGGTGGTTTGACTCGCCTTCTTGGAGACCCCGGGGATCATGTCCGACCTGAGCACCGCACTGAAAGTCCTGGAGCGTGCCCGCACGCAGCTGCCCGTCACGTCGTACTTCGACGAGACGCTCTACCAGCAGGAGGTGGCCCGCATCTTTCAGTCCGGTCCTCGCTACCTCGGGCATGAGCTGGCCGTGCCCGAGGTGGGGGACTACTACGCGCTGCCGCAGGAAGGCGAAGGCCGTGTCCTGGTGCGCACGCCGCAGGGCATCGAGCTGATCTCCAACGTCTGCCGCCACCGCCAGGCGGTGATGCTGCGCGGCCGCGGCCACACCCGCAGCAACATCGTCTGCCCGCTGCACCGCTGGACGTACGACCTCAAGGGCGAGCTGATCGGTGCGCCGCACTTCGACCACGACCCCTGCCTGAACCTCAAGAACTACCCGATCCAGAACTGGAACGGGTTGCTCTTCGAGGGCAATGGGCGCGATGTGGCTGCCGACCTCGCCCGCCTGGGCCCGCGTGCGGAGCTGGACTTCTCCGGCTACGTGCTCGACAAGGTGGAACTGCACGAGTGCAACTACAACTGGAAGACCTTCATCGAGGTCTACCTTGAGGACTACCACGTCGGGCCCTTCCACCCCGGCCTGGGCAACTTCGTCACCTGCGACGACCTGGCCTGGGAGTTCGGCCAGGAGTACTCGGTGCAGACGGTGGGCGTGGCCAAGACCTTCGACAAGCCCGGCTCGGCTGTCTACGAGCGTTGGCGTGAGGTGCTGCTGAAGTACCGCGAAGGGCAGAAGCCCGAGCGCGGCGCGATCTGGCTGACCTACTACCCCAACGTGATGGTCGAGTGGTACCCGCACGTGCTGGTCGTCTCCACGCTCATCCCCCAGGGGCCGCAGAAGACGCTCAACATGGTCGAGTTCTACTACCCCGAGGAGATCGCCGCCTTCGAGCGCGAGTTCATCGAGGCCGAGCAGGCCGCCTACATGGAGACCTGCATCGAGGACGACGAGATCGCCGAGCGCATGGACGCCGGCCGCCGCGCGCTGATGGAGCGTGGCGACAACGAGGTCGGCCCGTACCAGAGCCCGATGGAAGACGGCATGCAGCACTTCCACGAGTGGTACCGCCGGGTGATGGACTTCCGCGACCCGGCGTGACTTTGCGCCTGAGCCATCGTGCGGGCCGCCTGCGGGCGGCCCGTGCCTTTGCGCGGATCGGGAGGCACCCCGCTTGAGCCGGCTCTCCGCAACGTGGCTGATGGTGATCGCCACGCTGCTCTTCGCCCTGATGGGCGTGTGCGTGAAGTTCGCCTCCAGCCACTTCGGCACGGCAGCCGTCGTGGCCAGCCGCGGCGTCGTCGGCGCGGTGGTGATCGGCCTGATCGCCCATGCGCAGCGCGTGAGCCTGCGCACGGCGGTGCCCATGCTCCATGTGCGCCGCGGCGTGTCGGGCGTGGCGGCGCTCAGCCTATGGTTCTATGCCATCAGCGCGCTGCCACTGGCCACTGCGGTGACGCTGAACTACATGTCGTCGGTGTGGATGGCGGTGTTCCTCATCATCGGCGCCCTGCTGCCCGGCGGCCGGCGCGTGGACGCGCGGCTGGTGTGGACGGTGCTGGTCGGCTTTGCCGGCGTGGCGCTGGTGCTGCGGCCCACGCTGGGCGAGGGGCAACTGCTCGCGGGGCTGGTCGGGCTGGTGTCCGGCATGCTGGCCGCCACGGCCTACATCCAGGTCACCGCGCTGGGCCGGGCCGGTGAGCCCGAGGTGCGGGTGGTCTTCTACTTCTCGCTGATGACGGCGCTGGGCGGCATCGGCATCTGGCTGGCGACGCAGCTGCTTCGGCCCTTTGGCGGCCTGTCGGCGGGCGCGCCCTGGAGCGGCTGGCTGGCGCTGGTGGGTGCTGGCGTGTTCGCCACGCTGGCCCAGCTGCTGATGACACGGGCCTACGCGCGCGGCAGCATGCTGGTCAATGCCAACCTGCAGTACCTTGGCATCGTGCATGCCTGTGTCTTCGGGCTGCTGCTCTTCGGCGACCGGCTCACGCTGGTGTCGGTGGCAGGCATGGTGCTGATCGTCGGCTCGGGCATGGTGGCAGCGCGGCTGCGGCCGCTGGTGACGGCGCCCAAGGCGACCCCAGGATCTGTCCACCCCACAAAGGAGCCCGCATGAGCCCCACCACCCGCCTGCATTCGCCGCTGCTTTCGGTGGCCGAGCTGCAATCCGAGCTCGCCGGCGCCGCGCCGCCGCTGCTGCTGGACGCCAGCTTTGAGCTGGCCGATCCCTCCGCCGGGCGGCGAGCCTGGGAGCAGGCCCACATCCCGGGCTCGCGTCACGTGAATCTGGAGGCAGACCTTTGCGGCCCGCGCACTGGGCGCAACGGGCGGCATCCGCTGCCGGACCGTGCGGCGTTTGCGCGCACCGCTGCCGCGCTTGGGGTGCGGCCGGGCCGCTCCGTCGTGGTGCTGGACCGCGGTGACGGTGCCTTCGCCGCCCGGCTGTGGTGGATGCTGCGCTGGCTGGGCCATGCCGACGTGCGCGTGCTCGACGGCGGGCTGAAGGCCTGGACGGCCGCCGGCGGCGAGCTGGTGACCGGCACCTGGGTGCCGCCTGCGGCAGCCGATGCGCCCTATCCCGAGCGTGCGCCGCTGGTCGCCGCCATTGATGCCGACACGCTGCACGCGCGGCTGCACGAGGTGCTGCTGATCGATGCCCGCGGCGCTGCGCGCTATCGCGGCGAGGTGGAGCCGATCGACCCGGTGGCGGGCCACATCCCCGGCGCGCTCAACCGCCCCTATACCGAGAACCTGGCGCCCGATGGCCTCTTCCTGAGCCCGCCGCAGCTGCGCCAGGCCTTCGCCGCGCTGGGGCTGACGCCCGACCAGCCGCGCGTGGTGGTCAGTCAATGCGGCTCGGGCGTGACCGCCTGCCACAACCTGCTGGCGCTGGAAGCGGCCGGCCTGCCCGGCGGGCTGCTCTATCCCGGATCGTGGAGCGAGTGGTGCGCTGACCCGGCGCGGCCGGTGGCGACCGGCCCTTGAGCCGACCTCGGCGGTCCTGAGCGGACCGGAGCGAGGCTTGGGCCGCGGACCGGCTCACCGCCGGACGGTCGAGCTGGCCCGCATGGCCCGCATGGCGCGAGCCTCGCCGCCGCGTCTCAATGCATCGCGTGGGCGAGCGAGCCGGTCAGCGCCAGCCCGGCGGCCAGCCAGCCGATCTGCTGCAGCGTCTCCTTGACGGTCAGGCGCTGCTGCAACTGCGGGATCAGGTCGGCCACGGCGACGTAGATGAAGCTGCTGGCGGCCACCACCATCATGTAGGGCAGGGCGGCCTCCCATGGCTTGATGAGCAGATAGCCCAGCACGCCGCCCAGCACCGCGGCCAGGCCGGACACGGCGTTGTAGGCCAGCGCCCGGCGGCGCGACAGCCCGGCATTGAGCAGCACGATGTAGTCGCCCACCTCCTGCGGGATCTCGTGGGCGATGATGGCTGCAGAGGTGACCAAGCCAAGCTGGAAGTCCGTGAGGAAGGCTGCGGCGATGAGCACCCCGTCGCAGAAGTTGTGGATGCTGTCGCCCACCAGCACGCTCCAGCCGCCTCGGCCCGCCTGCTGCGCATCGAAGCCATGGTGGTGGTGATGGTGGTCGTCCTCGTGGTGATGGCCGTGGCGATAGAGCTCTGCCTTCTCCAGCAGGAAGAAGAACATCAGCCCGGCCAGCAGCGCGATGAAGAGTGAATGCGCGTCGGCATGGCTCTCGAAGGCCTCGGGCAGCACGTGGATCAGCGCCGTGCCCAGCAGCACGCCGGTGGATAGGCTGACCAGGTGGCGGACGATGACGCTCAACAGCGCGTTGGACAGGCCGGCGGCGATGACCACCGACAGCAGGCTGCCGGCCAGGGTCACCAGGACGATGTACAGGAGAGTCATGAGGCTGCCGCAGCGGATTCAGGAAACATGCCAGGCCGGCCCGCGGCAGCGGCGGGCCGGGCGGAAGATGCGGTCGGGTGGATGCAGGGCGCGGTGGCGGTGGGGCACAGGCGCCGGTGGCCGCCGCGCGGCGGATCCCAACGGGGCCAGGGTCGCGTCGCCCTGACCGCGTTCCCCTGCACGGCGGCCCCGGGCCCCGGCTCCGGGAGACCGGATTCAGGCCGAGGCCACGCCGTGCCGTCGCAGCCAGGCCAGGCAGCGGGACCAGGCGTCGACCGCCGCCTCGGCCCGGTAGCTGGGGCGGTAGTCGGCGAAGAAGGCATGCGGCGCGTCGGGGTAGACCACAAACTGGGAAGCCCTGGCCGCCGCGGATCCGGCTGCCAGGGCCTTCTGCATCTTATCAACCGCCTCCAGCGGGATACCGGCGTCCTGCGCGCCGTAGAGGCCCAGTACCGGTGCCTGCAGCTGGGCCACCACGTCGATCGGGTGGCGCGGGCTGTTGGCCGTCGGCTCGCCCACGAGCCGACCGTACCAGGCTACCCCGGCCTGCACCGGCGCATGCGCGGCGTACAGCCAGGTGTGGCGGCCGCCCCAACAGAAGCCGGTCACGCCCACTCGGGCCGCATCGCCGCCGTTGCGCGCCGCCCAGTCGCGCGTGGCGTCCAGGTCAGCCATCACTTGGGCGTCGGGCACCTGGCTGACCAGCTCGCGCATCAGCGCCGGGATGTCGGTGTACTTGCGCGGATCGCCCTGGCGAGCGTAGAGGTCTGGCGCGATGGCGAAAAAGCCCTGGTGAGCGAAGCGCCGCACCACATCGGCGATGTGCTCGTGCAGGCCGAAGATCTCACTGATGACCAGCACGATGGGCGCCGGTCGGTTGCCTGCGGGGCGGGCCTGGTAGGCCGGCATGTCGAAGTCGCCCACGCGGATGCTCACCGGGCCGGCGACCAGGCCGCGGGTGTCGGTCAGGATGGTCTGCGCGCCCACCGGCAGCACGGCTGCGGCAAAGCCCACGCCCACGGCCCCCTGCACGAAATCGCGCCGAGACCAGTCGCCGGTGTTCGGCGGGCGGCTGTTGTCGAGCGGGGCAGCGGGGCGGTCATCCAGCATGGTGGGGGTCCTGGTGTGTCAGCACGGGAAGGGCGAGGGGGGGCGGTCGGGCGCCATGATGCTTGCTGCGCTCGCGCTGCGCCAGCCGCGGGGCTTGTCATGGTTTGCGCGGAGAATGCCCCGAGGCTTCAGCCGCATCCCACCGCATCCGTTCTCTACACCACTGCCGGCACGGCCGCCACCGCGGCGCGTCGCTTGCCGCTCGCCCGCGCATGACCGACCTGCTTGCCGCCATCGACATCGGCTCCAACAGCTTTCGCCTGGAAATCGCCCAGGTCAACGGCGGCCAGTACCGCCGGCTGGACTACCTGAAGGAGACCGTGCGCCTGGGCGGCGGCCTGGATGCCCAGGGCCGCCTGACCGAGGAGGCGGTGGCCCGCGGCCTGGCCTGCCTGCAGCGCTTCGCCCAGCGCCTGGCCGGCTTCACGCCGCATCAGGTGCGTGCGGTGGCCACGCAGACGCTGCGCGAGGCCCGCAACCGCGACGCCTTCCTGGCGCGCGGCCAGGCGGTGCTGGGCTTCCCGATCGAGGTGATCACCGGCCGTGAGGAAGCCCGGCTCATCTACGCCGGCGTCGCGCGGCTGCAGCCCAGCACGCTGCCGCGCCTGGTGATCGACATTGGCGGGCGCTCTACCGAGATGATCCTCGGCCACGGGCGTACGCCGCTGCGCGCCGAGTCCTTCGGCGTGGGCAGCGTCAGCCTGTCGATGCGCTTCTTCGCCGACGGCCGCTACACGCCACAGGCCTTCCGTGCTGCGCAGGTGGCGGCAGGCGCCGAGCTGGAGGAGGCCCTGGTGCCTTTTGCCCGCGCGCACTGGAGCGAAGCGCTGGGCTCCTCGGGCACGGTGGGCGCGGTGTCGCAGCTGCTCGCGGCCAGCGGCATCACCGACGGCACGATCACCCCTGAAGGCCTGCGCTGGTGCATCGAGCAGTGCCTGCGCGCCGGCAGCCCGGACAAGCTGGACCTGCCAGGCATCAAACCTGACCGCCGGCCCGTGATCGCCGGCGGGCTGTGCATCCTCTACACCCTGGCCTCGCATTTCGACATCGAGGCGCTGCGCCCCGCGCGCGGCGCGCTGCGCCAGGGCGTGATCTTCGACCTCGAGTCCCGCGTGGAAGCCGCTCGGCGCAAGCGCCCGCATGATGCCCGCGACGACACCGTGCAGGAGCTGCAGCAGCGCTTCGGCGTGGACGTGGCCCAGGCTGAACGCGTGCGCCGTCTGGCACTGCGCCTGTACGCGCAGCTGGCCCAGGATGCATCCCCCGCTGCTGAAGCCGTGCGCGAGTTGAGCTGGGCCTGCGCGCTGCACGAGGTCGGCATGATGGTCTCGCATCACGACCACCACCGCCATAGCGCCTATGTGCTGGGGCACGTCGATGCGGCGGGCTTCTCGCAGTCGCAGCAGCGGCGGCTGGCCGAGCTGGTGCTGGGCCAGCGGGGCAGCCTGCGCAAGCTGGACGCGCGACTGGGCCAGCAGCCCTTCGTGTGGCAGGTGCTGGCGCTGCGCCTGGCCATCATCCTCGGCCATGCCCGTGTGGCGGTGGACGATGAGGTGATCCGGCTGCGGGCTACCGGCCGCTCGGTCAGACTGGAGATGCCGGCCGACTGGGCCGATCGTCATCCGCGCACGCTGTTCCTGCTCGACGAGGAGGCGCAGGCCTGGGCGCTGAGCGGCGCGCTGAAGCTGGCCGTGCGGCCGCTGGAGCCGGCGGCGCTGAGCTGACCGGCCTGGGCGCCGACCCGCTGGCGCGGATCAGGGCAGCACCCGCCGGTACACCGGGCCCCAGGTGGGATGGCCGCGCTCGGCGGCATCCAGCACGAAGCCCGGATCGGCCGCCCGCGCCGCGCGGAAGGCCGCCTCGCAGGCGGCCATGCGCTGGCTGGTGCAGTAGATGAACGCCAGGTGCTTGTGCGCGGCCGCGCGGTCCCGTGGCGACGCGAGGCTGGCCCCCAGTGCGGCCTGAAAATGCTTCTCTGCCACCGGGTACTGACCGTCGTCATAGGCACGCAGACCGGCCAACAGCGAGCGCTCGGCTGGCCGCTCGGCCAGGTCCATCACCCCCACTGGAGCCTGCGGCGGCTGGGCACAGCCCACGATCAGGCCCGCGGCGGCCAACCAAGGCGCCAACCGCGCGGCCCGCCTGGCTGGGTGCACCGGATGGCTGCGCATGGCCGGATGGGCTGCGGTGCGGGCGTCAATGAGCGCAGGGCAGGCGTTCGTCATGGTGGAGGGCCTTCTGGAATGGACAGGTGCTTCCGGCGGGCGTCTGCCGCCGATCAAGGCGTGAAGCGATGCTTGACGCTGACCGTCTGGCCGGCGACGACATGGACCACGACCGTGTGGGGTGCAAAGGCATCGTTGCGCAGCACGACGGTGTGGCGGCCCTCGGGCAGCGTGAGCTGGTTCAGCGGCGGCGAAATGCCGGCGTGCGAGCCGTCCACCTCCACCTGGCCCCAGGGGCTGACGGCGATCTGCACGGAGCCGGTGGCCGCTGCCGCGCGAGGGCTGGTGTTGCGTGCAGCTCGAGTACGGGCCTCGCGGGGCAGCCCCTTGGCGGCGGCACCGTCCGCGGGGGAGCGGACGGCGGGCGCATCGGCCCGGCGGGTGGAGGCCCCAGCGCCCGCGCGTTCAAGGTCCGCTGTTGCCGCGGCATTCCCTGCGGGGGCCCGAGGGGCTGGGGTCGCCAGCGTGCCCGCGGCTTCGACCGTGATCGTCGTGGATGAGGCCGCTGAGGCCCCCTCGGCCGCTGAGGCCCGTCCGCCCGGCGCCGGGGCTTCAGTTGCGGCCGCCAACGGCACCGTCGCCGTGGCTGCCGCGCTGGTGGGATCAACTGCCACGGGCCGTGCCGCGCTGGCTGGCTGCATTGCATCCGCAGCCGTAGGCGGGGAAGCGGCAGAAGAAGCGTCAAGCGTCGCCACCGCGCCGTGTCGCCACCACGCCGCCGTACCGAGGCCGATGGCAACCGCGGCCAGCGCGATACCGGATGCCACCAGGGCCCGCCGGCGGCCATCGGCCGATGCGCTGCGCTCGCCGTCCTCGCTGGTGGCCTCGCTGTCCAACCACTGGCGCAGTTCGCGCGACAGTGCGCGCGCCGAATGCGTGCGGTGGTCCAGATCGCGCAGCATGGCGCGCTGGGCGATGCGCGACAGCGCCACCGGCACGTCCGGCCGGACTGCGTGGGCGGGCGGCGCCTGGAAGGTGAGCACCGCGTCGTGCACCTGGGCCAGGGTCTGGCCCTCGAACGGCCGCCGGCCGGTAAGCAGCTCGTAGAGCACCACGCCCAGCGCGTACACGTCCGCCCGCCGGTCCACGGGCTGGTGGCGGATCTGCTCGGGCGCCATGTAGTAGGGCGAGCCACCCAGGAAGTCCGGCGCGATGGTTGTGGGCTGTAGCGTGGATGGCCCGTCCAGCCTCAGGTCGACCCGGCCGGACGCATCTCGGCGCTGCATGATGCGCGCGATGCCGAAGTCCAACACCTTCGGCTGCGTGCGGCCGACCATGAAGATATTGGCCGGCTTGATGTCGCGGTGCACCACGCCCTTGCTGTGGGCATAGGCCAGCGCATCGGCCACGCGGCGCACGATCAGCGCCGCCTGCACCGGCGTGGGCCGCCAGCCGTCACGCAGCAGCTGGCGCAGATCCTTGCCCTTGAGCAGCTCCATCGCGATGTAGGCGCCCTGCGTGCTCACCCCGGCATCGAACACCGTGACGATGTGCGGGTGGCTCAGCCGCCCGGCGGCCTTGGCCTCATTCAGGAAGAGGTCGTCGAAGCTTGCGCGCTGGTCGGCCGGGATGTCGACGTGGACCGTCTTGATTGCGATCAGCCGCGACAGCAGCGGGTCGTGAGCGGCGTAGACGGTCCCTAGGCCGCCCTCGCCGATGCGGTACCGGAGCGCATAGCGGCCGATCTGGCCTGCCTCGGCATTGGCCGCCGGTGCGGCATCGCGCAGCGGCGCCGGCTCGGTGGCGGCGGCCAGCGGCTCGCCCGGCGCGGCACCGGTGCGGCGATCGGCTTCCGTTGCCAGGGCGGCCGTGAAGGTGGGATGAGGGCGGGCGGTCAAGCTGGCTGAAGGCGACGCGAGGGGCGCAGCCGCACCCGGGATCAAGGTAGCGCCAGCTTATTGCATCGCCGCAGGTGGGCAAGCCGGGAAAAAGACCGTTACTCGTGCCGCAGTTGGCCGGCGGCGTGCGGCCCTCTCCGCTGTGCAGGCGCCAAGTGCCCCGAGCGCCGCATGCGGCCGTCAGCGCCATGCCCCAGGCCCGTCGGTTGACCAGCTGACCTGCTTGCCGGTCGGCCCATACGCCAAGCCATCAGGCAGGGCGGGCGCGCCTCAGTTCTGCGCGCCGCGCGGGTTGCGGGCGGCTTCGACTTCGGTCGGGCGCAGCCGCATGGCCGCCTGATCCAGCACGCCGTTGACGTACTTGTGGCCGTCGGTGCCACCAAAGCTCTTGGCCAGCTCCACGGCCTCGTTGATGGCGACCTTGTAGGGCACATCGATGCAGTGGCGCAGCTCGTAGGCGCCGATCCACAGCACCGCATGCTCCACGGGCGACAGCTCGGCGACGCGGCGGTCCAGATGGGGGGCGATCACCGCATCCAGATCCGCCGACTCGTTGATGCAGCCGTGCAGCAGGGCGTCGAAGTGCGCGCGGTCGCACTTGTTGAAGTCGTCAAGCTCCCGCATGTGGGCGTCGATCTCGCCGGCGTCGCCGCGGGCAATGAGCCACTCATAGAGACCCTGCAGCGCCAGCTCGCGCGAGCGCCGCCGGGCCGACTTGGGCCGTGGCTTGCCGGGCGTGGCCGTCTTGGGCGACGTGCTCATGCCAGCTCTTCCAGCAGGTTGGCCATCTCCACCGCCACCCGGGCAGCGTCGCGGCCCTTCTCCTCGGCGCGGGCCCAGGCCTGCGCCTCGTTCTCGACGGTGAGGATGGCGTTGGCGATCGGCAGCTGGCTGTCCAGCGACACGCGCGTCACCGCCGCACCGCTTTCGTTGGCCACCAGCTCGAAGTGGTAGGTCTCACCACGGATGATGCAACCCAGCGCCACCAGGGCGTCGTACTCGTCGGATTCGGCCATCGCCTGCAGGGCCACGGGCACCTCCAGCGCGCCCGGCACGGTCACGTGGCGGATGTCCTTGGCCGACACGCCCAGGGCGCGCAGCTCGGCCAGGCAGCTCTCGGCCAGCTTGGCGGTGATAGCCTCGTTGAAGCGGGCCTGCACGACGCCGATGCGCAGTGCCTGGCCGTCCAGGCGGGCGGCTTGTGCCTGCCCCTTGTCAGCACCTTGCATGTGTGTTCCTCAGGAGGCAGCGCCCGCAGGCGCTGAGACGAAGCCGGTGACTTCAAGGCCGTAGCCGATCATGCTGGGCATGCGGCGCTGGCTGCCGAGCAGTCGCATGCGGTGCACGCCCAGCGAGCGCAGGATCTGTGCGCCCACGCCGTAGGTGCGCAGATCAGGTTGGGCGCGGGGCGCCGCTTGGGGCGCTACGCCGGCATCAAAGCCGTGCAGCAAGTCCGCCCCGGGCGCGCCGCAGTTGAGCAGCACGGCCACGCCGCGGCCGGCCTCACTCAGCGCCGCCAGTGCCGCGGGCAGCGGCCAGCTGTGGCCGCGCGCGTCGGCGTCCAGCAGGTCCATCAGCGACAGCGGCTCGTGCACGCGCACCAACACCTCGTCCTGCGGCTGCCACTGGCCAACGGTGAGCGCCAGGTGGACGCCGCCGGTGCGGTCGCGGAAGGCATGAGCCTCGAACGCGCCTTGCGCCGTGCGCAAGGCGCGGCGGCCGGCCGGCTGGATCAGCGACTCGTGCCGGCTGCGATATTCAATCAGGTCGGCAATGGTGCCGATCTTCAGGCCGTGCTCGCGGGCGAAGATCTCAAGGTCCGGCAGCCGCGCCATGGTGCCGTCGTCCTTCATCACCTCGCAGATCACGGCCGCGGGCGTCAGGCCGGCCATGCGCGCCAAGTCGCAGCCGGCCTCGGTGTGGCCGGCGCGCATGAGCACGCCGCCGTCCTGTGCCTGGAGCGGGAAGATGTGGCCCGGCTGCACCAGGTCGCTGGGCTGGGCGTTGCGCGCGACCGCCGCGGCCACGGTGCGGGCGCGGTCGGCGGCGGAGATGCCGGTGGTCACGCCCTCGGCCGCCTCGATCGACACCGTGAAAGCCGTGCCGTGGGCAGCGCCGTTGCGGGCCACCATGGGCGGCAGCTGCAGGCGCTCGCAGATCTCGCGCGTGAGCGTCAGGCAGATCAGGCCGCGCGCATGCTTGGCCATGAAGTTGATGGCCTCCGGCGTGACATGGTCGGCGGCCAGGACGAGGTCACCCTCGTTCTCGCGGTCTTCCTCATCGACGAGGATGACCATGCGGCCCGCTGCCAGTTCGGCGACGAGTTCAGGGATGGGGGAGCTAGGCATAACCCTCAATTGTAGGCGTCGGGGGGGCCGAGCGCCTGCCGCGCCGGTGACAGTGCGGCACGCCTGCGCGCTATCGTGCACGGCTTGCCGCCGGCTGCGACCGCAGGCGTGCGAGGCGACAACCCGTATCAGCGCGCGGGGCTTGTTCCGGCGGATGCGGACGGCACGACCGGGGCCGCTGCCAGCATGCGCTCCACGTAACGCGCGATGAGGTCTACTTCCAGATTGACCGGGTGCCCGGCTTTCAGCGTGCCCAGCGTCGTGTGCTGCACGGTGTGCGGGATCAGGTTGATGCTGAAGGCTGTGCCGCCCGGCTCGTCGACCACGTCGTTGACCGTCAGGCTCACGCCGTTGACCGTGATCGAGCCCTTGTAGGCCAGGAACCGGCCCAGCGCCTGCGGGGCGCGGATGCGCAGCCGCCACGATTCACCCACCGGATCGAAGGCGATGACCTGGCCGATGCCGTCCACATGTCCACTGACCAGGTGGCCGCCCAGGCGGTCATGAGCGCGCAGGGCTTTCTCCAGATTAACCGGGCCAGTGGCAGCCAGACCGGCGGTGCGCGCCAAGCTCTCGGCCGACACGTCCACGGTGAAGCTCGAGCGGGCCGCATCCACCGAGGTTACGGTCATGCAGGCGCCGTTGATCGCGATGCTGTCGCCCAGCACGGCGTCGTCCAGGTAGCCGGTCGGTACAGACACGCTGAGCCGCACGCCGTGGCTGGCATCGGTGCCCAGCGGGCGGATGTCGGTGATTTGGCCCAGGCCAGTGATGATGCCGGTGAACATGGCGGCGATTGTCGCAGCGCGGCAGCGCCAGCGGGGGGCTGCGCCTGGTCAGAAGTCAGCGTGCGCCGGCGGTCGGGCCAGCAGGCGCAGGTCGCCGCTGATCAGCGTGGTGTCGATGATGTCGAGCGCCGGCGCCCGCTCCAGCGAGGGCAGGTCGGGCAGATCCCACATCCCCCGCCCACGGCCCAGCAGCTTGGGTGCCAGATAGATCAGATACTCGTCCACCAGGTCCTGCGCAATGAGCGCGCCATTGAGCGTGGCGCCGGCTTCCACATGGAGCTCGTTGATGCCCCGCCGGCCGAGCTCGTCGAGCAGGACGCGCAGGTCGATGCCTGAGCTGGCGTGCCGGCCTGGGCCACCCGGTGTGGACGGCGCCTGGGTACGGGCAGCCGCATCGTCTGTCACCGTGTTCGGAGCGGTGCCGCGGGCAGCAGGCAGATCCAGCAGCTCGGCACCGCGCGCTTGCAAGGCGGCCCTGCGCGCCGTGTCCGCGCCCGCCGTGGCGATCAGCACCTGCCCCGGTGGATCCAGCAGCCGCGCTTGCGGCGGCGTGCGTGCCCGTGAGTCGACCACCACACGCAGCGGCGTCATCGGCGCATCCAGCCCGCGCACGTCAAGCCGCGGGTCGTCCGCCAGCACCGTGCCCACGCCCGTGAGCACTGCTCCGGCACGCACCCGCCAGCGCCGGCCGTCCAGGCGCGCCGCCTCGGACGTGATCCACTGGCTGCGCCCGTCCGGCAGGGCGGTGAGGCCGTCCAGCGACGCCGCCACCTTCAGTCGCACCCATGGCCGCCTGCGCACCATGCGCGAAAAGAAGCCGATGTTGAGCTCGCGTGAGGCCTGCGCCGCGTCCTCGCCTGCCATGTCTACTGCGACGCCCGCGGCACGTAGCCGCGCCACGCCCTGGCCGCGCACCAGCGGATTGGGGTCGCCGATCGCGATCACCACGCGCGCGATGCCCGCGGCCACAAGTGCGTCCGCACAGGGCGGCGTGCGCCCGTGATGCGAGCAGGGCTCCAGCGTCACATAGGCCGTGGCTCCGGTCGTGTCGTGACCTCTGTCACGCGCCTGCCGCAGCGCCATCACCTCCGCATGCGGCCCGCCCGCCCGCTGCGTATGGCCTTCGCCCAACACCCGCCCGTCCGCAGCCACGATCACGCAGCCGACCCGCGGGTTGGGGTCGGTCAGGCCGAGGGATTGGTGGGCGAGGGTGAGGGCGCGGGTGAGGTGAGGGGAGTCGGTCGGCATGGGGTGGCTGCATCGTCGCCGTTCATCCGGCTGTGCCGACCGTACATCGGCTAGCGACTGTCCGTTCAGCGGCCGATCAGAATAATCCGGCCCATGAAACTGCCATCTCGTGCGACCCGGCAAGGAGCGACCGCATGCCACTGGCGGGGTCTCACCCTGGTCGAGCTTCTCGTGACGCTTGCCGTTCTGGCCCTCTTGATGGCGCTTGGTGTTCCGAGCTTCCAAAACTTCCTGGCCCGTCGCGCTGTCAGTTCCCAAACGGACCTGTTCATGTCCAGCCTGAGGTTTGCTCGCACTGAAGCGGTCAAAAGCGGCGTGCCGGTGACCATGTGCATCACAACGAATGCAGATGCGGCCTCGCCGACCTGCTCCGGCGCCGCCGGCGCGTCAGGGTGGGCCTCCGGCTGGCTCATCTTTGCCGATTACGACGGCGACGGAACGGTCGACGCTCAGGACGTCCGTTTGCGCGTCCAGCAGAGCCTGCTGTCGCGCAGCGGCGGCATGTCGCCATCGCCCGCCAACATGACCGCGATCACCTTCCGGCCCAACGGCCTTGCTCCGGGCATGGCGGGTCGAGTGGAGTTCAGGCCGCGGGTGTCGTCTTCCAGTACCGAATACGAAACCTTGGCCGCGTCCGTTTGCATGGCCATTACGGGTCGCGCGCGACCGGTCAACGCGGTGGGGGGCAGCGCATGTCAATGAAGAGCCTGCCTGCACGAGGGCGCACTGCTGATTTCAGCCGTGGCGTGACCCTCGTTGAGGTGCTGGTCGCGATTTTGATCGTGTCGTTCGGCCTGCTGGCAATGGCGGCCATGCAGGCCAATGCGATCAAGTTCAGCAAGACCAGCGAAATGCGCGCGGTGGCTACGCTGCTGGCCCGGGATCTGGGCGATCGCATACGGGCGAACTCCGTCAATGGGGTTCCTTCGGGCAACTACAACGCCACACAGCCCTATACCGCCTTGACAGGCGCACCAACCGTTCCCGGCTGTGCCAACGCTGCGTCGTGCACCGGCGCCGAGATCGCGGCGCGCGACATGGCCGAGTGGCGAAGGGCGTTGTATGCGTCTCTGCCCGCAGCAGACGGCTATGTCGTGGTCAATGGCACGACCGCTCCGGTGACGGTGGACATCTGGCTGGCCTGGAGCGACCCCCAAGATCCGGACGCCCCGCGCGCCGATGCAGCCTCTGCCAGCGAATGTCCTGGCGCCTTCGTTCCGTCCAACACGACCAATCCGCCGCGATGCGCCTATTTCCGGATCGGCCTATGAAGCCTCGACTAACCGTCACCGGATCGCCTCCGGCCGGTCATCCGTCTCGTGGGGCTCCGCATTCTGCCCAGCAGGGCTTCTCCCTGGTGGAGCTCATGGTCGCCATGTTCATCGGCTTGGTGGTCATCGGTGCGGTGCTCGTGAACTACCTCAGTTCTGGAGTCAGCGGACGCAGCAGCAATGCCCTTGCCCAAATGGCGGAAGACGCGAGTTCCGCGCTGAACATCATCCGCAGCTATGTGGCCCAGGCTGGTTACGGCCGGCCGTACGCTATGACGGCTGCTGGGTTCCAGCGTGCTTACGCCGGTCAGGCGGTTTTTGGCTGCGCCGGTGCCTTTTCCAACGTCAACGTGCCGGGCATCGAGAGCCTTACTTGCGCCGCAGGTGGTGGAAGTCACTCACTTGCCGTGGCCTACGAGGCCGACGACCAGAACGCGCTGCGTACCAGCGTCGCGGCGGGCAATCTCCTGATGGATTGCGTGGGCGCCGGCATCTCCCCGGTTGCCGCCGCTGGCGCCGTGCCCGCCTACACGCTAGGGCAAGCCCGCTTCTATGTGGCCAACGGCCGCTTGATGTGCCGGGGCAACGGCGGCGGCGCGGTCGCCGCCGGCGCGCTGCCCGGCACGGCCCAGCCGCTAGTCGAGAACATCGACGACATGCGGGTCTGGTATGGCCTGTCGAATGATGAGACCGTCAATGGCGTCACGCGTCCGGCACAGCAGGTGTCGCGGTACGTCGATGCGGGCAGCGTCCTTGCGGCCCAGTGGAACAACGTCCGGGCCGTGCGGGTCTGCATCGTCGTGCGCAGTGTGGCCGAGGTGAATGATGCGCCTGCCCCCTATTTCGACTGCTCGGGCGCGACGCAGACGCCAAATGACCGTCGCCTCTATCGTGCTTTCACGACGACCGTCATGGTCCAGAACCGCCTTGGAGGTTAACGCCGTGAGAGTCCGTGGTTCCATGCGAGCAGGCGTTGCAGTGCGGCGCCAGTCGGGCATCGTGCTCATCGTCGCGCTCATCATGCTGGTCATCATCGGGCTGAGCTCTGCGGCCGTGATGCGCAATGCGTTGAGCGCCGACGTGGTGATAAACAGCAACCGCGCTGAGGCGCTGGCCATGGAGGCGGCCCAGGTTGCGCTGAAGCATTGCGAAACGGCGATCCTGGCTACCACGCCGACCGTCACGATACAGCCTGCGTCCACGCCAGCTGGACAGGTATGGGCGGACCTGTCCAACTGGTCGCGCAGTTCTGCGGCGGCTACGGAGCTGACCGTCGAGCAAGTTCGCTCCTCGGATGCCGCACTGTCGTTGTCATCAGATCAACTGCCTCAGTGCATGGCGGAAGAGGCGGGGGTGACCGGTCCGTCCGGAACCCAGTCCGTCATCGTGACAGCACGGGGGTTCAGCCCCGATTACACCGAAGACTCCGATGGTCGGCCTCAGTCCGGATCTGTGGTCTGGCTGCAGTCCACATTGAGCATCGCCGACAACTGAGCAAGGAGAACGCCGCATGAACGCCTTTATTGCCCGCCGCTCCACGCGCCGTCCGCATGCAGCTTGCTGTGCGTTGCTTGCTGCTCAGCTCTTTCTGTCGTCGGCCGCCTGGGGCGCCGTGGCCCAGATGCCGCTGCTCAGCAGTTCCGGCAGCCGGCCCAAGCCAAACGTGATGCTGACGCTTGATACGTCCGGTTCCATGAACTTCCGCCATATGCCGGAAGACTTTGGTGGCTCGGTCACTCGAGTCATGCACCCGGAGGACACCTATGAAGACAACACGAATTATGCCGGCGTGGTAACGGCCAATCCGAGCGCCAACGACGTCTTCGAACGAAAGATGCGTTCGCCGGACGTCAATACCATCTACTACAACCCGGAAGTGCTTTACCAGCCGTGGCGGCATCCGGACGGAGGCCGTTATCCAGCGGGCAACTTCCAGAAGGCTTTCATTGATCCTTTGCGTCAGGCAAGCAGCGATCCGGCGGTTGACCTGTCCAATGCCGGCACGAAGTGCCTTGCGCGGAATAACAATGGATGCACTTCGAGCCAATACTTTAACCCCGGCATCTACTACCGGTTGACCGGGAATAACGTCAATTCGGCAAGCGGCTACA
Source organism: Pseudomonadota bacterium (assembly GCA_049321005.1). Lineage (GTDB taxonomy): Bacteria > Pseudomonadota > Gammaproteobacteria > Burkholderiales > Burkholderiaceae_C > Aquabacterium. The sequence continues at coordinate 86,561 of JBMOQL010000008.1, forward strand.
CGCTGTATGACCTCAACGCCGCGGGGAATCCGACATTCCCGAAAGCTGCGGCTCGTACCGACTGCACGGGCTCAGTCTGCACGCAAGCTAACGAACGACAGAACTTCGCCAACTGGTGGGTTTATTACCGCACGCGGATGCTTCTGACCAAGGCTGCCCTTTCTGAAGCGTTCGCCGACATGGGCAATACGGTGCGGGTGGGGTGGACGACCATTGCACGGGCGCAAAGCAGCAACAACACCATCATTCAAGGCGTACGCGATCTTTCCGCCGGTCATCGGAAGACCTTGCTGACCAGTGTGCAGGCCTTTGAGGCTACTGGTGGGACACCGTTGCGGCTGGCTCTCTACAACGTTGGTGAGCGCTATTTCAAGTCGGATGAGCCGTGGCGCAATGACCCGACCGCCTCGAGTAGCGCTATGTCAGCCTGCCGGAGGTCGTACAACTTGTTGACGACCGACGGGTACTACAACGATGACGTTCGCAATGTGCCCGTGGGCGACGTGGACGGTCGATCATTCGGCAACTACACAGCCAGTCGTCCTTATCGTGACATGGCCAACGGGGCTACGGGGTACTCCAACACGCTGGCTGACTACGCCTTGCGCTTTTGGGGAGAAGATCTTCGAACAGATATCCTGAACAACATCACCGCTACGGCCGACGATCCGGCGACTTGGCAGCACTTGACGCAGTTCACCGTAGGGCTTGGCGTGACCGGTACGCTGAATCCGGCCACAGACCTAGAGCGGCTCAAGTCGGGAGCGATCTCGTGGCCCAACCCCGGAGCGGGTAACGCGCAGAAGATAGATGATCTCTGGCATGCCGCCGTCAACTCGCGTGGCGCTTTCTATAGCGCCAAGAATGCAGGTGAGTTGGCGTACGCGATCAGCAGCGCCATCGGTATCGCAGGCGAGCGTGATCTGCGTGAGGCGGGTGTCATCACAACCGTGAGCACGATCCAGACCAACAACCGGATCTATGTGCCCGAGTACAACTCTGGTGTGTGGACCGGCGATGTCCGCGCCTATACGTTGAGCGCGGATGGCACACGTACGGGACTGGCATGGCAAGCGAGTCGAGCTGTGCCTGCCGAAGGTTCGCGCAACTTGGTGATCTGGAATCCGAACTCTGCCAGAGGCGTGAGTTTCAGAGCTGCTAATTTGGGGTCGACCAACACCAACACCCTGCAAACGGCGGTTACGGCGTCGCTGTCCGGCAATACGGTCGCGCAATTGGTGGCTTACGTTCGGGGGGATACGTCGAACGAGGGAACGGAGAGCGGACAGTTTCGTGTGCGCTCAAAGGCATCCGAAAACTCCTCCGCCCCTGCGCTGCCGGACTTTGTTGACAGCAATCCTTTGCTGGTCCAGGGCAACGTACGGCTCGGATACTCGGCGCTCCCCACGATCGGCGCGAGCTACGACGAATACCTTTCACGCAAGGCGAGTCGATCGCCGGTGCTATTCGTCGGCGGTAACGGCGGCTTCCTCCATGCTTTCGACGACAACGCAAATGGCGCAGAAATCTTCGGCTTTATGCCGCGTGGGGTGCTTGCCAACCTGCCTAAGCTGGCCCGCCAGGATTACGGCCGCAGCGGTGGTGGCAACGAGCACCAGTTCTTCGTAGACGGGCCGCTCGTTGAGAGCGATGCCTACATCAATGGTGGTTGGACGAACGTTGTCGTAGGCACTCTTGGAGCGGGCGGCAAGGGCATATATGCCTTGCGCCTTGATGACAACAACGCTGTAGTCAATCTCGGCGTGAACTCCATCTTGTGGGATCTCACCGCCTCCACCGACGCAGACATGGGCTATATGTTTTCCGATCCTCAGGTCGGCGTTTTGCCCAACGGTGAGTGGAAGGTTTTCATCGGCAACGGCTTTGGCAGCAGCAGTGGTAAGGCTGTTCTCCTCATGATCGACATGGCCTCGGGTGCGGTGACCAAGGTGACCGCCGACAACTCCGGGGCGAATGGTCTGAGCGGGGTCGCCTTGGTAAAGAACGCACGCCAACAGGTCGTGGCCCTCTATGCTGGCGATCTCAAGGGCAACATGTGGCGGTTCGAATACGACGCTGCCGCTGCTAGCGGCATGCGCGTGGGTTATGGTGGCACCGCGTTGTTCCAGGCGACGGCACCCACCGGCGAGGCGCAGGCCATCACTGCTTCGCCGCTTGTCTACTCGCATCCCGACGGCGGCAACATGGTTCTGTTCGGTACGGGTCGCCTGATCGAAGAATCAGATCGAACTAACAGCAGTCGGCGCGACACCATGTATGGGGTGCGGGATGCGACACCGGGCGATCAAAGTACGGCGAGTCTTTCGTCCGCCTTTGCGACGGCGTCACCCGACCGCTCGCGATTGACACCGCGAACCATCGTGTCGGCGGGAAATGGGCGCTACAGCGTGACGGGCGACCCGCTGACTGTGACGTCGCTTGGCTGGTACATGGATCTCACCATCGAAAACGGCCAGCGTGTCATCTATCCGCTGCAGAGCTTGTCGAATATCCTGCTGGTCAGCACGGTGGTTCCTGCAAGCGCGGCCGCTGAGTGCTCGAGCGCCTCGGGTACCGGCTACAACTTCCTCGTCAATGTTCTGACGGGTAGCCAGTTCTCGCGACCGATCATCGACACCAATGGTGACGGCGTGATCAATTCTTCTGACAGTGCTGCGGCTGGCTACCAGACGCGTTCGGACGGGCGGGATGTGATCATCTCCAATCGCGGGAGTACCGGTGGTGATGGCAACGGTAACGATGGTGGGGCGTCGTCTAGCGACCCGCCTTGCAATACGACTTTCCAGATCCACAACACAAGCGGCGTGGTGAAGGGCGGCGGTCGCGCCTGTACAAAGACGGTCATCGATCGCGTGTGGAAGCGAGTGATCAATCCCCCCACACCCTGACCAGACTGAGGTGACAACATGAACCGTCTGCTGCCCTATGGCCGCCGAATGTGGGCGCGGCGTGGCGCCTCCGGTCGACGCGGCTTCACGCTGATCGAGCTGATGATCGTGGTGGCCATCATCGGCATCCTTGCCGCGGTTGCGTATCCCGCCTACACCGAACATGTGCAGCGCAGTCGGCGTGCTCAAGCGCAGTCGGCATTGATGGAGGCTGCGCAGTACATGCAGCGCTTCTATGCCGCGAACAGTCGCTACGATGAGGATCTGAACGGCACCGATCTGACCAGCCTGCCCGATGCGCTGAACCGCTCCCCGAAGGCGGGAGAAGGGCCGCAGGCCTATACCATATCGATCAGTGCCTCGACGCAGACCTCGTACACGCTATCCGCGGCGCCGACGGCGGGAGGCCCCATGGCGGGAGATCGGTGCGGCACCTTGACGTTGACCAGCTTGGGAGTCAAGGCTGTGACTGGCGCCTCCAGTGGTGTAACTGCGGCCGAGTGTTGGAAGTGATGATCTCGCCAGCGATGACGCGGCCGTTGACCAGCGTATCAACCCCGCCGCTTCGTCGTCTCGTTGATCGCCCGCACGAACTCGTTGACGTCGTCGAAGCTGCGGTAGACGGAGGCAAAGCGCACATAGGCGACCTTATCTAGCTTGCGCAGCTCCTGCATCACCCACTCGCCGAGCTGGGTGGACGGGACTTCCTTCTCGCCGGTCTGGCGCAGGCGAGTCTCGATGTGCTCGACTGCGGCGTCTAGCGCCTGGGCGCTGACCGGGCGCTTGCGCAGGGCAAGGGTCAGCGAGCCCTTCAGCTTGCTGCGGTCGTAGTCGGTGCGGCGGCCGTCGCGCTTGACGATGGCCGGCCAGTCGATTTCGGCGCGCTCGTAGGTGGTGAAGCGCTTGTCGCAGGCGGTGCAGCGGCGGCGACGGCGCACGGCGTCGCCTTCGTCGGACTCCCGGGTCTCGACGACCTGGGTGTCGGCGTGGGCGCAGAACGGGCAGCGCATGGCTCGGTGTGGGCTGTGGCAGGCAGACGATGAAGAAGCAGGCGCGGTGCGCAGCAGCTGGGTCAGCGGCAGGCCGCCATCGCACCAGGCGCAATGAAAGAAGGCCCGGCGGGGCCGGGCCTTCAGGCGGTGATCAGCGGTAGACCGGGAAGTCGCGGGTCAGTGCGGCCACCTTGGCGCGGACCTCGGCGATCTTGGCCTCGCTGCCAGGGTTGTCCAGCACATCGGCGATCAGATGGGCTGTCTGCACGGCCTGCTCCTCCTTGAAGCCGCGCGTGGTCATGGCCGGGCTGCCCAGACGGATGCCGCTGGTGACCATGGGCTTTTGCGGGTCATTGGGGATGCCGTTCTTGTTGCAGGTGATGTGGGCCTGGCCCAGAAGGGCCTCGGCCTCTTTGCCGGTCAGGCCCTTGGGACGCAGGTCCACCAGCATCACGTGGCTTTCGGTGCGGCCGGAGACGATGCGCAGGCCGCGCTGTGTGAGCGTGTCGGCCAAGGCGGCGGCGTTCTTGATCACCTGCTGCTGATAGGCCTTGAACTCAGGCGCCAGTGCCTCCTTGAAGGCCACAGCCTTGGCGGCGATGACGTGCATCAGCGGCCCGCCTTGGATCCCGGGGAAGATGGCACTGTTGATCTTCTTGGCGATGTCTTCGTTGTTGGTCAGCACGATCCCGCCGCGCGGGCCGCGCAGGCTCTTGTGCGTGGTGGACGTCACCACGTCGGCATGCGGCACCGGGTTGGGGTAGACGCCGGCGGCGATCAGGCCGGCGTAATGGGCCATGTCGACCATGAAATAGGCGCCGACCGCCTTGGCCACGCGGGCGAAGCGTTCGAAGTCGATGCGCAGGGCATAGGCCGAGGCACCGGCGATGATGAGCTTGGGCTTGTGTTCCTGGGCCAGGCGCTCCATCGCGTCGTAGTCGATCTCTTCCTTTTCGTTGAGGCCGTAGCTGACGACCTTGAACCACTTGCCCGACATGTTCAGTGCCATGCCGTGGGTCAGGTGGCCGCCTTCGGCGAGGCTCATGCCCATGATGGTGTCGCCGGGCTGCAGCAGGCCAAAGAACACGGACTGGTTGGCCTGCGAGCCGGAGTTGGCCTGCACGTTGGCAAAGCCGGCACCGTAGAGCTGCTTGAGGCGGTCGATGGCCAGCTGCTCGACCACGTCCACGTGTTCGCAGCCGCCGTAGTAGCGCTTGCCGGGGTAGCCCTCGGCGTATTTGTTGGTGAGCTGGCTGCCTTGGGCGGCCATCACGGCCGGGGAGGCGTAGTTTTCCGACGCGATGAGCTCGATGTGCTCTTCCTGGCGGCGGTTCTCGGCCTGGATGGCGGCCCAAATGTCCGGGTCGACGTTGGCGAGGGTGGAGATGGTGCGGTCGAACATGGCAGTCCTCGTGGAGGGCTGCGACCAGAAGGGATGGCCGCAGCCCAAGATTGGCCCGTGACGGCGCCAGCCGCGGACGTACGGCCGCACCAGCGTCATCGACAAGGGCTGCCCAGGCGAACGGCTAGAAGGATCGGCGCCGCATGACAGACGGCCATCCGGCCGCGCTCCCCGGTGGTGCCCCACCTTGCCCTGCAGCATGCCCAGCGTGGGCATGCGAATGGACGTATCGCCAGTCGCGCGGCAGAGGGGGATTTTAGGGGAAGGGCGGCGCCGCGCGGCTGTCAGAGAAGCGGATCGGCCAGCGCGAGGTGGTCCCCACGCGCAGTGGCTGCCGGCTGGCGCACGTCTTGGTGGCTGTTGGTCGCCACCGTGGCCGAGGCGGCGGGCGCCTGCGCCGGGGCGGCGGGCTCACTGACCACGGCCGGCGCCACACCAGGGCTAGGCAGCTCTGCGGTGGGCGACGCAGCCTGCAGAACCGGGGCCGGGACGTTCAGCGGCGTGGTCACCGGCACCTTACGGCCGGCGGCCACCTGGCGCAGCAGCGCCTGCTCGGCCATCACCTTGGCCGCGTAGCCGCCGTCGTGCGGCAAGTTGGCTGCGCCGACATAAGACTTGAGGCCGCCCTCCAGGCTGCCGGCACGGGTGATGCACTCCTTGAGCACCAGCACGCCAACGCGCAGGTTGCTGACCGGGTCGAAGGCCGCGTGCATGCCGCCGAAGGCTTCATATTTGTCATCGTGAACCCGGGTCATGACCTGCATCAGGCCTTGCGCGCCGACCGCGCTCTGGGCGAAGGGGTTGAAGCGCGACTCAATGGCCATCACGGCCAGGATCAAGGTCGGCTCCAGCCGGGTCTGGCGGCCGACCTGCCAGGCCTCTTGCACCAAGCGCGCGATGGGCTCGGGGGCGACCCGGTAGCGGCGGGAGAGCCACTGGGTGACGGCGGCCTGCTGGCGATCCAGCTCGGCAGGGTCCACGGCCGTGGCGCGGGCGATCCCCAGCGGCTCGGCCAGCGTCGCAGCGATTACCTGGGGCAGATCCTCGACCTGGACCTGCGCCTGCAGCCGGGACTGCTCACGCGACTGCAGCCAGTCCAGGGCTTGGTCCTCCAGCGCGTGGCGCAGCTCCGGCTTACCTGCAACGAAGGCGGCGCTGACGGCGGCGGCCACGCCGATGGCCAGCAGCGAGTGGCGGCTGACGGCCATCAGCCCGTGCACGGTGTCGGCCAGCAGCAGCCGAGGGTCGGCCAGGCGTATTCGGGACGAAGGCAGGACGGGGGTGGACACAGACATCTGACGATCCTTTCGCGCCGCGACCGGCCCGGGCGGGCTGCCGTCGCGGTGGTGTAATCGCCCGACATCGCGGCCCTCTGACGGGGCGCGGGCGACCGACTCTCCGGGCGGTGTGTGTTGCGCAGAAGGGCTTGACAAACAGGCCGACTGCGGGTTCACCCGGGGCTGGTTAAGAAACGGGCGGATTCTAGGTAGCCAGAAAATAACCGGTCAACCATAAAGGCTAACGTCGTTATACGTGTATGGCATGAAATATCGAGACCTGCGGGACTTCATTGCCGGGCTGGAGCAGGCCGGCGAGTTGCGCCGGGTGACCGACAGGGTGTCGCCTCACCTGGAGATGACCGCACTGTGTGACCGCGTGCTGCGGGCCGGCGGACCGGCGTTGCTCTTCGAGCGCCCCAACGGCCACCGCATGCCGGTGCTGGCCAACCTCTTTGGCACCCCGGATCGCGTGGCACGCGGCATGGGGGCGGAGTCGATCAGCGAGCTGCGGGGCATCGGGCAGCTGCTGGCCACGCTCAAGGAGCCGCAGCCGCCGCGCGGCCTGAAGGACGCCGGCCAGTTGCTGCAGATGGCGCGCGCGCTGTGGGACATGAAGCCGGCGCGCGTGCGCTCGGCGGCCTGTCAACAGGAGGTGCTGCGAGGTGCGGAGATCGACCTGGGGCAACTGCCGGTGCAATGGTGTTGGCCGGACGATGCCGGGCCGCTGATCACCTGGGGCCTGGTCGTCACCCGCGGCCCGCAAGGCGTGGCCCAGCCCAGGCGGCGGCAGAACCTGGGTATATATAGACAGCAGGTGATCGGGCCGCGGCAGCTCATCATGCGCTGGCTGGCCCACCGGGGCGGGGCGCTGGACTTCCGCGAATTCGCTCTGGCCAACCCCGGCCGCTCCTTTCCAATCGCCGTGGCCCTGGGGGCCGATCCGGCCACCATCCTGGGCGCGGTGACGCCGGTGCCGGACACGCTGTCCGAATACCAGTTCGCCGGCCTGCTGCGCGGCAGCCGCACCGAGGTGGCCGATTGCGAAGTGGGCGAGCCGGGCGCACCGCTGCAGGTGCCCGCCAGCGCCGAGATCGTGCTGGAAGGCTACATCCCGACGGCCGAGCCAGGCTATGCGGGCACCAGCGAAGCCGGCGTGCCGCTCAAGGAGAAAGGTGGCTACCTGCACGCGCTGGAGGGGCCGTTCGGCGACCACACCGGCTACTACAACGAGCAGGACTGGTTCCCGGTCTTCCAGGTCGAGCGGCTGACCCAGCGGCGCGACCCGATCTACCACTCCACCTACACCGGCAAGCCGCCGGACGAGCCGGCCGTGCTGGGGGTGGCGCTCAACGAGGTGTTCGTGCCCATCCTGCAAAAGCAGTTTCCGGAGATCGTGGACTTCTACCTGCCGCCGGAGGGCTGCAGCTACCGCATGGCATTGATCAGCATCCGCAAGGCCTATCCCGGCCATGCCAAGCGGCTGATGTTCGGCCTGTGGAGCTTCCTGCGTCAGTTCATGTACACCAAGTTCATCGTGGTTCTGGACGACGACGTGGACATCCGCAGCTGGCAAGAGGTGATGTGGGCCATCACCACCCGCATGGACCCGGCGCGCGACACGACGCTGGTGGAGAACACGCCGATCGATTACCTGGACTTCGCCTCGCCGGTGTCCGGCCTCGGGGGCAAGATGGGGCTGGACGCCACCAACAAATGGCCGGGCGAGACCGACCGTGAATGGGGGCGCACGATCACCATGCCGCAGGAGGTGTGCGATCGGGTGGAGAGCGTATTCCGCGCGGTGATGAGCGGGCGCTGAACAGCCGGACGGCTTGATCGGGCCCTGGCGCGGCGCCCGCACGGGGCGTGGACTATTCCGCGCTGCGGGGCGGGTTGCGCCTTGCATCACCGCCAGTGCAGGCGTACTGTGGAGATGCCTGTTCTACAGGCGGACCTAAAGGGCGCAGTCTCTGCGCACCGGGCGCTGGCGGACCGCTTCCCTCCCTGGCGCCAGAGGTGACCAAGCGTCACCGCGGCCCCTCCAGCCTCCGGGCGGAGGGGCTTTTCGTTTGGCGCGGCTGGATCCGGCCGAAGCGAGGTCAGGCCCCCACCAGCCGGGCAAGCAGTTCGCGCAGCAGGCTACGCAGGTGCCGGTAGCCATCCGTGGTGGGCAGCCAGTCCAGCACCGGACGGTCGCGCGGGGTGAGCGCGCCCATGGGGGCGGGCGTGAAGCGCAGCGGCGAACCGGCCGAGGCCTGCTGGAAATCCCGCAGCGCGCGGGGCATGTGCGACGCATGCGTCACCAGCACGACCTCTTCGATGCCAGCGCCTCGCAGCAGGCGCAGACTCAGCGCCGCGTTGCCGCGGGTGTCGCGCGAGTCGCCCTCCAGCCAGCGCAGCGGGCGGCCGTACACCTCGCGGGCGACGCGGTCGGCGATCTCGGCCTCGGAGGGGCCCTCCTGTTGGCCCCAGCCGTGGCCGCCGGTGAAGGCCAGCGGCAGCCCGGTCTGGCGGCTCAGCCAGACGGCGTATCGCAGGCGCTCGGCCGAGCCTTCGCTCAGATCTGACATGCCGTACTCCGGCGCGCGGGGCACGCGGCCACCGCCCAGCACCAGGATCACCGTACGCGGGCTCTTCGCCTGGGCCTGTGCGGCCTGGGTGAGGCGCTGCAGTTCATCGCCATAGAGGGCCGGCGGCGGGCGCAGCACCACGTTTTGCACCCAGCGCGCCGCGCCTTGGCATCCCGACAGCCAGATGCCCGCCACGCCCAGCAGCACGAGGAGCCAGCCCAGTCCGCGCCGCGGCAGGATGAGCCGTGTTCCCAGGAGAACGAGGACCAGGAAGGGCACGGGCGGCAGCGCCAGCGCGGTGAGGATGGGCTTCCAGGCGGCGAGCTCGGGCATGCGCGATGTCCTTGCGGGCCGGCGGCGAACCCGGCCTGTCAATAATGGCCCGCAGTGTAGTCAGCCGGGCCCGCTCCCGGGCTTGCAGGAGAGCCCTACCGATGTCCGCCCCTCCATCCTCCAGTCGCCCCGATCTGCAATGGATCACCCTGGGCGGCGGCTGCTTCTGGTGCACCGATGCCGTGTTCAGCCGGCTCGACGGCGTGGATGCCGTGGAGTGCGGCTATGCCAACGGCCAGGTGGCCCAGCCCAGCTACGAGCAGGTCTGCACCGGCCGCACCGGCCATGCGGAGGTGGTGAAGGTGGGCTTCGATCCGTCGCGCATCAGCCTCGGCTCGCTGCTGAAGGTGTTCTTCGCCACGCACGACCCCACCACGCTCAACCGCCAGGGCGCGGACGTCGGCACGCAGTACCGCTCCGGCATCTACACCCATGATGAAGAGCAGGCCCGGGTGGCGCGGGAGGTGATCGAGGAGCTGACGCGTGACGGCGTCTTCCCGGCGCCCATCGTCACCGAGGTGCAGCCGCTGGCCAACTACTGGCCGGCCGAGCCCGAGCACCAGCGCTACTACGAGCGTCATCCGCACCAGGGCTACTGTGCGTATGTGATCGCGCCCAAGGTGGCCAAGCTGCGCCAGCAGTACGCGCGGCTGCTGCGGCCGTCGGCCTGAGGGAGCGACCGGGGCGCCCGCGGGGTGCCGTGGCGGGACGGCTCAGCGGTCCGCCAGACGCCTGCCTGAAGGGGCCCGCGCGTCCGATCGGCTCAGAGGGCGATCTCGGCCCAGACCGGCGCGTGGTCGCTGGGCCGCTCGGCCTTGCGCGGGGCCTTGTCGATGCTGCAGGCCTTAACCAGCGGCTTGAGCGCGTCGCTGACCAGGATGTGGTCGATGCGCAGGCCCTGGTTCTTGCGGAAGGCGAGGTTGCGGTAGTCCCACCACGACCACAGCCTGGGCGGCTGCTCGAAGAGGCGGAAGGCGTCGTGCAGGCCCAGCCCGATCAAGGCCTGGAAGTGGGCCCGCTCCTCGGGCGTGCAGTGGATCTGGCCGGCCCAGGCGGCCGGGTCGTGCACATCGCGGTCTTCGGGGGCGATGTTGAAGTCGCCCATCAGCACCAGGCGCGGGTGGCGGGCCAGCTCATCGGCCACCCAGGCGCGCAGGGCGTCCAGCCAGCGCATCTTGTAGGCAAACTTGTCGGTACCCGGCGCCTGGCCGTTGGGGAAGTAGGCGCCGATGATGCGCAGATCCGCCTTGCCGGACGCTGGCAGCGTGGCGGCGATCACCCGGGCCTGGTCGTCGTCGAAGCCCGGGATGTTGCGCGTGGCGTCCACGCAGGCCGCGCCGCGGCTGAGCAGCGCCACGCCGTTGTAGGTGCGCTGGCCGAACCAGCGGCTGTGCCAGCCCGCCGCCTCCAGCTCGGCCGCCGGGAACTTGTCGTCCGTCAGCTTGGTTTCCTGCAGCACGATGACGTCCGGCTGCTGCTCGGCCAGCCAGGCCAGCAGGTGCGGCAGCCGCACGGCGAGCGAGTTGACGTTCCAGGTGGCGAGCTTCATGCCTTGCGCCGTCGGTAGGTGACGAAGTGGTAGGCCCAGCCGGCCTCGCTGGCGTGCATCTCGCGCTCGACCTCGTCGAACGCGCTGCGGTCCCAGGCCGGGAAGAAGGTGTCGGCCTCGAAATCAGCGTCGATCTCGGTCAGGAGCAGCTCATCGGCGCGGGGCAGAGCCTGGGCGTAGAGCTCGCCGCCGCCGATGATGCAGACGGTGTCGTCCGCCGGCTGGGCCTGTTCAGCCGCGGCCAGGGCGGCGTCAAGCGAGGCAAACGATTCGACGCCCTCATGCCGCCAGGCGGGGTTGCGCGTGACGACGAGATTGCGCCGGCCCGGCAGCGGGCGGCCGATGGAGTCGAAGGTCTTGCGGCCCATCACGATCGGGTGGCCGAGCGTGACGCGCTTGAAGTGCTTCAGGTCTTCGGGCAGCCGCCAGAGCAGGGCGTTGTCCTTGCCGATGGCGCCGTTGCGGGCCACGGCGGCCACGAGAACGAGCTTCATGCCGCCGCTCACACGGCCACCGGCGCCTTGATCGGCGGGTGGCATTGGTAGTCCCGCACCTCGAAGTCCTCGTACTCGTAATCGAACAGGCTGGCCGGGCGACGCTTGATGTTCAGCACCGGATACGGATAGGGCTCGCGCGAGAGTTGCAGGGCGACCTGCTCGGCATGGTTGCTGTAGATGTGGCAGTCGCCGCCCGTCCAGATGAAGTCGCCCACGTCCAGGTCGCACTGCTGGGCCACCATGTGGGTCAGCAGGGCGTAGCTGGCGATGTTGAACGGCACGCCCAGGAAGATGTCGGCGCTGCGCTGGTAGAGCTGGCAACTCAGCTTGCCGCGGCCCTGCTCGCCAGGCGCCACGTAGAACTGGAAGAACGCATGGCAGGGCGGCAGGGCCATCTGGTCGAGCTGGCCGACGTTCCAGGCGCTGACGATGATGCGGCGCGAGTCGGGGTTGGCCTTGAGCGTGCGCACCACCTCGGCCATCTGGTCGATGTGGCGGCCGTCCGGCGTGGGCCAGGAGCGCCACTGCACGCCGTAGACCGGGCCCAGTTCGCCGTCCGCCCGCGCCCATTCGTCCCAGATGGTGACGCCGCGCTCCTGCAGCCAGCGCACGTTGCTGTCGCCGCGCAGGAACCACAGCAACTCCACGATGATGGACTTCAGGTGCACCTTCTTGGTCGTCACCAGCGGGAAGCCCTCGCTCAGGTCGAAGCGCATCTGGTAGCCGAAGACGCTCTTGGTGCCGGTGCCGGTGCGGTCGGCCTTGAAGACGCCATGCGCGTCGACATGGCGCATGAAGTCCTCGTACTGGCTGCGCACCGGGCGGGGGGAGGGGGCGGGCTGGGACATCGGCGGCGGGTGTCTGGGGCAAAAAAATGCCGCGCCGGGCGAACTGCCGGGCGCGGCTGGGGATTGTAGGAGCCGGGGTCGGCCCCTCACAGGCCTCGCAGGCCTCGCAGGTCGGGTCAGCCCTGCTGCTGCGGCTCGCGTAGGAAGATCTCCACGCGGCGGTTCTTGGCCTTGCCTTCGGTGGTGGCATTGCTGGCGATGGGCTCGCGCGAGCCGCGGCCGGCGGTCTCGATGCGGCTGCCGGCGACACCGCGGTCCACCAGGTAGCTGCGCACGCTCTCGGCACGGCGCTCGGACAGCGGGTTGTTGACGGCGTCCGAGCCGGTGCTGTCGGTGTGGCCGATCACGCGCACCAGGGTGTTGGGCTGGCTCTTGAGGCCTTGGGCGAACTGGTCGAGCACGCTGCGCAGCTCGGGCTTGATGTCGGCGCGGCCGGTGTCGAACGACACGTCGCTGGGGACGTTGAGCTTGAGCTCGTTGTTCTCGGTGCGGGTCACCTCCACGCCGGTGCCGGCGGTGGCGCGCTCCATCGCCTGGCGCTGTTCTTCCATGCGGCGCGACCAGACGTTGCCCGCCACCGCGCCGATGGCCGCGCCCACCAGTGCGCCGGTGCCAGCCTTGTTGCCGGTGGCCGAGCCGATCGCCGCACCGGCCAGCGCACCGGTGGCCGCGCCCACGCCGGTGTTCTGGCCGGTGGAGAGATTCTCGCAGCCGGCCAGCGCGGCGCTGGCGGCCACGACCAGCAGCACGGCGCGGGTGCCCAGGCGGCGGGGCGTCTTGGGCGCGTTGGCGGGAAGGGAAGCGGTGTGCATTCGGGGACTCCTTCTTGTGATGGCCGCCGCGGCGCAGGATCGGACGGGCTCAGGCGGCCGGGGAAGATGGCAATGGAGATGGCAAGGCAGCGCTGTCGAATTGCGCTGACGCCAGTTGCTGGTACAGGCCGCAGCGGGCCATCAGCTCGGCATGCGTGCCGACGTCGATCAGCATGCCGTGGTCGAGAACCGCGATCCTGTCGGCATTGATAACGGTGGAGAGTCGGTGTGCGATGACGAGCGTGGTGCGGCCCTGCATGGCCTGCTCCAGCGCGGCCTGTACGGCGCGCTCGCTCTCGGTGTCCAGCGCACTGGTGGCTTCGTCCAGCAGCAGCAGCGGGGCGTTCTTGAGGATGGCGCGGGCGATCGAGATGCGCTGGCGCTGCCCGCCCGACAGGCGCACGCCGCGCTCGCCCAGGAAGGTGTCGTAGCCCTGGGGCAGCGCACGCAGGAAGCCGTCCGCATGCGCGGCGCGCGCTGCGGCGATCACCTCCTCGTCGGTGGCGTCCGGGCGGCCGTAGCGGATGTTGTCCATCGCGCTGGCCGAAAAGATGACGCTGTCCTGTGGCACCAGGCCGATGCGGCTGCGCAGGGCGTCGAGAGCGGCTTCGCGCACGTCTACACCGTCCAGCTCGATGCGGCCCTGCTGGGCGTCGTAGTAGCGCAGCAGCAGCTGAAAGACCGTGCTCTTGCCCGCGCCGCTGGGGCCCACCAGCGCCACCGTTTCGCCGGGACGCACCTCCAGGCTCACGTGCTTCAGCGCGGGCGTCAGCGGACGCGATGGGTAGTGGAAGCCCACGTCACTCAGCCGCACGCTGGAGCCGCCCGTTACGGCCGGCAGCGCGCGGGGGCGGGCCGGCTGCTGGATCGGCGAGCGAGCGGACAGCAGCTCCATCAGCCGCTCGGTAGCTGCGGCGGCCCGCTGCAGGTCGCCCCAGACCTCCGCCAGCACGGCGACCGAGCCGATCAGAATGATGATGTAGAAGACCGTCTGGCCCAGGTGGCCGGCCGTGATGTCGCCGTGGATGACCGCCTGCGTGCCCTGGTACAGACCCCACAGCAGCCCGGCGAAGGTGGCGCTGATGATGAAGGCCACCAGGATGGAGCGGGCGCGGATGCGCTTGACCGCGGTGGCGAAGGTGCGTTCGGTGGCGGTGGAGAAGCGGCCCGCCTCATGCGCCTCCTGCGTGTAGCTTTGCACCACCGGGATGGCGTTGAGCACCTCGGCGGCGATGGCGCTGGAGTCGGCCAGGCGGTCCTGGCTGGCGCGCGACAGGCGCCGCACCCGCCGGCCGAAGTACACCGCCGGCAGCACCACCAGCACCAGCAGGCCCAGCACCTGGGTCATTACCAGCGGATTGGTCCACACCAGCAGGCCGAGCGCGCCGACGCCCATCACCGTGTTGCGCAGGCCCAGCGACAGGCTGGAGCCGACCACGGTCTGCACCAGTGTCGTGTCGGCGGTCAGCCGCGACAGCACCTCGCCGGTCTGCGTGGTCTCGAAGAACTCCGGGCTCTGGCGCAGCAAATGGCTGTAGACGGCGGTGCGCACATCGGCCGTGATGCGCTCGCCCAGCCACGTGACCGCGTAGTAGCGCGAGGCGGAGAACAGCGCCAGCGCCACGCCGGCGCCGAACAGCATCAGGAAATGGTCCCGCAGCTGCAGCACCCGGGTGCCGGCGTCCGGCGCGTTGAAGCCCTGGTCGATCAGCTGGCGCAGCGCCGCTGGCACCAGCAGGGTGGTGACTGCCGCGCCGACGAGAAACACCAGGGCCAGGGCGATCTGCAGCCGGTAGGGCCGCAGGAAGGGCTTGAGCCCGGACAGCCCCGCAACCGAGCGTGACGCACGGGCCGCAGTTTGATCGGTGGCAGCGGCCGGCGGGGCGTCGGAGGTGCGGGTGGGTGACGGGGAGGAAGGCAGGGAGCGGGACATGGGCAGCCTGGCGCTGTGGGCGGGCAGCGCCGCAGTGTAGGCGCCGGGCTTGCGGCCAGCAGGCGAGCGGCCGGGCTCCAGCTGCCGCGGGAAAGGTTCGGGACAGTCCTGACCCGATGGCAGCAAACGCTTACACCTGATCGTGGGCTGCCCCCCCAAGATGAGGGTGCCCAGATCCGGCAAGGCAGGGGCCCAGCCGGATGCCACCGTGGGGCATCGAGCACTGCACATCGACCGCATGGACACGGCCCCGTCCGGCGGCAGCCGCACACCAGGAGACCGTCATGCCCATGCGCTTTGCAAAGACCGATGCCGGACGCGAGGAGATCCGCCAAGGCCGCTACAAGCTTTCGCGCTCGATGCGCAACCTGCTGTTGCTCGTTGACGAGAGCCGGCCGGCCGAGCAGTGGCTGCAACTGGTGCATGGGGCCACCGATGCGGACCTGCAGCACCTCGTTGCCCAGGGGCTGGTCGCGCCGCATGCCGATCTCACGTCGGCGCCCATGCCCTTGGCCGGCCGCGCGCCGGCCAGCCTGGCTGACGCCCTGGCGCAGCTGAACTATGACCAGCTCTACACCCTGCTGACCAGCCAGGCCCGTGACCGCCTGGGCCTGATCGCCGGCTATCGCTTTGTGCTGGAGGTGGAGAAAGCCGGCGGCGTCGAAGACCTGCGCAAGCTGGCCGAGCGCTTCCTGAGTTTGGTCAAACAGCACCAGGGCGAAGCTGCCGAACGGCAGATGCGGGTGGTGCTGTGCATGGCGGCTTGACCGCAGGCCGGGCCGAACGGATGGTCTCGCCGACAGGAATCGAACCTGTATCTGGCGCTTAGGAGGCGCCCGTTCTATCCATTGAACTACGGCGAGGGTGGCGGGATTGTAGGGACGGCCTCAACCCGCCCCACCATGCGCCGCCGTCTGCGCGGCCTGGTCTGCACGCTTACAGCGGCGATACCGAGCGTGATGTGGCGGGGGCACGCCCGTCGATTTCCACCCGTCGATTTCAACCGGGAGGAGCGTCGCTGCCCGGTGGCGCTCTGCGGTGCGCCTGGGCAGCCGACAGATCGGCCACCACCTTCTTCAGTGCATCGCGCAGCTGCAAGAGATCCTGGGTGCCGAGCCCCAGGCTCGCGCACATTGCCTCCGGGATGCCGCTGGCGCGCTGCCTGAGCTGGTGGCCGGCAGGAGTGAGGTCGATCATCACACGGCGTTCGTCCAGCGGAGCGCGGTTGCGGCTCACCAGGCCGGCGGCCTCCAGGCGTTTGAGCAGGGGCGTGAGGGTGCCGCTGTCGAGCAGGAGGCGCTGGCCGAGCTCGCCCACCGAGACGGGCGATCGCTCCCAGAGCACGAGCATCGCCAGGTACTGCGGGTAGGTGAGGCCCAGCGGGGCGAGCAGCGGCCGGTAGAGCCGGGTGGCCAGGTGAGCCGCCGCGTAAAGCGGGAAGCACACCTGCTGGTCCAGGCGCAGGGCCAGGGCGGCGGGACCAATCTCAACCTGGGGTGCTGCGCGTCCGGCTGCCGGCCTGCCGCGCGCCGGGCCGCGCGTCTGCGCTGGCTGCGAGTCGGCCTGACGGGCTGGGCTGGCTGTGGCTGAACTGGCGGGCTTGGCCGGGCCGGCGTGCCGGCCTGACTGGCCCGTTTTCGCGCTGCTCACTTGACGCGGCTGATGAGCTTGACGTCGATGTTGTTGCGCGTGGCGTTGGAATAGGGGCAGACCTGGTGGGCGGTGTGCACCAACTGCTCCGCTGTGGCCTGGTCCACGCCGGCCAGCGTCACATCCAGCGCCACGCTCAGCTCGAAGCCGCCAGCCGCGCGGGGGCCGATGCCGACCTCGGCCGTCACCTCGATGGCGTCATCGCGCAGGGCGATCTTCTGTGCCTTGGCCACGTGGGCGACGGCGCTGCCGAAGCAGGCGGCATAGCCGGAGGCGAAGAGCTGCTCGGGGTTGGTGGCGCCGCCCTTGCCGCCCAGCTGCGGCGGCGGAGCGAGCTGGGCCTGGAAGAGGCCGTCATCGGTGCGGACGGTGCCGGAGCGGCCGCCGGTGGCGGTGGCGCGGGTGGTGTAGAGCGGGGTCATCCATGTCTCCATCAAGGTGTCGATGACGCAAATGTATTGTGTGCAATCTATTTTGGGGCCGGGCGGCGCCTTGGGCCTGCTGGCGGCAGGGTCAGCCCCGCTGCGCGATGCGCAGCTCAGCCCTGCTGCGCGGTGCGGAGCTTCAGCCCTGCTGGCGGTGCGCGGTCAGCCTTGCTGCGCGTTGCGCAGGTGGAGCAACTGGGCGGCTACGCTGGCCGCGATGACCTCCGGCTCCTTGCCGGGGATGGCGGGCAGGCCGATGGGGCAGGTGAGCTGTGCCAGCCGCTCGGGCGGCAGGCCGCGGTCGGCCAGCCGGTGCAGGAAGCGCTGGCGCTTGGTCTGCGAGCCGATCAGGCCGCAGAAGGCGGCGTCGCCGCGGCGCAGGATGGCCTGGACGATGCTCAGGTCCAGGTCGTGGCTGTGCGTCATCACGACGAAGGCGCTGCCGGGGGTGGCGATGGCGACCTCCGCCTCCACCGCATCGACGCAGACGCGCTCGATGTGCGGATGGGCGGCGAACCAGGCCGGGTCGTCGGGGAAGGCGTCCTCGCGCTCGTCGATCCAGCGCACATCAAAGGGCAGCGGCGCCAGGGCGACTGCCAGCGCGCGGCCGACATGGCCGGCGCCGAAGAGCCACACCGGCAGCCGCGCGGGGCCAGTCGGCCAGGCGTCGAGGGCGACCTGGTCCAGCAAGGTGTAGCGCAGCAGCACGGTGCCGCCGCAGCACTGGCCCAGGGTGGGGCCCAGGGGATAGCGGCGCTCGACCGACAGGGCGGGCAGAGCAGCCGGCCGGGTCGACGCGGCCTGCAGCAGCTCGCGCGCCTCGTGCAGGGCCACGTGCTCGAGATGGCCGCCGCCTATGGTCCCGGCCATGCCGGCTGTTGCGACCCTCGCACCCGGACCCGCACCCCAACCCGCACCGCCGTCGCTTTCACGGGCTCCGGCGCACACCAGCATGCGGGCGCCCACCTCGCGCGGCGTGGAGCCGCGGATCTCCGCTACCTCGACGATGACGGCCGGCGTGCCGCCAGCCAGCCAGCGCTGCGCCTGGGTGCGCAGCGCGGCGGCGTCGCTGGGCCGCGACCAGGCGGGAGCGCAGGAGGAGGGCGGGGGGGGCATGGCCGCTGCGTGTGGATCAGCCCGGATGGGCGCCGCGACGTGGCCCGACGGCCGGCGCGGCGCTCTTGGGAGCCTCGACGGCCTCCTGGCACCTTTGCATGGCGGCCGCGGCCCTGCGCGGCGCCTGCAGGCCGTGCGGGCGTGCGGGCGTGCTCATCCTCCGCTCCCGGCCCGCACGGCGTCCACCGCATCCAGGATGGCCTCGGCCGTGGCCGGCGCGCGCAGCGGCGGGTCGATGCGGTGCCCGCCCACGGCGGAGATGGCGTCACGGATGGCGAAGAACACCGAGAAGCCCAGCAGCAGCGGCGGCTCGCCCACGGCCTTGCTGCGGTGGATGGTGTCCTGGGCGTTGACGTTGTCGTAGAGCCGGGTGTGGAAGACCGGCGGCGCGTCGTTGGCCGTGGGGATCTTGTAGGTGTGTAGGTGCTGGGCGCGTGGGTCATCAGCTTGCCCGCGCGCGGCGAGCCGTCCAGCGGGTGCCACACCAGCTCCTCGGTGGTCAGCCAGCCCATGCCCTGGATGAAGGCGCCCTCGACCTGGCCGATGTCCAGCGCCGGGTTGAGCGACGCGCCCACGTCGTGCAGCAGGTCGGCACGCAGCAGGCGCGACTCGCCGGTGAGGGTGTCGATGATCACCTCGGAGACGGCCGCGCCGTAGGCGAAGTAGTAGAACGGCCGGCCCTGCATGGTGTTGCGGTCCCAGCTCAGCTTGGGCGTGGCGTAGAAGCCGTCGGACCACAGCTGCACGCGGGCCATGTAGGCCTGCTGGGCCACGTCTTCGAACGGGATGCGCTGGCCGGCCACCTGCACGTGGTTGCCGGCAAAGCGCACCTGGCCCGCATCGACGCCATGCGTGTGCGCCACGTGCTCGGCCAGGCGCTGGCGGATGGTGCGGGCCGCATCCTGCGCGGCCTTGCCGTTGAGGTCGCTGCCGGTGGAGGCGGCGGTGGCCGAGGTGTTGGCCACCTTGCTCGTGTCGGTGGCGGTGCAGCGCACGCGGTCCAGGCTCAGGCCCAGCTCCTGCGCCACCACCTGGGCCACCTTGGTGTTGAGGCCCTGGCCCATCTCGGTGCCGCCGTGGTTCACCAGGGCCGTGCCGTCGGTGTAGACGTGCACCAGCGCGCCGGCCTGGTTGAGGTGGACCACGTTGAAGGAGATGCCGAACTTGACCGGCGTGAGCGCCAGGCCCTTCTTCAGTACCGGGCTCTCGGCATTGAAGGCGGCGATGGCCGCGCGCCGGCCGGTGTAGTCCGCGCGCGTGGCCAGCTCATCGACCAGCGGGGCGATGACGTTGTCCTCCACCACCTGGCCATAGGGCGTGACGTTGCGCTCGCCCACGCCGTAGAAGTTGGCGCGGCGCACGTCCAGCGCATCGCGGCCCAGGCGACGGGCGACGGAGTCGAGGATGTATTCGATGGCCAGCGCGCCCTGCGGCCCGCCGAAGCCGCGAAAGGCGGTGTTGCTCTGCGTGTTCGTGCGCGCGCTGTGGCCGGCTATGGCCACGTGCGGCAGCCAGTAGGCGTTGTCGAAGTGGCACAGCGCGCGGGCCATCACCGGGGCGGACAGGTCGGCCGAGAAGCCGGCGCGGGAGATCATCTCCACGTCGGCGGCCAGGATGCGGCCCTCGTCGTCATGGCCCACGTCCCAGCGGTGGACGAAGCAGTGGCGCCGGCCGGTGATGAGCATGTCGTCGTCGCGGTCCGGCCGCAGCTTGACCGGCCGGCCCAGCTTGCGCGCGGCCACGGCGGCGATGCAGGCGAAGACGGCCGACTGCGACTCCTTGCCGCCGAAGCCGCCGCCCATGCGCCGGCATTCCACCTGCACATGGTGCGCATGCACGCCCAGCGCATGCGCGACGACGTGCTGCATCTCGCTGGGATGCTGGGTGGAGCAGTGCACGCGCATGCCGCGGTCTTCCAGCGGCACGGCGTAGCTGATCTGCCCCTCCAGATAGAACTGCTCCTGCCCGCCGATGGCCAGGCGGCCCTGCCAGCGGTGCGGCGCGCGGGCCAGCTCGGCTGCGGCATCGCCGCGCGCCATGCGCATGGTGGGCACCACGTGCAGGCCCTGGGCATGGGCCTCCTCCGGGTCGAGCACGGCGGGCAGCGGCTCGATGCGCAGGGCCTGGCAGGCCAGCGCGGCGGCGCGGCGCGCGGCCTCGCGGCTGTCGGCCAGCACGGCGAACACCGGCTGGCCGAGGTGGTGCACCTCACCGCTGGCCAGGATGGGTTCGTCCTGCACCAGGGCGCCGCACTGGTTGGCGCCGGGGATGTCGTCGGCGGTCAGCACGGCCACCACGCCGGGCTGGGCCAGCAGCAGCTCACGGTCGATGGCAAGCAGCCGGCCATGCGCCACCGGAGACAGGCCCAGCGCCGCGTGCAGCGTGCCGGCCAGCTCGGGCGGGTCGTCGGTGTAGGCCGCCTCGCCGGCCACGTGCAGATGGGCCGACTCGTGCGGCACGGCCGCGCCGGCCACCGCATGGCCACGGGCGGGGGGCTTGAGGAAGGGCTCGACGGCGTCGTTCATGGCGAGGCCTTTTGAGTCCGCTCCGCGGCATCCCAGACGCTGACCGCGGACGGCGCCAGCGGCGCCTGGGCGCGTGTCTCCAGCCAGAAGCGGCGCAGCAGGTTCTGCGCCACGCGCAGGCGGTAGGCGGCGCTGGCGCGCATGTCGGTCAGCGGGGTGAAGTCTTGGGCCAGGGCGGCTTGCGCGGCGTGCAGCGCGGGCTCGTCCCAGGGCTGGCCGAGCAACGCTGCCTCGGCACGCGCGGCGCGGCGCACGGTGGCCGCCATGCCGCCCCAGGCCAGCCGGACGTCGGCGATGCGGCCTTCGGCCTCCAGGCTGAGGGCAAGCCCGGCGCAGACGGCCGAGATGTCGCTGTCGCGCCGCTTGGACACCTTGTAGACGCGCAGGTGCTGCGGCCCGGGCAGCGGCACGAGGACGGCCTCGACGAACTCGCCGGCGGCCAGGTCGTTGCGCATGTAGTCCAGATAGAAGGCGTCCAGCGCGACCTCGCGCACGGCCGAGCCGCGCCGCAGCCGCAGCCGGGCATCCAGGGCGATCAGCGCGGGCGCACCGTCGCCGATCGGCGAGCCATTGGCCAGGTTGCCGCCCAGCGTGCCGGCATGGCGGATCGGCGGCGAGGCAAAGCGCAGCCACAGCTCGCGCAGCTCCGGCCGGTGGCGCACCAGCGCGGCCCAGGCGTCCTCCAGCGCCGCGCCGGCGCCGATGACGAGATGGCGGTCATCCACGTCGATGCGCTTGAGGGCGTCCACGCGGCCGACGTAGATCACCTCGCCCAGGTCGCGGAACTGCTTGTTCACCCACAGGCCGATGTCGGTGGCGCCGGCCAGCAGCCGCGCGTCCGGGCGGGCCAGGCGCAGGGCGGCCAGCTCGTCCAGCGTGCGCGGCGCATGCAGGTGGTCGATGCGGCCGGGTTGTGACGCGCTGGCGGCGGCGCTGGGCCCCGCGTAGTGCAGCGGGGCGTCCAGCGCCAGCTCGGCCAGCTGCGCCTTGAGCGCGGCCGTGTCCAGCCGCACGGGCGGGGCGTCGAACATGCGCTCGCCGGCATCCAGGATGGGCCGGTAGCCGGTGCAGCGGCACAGGTTGCCGCTCAAGGCATCGGCCAGCGCCTGCCGGCCGGGCCGGGTGCCGGCGGCCTGGTGGTGCTCGTAGGCGCAGGCCAGCGACATGGCGAATCCCGGCGTGCAGAAGCCGCATTGCGAGCCGTGGCAGTCCACCAGCGCCTGCTGCACCGGGTGCAGCGCGCCGCCGGCCACTGCCTTGAGGTCTTCCACCGTCAGCAGCGCCCGGCCGTCCAGCGTGGGCAGGAACTGGATGCAGGCATTGACCGTGCGCAGCAGCAGGCCGTCGATCACGGCAGCCGCAGTGCCCGCGCTGCCGGCGGGCGCGGTGCCGGCCGGCGCCGGCTCGGCGATGACCACGGTGCAGGCGCCGCAATCGCCCTCGGCACAGCCCTCCTTGGTGCCGGTGCAGTGCGCGTGTTCGCGCAGCCAGGCGAGCACGCTGGTGGTGGGCGCCAGGCCCTCCACCGAGACGATGCGGCCCTGGTGCACGAAGCGGATGGGCCGCGGCGGCGGCAGGGGCGGGGCGTCAGGCGTGGCGGAGGCAGTCATGAGAAAAAGGGGAGAGAGCAAGGGGCCTTGCAGACAGGGCGCCCGGTTGGCCGCCGCATGTCCCGTGCCACCGCGTGGCGGGGCATGAAGAGGCGGCAAGGCGCGGCGGGCGGCGGGCCGTGACGGATGCCGCTGAGCAGCCACTCTACGCCCGCCCATGACGCGCCACGCTATCAGGAAGCCCCTGCCGCGCTATACGATGGCGCAAATACTCGCTATCAGCCCCGCCACATGACGCAGCCGGTACTTTTCGACAAGATCGAGCTGTCACTCGTCCGCGTCTTCCACACCGTGATCACTGAACGCAGCGTCTCGCGCGCCGCCATCCGCCTGGGGCTGAGCCAGCCGGCCGTGAGCGCCCAGCTCAAGCGGCTGCGCGCGCTTTGCGGCGACCCGCTGCTGGTGCGCAGCGGCTCCGGCATGGCGCCCACGGATGCCGCGCTGCGCATGCTGGAGCCGGCCGCGGCCATCCTGCAGCATGCGCAGAGCCTGTTCGGCAGCCATGCGGCGGCCGTGCGGCGCTTCGATCCGGCCACCAGCACGCTGACGCTGCGCATCGCCGCCAGCGACTTCCTGGACCCGTGGTTTCTGCCCGCCGTGGTGGTGCGGCTGCGCACGCTGGCGCCCGGCATCAAGGTGGAGCTGCAGCCGCTGACGGCCGACTTCGACTACCGCCGCGCCCTGGCCCGTGGCGAGGTGGACCTGGTCATCGGCAACTGGCTGCAGCCCTCGCCCGAGCTGCACCTGGGCCGGCTGCTGGCCGATGAGGTCGTGTGCCTGGTGGCCGCCGACCACCCCGCCGCCCGCGCGCCCAGTGGCCGCAAGGGCTGGAACGCCGCCGCCTACCTGGCGGCCGAGCATGTGGCGCCCATGCCCACGCACACCGGCGCGCGCGGCGTGATCGACGAGCACCTGTCGGCCCTGGGCCTGTCGCGCAACATCGTCGTGCGCAGCGCGAGCTTCGCCACCTTTCCGCGCATCGTCGCCCACTCGCGCCTGGTGCTGACCACCGGGCGGCTGTTCTGCACCCGCTATCTGGACAGCCTGCCGCTGCGCATCCTGCGCTGCCCCATCGCCTTCCCGGCGATGACGTACTACCAGCTCTGGCATGACCTGACCCATCACAGCGCCGCCGGCCGCTGGCTGCGCGACCAGGTGCGCGAGGTGGCCCGCGGCCTGTCTGCCGCCAAGGGCGAGCACGATTTCGGTGCGACACTGGCCGCGCCGGTGCCCGCCCTGGCAGCCTGACCGCACGCTGTCCCATGCCCAAGCCGCCTCCGCAAGCCACGCCGTCGCGCTTCGCCCTGCTGGCCGACCTGCTGGACTTCACCGACGACCCGGGCTTCGCCAGCCCGCACCAGGCGCCCGGCGTGCGCTTCCGGCCAAACCACTGGCTGCTGGTGGACGGTGGCCGCATCGTCGGCACCCAGGTCAGCGCCGACCTGCCGGACGACAGCTGGGCCCGCTTCGAGGCGCCCGGCTCGCTGGTCATGCCGGGCTTCATCGACAGCCATGTGCACTCGCCGCAGCTCGACGTGATCGCCAGCTTCGGCACCGAGCTGCTGGACTGGCTGAACACCTACACCTTCCCCAGCGAGACGCGCTACGCCGACCCGCAGTGGGCCATCGAGGGCGCCACCCGCTTCCTGGACGCGCTGCTGGCCCACGGCACCACCACCGCGGTGGTCATGCCCACGGTGCACAAGCGCGCGGCCGAGGCACTCTTTGCCCAGGCGTGCCAGCGCAACATGCGGCTGATCACCGGCAAGGTGCTGATGGACCGCCACGCGCCCGACGGCCTGCGCGACGACGTGACCCAGGCGCAGAAGGACTGCTGCGAGCTGATCGAGCGCTGGCACGGCACCGACCGGCTGAGCTATGCGGTGACGGTGCGCTTCGCCCCCACCAGCACGCCCGAGCAATTGCAGATGGCCGGCCGGCTGCTGCAGCGCTATCCGGGCCTGTACATGCACACCCACGTGGCCGAGAACCGCGACGAGGTGCGCTGGGCACAGGAGCTCTTCCCCGAGGCGCGCAGCTACCTCGACATCTACCACCGCGCCGGCCTGCTGAATGAGCGCGGCGTGCTCGCCCACGGCATCTGGCTGGACGACGAGGACCGCGCGCTGCTGCGCGATACCGGCGCACAGATCGCGCACAGCCCGTCGTCCAACCTGTTCCTGGGCAGCGGCCTCTTCGACTGGGCCGCAGCCGAGCGCGCCGGTGTGCGCGTGAGCGTGGCCAGCGACGTGGGCGGCGGCACCAGCCTGTCGCTGCTGCGCACCCTGGCCGATGCCTACAAGGTGCAGGCCCTGCAGGGCACGCGGCTGACGGCCTGGAAGGCTCTCTACGGCGTCACCCTGGGCGCGGCGCGCAACCTGGGCCTGGACCACGAGATCGGCAGCCTGAGCGAAGGCCGTGTGGCGGATTTCGCGCTCTGGGACTTGGCGGTGGGCCCGGTGGCCGCCCGGCGCCTGTACGTGGCCCGGGATGTGCATGAGCGTGTGTTTGCCTTCCTGACGCTGGGCGACGAGCGCAACCTGGTCCGCACCTTCGTCGCCGGCAAGTGCCTGTATCAACGTTGACCGCGTCCTTCGCAGATCTCTCCCGAGCCCAGCCTTGAGCCCTCCGCCCCGCCTGGCCCTGCACGCCATCACCAAGCAGTACCCGGCCGTCCGCGCCAACGATGCGGTCAGCCTCAGCGTCGCCCCCGGCGAGATCCATGCCGTGCTGGGCGAGAACGGCGCGGGCAAGTCCACGCTGATGAAGATCATCTACGGCGCGGTGCGCCCGGATGCCGGCGAGATCCGCTTCAACGGCCAGCCGGTGGCCATCCGCAGCCCGCAGGAGGCGCGCGCCCTGGGCATCAGCATGGTCTACCAGCACTTCTCGCTGTTCGACACGCTTACCGCGGCCGAGAACGTCTGGCTGGGCCTGGACAAGCGCAGCAAGCTGCCCGAGGTGATCGAGCGCATTCGCCGCGTGTCCGGCGAATACGGCCTGGACGTCGACCCGCTGCGCCCGGTGCACACGCTGTCGGTGGGCGAGCGCCAGCGCGTGGAGATCGTGCGCGCGCTGCTCACCGAGCCGCAGCTGCTCATCCTGGACGAGCCCACCTCGGTGCTCACGCCGCAGGCGGTGGACAAGCTGTTTGTGACGCTGCGCCGACTGGCCGCGCAGGGCTGCTCCATCCTCTACATCAGCCACAAGCTCGACGAGATCCGCGCGCTGTGCGAGCGCTGCACCGTGCTGCGCGGCGGCAAGGTGACGGGCGAGGTGGACCCGCGCCAGGAGAGCAATGCCAGCCTGTCGCGCCTGATGATCGGTGCCGAGCCACCCCAGTTGCGCCACGAGGCTCGCACCGCGGGCGACGTGGCGCTGGCGGTCAAGGGCCTGTCGCTGGCCAAGGACGACGAGTTCGGCGTGGACCTGCGCGGCATCCAGCTTGAGCTGCGCAGCGGCGAGATCCTGGGCGTGGCCGGCGTGTCGGGCAACGGCCAGCAGGAGCTGATGGCGGCCCTGTCCGGCGAGGACGGCCGCGCGCCCGCGGCCAGCGTCACGCTCTTCGGGCAGGACATCTCGCGTGCCTCGCCGGCCCGGCGGCGCAAGCTGGGCCTGCACTTCGTGCCCGAGGAGCGCCTGGGCCGCGGCGCGGTGCCGCCCTTGGGCCTGGACGAGAACACGCTGCTCACCCGCCACGAGGCCGTGGGCCCGCTGGGCTGGATCCGCCGCGGCCTGCTGCGCCAGCAGGCGCATGCGCTGATCCAGCGCTTCAAGGTCAAGGCCGGCGGGCCGGCCGCCGCGGCGCGCAGCCTCTCGGGCGGCAACCTGCAGAAGTACATCGTCGGCCGTGAGATCGACGCGCGGCCCAAGGTGCTCATCATTGCCCAGCCCACCTGGGGCGTGGACGTGGGTGCCGCCGCACAGATCCGCGGCGAGCTGCTGGCGCTGCGCGACGCGGGCTGCGCCGTGCTGGTGGTCAGCGAGGAGTTGGACGAGTTGTTCGAGATCAGTGACCGGCTGGTGGTGATGGCGCAGGGCCGCCTGTCGCCCAGCATCCCGGCCGCGCAGGCCACGGTGGAGCGCATCGGCGCCTGGATGAGCGGGCTGTGGGAGGCCGATGCGGATGCGGGCCGTCAGGAGCGGGCTCATGCTTAAGCTCGAACCACGCGCCCAGCCTTCGCGGTTGATGAGCTATGCGTCGCCGCTGCTGGCCTTGCTGCTGACCGTGCTGATCGGCATGGGTCTTTTCGCCGCGCTGGGCAAGGACCCGCTGCAGGGGCTGTCCATGTTCTTCGTCGAGCCGCTGAAGACCGCCTACGGCGTCTCGGAAGTGGCGGTCAAGGCCACGCCGTTGATCCTGATCGCGCTGGGGCTGGCGGTGTGCTTCCGCTCCAACCTCTGGAACATCGGCGCCGAGGGCCAGTACGTGCTGGGTGCCATCGGCGGCACCTGGGTGGCGATGCAGGCCACCGACGACAGCCCGCGCACGATCGTCATTGCCATCCTGGCGGCCGGTACGCTGGCCGGCATGGCCTGGGCGGGCATCGTGGCGCTGCTGCGCGACCGCTTCCATGCCAACGAGATCCTTGTGAGCCTGATGCTGGTCTACGTGGCCGAGCAACTGCTGGGCTACCTGGTGTACGGGCCCTGGAAGGACCCGATGGGCTTCAACTTCCCGCAGACCATCACCTTCCTGGAGCCCACGCAGGTCCCGCTGATCTTTGCGGACACGCGGGTGCACATCGGGGCGCTGATCGCGCTGGCCGCGGTGGCGTTGTTCTGGGTGTTCCTCTTCCGTACCTATGCCGGCTATCAGCTGCAGGTGGGCGGCCTTGCGCCGCTGGCCGCACGCTATGCGGGCTTCTCGTCGCGGCGCTCGCTGTGGCTGGCGCTGCTGCTGTCCGGCGGCATGGCGGGCCTGGCCGGTGCGCTGGAGGTGGCCGGCCCGGCGGGCCAGCTCACGCCCTATGTGCCGGTGGGCTACGGCTTTGCGGCCATCATCGTGGCCTTCGTCGGCCGGCTGCACCCGGTGGGCATCATCTTCTCGGCGCTGCTCATGAGCCTCTTCTACATCGGCGGCGAGCTGGCCCAGTCGCGCATGGGCCTGCCCAAGGCGCTCACTGGCGTCTTCCAGGGTCTGCTGCTGTTCGCTCTGCTGGCCTGCGACACGCTCGTCCACCAACGGCTGCGCTGGGTGGGGCGCCCGCGCACGGTCGCGGCTGTGGTGATGAAGGAGGCCGCGTGATGGACGCTGCTGCCCTGCTCATCGCCTCCACGCTGAACGCCGGCACGGTGGTCGGCCTGGCCGCCCTGGGCCTGCTCATTAACGAACGTGCCGGGGTGCTCAACCTGGGCGCGGAGGGCCTGCTGCTGGTGGCGGCCATCACCGGCTATGCGGTTGCTGTGCACACGCACAGCGATCCGCTGGCCTTCGGGATCGCGGCCCTTGCGGCGGCCCTGCTGGCCGGGGCGTTTGGCGTGCTGGTGATCTGGCTGAACACCAACCAGTACGCCACCGGCCTGGCGCTGAGCCTCTTTGGCGCCGGCCTGGCGGCTTTCGTCGGCCAGCCCTACACGCAGGAGAAGCTCCCCGACCGACCGCGCTTCGAGATCCCGGGCCTGGCCGACCTGCCGTTCTTCGGCACGGCCTTCTTCAAGCAGCATCCGATGGTCTACATCACGGTGCTGCTGGCCATTGCGCTGGCCTGGTTCCTCTACCGCTCGCGCGCCGGGCTGGTGCTGCGCGCGGTGGGCGAGTCGCCTGACTCGGCCCACGCGCTGGGCTATCCGGTGCGCCGGATCCGCCTGGCCGCGGTGATGGCCGGCGGCGCGCTGTGCGGGCTGGCCGGGGCCTTCCTGTCGCTCTTCTACGTGCCGCAGTGGGTGGAGGGCATGAGCGCCGGGCGCGGCTGGATCGCGCTGGCGCTGACCACCTTCGCCACCTGGCGGCCCGGGCGCATCCTGCTGGGCGCGTATCTCTTCGGCGGCGTCACCATGCTGCAGTTCCAGCTGCAGGGCCAGGGCGTGCAGATCCCCAGCCAGGTGCTCACCGCGCTGCCCTATGTGGCCACCATCGTCGTGCTGGTGCTCATCTCGCGCAACCCGACCTGGATCCGCATCAATATGCCGGCGTCCCTGGGCAAGCCGTTCACGCCCTGACCCGCTGAAGCAGCGGCAAGAGTTTCCTCCCACCCTGAAGAACCGGAGCCTCCATGAGCCTGACCTCCAAACGTTCCCTGCTTAAGTTGACCGCTGCGGCGGCGCTGGCCGCCACCGGCCTGGCCGCCCAGGCGCAAGAGCCGCTGAAGATCGGCTTCATCTATGTCGGCCCGGTCGGCGACGCCGGCTGGACGTTTGCCCACGACAACGGCCGCAAGGCGGTCGAGGCGCAGTTCGGCAGCAAGGTCAAGACCACCTTCGTCGAGAAGGTGCCCGAGGGCCCGGACGCCGAGCGCGTCATCCGCGACCTGGTGGCGCAGGGCAACACGCTGATCTTCGGCACCACGTTCGGCTACATGGACCCGATGATGAAGGTGGCCCGCACGGCGAAGAACGTCAAGTTCGAGCACGCCACGGGCTACAAGTCGGCGCCCAACATGCGCACCTACGACTCGCGCACCTACGAGGGCGCTTACATGGCGGGCGTCATCGCCGGCAGCATGACCAAGACCAACGTGCTCGGCGTGGTCGGCTCCATCCCCATCCCCGAGGTGATCCGTAACATCAACTCCTTCACCCTGGGCGCGCAGAGTGTCAACCCCAAGATCAAGACCAAGGTCGTCTGGGTGAACAGCTGGTTCGACCCGCCCAAGGAAGGCGAGGGCGCGCAGTCGCTGCTCAACCAGGGGGCCGACGTGCTGTTCCAGAACACCGACTCGGCCGCCGTGCTGCAGACGGCCGAGAAGGCCGGCAAGTACGCCTTCGGCTGGGACTCCGACATGAGCAAGTTCGGCCCCAATGCCCACCTGGCGTCGTCCGTCATCAATTGGGCGCCGTACTACATCAAGGCGACCAACGACGTGCTCAACAAGACCTGGAAGTCCGAGGGCGTCTGGTGGGGCGTCAAGGAAGGCGCCATCGACCTCGTGTCGGTGTCACCCAAGGTGCCGGCCGACGTGCGCAAGAAGGTCGACACCGTCAAGGCAGGCCTGAAGGCCGGCACCTTCCAGATCTGGAAGGGCCCGATCATGGGCGCCGACGGCAAGGAGCTGCTCAAGGCCGGCCAGGTGGCCGACGACAAGTTCCTGCACGGCATCAACTTCTACGTCATGGGCGTGGAAGGCAAGGTGCCGGGCAAGTGAGCCGACCGCGCTGCGCCTGACTCCTGATCACGCGAACGGCCACCCAAGGGTGGCCGTTTCGTTATCCCGCCCAGCCTCAGCTGCGCCGTCCCCGGCCCAGCATGGGCAACGCCATCGCCGCCAGGCCGGCACCCAGCAGCAGCCATTGCTGAGGCTCCGGCACGGCGGTGACGGCGGTCACGGTCACGGTTCCCGTCACATCGCTGTACGCGAGCGTACCGGTGTCCACCGAGCTTTGCTTGTGATAGCCGTAGAACGAGGTCGGTGGTTGGCCCACCGTTGTCTGCAGTGCGTTCAGGATCTCTCCCGCCGTGGGCGAGGCAGGATTGGACAGCGGCATGAAGTAAGTGCCATTGAGCGTGATGTTCTGCCCCAGTTCGTGCGTGATGCCGGGGGATGGGCTCCAGGTGGTGCCCAGGTTGCCCTGTCCGTTGAGCTGGCCGGCGGAGCCGCCGCTCAGGTAGAAGGTCAGGGTCAGGTTGTCCACACTGGTGGACGGCGGCGTGGGGTAGCCGCCATAGTCCCAGGTGGACGTCGCCCCAAAGACCACGACGGTGCTCAACGCGTCGCTGGATGTGCTCTGCACATTGGCCGTGTCGAAGAGGATGGAGCCGGTGGCCGTCTGGCCGGTGAGGTCCGTGGTGATGGCACCCAGATGGTCGAACTCACGGTCGAAGGCGACTTGGTAGTCGATGCGCACCAGGTCGGCATGGGCGGCGGCGCTGGCCAGGGCCAAGGTGGCGGCAAGCAGGGTGGGTCGGAGCATGGCGGTCCCTTCGCAGATTGGGGGGATCAAACAGAGGAGGGCGCACGCCGGCGTGCGCAGCGGTACGGCACGGACCCAGGCTGCGCCCGCGGCCGGCGCGCCGCAAGCTCACTTCCCTAGCGCTAGGGGCGGCAGGCCCCCGCGGCCGGGTGGCACGCGCCCTGCGTATCTCCCTAGGCCGTCGGCCCGCCCTGCGCCATCGGCACGGCCTGCCGTCCGTGTTGCATCCTTCTCGCCCCCGCGGCCGGCCCGCAGGGCGGCGCGCAGCCCGGCAGCCGAGCCGATGGGACACTGGCGCCGCGCGTCCTTGGCCCCCATGGCGCGTCTGTTTCCCGCCCCCCTCCATGTCCGAATCGCTGTCCCTGCCCCTGATCGAAGCCCGCCTGTGGCATCCCGTCTGCGATGCCGCGGCGCTGGCTGCCCAGCCCTTGCCCGTGCGCCTGCTGTCGCAGGACATCGTGCTCTGGCGCGATGCGGACGGCAGCCCGCACGCCTTCATCGACCAATGTCCCCACCGCGGTGCGCGCCTGTCCCTGGGTCGCGTGTGCAAGAGCCGGCTCACCTGCCCGTACCACGGCTGGGCCTTCGAAGGCGATGGCCGCTGCGCCGAGATCCCGGCCGTGCCAGGCTTCGCTCCGCCGGCCTCGCATGCCGCGCGCGCGCTGGCCGTGCAGCAGCGCCATGGCCTGCTGTGGGTGCGTCTGCTTGCCGAGGGCGATGACCCGGGCGTGCCGCGCTTCGATGCCGAAGACGACGCCCGGCTGCGCAAGGTGCTGTGTGGCCCGTACGACGTGGCCGGCAGCGCGCCGCGCCTCGTCGAGAACTTCCTCGACATGTCGCACTTCGGCTTCGTGCACACCGGCATCCTGGGCGACCTGGCGCATACCGAGACACCGCCGTATCAGGTCAATGTCGACGCGCAGGGCGTGCACGTGCGCGATGTGCGCGCCTGGCAACCTCAGAGCAACCGGCTGTCGGCCGAAGGCTCCTGGGTGTCCTACGGCTACGAGGTGCCCGCGCCCTATACGGCCGTGCTGACCAAGGCGCCGGATGCGCAGGTGGGATACAGCGAGTCCATTGCGCTGTTCGTGTGCCCCGTGGAGCCCGAGCGCAGCCGCGTCTGGGTGCGGCTGGCGGTGCCCGACTTCGCCTCCACCGACGAGGAGCTGCGCACCTTCCAGGACGGCATCTTCATGCAAGATGCGCCGATCGTGGAGTCGCAGCGCCCGCGCCTGCTGCCCGTCACCGAGGCCGTGGTGCGCGAGGTGCACAGCGCCGCCGACCGCAGCTCCACCGCCTACCGCCGCTACCTGCGCGAGCAGGGCATCACTTTCGGAGTGTGTTGAACATGACCCCCGTCCCGTCGTTTGTGGCCAACGTGCCGCGCGAGCGGCTGCCGGCGCTGCTGGCCGCCATGCCCAAGGCCGAGTTGCACATGCACATCGAGGGCTCGCTGGAGCCCGAGCTGATCTTCGAGCTGGCCCGGCGCAACGGCGTGAGCCTGAGCTACCCCAGCGTGGAGGCGCTGCGCGCGGCCTATGCCTTCACCGACCTGCAGAGCTTCCTCGACATCTACTACGCCGGCGCCTCGGTGCTGTTGACCGAGCAGGACTTCGAGGACATGGCCTGGGCCTACTTCCAGCGCGCAGCGGCGGACAACGTCGTGCATGCCGAGCTCTTCTTCGACCCGCAGACCCATACCGAGCGCGGCGTGCCCATCGGCGTGGTCATCAACGGGCTGACGCGCGGCATCCGGCGCGCCCGGCAGGAGGTGGGCGTGAGCGCCGCGCTCATCCTGTGCTTCCTGCGCCACCTGAGCGAGGAAGACGCCTTCGCCACGCTGGAAGCCGCCTTGCCGTGGCGCGAGCACTTCATCGGCGTCGGCCTGGACAGCAGCGAGGTGGGCCATCCGCCGGAGAAGTTCGCCCGCGTCTTTGCCCGCTGCCGCGAGCTGGGCCTGCACGTCGTCGCCCATGCGGGCGAGGAGGGCCCGCCCGCCTATGTGTGGAGCGCGCTGGACGTGCTCAAGGTCGAGCGCATCGACCACGGCGTGCGCAGCCTGGAAGACCCGACGCTGGTCGAGCGGCTGCGCCAGGACGGCATGGCGCTGACCGTGTGCCCCCTGTCCAACGTCAAGCTGTGCGTGTTCCCCGACATGGCGCAGCACAACCTCGTGCGGCTGCTGCGCGCGGGGCTCAAGGCCACCATCAACTCCGATGACCCGGCCTACTTTGGCGGCTACATGAACGCCAACTTCGCCGCGGCCTTCCAGGCGCTGCCTGAGCTGGGGCCGGCCGAGGCCTACACCCTGGCCCGTAACAGCCTGGAAGCCAGCTTCGTCGACGCGGCCCAGCGCGATAGCTGGATCGAGCAGCTCGATGCGGTGTTCCGCGCGCACGCGGCCTGACTTGTCGCCTGTGACACCGCGCGGGATGGAACTTCGGCGGTGACCGGGCTTTCATCCCGCCTTCGTCTTTTCCTGCTCCTGAATGACGCTTGCCGATGTGTTCGGCCTGCCGGCCTATGAGCCGGCCGGGCCCGTGTGGTGGACTTCTGTGGCCATCGTCTGGCTCAGCCACCTGGTCTGGCCGCTGCTGGCCTGGGTGTTCTGGCGGCTGGCCACGCGCTGGCGCCGGCATGGCTGGTGGTGGCGCATCTCGCGCCCCGTGCTGGCGCTGGCCCTGCTGGTCTTCGTGGAAGGCCGCTTCATCGAGCCCAACCTGATCACCGTGCAGCACACCCGCCTGGGGCTGGGCGTGCCGGCCCGGGTGGCACTGGTGTCCGATCTGCACCTGGGCCTCTTCCAAGGCCCAGGCTTCGTTGCGCGCGTGGTGGCGCGGCTCAATGAGCTGGACGTGGACGCGGTACTGATCGCCGGCGACCACACCTATCTGCCCGACCGCCCGCTGGACGAGCTGATGGCGCCCTGGGCCGCCAGCCGCCACCCGGTCTATGCCGTGCTGGGCAACCATGACGAGCAACGCCCCGGCCCGCCGCTGGCCGATGCGCTGCGCCGCGCGCTGGAACGCCACCGCGTCCACGTCATCGAGAACCGCTGGCAGGACATGGGCGGCTGGACGCTCATCGGCCTGGGTGACCGCTATGCCGGCCGCGACGACCGCCGCGTGGTCGAGCGCGCTCCGGCCGGTCAGCCGCGGGTGGTGCTCACGCACAACCCGGACACCGGCATCGCGCTGCCCAAGCAATCGGCGGCGCTGCTGATGGCCGGCCACACCCACGGCGGACAGATCCGCATCCCCGGCCTCTTCCGGCTGCACCTGCGCAATGCCACATACGGTGGCTTCGACCGAGGCTTCTACACCGTCACGCCGGTGCCGGTCTACGTCACCTCGGGGCTGGGCGAGAGCCACCTGCCCATGCGGCTGTTCAACCCGCCGGTGATCGACGTGCTGGACCTGCGCTGAAGGGCCCGCGGGCACCGGCGCGGCGCGCTTCGGGCGTGCTTGATCTGGAGCAAGCGCCGCAGCGGGCGGGCGCCGAAGAATGAGGCGTCCCCCCGTCCTTGCCGGCTCTTGCCGGTCACCCGCTCACCTCTTCCGGCCGGCCCCGCGCACGGCACCCTAGCAGGAGCGCCTCATGAATCCCCCGGTCTTCTCCCTGTCCGATGCTGTCGTCGGCCCCATGGACTGGCTGGACGACTGTCATCAACGCATCGCCGTGGCCCTGGGCGAGCTGCGCGCCCTCGTGCAGCGCGTGGAGCACCAGGGTGTGGACGAACAGGCGCGGCAGATGGCCCGTTCAGTGCACGATTTCTTCTCGTCCACCGCGCGCAACCACCACCTGGACGAGGAGCGCCACGTCTTCCCCCGGCTGCTGCAGAGCACCGACGCCGACCTGGTGCAGGCCACGCTGCGCCTGAGCCAGGATCACGGCTGGCTGGAGCAGGACTGGCTGGAGCTCTCGCCGGTGCTGGAGTCCATCGCCGACGGCAACCGCGGCGTGGACGTCGACTATCTGCGCGAAGCGGTGTCCGTCTTCAACGAGCTCTATCACGACCACCTAACGCTGGAGGAGTCGCTGATCTACCCCGCCGCGCGCCGCCGCATGGACGAGGCCGACATGGCCACCATGGGCCGCGAGATGGCCGCGCGCCGCGCGCAGGCACGCACAGCGGGCTGATCAATCCACCGAGCGGCCCTGGATCAGCTCCACCTTGTAGCCGTCCGGGTCGGTGATGAACGCGATCACCGTGTTGCCGCCCTTGACCGGGCCAGGCTCGCGCGTGATGGCGCCGCCCAGTTGCTGAGCCTTGGCACGCAGGCCCTCGCAGGTGGCGTGGATGTCGTCCACGCCGATGGCGATGTGGCCGTAGGCCGTGCCCATGTCGTACTTCTCGACGCCGTAGTTGTAGGTCAGCTCAAGCTCGGCATGCTCGGGGTTCGCACCGTAGCCCAGGAAGGCGAGCGTGTACTGCTGCTCGGGCCGGTCGGTGGTGCGCAGCAGCTTCATGCCCAGCACTTGCGTATAGAAGTCGATGGAGCGCGGCAGGTTGCCGACGCGCAGCATGGTGTGGAGGAGGCGCATGGTGGGTTTCTTTCTGTCGATGGAGGATCGGCCGAAGCCTGCGATCAGAGCTCGTAATCCGTGCCGGGCGAGGACGCGCTAGATGCCTGCATGGCCTGCTGGATGGTCTCGCGCGTCAGGCGGTCGGAGATGAGCTGGGCGAAGGTGTAGACGAAGTTGCGCAGGTAGGCGCCGCGCTTGAAGGCGATGCGGGCCACGTTGCTGCCGAAGAGATGCCCCGCCGGCCGCCACACCAGGTCGTTGGGCGCGCCTGATCCGGTGCCGTTGGGCGGATCGTCCTTGACCGCCATCTCCGCCACCAGCCCCACGCCCAGGCCCAGGCGCACATAGGTCTTGATGACGTCGGCATCGAAGGCCTCCAGCACGAAATTCGGCTGCAGATGCCGCTGGGCAAACGCCTGGTCCAGCCGCGAGCGGCCGGCAAAGGCGGGGTGATAGCTGATGAGCGGCTCGGCGGCCAGCTGCTCCAGCGTGAAGCGCGGCTCGGCAGCCAGCGGGTGGTCGGCGCGCAGCACCAGCACATGCTGCCATTCATAGCAAGGCAGCGTGACCAGCTCGGGATACTGGCTCAGCGACTCGGTGGCGAAGCCGACCTCCGCCGCCTCGTCGATGACCATGCGCGCCACCGTGTGCGGCGTGCCCTGGTGCAGGCTGATGGCCACGCGCGGGAACTGCCGGCGCAGTGCAGCCACCGGCTCCGGCAGCACGTAGCGCGCCTGGTTGTGCGTGGTGGCGATCGATAGCGTGCCGGCATCCTGCTTGGAGAACTCCTCGCCGATGCGCTTCAGGTTGCCGACCTCGCGCAGGATGATCTCGATGGACTGCAGCACCTGCAGCCCCGGCTCGGTCAGGCGCTTGAAGCGCTTGCCGTGGCGCACGAAGATGTCCACGCCCAGCTCTTCCTCCAGCTCCAGGATGGCCTTGGAGATGCCGGGCTGCGACGTATGCAGCGCCTTGGCCGTCTCGGTGAGGTTGAGGTTGCGCTTGGTCGCCTCGTGGACGAAGCGGAACTGGTGCAGGTTCATGCGGGCTGCGTTCCCTGCGCCAGGCTGAGCGCGGCGCGCGCCATGGCGGCTACCACGTCGGGGATCTCACCGATGGCCGGCGCGAGCTGCCAGCTCACCTGCGGGTGTGCCTGGCGCAGGCCGTCCAGCAGCATGGGCACGTCCTTGCGCACATGGCCGCCGGCCCCCAGGAAGAGCGGCACCACGGTCACGCTGCGGCAGCCGGCGGCAGCCAGCTCGGCGCCGGCGGCAGGCAAGCCGGGCGACATGAACTCCAGGAAGGCCAGCCGCACCGGCATGCCGGGCGCCTGCTCGCGCAGCTGAGCGGCCACGGCCTCGAACGGGCCGGCCCAGGCGGGGTCACGGGCGCCGTGGGCGAACAGGATGACGGCTCGGCTGTGATCGGCCGGGGCAGCGTGTGTAGATGAGGGCGTCATGTCCATCCTTCTTGGGCGTGGCGGTGCGGCTCAGCGGTAGCGCACCAGCCACACGAAGGCCCCCAGCGCCAGCAGCATGTAGGCGGCACTGGGCAAGGCAGCGGCCAGCAGCGGCGACCAGTTCTGCAGCAGGCCCAGGTGGCTGGTGATGTTGTTGACCAGCACGAAGCTGATGCCCAGCATGATGCCGCCGAAGACCTTCAGGCTGATGCCTTCGCTGCGCGCATGCAGGTAGGCAAACGGCAGGGCCAGGCTCATCATCACCAGGCAGGCCAGCGGGTACAGGGCCCGCTTCCAGAACTGGATCTCATAGAGCTGGGCCGCCTGCGCGTTGTCGGCCAGGTGGTTCATGTAGGTGTAGAGCGCCGGCGTGGACATGGTGCGCAGTGGCAGCACGGCGGCCGCCACCACGTTGGCGCTCAGGCGGCTGTCCCACCGCAGCTCGGCCAGCTGCTCGGTGGCCACGCGCGTGGCTTCGTCGGCCACGTCGCCCGTCAGGCGGATGCGGCGCACGCCGCGCATGTGCCAGCGGCCGTCGTCGTCGATGCTCACCTGCTCGGCCACCACGCGGGAGACCAGCAGCCCGCTGGCGTCGAACTCATAGCGTGTCACCTGGGCGAAGTCCGACTCTCCGCCCGCCTGGCCCACGTGCACCACATAACTGGGCGCGCCATTGCCGGCACCGCTGTCACGCAGCCAGGCGCCCGGGCCACGCCGGGCGCCGACGTCGCGCGTGGTCGCCTCGACCAGGCTGATGCGCGACTCGGCCCAGGGCACCAGCGTGTCGCCCAGGACGAAGGTGACCACCCCGGCCAGGGCCCCCAGGCCCATGAGCAGACCCAGGGCCCGCCCGGGGCCCAAGCCGCCGGTGCGCAGGATCGTGAACTCCGACGACTGCGCGAAGCGCGCCATGGCATAGGTGGCGCCAATCAGCAGCGCGATGGGCAGCAGGTCGTACAGATGGCCGGGCAGGGCCAGCAGGCTGGCCGCAATCGCGTGTCTGACCTGCCAGCCGCCTTTGCCGACGTTCTGCAGCTCATCGACCAGGTCGATGAAATAGAAGAGCGCCAGGAAGGCGGCGGCGACGAAGGCGACTGAGCGGGCGATCTCGCCCCACAGCAGCCGGCGGACGGTGCGCATGGTCATGGTGCCGGGGCCATCCTTGCCGCGCGGGCCGCGCGCAGGCCGGCCCAGCGAGCCGCGCCGCCGTCGCGCCACCACAGCCGAGCCAGGGCCAGCAGCATCACGCCGCCGTGCACGCCCAGCAGCGTGCCGGCGGCAGTGAAGCGTCCGGTGGCCACCCAGGCCTGGCTCAGGTTCAGCAGGTTGAAGTAGACGACATAGCTCAGCAGGGCAAAGAGCAGGTTCCAGTTGCTGGCCTGCCGTGGCCCGCCGCTGGCCAGGCCGATGCCCAGGAGCAGCAGATTGACCATGGTCAGCACCTGGCCGGCGCGCCAGACCAGCTCGCCACGGGCCGCGGCGCTCGGATCCTGCAGCAGCTCCAGCGTCGGCTGGCCGATCACCGGCCGGCGGCCGCTGTCCGTGCCGGCTGCCTCGCCGATCAGTACGCGGGCCTCGTCGAAGCGAGCCACGCTGTGCTGACCACGCGCCTCGTCCAGGATCACGCGCTGCCCCTGCTGCAGTTGCAGCAGCCGCGAGCCGTCGTCGAAGACGATGCGGCCCTCGCGTGCCGTGGTCACCGACTCCTGTCCCTGCGAGCGCGACAGGATGAACACGTTGCGGCCGATCTGCGCCTGGTCGCTGTCGCGGTCGATGAAGAACACCCGCCGCCCATCACGCGAGCTCTGGAACTCGCCGGCCGCCACGCGCGCCAGGTCGGATCGGCGCTCGAAGCGGTCGCGCAGCTCGGCGCTTTGCTCCTGCGCCCAGGGCCGCACCAGGCCCACCAGCAGCACCATGGCCGCGATCACTGGCCAGCTCATGCGCAGCACCGGGCGGATGAAGCCGGCCAGGCGCTGGCCGCTGGCGAACCACACCACCATTTCGCTGTCGCGGTACATGCGGCTCAGGCCCGAGACCACGGCCACGAACAGCGACAGGTTGAGCAGCATGGGCAGCTGCGCGATCACGGTGTAGCCCAAGGCCAGCGACACATCGGCCGGCGCAACCGAGCCCTTGGCCGCCTGGCCGAGCATGCGGATCAGCACCATCGTCAGCACGATGGTGAGCATCACCACCAGCGTCGCGCCAAAGGCCCGGGCCAGCTCTTTGCGTATGGAGGAATCGAATAACATCAACGCGACCACTCCGCGCCACGCTGCTTCATGGCCCTGCCATCACGTGCGCGCGGTGTTGCTTTTTATGGCCCCGGAAGGCGCGAGCGCCTTGCGACCGACCCCTTCGGAGAAACCGCCGGATTATGGACTTCCGCCACCAGACCCTTGCGCTGCAGGACCTTGCCTCGGTCGAGGCAGACGCGCTGCTGCTGATCATCGGTGCCGAACCCAAGGGCCTGGCCCTGCCCGAGCCGCTGCTGCAGCTGGTGAAGGACGCGTTTACCGCAGGCGACTTCGCCATCAAGGCCGGGCGGGCCCTGTATCTGCACACGCCCGCCGGCCTGCGTGCCCGGCGTGTGGTGGTGGCCGCCTGCGCGGGCGCGGCGCCCAGGGCCGTGCGCGCTGCGCTCAGCCGTGCGCTGGCCCAGGTCAAGGAGATGGGCGGCGTCAAGCACATCGCGGTGGCGTCCGCCGGCTGTGGCTCCTGGACGCGTTCGCAGGCCGTGGCGTTGGGGCTGGCTGTAGGCGAGGCCAGCTACGTCTACGGCCACACCAAGTCCAACCCGCCCAAGCCGCCGGCCTGGAAGCGCGTCACACTGCTCACACCCGCCGAGGACGCTGCCGAGGCACGCGAAGGCCTGCGCCGTGGCCAAGCCATCGC
The DNA here is from genome assembly GCA_049321005.1 of Pseudomonadota bacterium. Classification (GTDB taxonomy): domain Bacteria; phylum Pseudomonadota; class Gammaproteobacteria; order Burkholderiales; family Burkholderiaceae_C; genus Aquabacterium. The sequence continues at coordinate 125,966 of JBMOQL010000008.1, forward strand.
CGCTGGCATGAGCTTCGCCCGCGAGCAGGCCAACCGCCCGGGCAACTTCTGCACGCCCACGCTGCTGGCCGATGCGGCCAAGGCCCTGGCCAAGCAGCACGGCCTGGGCATCCAGGTCTTCGACCGTGCCGGCATCGAGAAGATCGGCATGGGCTCATTCCTGTCCGTCGCCCGTGGCTCGGAGGAGCCGCCGCGCTTCATCGTGCTGCGCTACGACGGCGCGGCCAAGTCCGAGGCGCCCATCGTGCTGGTCGGCAAGGGTGTCACCTTCGATACCGGCGGCATCTCGCTCAAGCCGGGTGCCGAGATGGACGAGATGAAGTTCGACATGGGCGGCGCAGCCAGCGTGCTGGGCACCTTCCGCGCCGTGGCCGAGCTCAAGCCGCGCATCAACCTGGTGGGCCTGATCCCCGCCACCGAGAACATGCCCAGCGGCCGCGCCACCAAGCCGGGCGACGTGGTCACGAGTCTCTCGGGTCAGACCATCGAGATCCTCAACACCGATGCCGAGGGCCGGCTCATCCTGTGCGATGCGCTGACCTATGCCGAGCGCTTCAAGCCCGCATGCGTGATCGACATCGCCACGCTGACCGGCGCCTGCGTGATCGCCCTGGGCCATCACAACTCCGGCCTCTTCAGCCCCGACGACGAGCTGGCGCAATCGCTGCTGGAAGCCGGCCGCGAGTCGCTGGACCCGGCCTGGCGCATGCCGCTGGATGAGGAGTACGACGAGCAGCTCAAGAGCAACTTCGCCGACATGGCCAACATCGGCGGCCGCGCGGCCGGCTCGGTGACGGCGGCCATGTTCCTCAAGCGCTTCACCAAGGCCTATCGCTGGGCGCACCTGGATATCGCCGGCACGGCATGGAAGTCCGGCGCGGCCAAGGGCGGCACCGGCCGCCCCGTGCCGCTGCTGACCTCCTTCGTGCTGGCCCAGGCGGACAGCCGCAGCGCCACACGCGCAGGCGGCCGCCGGGCTGCGCCAGCCGATGCCCCGGCCGCGCCCGTGGCGGCCCCGGCCAGCCGTCGCCGCGCCGCGGCCCAGCCCGAGGGGCCGGCCGTTGCCAAGCGCACGTCCACTCGCCGCGCCCGCGCCTGATCCCTGTTGCGCCTGCGCGTCTTTCGTCTCCTTTGCTGGCCGTGACCCTCGACGTCGCCTTCCACCACGGCATGGCCGACAAGCTCGGCTACGCGTGCAGGCTGCTGCGCAAGGTCTGGCGCAGCGGCGCGCATGCCGTGGTCACCGGCGCGCCGCGCGATCTCGACCAGCTCGACCGCCGGCTCTGGGAGCTGGAGGACGACTTCATCCCCCACGTGCGGGCCGGCCGCCAGCCGGTGCCCGCGCACCTGGCCGACACGTCGCTGTGGCTGGTCGACGAGCCGCAGCAGGCGCCGGCGTCCTGCCAGGTGCTGATCAATCTCGGCCAGCCGGGCGCCGAGCCGCCCGCGCTGCCGGGGCAGGTCAGCCGCGTCATCGAGCTGGTCTCCACGGACCCGGCCGACCGCCAGAGCGGCCGCCAGCGCTGGAAGCACTACCTGGCTCTGGGCTGCACGCCGCAGAACATCGAGGTGAACGGGTGACGCCGCCTCCGCCACCCTTTGGCCAGCCGCCGCGCGTGCCGCCCAGCCACGTGCCCACGCTGACTGAAGTCATCGAACTCGGCCCCGAAGAGACTGGCGGCCTGTCGCTCGAAGACACGCCGGCCCCGGCCGGGCCGGGGCGCGCGACCCAGCCGGCCACGCTGGAGCATCCGCCCGCCCATGGCCCAGCCTCGGCCGACGAGGCGAGCGCCTATCCCGACCTGTCCGACGCCTCCTCCGCGCCGGCCCCCGCAGATGCGGACCACGCGGCGCCCGAGACGCCGCCGGGCCCCGCCATGACGCCTCACGGCCCTGCAGCCCCGCATGCCGGGCCGGTCGTCGCTGCACCGCTGCCCTTGCCGTACATCGCCACGGGCGATCAGCCGCTGCCTGATGCCCCCGCGCCCGCTCGCTTCGACGCGCAGCCGCTCACGACCGAGCCTTCGCCCGTTTCGCCCGTGTTTGCGGCGCCGCCGGCCACCTGGCGCGCAGATCCTGAGCTGCCGGCCTTCTTGCTCGCCGGGCGGGCTGCCACCGCGCCGGGCGAGCTCGGCAAGCCGGGAGCCGAGCCGGCTCACGGCGCGTCTGCCGGCACCCCTGCGGTTCTTCCCCCCGTCACCGCCGCGCCGGTGCTGCCCGAGCTGGCTCAGGCGCTGGGCGAGTGGCCACCGGCCGCCCCATCGCCGCTGCCCCCGGCGCCCGCACAGGAGGCCCTTGCGCCTGTCAGTGCCTCGTCGGCGCACCACGCCGGGGTGCCGGGCGAGCTCCCCGTTGGGGCGCCGCCTGCGGCTCCGGCGATCGCCCCCCGGCCGGAGACGTGGCGTGAGGAGCAGCTGGTGCAGCAAGTCCTGGCCGACGTTCAGCGGCATGCCGACGCCATGCTCGAATTCCGATTGCGTGAGGCCCTGGGGCCCGTGCTCGCCCGCGTCACTGACGAGCTGGTGCGTGGCGCGCGGCAGGAGATGGCTGCCACGCTGCGCGACATCGTCGCTCGCGCCGTGGCCCAGGAGCTGGCCCGCCAGCGCAGCCGGTGACCCGAGCCGGCCCGCTCCAGCGCCGCAGCGCTTCTTGCATGCGGCCGGGCACCGAACCCGCCGCTTGATCGACTGCACACCGAAAGGAGAGCTCCATGACCTTGGCCCGATCCCTGGCCCGCCCCCTGTCGCGGTCCCTGCCGTTCCTGGCTGCGTCCTTGCTGATGGCTGCGGCCGCCCAGGCGCAGAACGTCCTCACCGTCAAGATCGGCCACGTGGCCCCGCTGTCGGGCCCGCAGGCGAACTTCGGCAAGGACAACGAGAACGGCGCGCGCCTGGCGATCGACGACCTCAACGCGCAGAACCCGGTCATCGGCGGCAAGAGGGTCCGCTTCCAGCTCGTGCCTGAGGACGATGCCGCCGAGCCCAAGCAGGGCACAGCCGCGGCGCAAAAGCTCTGCGATGCCAAGGTCGCCGGCGTCGTGGGCCACCTCAACTCCGGCACCACCATTCCCGCGGCCAAGATCTACAACGGCTGCGGCATCCCTCAGATCACGCCCTCAGCCACCAACCCCGCGCTAACGCAGGCCGGCTACCGCGGCACCTTCCGCATGCTGGCCAATGACGACACGCTGGGCGTCGCGCTTGCCCGCCATGCCGCGCAGGCCATGAAGTTCAAGCGCGTGGCCATCATCGATGACCGCACGGCCTACGGCAAAGGCGTGGCCAGCGTCTTCAAGAAGACGGCCCTGTCCAGCGGCATGGAGGTCGTCGCCGAGCAGTACACCAACGACAAGGCCACCGACTTCATGGCCATCCTCACCGCCATCAAGGCGCGAAAGCCGGATGGCATCTTCTTTGGTGGCATGGGCCCGCAGGCCGGCCCCATGCTGCGCCAGATGCAGCAGTTGGGCATGAGCAAGGTCGCGCTCTTCGGCGGCGATGGCGTCTGCACCGCAGAGCTGCCGCAGCTGGCCTCCAACGCCCGCACGCTGGCCAACGTGGTCTGCGCCGTTGGCGGCGCCTCGCTCGAGAAGCGCCCCGAAGGCCGTGCCTGGCGCCAGCGCTTCGAGCAGCGCTTTGGCCACTTCCAGCTCTACGCAGCCTACGCCTACGATGCCGTCATGGTCCTGGCCGACGCCATGAAGCGCGCCGACTCTGTCGACCCCAAGGTGTACGGGCCGAAGATCTTCGAGACCGACTACACCAAGGGCGTGTCCGCCGCCCGCATCCAGTTCGAGCCCAACGGCGAGCTGAAGAACCCGGCCCTTACGCTCTACGTTTACCGCGACGGCCAGCGCGTGGCCATCAATTGAGGCCGGGCATCGTGCGTGCGGGCGACCAGTCGATCTGCCACCCCTATGCGACACTGCGCACCCAGCCCCGACACGACTGAGCACAGAAGACGCTACAATCGCCGGCTTTTCCGGAGAGGTGGATGAGCGGTTTAAGTCGCACGCCTGGAAAGCGTGTGTGGGTTAATAGCCCACCGCGGGTTCGAATCCCGCCCTCTCCGCCAAACAAGAGCCCCAAGTGATCGCCTCACTTGGGGCTTTTTTCTTGGCCGGCTTGAGCGCCTCAGCGCATGCCGTCGGCGCTTGCGCCGGCGGCCGTAGCGGCCGGCGTCCGCGGCTGTGGTGCGGACTGTGTTCCAGGCCCTGGCTCGGCTGACGGGGCGCTCGAAGCCGGTCCGGCGGGCGGCATCTTGCCCAAGGCCCGCAGCCGCAGCCGGATCTCGTCCATCACCCGGGCGGCGGGCCGCTCGGCGCAGCGCTGCACCGCCTGCTCGAAGGCCTGCGGGAAGTGGGCGAGGGCCTGCTGCAGCGCGCTGGCGGTTTGCAAGCCGTCCAGGGCCAGTTGCTGTGCCAAGGCATAGACGGGCGCCTGCTGCAGCGGGGACTCGGGCTCCAGCGCGCGCCAGTGCCGCATGTCGAGGTTCAGCTCGGCGCAGGTCTTGCGCGGTAATGAGGCAACGCTGTCCTTGCGGAAGGTGAAGGGCACATTGGCCGCGGCCTCGATCGGCTGGCCCGATGGGTCGGTGGCGGGCTTGAAGCGCCAGCGGTGCACGGCGTCAAGCGCCGCCTGGTCGAGCGCCGGCGAGCGCGAACTGCGCTGCACCTTGGCCTGCAGCAGCTCGCCGCGCTCGGACACCAGCACGCCGATCACCACCGTGCCCTGGTGCCCGGCTGCGCGGGCGGCGGGCGGATACATGGGCTGGGGCGTCTCGATGGCCTGCAGTCGGGTGGGGCCCAGGCCGTCGACTGCCGTGCCGGCTGCGCTGGCCGCGGAGGGGGTGGAATCAGCCGGCGCCGCAGCGACCCGGGGAGCCGCCGCTCCGGCGAGCGCCGGCGATTCGGCAGCCAGGGCCGCCCTTTCTGGGCACACCGCCAGCCCGGCCAGCACCGCGCTGGCAAGCGCGGGCCGCACGTGCCTGTGCAGCTTGCTCAACATGTCGAGTCGACTCGCCCGATGCGCCGAGCGGACATCGCAGTCGCTGTCAGACGTTGAACAGGAAGTGCAGCACGTCGCCGTCCTTGACGACGTAGTCCTTGCCTTCGGCGCGCATCTTCCCGGCGTCCTTCGCACCTTGCTCGCCCTTGTAGGCGATGAAGTCGTCAAACGCGATGGTCTGCGAGCGGATGAAGCCGCGCTCGAAATCGGTGTGGATGACGCCGGCGGCCTGCGGAGCCGTGGCACCGATGGGGATGGTCCAGGCGCGCACTTCCTTGACGCCAGCGGTGAAGTAGGTCTGCAGGCCCAGCAGCTTGAACGCAGCGCGGATGAGGCGGTTCAAGCCCGGCTCGTCCTGCCCCATCTCCTGCAGGAACATGACCTTGTCCTCGTCGCTCATGTCGGCCAGCTCGGCCTCGGTCTTGGCGCAGATGGCGACCACCGGGGCGCTCTGCTTGGCCGCGTAGTCCTTCAGGCGATCCAGGAAGGGGTTGTTTTCGAAGCCGTCCTCGGCCACGTTGCCGACGAACATCGCAGGCTTGGCGGTGATCAGGCACAGCGGCTTGAGCACGATCTGCTCTTCCTTGCTGAAGTCGATGGCGCGCACGGGGCGACCTTCGTTGAGCGCGGCCTCGCACTTCTTGAGCACCTCGACCAGGCGCTGGGCCTCCTTGTCGCCACCGGCCTTGGCCACCTTCTGGTAGCGCTGCAGGCTCTTCTCCACCGTGGCGAGGTCGGCCAGGCAGAGCTCGGTCTGGATGACCTCGATGTCGGCGATCGGGTCCACCTTGCCGGCCACGTGCACGACGTTGTCATCCTCGAAGCAGCGCACGACGTTGACGATGGCATCCGTCTCGCGGATGTGGGCCAGGAACTGGTTGCCCAGGCCTTCACCCTTGGAGGCACCGGCCACCAGGCCGGCGATGTCGACGAACTCGACGATGGCCGGCACCACGCGCTCGGGCTTGACGATGTCGGCCAGCTGCTGCAGGCGGGGGTCAGGCAGCTCCACCACGCCGACGTTGGGCTCGATGGTGCAGAAGGGGTAGTTCTCGGCGGCGATGCCGGCCTTGGTCAGCGCGTTGAAGAGGGTCGACTTGCCGACGTTGGGCAGGCCGACGATGCCGCATTTGAGGCTCATGGGGGCGATCCGGATGGGGCGCCGGGCGGCGGCGCGGGTCGGGGAGGGGGCCGGCGCGCGGTGGCCGGCCGATGGCTGCGGCACGGCGGCGCGCAGCCCGGGACGAGGGGCGCAATTTTAGGCGCCGGGGCGGGCGCCACGGCCTGGTGCGGGATGGGGCGGCGGTGGCCGCTCAGCCGGCGGCCGGCGCTGCTGCGCGGACGGCGTCGGCCCAGCGGCGCACGTCTTGCAGCATGCGGTTGCGCTCAATGGGCTTGGTCAGCACATGGTCCATGCCGGCGTCAAGGCAGGCCTGACGATCCTCGGCGAAGGCGTTGGCCGTCAGCCCGATCACCGGCACCCGGCGCGCAGCGGGCCCCGCCTCGCCGGCGCGGATACGGCGCGTGGCTTCCAGGCCATCCATGCCGGGCATGCGCCAGTCCATCAGCACGACGTCGGCCGGCTGGGTGCGCAGCCAGGCTAACGCGGCGGGGCCGGACTCGACCGTGTCCACATCCGCGCCCGCACTGCGCAGCATCTCGATGGCCAGCATGCTATTGACCGGATCGTCCTCGACCACGAGCACGCGCAGGCCGGCCAGGGCGTCGGGACCAGGGCGCGGGGCTTCGTCGGCACCGGGTGCAAAGCCCGGCATCGCCGTGGGCAAGGCCAGCTCCGGCACGGGACCAGTAGACCCCGCCCGCGGCGTGGCCACGCCGTCGCGGCGCAGCGGCAGCGGCACGCGGATGGCCACCTCGGTGCCCACGCCGCGGCGGCTGCTGAGCTGCACCTCGCCGCGCATGAGCTGCACCAGCTCTCGGGTAATGGTCAGGCCCAGGCCGGCGCCGCCGTGCTGGCGGGTGCTCTGCGCATCGACCTGATGGAAGGCATCGAAGACGCGGGCCTGCTGCTCGGGGGTGAGGCCCGGGCCGGTGTCGCGCACGATGAAGCGCACGTCGTGCGGGCCAGGGCCCGGCTGTACGGTCAGCGAGACGCTGCCGCGCTCGGTGAACTTGACGGCATTGGCCATCAGGTTGATCAGCACCTGGGTCAGCCGCAGGGCGTCGCCGCGGCGCTGCAGATGCAGCTGCGGGTCGAGCTGGCAGACCAGCAGTAGGTCCTTGGCCTCGGCCTGTGGATGCACGGCGCGCACGGCCTGGCGGGCCACATCGCCCAGGTCCAGCGGGCCGTCGGCCAGCTCCAGCTTGCCGGCCTCGATGCGCGAAAGCTCCAGCACCTGGTCGATCAGCGTCAGCAGATGGCGGCCGCTGGCGCTGATGGTGTCGATCAGCGCTTCCTCGCGCGCACGGCCGTCGGCGTCCTGCGGCGTGGGGTGCGTGTCGCGCAGCAGCTCGGCTGAGGCCAGCACCGCGTGCAGCGGCGTGCGCAGCTCGTGGCTCATCACGGCCAGGAAGCGGCTCTTGGCCTGCGATGCGGCCTCGGCGGCGTCCTTGGCCCGGGCCAGCTCGGCGGTGCGCTGAGCCACCCAGGTCTCGATGGCCTCGGTGGCGTCGTGGGTGGCGGCCGGGGGCACGGTGCTGCGAAAGACGATGTTGCTCAGGCCCCGGCGCAGCCGCGCCAGGCTCATCAGCCCGAGCAGGAACATGGCCTGCGCGATGACGCCGTTGACCAGCACCGGCCACATTGCACTGCGCCACTCGGCCACCTGGACCTGCGAGGCATAGACCGCCGGTGTGGCCACGCCGCAGAACAGGCCGAGGGCGAGCAGAAGCGCCCAGCGCGCCGGCCAGGTGGCAAACAGCAGCAGGTACAGCGGCGGCAGCCACTGGAACATCGTCGTGATCCAGTAGGGGCTGACCGGTCGGTTGCCGATGACCAGCACGGCCGCGGCACTGATGAGGAAGTACACCGACACGCCGACCGCGCCCAGGCGCTGCACGACGATCAGGCTGGCCGGCCGGCGCAACAGCACGATGAAGAGCACGCCCATCAGGGCCGCCAGCAGCGGCATGGCCCAGCGGTCGTGCGGCTCAATCACGCCCATCAGCGATTCGCTGATCCACACCAGCGTCAGCGCCAGCGTGGCAATGGCGAACATGCCGAGCGCGCTGCGGCGCTCGATCAGCGAGAGGAAGCGGTCCTCTCGGGCGGGCGGGGTGGGACTCGATGGCATCGAGGCGGCCATCGCGTTCACCGGGGTTGGCGTGCCTTGCAGGCTCATGCGTCCGGGGCCCTGGGTGCAATGGTGCGCGCATCATGGCAGGAAGGCCTGCGGGCGGAAAGCGGGAAATGCGTCACGCATTGCGGCCTCTGGTGGCCCCTTCCTTGCTGTCTGGTGGACGCCATGTGCACCGTTGTTGCGGCAAGCCCACAGGGCGCTCGGCCCGTTGTCGGATGAGGGTAGGAACCCTTGGGCAGCGGCCGGTTGGAGAACTGCGAGCGCAGGCCGATGCCGCTGCCAGGGATGCTGGGCGAGCCGGCGAACGCCCGCACGCGCAGGGGGCAGAATGCCCGGCCTATGAATGCACATGACATCTGCGTGCGCGGCCAGGGCCCGGCGGGCCGCGCGCTGGCGCTGGCGCTGTCGGCCCAGGGCTGGCGCGTCGCGCTGACCGGCGATGCGGCTCGCACCGCGCGGCCCGGCGATCTGCGCACCTATGCGCTCAATGCCCGCGCGGTGAAGCTGCTGTCGCGCATCAAGGTGTGGGATGCGCTGCTGCATGCCGGCGACGCTGCCACCCGTGTGCTCGACATGCAGGTCTGCGGCGACGACGGCGGGCACATCGCCTTCTCGGCCTGGGAGCAGTGCGAGACCGAGCTGGCCTGGATCGTGGATGCCCAGGCGTTGGACGAGGCGCTGGCACAGGCGCTGCGCTATGCGGCCCACGTGGCCGTGGTGCCCGAGGATGACCCGGCAGCCGCCGCCGCGCCCCTTGTGGCCATCTGCGAAGGTGCACGCTCGGCCACCCGCGCGGCGATGGATGCCGGCGTGCGTCGCCAGGAGTACGGCCACACCGCGGTGGCCGCGCGCCTGGTGGCCGACCGGCCGCATGCCGGCGTGGCGCGGCAGTGGTTCCGCTCGCCCGACATCCTGGCCTTGCTGCCCTTTGACCGACCGGAGCCCGGCCGCTCCTACGGCCTGGTGTGGTCGCAGCCGCATGCCCAGGCGCAGCGTCTGCTGGCGCTGGACGATGCGGCCTTTGAGGCCGAGCTCAATGCCGCAACAGGCGGCGCGGCCGGCGCGCTGCGCCTGGGCTCGGCTCGCGCCGGCTGGCCGCTCTCGCTGGTCACGGTGGAGCGCTGGTGTGGCCCGGGCTGGGTGGTGGTGGGCGACGCGGCGCACCAGGTCCATCCGTTGGCCGGGCAAGGGCTCAACCTGGGCCTGGCCGATGTCGACACGCTGGCCCGCGTGCTGGGCGAGGCCCGCCGCCACGAGCCTTGGCGCTCGCCCGGCGACGAGCGCCTGCTGCGCCGTTATGTGCGCGAGCGCGCCGCGCCCACCGCCGCGATGGCCGGGCTGACCGACGGCCTGCTGCATCTGTTTGCCAACCCGGCGGCGCCGCTGCGCGAGCTGCGCAACCGCGGCATGAGTGCGCTGGGCGCGCTGCCGCCCGTCAAGCGCTGGTTGGTCGGCCGCGCGCTCGACTGAAACTTCAGGCACGCCACCTGGCCTGTGCCGCCATGCCGCGCGGGCCGCTGCGGCCGCCTGTCCCTTCCCTCAAGGAGAGTGCTCTTGATCCCCCGTCCCCTGATCGCGCTGGCGCTGGCCGCGGCGCCCTTGCTGCCGGCCCAGGCCGGCGAAGCGGAGATCCGCCGCAACCTCCCCGCTCGCCTGCCCGAGCTGGATGCCATCGACGAAGTGCGGCCCGCGCCCATGAAGGGCCTGTTCGAGGTGCGCGTGGGCACGCAGGTGTTCTACACCGATGCCGACGGTGACTACCTGCTGCGCGGCGACCTGATCGACACCCGTGCGGCGCGCAACCTGACCGAGGAGCGCGTCGAGCGCCTGTCGGCCGTGCCCTTCGACAAGCTGCCGCTGGCGGACGCCATCGTCTGGAAAAGCGGCAGCGGCAAGCGCCGCGTGGCCGTCTTCGCCGACCCCAACTGCACCTATTGCCACCAGCTGGAGCGCGATCTGCAGGGCCTGCAGGACGTGACGGTCTACACCTTCCTCGTCCCCATCCTGGGCGCCGACTCGACCACCAAGGCGCGCAACATCTGGTGCGCGAAGGACCGCACCGCCACCTGGCGCAACTGGATGCTGGCCAACACGCCGCCGCCGCGCTTCATGGGCATGCCCTGCAACACGCCGCTGGAGCGCAACCTGGCGCTGGCCCAGCAGTTCCGCATCCGCGCCACGCCGACGATGATCTTCGAGGACGGCTCGCGCTCGTCGGGCGCGCTGCCGGCGGCGGAGATCGACAAGCGGCTGTCGCGCAAGCGGGGCTGAGTCAGCCGCCTCAGCGCAAGGCGGGCGAGGGCGCCGAGGCGCCGGCCGCAGCCGCGCTTGCGGCTGATGCGGGCGCCGCACGCTCGGGCAGCCGGTCGATCACCAGGTCCACATAGGTGGCCTCGTCCTTGGCAATCCTCAGCCGCACAGGCAGGTATTCGAGCTGCGGCGCAAACCACAGCTCCACCAGCAGGTCGCCGCCCAGCTTGCCGCTTGAGCCCGGCGGCATGCGCGGGCGCAGATGAATGGCCGGGATCTCGCCCAGCTTGGTGGCCAGCCGCTCCTCGCCCATCACGTCGAAGACCAGCATGCGCTGCTGCTTGGACATGGCCACCGGCAGCTCGATGGTGCGCCCGGCAGCCAGCAGGCCGGGGTCGCGCAGGAAGCGCCAGGTGAGCTGCACGAACTGGCTGGCCAGGTCCTGCACGCCCGGCCAGCGGGCCTCGCGTTCGCCGTTGGTGAAGACCACCTCGGCCTCGGCCAGCGTCACGTGCCGGTGGCGCCGGCTGAAGGCGACCTTGGATTCCTCGTCATAGCGCCGCGGCATCAGGCCCTCGGCCGTGATCTGGCCGTCGCTGCTGATGTTGCGCTGGAAAAGCGGCGCAAAGCGCGGGCCGACCAGGGTGTCCACGTGTACCTGGTAGCGCGTGCCCTCGCGCAGCCACAGCACCTCGGCGCTGCCGCGCACCTCGCCGCGGTACTGGCCGGTCAGGGTGTAGCGGATGCGCGTGGACCGCGGCCACGGGAAGCCGAAGAGCAGCTCGTCGGACGGGGCCGAAGAAACAGCGGAAGAGACCGCCGAGGATGCGCCCGCGGCCACCGCGGTCGGTGATGCAGCGGGCGATGAAGCGGCGGAGGGCGCCCCGGCCAAGGCGGAGGCGGCGTCCGCCCCTGGTGCCGCTTCTGGTGCGGCGCTCGCCGGCTGCATCGCCTGGGCCAGCAGGTCGGATGAGGACTCGGCGCCCGAGGCCGGCGGCTGCGGGGCGCTGGCGGCCTGATCCGCCTGGGCGACTGCGCCGGCCTCGGGCTGCGGCGCTGATGCGGCGTCGGGCGGCGGCAGCGGTCGCGGCCTGCGCCGGGGCACGGGCCGGGCCACGGGCGCAGCCTGGGCAGCCGGCGGCGTGAACGCCGGCGGGGCCGGCTGCTGCAGACGCACCTCGGCGACGAAGTCGGCGCGCAGTCGCTCGGGCGCCTGCTGCGGGCGCAGGCGCGCCATCTCGGACAGCAGCGTGCCGCCCAGCCAGGCGTGCATCAGCGTCACGGCCCCCGCCACGCCGGCCAGTGCCCAGCCGTGGCGCCGGGCCGGTCGGGTCATCGGCCGTCCAGCCAGGCGCGGGCGGCCGCGCGGTGCTCAGCCGTGGCGTCCGCCTGCCAGCCCAGGTTGATGGCTCCGCTGCCGGCCGCCGCATCGGCCGGGCTGTGCAGCGTCAGCAGCCGCTGGTCGCGCGCCACCAGCCAGGTGGAGGCTCGGCCGGCCTGCCACAGCACGCCCAGGTCGTCGGCCTTGCGCAGCCGCCAGCCGTCGATGGCAATCAGCTCGTCGCCGGCAGCCAGGCCGGTGCGCTCGGCCACGCTGGCGCGCATCACCGCCTGCACCTTGAGCGACCCGGCAGACTCGCTGGTGCGCAGGCCCAGGGCCTGCCCGGGGGTGGCCTTCTGCACCTGCCAGCTCACGCCGACAGCGGCCAGCAGCTGCTCCAGCGGCAGCTCGTCGCGGCCGTGTACCCAGGCGGCGAACTCGTCATCCAGCGGCCGGCCGGCCTCGGCGACAAAGGCTGCGCGGATGTCAGCTTCGGTGATCGGCCGCTTCAGCGCCCACAGGCTTCGCATCGCGCCGTCCAGCGAGCCTCCGGCCGCGCGCAGCGTCAGGTCGAAGCACAGCCCCACCAGGGCGCCCTTGGTGTAGTAGCTGACCGTGGCGTTGGCGGTGTTCTCGTCGGGCCGGTAGTACTTGGTCCAGGCGTCGAAGCTGGCTTCGGCCACGCTCTGCACGCGCCGCCCCGGCGTGGCCAAGACCTGGCTGGCCGTCTTGCCCAGCAGCTGCAGGTAGCGGGCGTCGTCGATCAGCCCGGCGCGGCGCAGCAGAAGGTCATCGTAGTAGGAGGTCAAGCCCTCGAAGAACCACAGCAGCCGCGTGGGGTTCTCGCGCGTGAGGTCGTAGGGCGCGAACTCGCTGGGCTTCAGGCGCTTGACGTTCCAGGTGTGGAAGTACTCATGGCTGATCAGCCCCAGCAGCGTGATGTAGCCGTCGCCCGGCTGCCAGCCCGCGCTCTTGCGCGGCAGGTCACGGCGTGAGGCGATCAGCGCGGTGCTGGCCCGGTGCTCCAGCCCGCCGTAGCCGTCGTCCACCGCGTTGAGCATGAAGACATAGCGGTCAAACGGCGGCTTGCCGCGACCGTGCCAGAAGGTCATCTGCGCCTCGCAGATCTTGCGCGCGTCGGCCAGCAGCCGCTCGGCGTCGAGGCCCGGCCAGGCGCCGGCCACGACGAATGCATGCGGCACGCCGCGCACGGTGAAGTCGCCGCGCCAGAAGGGGCCCAGCTCCACCGGGTGGTCGATCAGCTCGTCGTAGCTGGCGCACTCATAGGCCAGCGCCTTGCCGTCCACCGGCTGCATCGCGGTGGCCACGGCCCAGCCGCGCGGCAGGCCGGCCAGCTGCAGCCGATGCGGCTCGTCCTCGCGGCCATGCACGCGCAGGCACAGGCTGGTGCCGTTGAAGAAGCCGCGTTGCGCATCCAGCCACGCGGTGCGCACCGAGTTGTCGAAGGCATAGACACGGTAGCTCACGACCAGCGGTGAGCGCCCGCTGCAGCGCGCCCGCCACGTCGTCTTGCCCAGCTGCTCCAGCGCCACCGGCCGCGTGCCCTGGCGCGCAGCCAGCTGCGACAGGTGGCGCGCGAACTCGCGCACCAGGTAGCTGCCCGGGATCCACACCGGCAGGCTCAGCTGCTGCTCGGTGGCCGGCGCGGGCACGGTGAGCGTCACCTCGAACTGGTGCGCATGCAGGTCAATCGGCTGGACGCGGTAGCTGATCATGAGCGCACCTCAGGTGCCGGCTGCGGCGATGAAGCAGCTCAGCGCGGCCACGGCGGTCAGGCGAAAGCGCAGCGTCAGCCAGGCCGCCGCGCCCCATGCCGGGTAGTGTCGGCGGTCGACCAGGTAGCACACGATGAGTGTCACCCCCTGCACCACCAGCCCGGCATAGGCCGGCATCACCACGCCCACCCAGGCCACCAGTGAGGGCACCACGCCCCAACTGAAGCGCTTGTCCATCTTGGCCGCGCCGCCGCGCATGGCCAGCCCCCAGTGGATGCCGGCCAGGAAGGAGACGATCACCGCTGCGTACTTGGCCAGTCCGTCGACCACGTAGGGATGCGCGTCGGGCCGCACCAGCCAGACCAGCACGGCACCCAGCACGAAGGGAACGAGGCCCAGATAGCCCAGGCGCATCGCGTGCGGCGTGGGATGGGTCGGGACGGTGATCGGAGGCGGGTTGACGGAGGCCACGGAGGAACTGCTGAAGGGGGAAGGGAAGGGAGTCGGCGCGGTCCGCGCAGCCTTCAGCCCAGGAAGGCGAAGACCGCCGGCACGTCGAGCGGCAATTCTGCGGGCTGGCGGCGCCAGCCTGCGACGGTGTCGGTGCGCGTGAAGCCGCCCGGCAGCGTCAGGCCCACGCTGATGCTGAGCTGGGTGGACGGGCCCAGCGAGCCGATCAGCGCATCCAGCAGCGCGGCGTTGCGATAGGGCGTCTCGATGACGAGCTGCGTCTGCGCCGCGCGACGCGAGGCGGCTTCCAGCTCGCGCAGCCGCTGGGCGCGCTCGCTCTTGTCCTGCGGCAGGTAGCCGACGAAGGCGAAGCTCTGCCCGTTGAGTCCGCTGGCCGCCAGGGCGAGCATCAGCGAGCTGGGACCGCTGAAAGGCAGGACCTCGATGCCCGCCGCGTGCGCCGCGCGCACCAGTGGTGCACCGGGGTCGGCCACGGCCGGCAGGCCCGCTTCGGACAGCAGGCCGATGTCATGGCCGTCCAGCGCCGGCTGCAGCAGCGGGCGCAGCGCGTCCGGCGACAGCGCCGCGGGCTTGCCGCCTGCCGACTGCCCTCCTTTGGGCAGGCGTGGCAGCTCGCGGATGTCCATCTGCTGCAGCGGGACGGCCAGCGCCACTTCCGCCTCCACGCGCTTGAGGAAGGCGCGCGCCGACTTGGCGTTCTCCACCACCCAGTGACACAGAGCCGCAGCCGTCGTGATCGCCAGCGCCGGCAGCACCTGTCCCAGCGGGGCGGGCGGCTGGTGGCCGGTGGTGCCCAGGTCGAGCGTGTTGGGCATCAGGATGAGGCGGCCGGCGGCGCGCGGGGCGGCATCCTGGCCCGGGCGGGCGCCTTCGGCGCGGGCGCGGTGCGGAGCTCGGTTGGCGGGGATGCTCATGCGCGGGCCGCCCCGGCCGCCAGCCGCCGCAGCGGGTCGCAGCCGGCTGCGCGCAGCAGCGCGGTGGTGCGGATCAGCGGCAGGCCGACGAGCGCGGTGGGGTCGTCGCTCTCGATCGCGTCCAGCAGCGCGATGCCCAGGCCCTCGGACTTGGCGCTGCCGGCGCAGTCATAGGGCTGCTCCGCACGCAGGTAAGCCTCGATCTCCATGAGCTGCAACGGCCGCACCCGCACGCGCGAGGGCACGCATTCCACCTGCTCGAAGCCGGTGGCGCCGCGCACCACCGCCACAGCGGTCTGGAAGACCAGCGTGCGCCCGCTCATCGCCTGCAGCTGCGCCACGGCGCGCTCGTGCGTATGCGGCTTGCCGATCGCCTGGCCGTCCAGGTCAGCCACCTGGTCCGACCCGATCACGATGGCGCCCGGGTGGCTGCGCGCCACGGCCTGTGCCTTGGCCCGCGCCAGCCGCAGCGCCAGCTGCAGCGGCGTCTCGCCGGGCTGCGGCGTCTCGTCCACCTCGGGCGAGACGACGGAGAACGGCAGCCTCAGCCGCTGCAGCAGCTCGCGCCGGTAGCGCGATGTCGAGGCCAGGATGACGGCGGGCTCGGCGGCCGCACCCGTTGCGGCCGACACGGTGGCGGGATCATGGGGTACAGGCATGGCCGGGATTGTCCACGGCCTGGACATGCGGCCGCTCGCGCCGGGCGTATGTGCCGTCGCACGCACCCAGGCGTCCATGCCCTCCGACGTCCTTGCTCAGGACGTTATGGGGGCAGGCCGGCCTACACTGCCTGGCATGAAAGCCGCCGATTTCAACCCGCACAAGCTGGACGTGGCTGCCTTTGCCAAGGCCGGCGCCAGCCTGTCCGGCCACTGGCCGCTGACGGACCTGCCCCGCCTGATGGAAAGTGTGCCGGAGGAGGCCCGTGCCGACCTGCTGCACCCGCTGTCCTGGGCGGTCACCGGCCTGCTGCGCCCGGTGGCCGGTGTCGAGCCGGAGGTCTGGCTGCACCTGCGCGCCCATGCCGACGTGCGGCTCACCTGCCAGCGCTGCCTGCAGCCGGTGACCGAGCACCTGGCCATCGAGCGCCAGGCCCGATTCGTCGCCGACGAGGCCACAGCCGCCGAACTCGACGCCGTGCTGGAAGACGACGTGCTCGTGCTCAGCCGCAGCTTCGACCTGCGCTGGTGGCTCGAGGATGAGCTCATCCTGGAGCTGCCCCTGATGCCGCTGCATGACAGCTGCCAGCCCGCCGTGCCCCTGGGGCAGGCTGATGTGCCGCCTGCCGGCGACGAGGAGCGCCCCCATCCCTTCGCCGCCCTGGCCGCCCTGAAGAAGCGCCCCGGCGGCGGTTCCTGAGGCACGGGTGCCGTGCTAGAATGGCCGGTTTTGGCGAGTAGCGCGGCTGCTGGCCGCAGCGGTACCTGAGGGCCGGCCCAGCTGGATGGCTGGGGCTTGGCTTTGGTCCGCAGCCCGTCAGGTCGACCGTCTCGCGTCGATCCCGTTTCTCTTCGTTACGCCCCTTGCGCAAGCAGCGTCGCTGCGGCGCTGCCTTTCCCAGGAGCCCGACATGGCCGTCCAGCAAAACAAGAAGTCGCCGTCCAAGCGCGGCATGCACCGTTCGCACAACGCGCTGTCCCAGCCGGGTACCGCGATTGAGCCGACCACCGGCGAGGTGCACCTGCGCCACCACATCAGCCCCACGGGCCACTACCGCGGCCGCAAGGTGCTGAAGACCAAGGCCGACGCCTGATCGGCACGGCACGGGTGCCGGCTCCTCCGGTGCCCGGTCCCATTGCGCCCGGCCGGCTCGCGGCCGACTGCGCATCCGCGCGTCCTTCGTGACCACAGATCTGCGCTCCATGACCCGCGTGGCCCCGCCCGGCAAGCCGGTGCGCCTAGCCGTCGACTGCATGGGTGGCGACCACGGTCCGGCCATCACGCTGCCGGCGTGCCGGGCGTTCCTCGACCGCCATCCCGCGGCGGAGCTCATCCTCGTTGGCCGTCCACAGGCCCTGCAGCCCGCCGTTCAGTGGCCGCGCTGCACCCTGGTCGAGGCCAGCGAGGTCGTCGAGATGGACGACCCCGTCGAGGTGGCCCTGCGCCGCAAGAAGGACTCGTCTCTGCGCGTGGCCCTCAGCCAGCTCAAGCCGGGCGAATCCGGTGTGGCGGCGGCCGACGCCTGCGTCTCCGCCGGCAACACCGGCGCGCTGATGGCAGTCGCGCGCTACCTGCTCAAGACGATGGACGGCATCGACCGGCCGGCCATCGCCACGGTCATGCCCAACCAGCGCGACGGCTACACCACCGTGCTGGATCTCGGCGCCAACGTCGATTGCACGGCCGAGCATCTGCTGCAGTTCGCCGTCATGGGCAGCGCCCTGGTTGCCGCGGTGCAGGGCAATGAAGACCCCACGGTCGGTCTGCTCAACATCGGCGAAGAAGTCATCAAGGGCAACGACACCATCAAGCAGGCTGGCGAGCTGTTGCGCCAGGCCGGTGCGCGCGGCCTCATCAACTTCCGCGGCAACGTCGAGGGCAACGACATCTTCACCGGCGCCACCGACCTGATCGTCTGCGATGGCTTCGTCGGCAATGTGGCGCTCAAGACAGCCGAAGGCCTTGCGGCCATGCTCTCCAGCTTCATCAAGCAAGAGTTCACGCGTAACGCCTTCACCAAGCTCGCCGCACTGGTGGCCTTGCCGGTGCTGAAGCACTTCAAGCACCGGGTGGACCACCGCCGCTACAACGGCGCTGCGCTGCTGGGCTTGCGGGGCCTGGTGTTCAAGAGCCACGGCTCGGCCGATGCCTTCGCCTTCGAGCAAGCGCTGGCACGGGCCTATGATGCGGCCGCCAACCGCCTGCTCGACCGCGTGCACGACCGCATCGTCGCCACGCTGCAGGCCCTGCCCACCGATGCCGCGGCGCAGAGTTCCGGACCGCCGTCCGGCTCTTCGCAGCAGGCGCCTTCGGCGGCCGCCTGAACGCTTCCCCGTTCGTGACTCTCGCTTCCTCCGCCGCTTTTCCCGCCCGCGCCGTTCCTGGCCTGCATGCGCGCATCACCGGCACAGGCAGCCACCTGCCGCCACAGCGCATTGGTAATGACGAGCTCGCGGCCCGGCTGGCGGCCGATGGCATAGAGACCTCGGATGCCTGGATCGCCGAACGCACCGGCATCCGTGCCCGCCATTTCGCCGATCAAGGCGTCAGCGCCAGCGACCTGGCTGTGCCGGCCGCCCAGGCGGCGCTGACTGCGGCCGGCCGACGCGCTGAGGACATCGACCTGATCATCGTGGCGACGTCCACGCCGGACATGGTCTTTCCGTCCACCGCCTGCATCGTGCAGCGCAAGCTGGGCGCAGCCGGCTGTCCGGCGTTCGATCTGCAGGCGGTGTGCTCCGGCTTCGTTTACGCGCTCACCGTGGCGGACAGCATGATCCGCGCCGGTGCCGCCCGCTGCGCCCTGGTCATCGGCACCGAGGTCTTCTCTCGTCTGCTGGACTTCTCCGACCGCACGACCTGCGTGCTCTTCGGCGACGGCGCCGGTGCCGTGGTGCTGGAAGCGAGCGACACCCCTGGCATCCTCGCCTGCGAGTTGCACGCCGACGGCCGCCACGCCGACATCCTGTGTACGCCAGGCACGCTCGCCGGCGGGCAGGTGGTGGGCCATCCGCTGCTGCACATGGACGGGCAGGCCGTCTTCAAGCTCGCCGTGGGCGTGCTCGACCAGGTTGCGCAGGCCGTGCTCGACCGCGCCGGCCGCACGGCGGCCGACGTCGACTGGTTCATCCCCCATCAAGCCAACCTGCGCATCATGACGAGCACCGCACGCAAGCTCGGCGTGCCGGCCGAGCAGGTCATCGTCACCGTGGGCGAGCACGGCAACACCTCGGCGGCCTCCATTCCGTTGGCGCTGGACCATGGCGTGCGGGGCGGCAAGATCCACCCGGGCGACACGTTGCTGCTCGAAGGCGTGGGTGGTGGCTTCACCTGGGGCGCGGTGCTGCTCGATTTCTGAGCCGCATCCAGCCCCCGACACACCATCCCCTTATCCGCACCGATCACGACCGCCGGGCCACTCGCACCCGGCCCCGATACGAGAGACAAGAGGATCACACCATGACCCCATTTGCCAGCGTCTTCCCCGGCCAGGGCTCGCAGTCCGTCGGCATGCTCGACGCCTGGGGGGACCATCCCGCCGTGCGCCAGACGCTGCAGGAGGCGAGCGACGCGCTGGGCCAGGATCTTGGCCGGCTGATCGCCGATGGTCCGAAGGAGCAGCTGGACCTTACCACCAACACCCAGCCCGTGATGCTGGCTGCCGATATCGCCTGCTGGCGTGCCTGGCAGGCCGAGACGGGCTTGGCGCCGGTGGCCGTGGCCGGTCATTCGCTGGGCGAGTACGCCGCGCTGGTGGCGGCTGGCGCGCTGACGCTGTCCGACGCCTTGCCCCTGGTGCGCTTTCGCGCCCAGGCCATGCAGGAAGCCGTGCCGGTCGGCGCCGGCGGCATGGCTGCCATCCTCGGCCTGGACGCACAGGCCGTGCGCGAGGGCTGCGCCCGGGTCGCTGAAGGCGGCGAGGTGGTGGAGGCCGTCAACTTCAACGACCCCAAGCAAACCGTGATCGCCGGCACCAAGGCAGGCGTCGAGCAGGCTTGCGAGGCCCTCAAGGCGGCTGGTGCCAAGCGTGCGCTCCCGCTGCCGGTGTCCGCGCCCTTCCATTCCAGTTTGATGAAGCCCGCGGCCGAACGGCTCAAGGACCGGTTGGCCGCGGTAGCGGTGCACGCCCCGGCGTTGCCGGTCATCAACAACATCGATGTGGCCGTGGAGGCCGATCCCGGCCGCATCCGTGACGCCCTCTATCGCCAGGCCTTCGGCCCGGTGCGCTGGGTGGAGTGCGTGCAGGCGCTCAAGGGGCGAGGCGCGCAAGCCATCGTCGAATGCGGCCCCGGCAAGGTGCTCGCCGGCATGGCAAAGCGCATCGACGCCGAGCTGGCGGCCTACAGCGTCTTTGACCCGGCCAGCCTGGCCGACACCCGGGGAGCCCTGGCATGAGCGGCGTCACCTTTGCGGGCCAGGTGGCCCTGGTCACCGGCGCCAGCCGTGGCATCGGCCGCGCCATTGTGCAGACACTGGCCGAGCGCGGTTTGAAGGTCATCGGCACCGCGACCACGGAGGCCGGTGCTGCCTCCATCACCCAGGCGCTTGCCGCTCATGAAGGCTGCAGCGGCATCGTGCTGAACGTCAACGACGCAGCCGGCGTCGATGCCGCCATCGACGACATCCTCAAGCGCCACGGCGCGTTGCACGTGCTGGTCAACAACGCCGGCATCACGCGCGACACGCTGTCCATGCGCATGAAGGATGACGACTGGGATGCCGTGCTGGATACCAACCTCAAGGCCGTCTTCCGTCTGAGCCGCGCCGTGGTGCGGCCGATGATGAAGCAGCGCTACGGCCGTATCGTCAGCATCACCTCCGTCGTCGGTGCCAGCGGCAACGCTGGCCAGGCGAACTACGCCGCAGCCAAGGCCGGCGTGGCGGGCATGAGCCGCTCGCTGGCCCGTGAACTGGGCAGCCGCGGCATCACGGTCAACTGCGTCGCTCCTGGCTTCATCGCCACCGACATGACCGACGAGCTGTCGCAGGCACAGAAGGACGCGTTGCTCACGCAGATCCCGCTGGGCCAGCTGGGTCAAGCCCGCGACGTGGCTGAGGCCGTGGCCTTCCTTGCGTCGCCGCAGGCTGGCTACATCACCGGCGTGGAGCTGCATGTCAACGGCGGCATGTACATGTCCTGATCCTGATCATCGACCCGGCAGCGTACCGGGTCACCCGTCGCGGGGCTGACACCTCGCACCTCGTAAAATCCCCGTTTGTTTTTTGCATCACCCTCCTGGAGGAGCCATGAGCGATATCGAAGCCCGCGTCAAGAAGATCATTGCCGAACAACTGGGCGTGCCCGAAAGCGAAGTCACCAACGAGAAGGCTTTCGTCGCCGACCTGGGCGCGGACTCGCTGGACACCGTCGAGCTGGTGATGGCGCTGGAAGATGAGTTCGGCATCGAGATTCCCGATGAGGAAGCCGAGAAGATCACCACCGTGCAGCTGGCCATCGACTACGCCAAGTCGCACATGAAGGCTTGAGGCCCCGCGGTCTCTTGCAACGATTCCTGCAACGATTGCCTTGAACGCATGACCCGTCGTCGCGTCGTCGTCACCGGCCTGGGCCTCGTCACGCCCGTGGGCAACACGGTGGCCGAGTCCTGGTCCAACCTGGTCGCGGGCCGCAGCGGCATCGACACCATCACCAAGTTCGATGCCTCCGCCTTTGCCTGCCGTATCGCCGGCGAGGTCAAGGGCTTCAATGTCGAGGACTACATCCCCGCCAAGGAAGCCCGTCACATGGACACCTTCATCCACTACGGGATGGCGGCGTCCATCCAGGCCGTGCGCGACGCCGGCCTGCCCACGGGCGAGTCCCTTCCCGAGGAACTCGCCCTGCGCATCGGCTGCCTGGTTGGCTCGGGCATCGGCGGCCTGCCGATGATCGAGGCCACGCATGGCGAGCTGACGGAGCGCGGCCCGCGCCGCATTTCCCCCTTCTTCGTCCCGGCCTCGATCATCAACATGATCTCCGGCCAGGTCTCCATCCACTGTGGCTTCAAGGGCCCCAACCTCGCCATCGTGACGGCCTGCACCACCGGCCTGCACTGCATCGGCATGGCCGCGCGCATGATCGAGTACGGCGACGCCGACGTCATGATCGCTGGCGGAGCAGAGTCCACCGTGTCGCCGCTGGGCATCGGCGGCTTCGCGGCCGCCCGTGCGCTGTCCACCCGCAACGATGACCCGGCCACCGCGTCCCGCCCCTGGGACAAGGACCGCGACGGCTTCGTGCTGGGCGAGGGTGCGGGGGTCATGGTGCTCGAGGAATATGAGCACGCCAAGGCGCGCGGCGCCACCATCTACGCCGAGATCGCCGGCTTCGGCATGAGTGCCGATGCCCACCACATGACCGCCCCCGACGTCGATGGCCCGCGCCGTGCGATGGTGGCGGCGTTGCGCACGGCCGAACTCAACCCCGACCAGGTGCAGTACCTGAACGCCCACGGCACGTCCACGCCGCTGGGCGACGTCAACGAGACGAATGCCGTCAAGGCGGCGTTCGGCGAGGCCGCACGCCAGCTGGTGGTTAACTCAACCAAGTCCATGACCGGCCACCTGCTGGGTGGCGCGGGCGGCATGGAGACGGTGGTCACGGCGCTGGCGATCCACCATCAGGTGTCGCCGCCGACGATCAACATCTTCAACCAGGATCCCGAATGTGACCTGGACTACTGCGCCAACACGGCGCGGGATCTGAAGATCGATGCGGCGGTGAAGAACAACTTCGGCTTCGGCGGCACCAACGGCAGCCTGGTGCTGCGCCGGGTCTAAGCCCAGGGCTGGTGCCGCGCATGACGGCGCCGCAGCCGCCATGGCGACGGCAGATCAGCCGCTGACCGTCCCGATCCGGCCTGCCGGCGCGGTGACGGCTCTGCTGGTCGGCGTGGCGGCCGCGGCGATGGCGAGCGTCCTCGCATGGGCGGCTTCCCGGCCTTGGGGCACGCCGGCCTCGCAGGCGGCGGCGGGTGTCGCCGTTGCCTTGACAGCCCTCCTGGCCGCCTCGGCCCTATGGCGGCTGCGGCAGCCACCCCTGCTGCTGGGCTGGGACGGCCGCCAGTGGTGGCTGGCCCGGCCTTCCGCAGGCCGCGAATCGCCGCACTGGTCGGGGGAGCTGCGTTTGGTGTGGCGACTGGGTTCCTGCTGGGTGCTGCGCGGGCGGGGTGAGCGCGCCGATGTCTGGCTGACGGTCGATGCCCGGCCCCTGGGCCTACAGGCTCATGCCTTGCTTTGTGCGCTATATTGCGCGCGCCGTCGGCCGGTGATCTAAGCCGGACCTAGCCGCCCGACCGGGGGCTATCGCCACCAGCTCCGCCCATTCAGCGGCCTACACCGATTGCCCCGCCCCAACCGCACCGCATGAACGCCCCTGATGCCGATGCCCCGCTCGTCGAGCGGGTCAAGATGGGCGATGTGCGCGCCTTCGAGCTGATCGTCGTCAAGTACCAGCGCCGCATCGAGCGGCTGATCGGCCGCATGGTGCGTGACACCGATCTGGTGCAGGACCTGGCGCAGGAGACGTTCATCCGGGCCTACCGCGCACTGCCGCAGTTCCGCGGCGACAGCGCCTTCTACACTTGGCTCTACCGTATTGCGGTCAACACCGCCAAGAAGGCGCTGGTCGACCTCAGGCGCGATCCGGTGCTGACCGAATCG
Source organism: Pseudomonadota bacterium (assembly GCA_049321005.1). Taxonomy (GTDB): domain Bacteria; phylum Pseudomonadota; class Gammaproteobacteria; order Burkholderiales; family Burkholderiaceae_C; genus Aquabacterium. The sequence continues at coordinate 149,246 of JBMOQL010000008.1, forward strand.
GCCCTCGGTTCGCGGGATGAAGATGAGGAACCTTCTTCGCGCGTCGAGAACGAACTGACCGACGGCGAGACGCCGGAGGCCGTTCTGGCCAGCCGGGAAATCGCCCGCACAGTGAATGCCGCGATCGAGGCGCTGTCCGAGGATCTGCGCCAGGCGATCACTCTGCGTGAGATCGAAGGGCTCAGCTATGAAGAGATCGCCACGGCCATGAACTGCCCGATCGGCACCGTGCGGTCGCGGATCTTCCGCGCTCGCGAGGCCATCGCCGCCCGTCTGCGTCCGCTCCTCGACACGCGGGAGGGCGAGCGCTGGTAGGGCGGGCCGGCGCCGTCTTCATTGTCTTCCTCGTTCCTGCCCGCACCGCCCTGTCCGCCCGGAGTGCACCATGTCACACGACCGACCCGTCACCACCAAGACCCATGAGGTGCTGTCCGCGCTGTCAGACGGCGAGTGCCGCGCCGACGAGGTGGCGGCCGTCTGCGCGGCTTGGCGCCAAGATGCAGAGGTGCGCTCGCGCTGGCATGCCTACCAGCTGATCGGCGACGTGCTGCGCTCCGATGATCTCGGGTCCACCACTGGCCGCGACGCCGCCTTCCTGGCCCGGCTCCGTGAGCGCCTGGAGCAGGAGCCCGTGGTGCTGGCGCCGCCTGCCGAACGGCATCCGGCGCAGGAGGACTCGAACGGCTGGCGCGGCGTGGCCAATGGCGCACCGCTGGGAGCTGAGGGTGCGCCCGCGGCACGGCGCCGGCTCTGGGCCGCGCCGCTGACCATGGCGGCCGGCTTTGTGGCCGTCACCGCGCTGTGGGTCGGCACGTTGCACGACCCTGCTGGTACCCCAGGTGGCGAAGGGGGGGGGTCGATCCTTGCCTGGATGGCACCGCAGCGTACCGCTGCACCGGGCCTCGCCCAGGCGTTGGATACCGGTGCGTCGGAGCCGGCGGCGCTCACGGTTGACGGGACCTTGCTGCGCGACGCCGAGCTTGACCGTTATCTGCAGGCGCATCACCAGTTCGGCGGCGATGCCACGCTGGCCCAGCCGACCGGCTTCCTGCGCTCGGCCACCTACGCGCCGGTGGGACGCTGATCGCACGAACCGCTTCGCGGAGCATGCCGAGCCGGTCGCAGGCCTGCTGTCACGACAGAGAGGCCGCCCGCCCAGCGCGGTGCGGTCTGTCGCATCCCGCCCGGCCAGCAGGCTGCGCCGTGGGGCGGTTGGCCGCCGCGCTGCTGACCTGTGCCGCGGCCACGTTGACGTGGGCCGCGACTGCGCCGGGCCGCTCGCCGAGCCCCCAGGCCGCCTCGGCCACGCCAGCCACTCATCTGCCGGAAGACCCCGCGGCATGGTTGGGCCGCATCGGCGGTGCGGCGCAGCGGGTGAGCTTCGAAGGCGTGCTGACCATGGCCGCCGGTGGCCGCAGCACCAGCGCACGCATCGCGCACTATGGTGACGGCCGCAACGTGGTCGAACGCATCGAGGCGTTGGACGGCCCGCCGCGCATCATCTTCCGCCACAACGCGCAGGTGAAGACTGTCTGGCCGGAGCTTCGCCATGCCGTCACGAGCCCGCAGGACACTCTTCCTTCCCTGAGCGGCGCCCTGCGCGCCGCCGATGAAGGCCTGCTGCGCCACTACGAGGTCCTAATGCTCGGTACCGATCGCGTTGCCGGTCGCACCGCCCGCGTGCTGTTGCTGCGACCAAGGGACGAATGGCGGCTGGGCCACCGGCTGTGGGCTGACGATGCGACCGGCCTGTTGCTGCGCGCGGAGGTGCTGGGCCCCGACGGCCGCGTGCTGGAGTGGTCCGCCCTGTCCAGCGTGGACATCGGCGTGCCGGAACGCGCTGCCGGGGTGCTCGATGACATGCGCCGCGACGACGGCCTGTCAGTGCGACACCAGCGCTCCCGCCGCGTGGACCTGCGGCGCGAGGGCTGGACTGTTGGCGCACTACCGCCGGGCTTCCGGTTGCTCGGCGCGGTCAACCGGCCGGCTGCAGCCGGCGTTGCAGACGCGACGATGCTGCAGGCGGTCTTCTCGGACGGCGTGGCCCATATCTCGGTCTTCATTGAAGCGGCCGATACCGGCCGTGGCCGCCGTGAGGGCCGCTCTGCGGTGGGAGCCACGCAGACGCTGGTGCGCCGCGCCGGCCCGTGGTGGCTGACCGCCGTCGGCGATGCGCCACCGGCCACGCTGCAGGGCGTGTCGGCTGCGCTGCGGCACGAGCCGTGAGGTGGCCAGGCCGGCAGCGAGTCGGCGCCACCGCCCGCCGGGCACCTTCCTTTTTTGATACCCCCATTTCCCGCCGAACCAACTTGTCGAGGTGACAACGATGTCGATGCAAAGCTCAAGAAGCTGCCCTGGCGGCCGCCTGACGCGGCTGTGGTCCGCGATGGCTCTGGCTGTGGCAATGACCGGGGCGGGCGCGATGCTCACGCTGCCCGTGCAGGTGCATGCCCAGCCTTCGGCCGCCGCGCGCGGCTTGCCAGACTTCACCGACCTGGTCGATCAGGTCGGGCCATCGGTGGTCAACATCCGCACCACGCAGAAAGCGCGTGCTGGTCGCACGCCTGACGGCATGGATGAGGAGATGCAGGAGTTCTTCCGCCGCTTCTTCGGCGTGCCCATGCCCGGCGTACCCCGCGGGCAGATGCCGCGCAACGGCGACGACGAGCAGCAGCGCCCGCGCGGCGTGGGTTCTGGCTTCATCTTCACTGCCGACGGCTTTGTGATGACCAACGCTCACGTCATCGAGGGTGCCGACGAGGTGATCGTCACGCTGGCCGACAAGCGCGAATTCAAGGCCCGGGTGATCGGCTCGGACAGCCGCACGGATGTTGCCGTGGTGCGCATCGATGCCACCGGTCTGCCGGCCGTGCGTATCGGCGACGTCAACCGTCTGCGCGTGGGTGAGTGGGTGATGGCCATCGGCTCGCCCTTCGGCCTGGACAACACGGTGACCGCTGGCATCGTCAGCGCCAAGGCGCGCGACACCGGTGACTTCCTGCCCTTTATTCAGACCGATGTGGCCATCAACCCCGGCAACTCGGGCGGCCCGCTGATCAACATGCGCGGCGAGGTGGTGGGCATCAACTCGCAGATCCTGAGCCGCTCCGGCGGCTTCATGGGCATCTCGTTCTCCATCCCCATCGATGAGGCCATGCGCGTGGCCGAGCAGCTGCGCACCACTGGCCAGGTCAACCGCGGCCGCATCGGCGTGCAGATCGCACCCGTGACCAAGGAGGTGGCTGACTCCATCGGTCTGGGTCGTGCCACGGGGGCGCTGGTCAGTGCGGTGGAACCCGGCTCGCCAGCCGAGAAGGCCGGCATGGAGGCGGGCGACATCATCCTCAAGTTCGACGGCAAGCCGGTGGACAAGGCGACCGACCTGCCGCGTGCGGTGGGCAACACCAAGCCGGGCACCCGCGTCGCGGTGCAGGTCTTCCGCCGCGGGGGCACGCGTGACCTGACGCTGACCGTGGCGGAGCTCTCGGCTGACCGCTCGGCCCGTGGCTCGCAGCCGGGTGCCCGCCCCGCGCAGCCGACGCTGGCCAATGCATTGGGACTGGCGGTGTCGGACTTGGGCGAGGCGCAAAAGCGTGAGCTCAAGGTGCGTGGCGGCGTGCGGGTCGAGGCCGCTGAAGGTGCCGCCGCACGCGCCGGCCTGCGTGAGGGCGACATCATCCTGGCCGTGGGCAATGCTGAGGTCACCGATGCGCGGCAGTTCAAGATGCTGGTCGACAAGCTGGACCGCAGCAAGACGGCCAGCCTGCTCATCCGGCGCGGTGAGTGGGCCCAGTACGTCCTCATCCGGCCCAGCCGCTGACCCGCCAGGCGCTCGGTTGCAGACGGCGGCCGCGGCCGCCGTTTGTTTTGCCAAGCAGAACTGAAACTGTATCTGCCCCCGCTGACCGCTCGGTGAGCTCAAAGCTCTTGTAAAGCTTAAAGTACAGTGTTTAAGTCCTTGTCATAGAAGTAAAAGAACCCGCCTAGAGCTATGAACATCTTGTTGATATCTTGTTGATATCAGCCCATGTTGGCGGGTGGCAACAAGCCCTTGAGCACGGCGGCCGGGTTCTCAGAGCGATGCTTTTGGCTACAATGAAGGCCCAACAAAGCAGTTGCCAAACCTTTTTGTTGGAAGGCGCGTCACCCCCTTGGACGTGCCTTTTTTTTATCCGCCGGCCGGCTCGTTCGCAGCCTTGGCCGCTCCCTTCGGCGCCATGCCGTCCCCGCCTCGTCGCATGGGCCTGCCCGCTGCATGAACCACATCCGCAACTTCTCCATCATTGCCCACATCGACCACGGCAAGTCCACGCTGGCTGATCGCATCATTCAGCGCTGTGGCGGCCTGAGCGACCGCGAGATGGAAGCGCAGGTGCTCGACTCGATGGACATCGAGCGCGAGCGCGGCATCACCATCAAGGCGCAGACCGCTGCGCTGCAGTACCAGGCCAGGGATGGCCAGACCTACAACCTCAACCTGATCGACACGCCGGGGCACGTGGACTTCTCGTATGAAGTCAGCCGCTCGCTGTCAGCCTGCGAGGGCGCGCTGCTGGTGGTCGATGCCAGCCAGGGGGTGGAGGCGCAGACGGTGGCCAACTGCTACACCGCGCTGGATCTGGGCGTGGAGGTGATCCCGGTCCTTAACAAGATGGACCTGCCGCAGGCCGATCCAGAGCGTGCCAAGGAAGAGATCGAGGATGTCATCGGCATCGACGCGTCGGATGCCATCCCGTGCTCGGCCAAGACCGGCCTGGGCATCGACGACATCCTGGAGGCGGTGATCGCCCGCATGCCGCCGCCCAAGGGGCAGGCCGACGGCCCGCTACGCGCCATGATCATCGACGCCTGGTTCGACAACTACGTCGGCGTGGTGATGCTGGTGCGCGTGGTGGATGGCGTGCTGAAGAAGGGCGAGCGCATCCGCCTGATGGCGACCAACGCGGTCTACCCGGTGGACCATCTGGGCGTGTTCACGCCCAAGTCGGTGGACCGCCCGGAGCTGCGCGCCGGCGAGGTGGGCTTCGTCATCGCCGGCATCAAGGAGCTGGCCGCGGCCAAGGTGGGCGACACCATCACTGTCGAGAAGAAACAGCCCAACAACGCCGGCCCGGCCAGCGAGCCGCTGCCCGGCTTCAAGGAGATCCAACCGCAGGTGTTCGCGGGCCTGTACCCCAGCGAATCCAGCGAATACGACCAGCTGCGCGACGCACTCGAGAAGCTCAAGCTCAACGACAGCTCGCTGCGCTTCGAGCCGGAGGTGTCGCAGGCGCTGGGCTTCGGCTTCCGCTGCGGCTTCCTGGGCCTGCTGCACATGGAGATCGTGCAGGAGCGGCTGGAGCGCGAGTTCGACCAGGATCTGGTGACCACCGCGCCCAGCGTGGTCTACGAGGTGGAGCTGAACGACGGCACGGTGCTGGAGGTGGAGAACCCCAGCAAGATGCCCGACCAGGGCCGTATCCGCGAGATCCGCGAACCCATCGTGACCATGCACCTGTACATGCCGCAGGAGTACGTGGGCCCGGTGATGACGCTGGCCAACCAGAAGCGCGGCGTGCAGCTCAACATGGCGTACCACGGCCGGCAGGTCATGCTGACCTACGAGATGCCGCTGGCGGAGATCGTGCTGGACTTCTTCGACAAGCTCAAGAGCGTCTCGCGCGGCTATGCGTCGATGGACTACGAGTTCAAGGAGTACCGCGCGGCCGACGTGGTGAAGGTGGACATCATGATCAACGGCGACCGGGTGGACCCGCTGGCCATGATCGTGCACCGCTCGCAGTCGGCGCACCGCTCGCGCCAAGTGGCGGCCAAGATGCGCGAGCAGATCCCGCGCCAGATGTTCGATGTGGCCATCCAGGCTGCCATCGGCGCCAACATCATCGCGCGTGAAAACGTCAAGGCGCTGCGCAAGAACGTGCTGGCAAAATGCTACGGTGGTGACATCACCCGCAAGCGCAAGCTGCTCGAGAAGCAGAAGGCCGGCAAGAAGCGCATGAAGCAGATCGGTTCGGTGGAGGTGCCCCAGGAGGCCTTCCTCGCCATCCTCCAGGTCGAGGATTGAGCAGGCTGGCCCTGGATGCTGACATGGCCCGGCGCCGCAAGGCGGCCGGGCTTTCGTGCATGTTGACCTTGCGCTTTTCCTGCTCGCCGCGCGGGCAGCTCCGTGCTGCTGCGGCAGCGACCGATCCCTCCTGATTCCGCTTCGATGAAAGCCCTCACTGGACTGCTGTACACCGCCCTGGCCATCTACCTGGCGGGCTGGTTCTTCGGCCGCTGGACCGGCAACTTTGCTCTGCTGCTGTTCATCCTGACGCTGGTGACCTTCGCCTATTGGCTGGCCGAGCGGCTGGTGTTCAAGCCGCGCCGCGAGCGTGCGGCCGAGGCGTTCATGGCAAGTGATGCCGCGCGCCGCGCGGAGCTGGCCCGCAAGGGGATCGAGCGTGTCGACGGTGACGCCGACGAGACGCGCCAGCGCCTGCTGGCCCAGCCCTGGTGGCTGGACTGGACGGCGGGGCTGTTCCCGGTGATCCTGGCCGTCTTCCTGCTGCGCTCCTTCCTCTTCGAGCCGTTCAAGATCCCCTCGGGCTCCATGATCCCCACGCTGCTGGTGGGCGACCTCATCCTCGTCAACAAATACCACTACGGCATCCGGCTGCCGGTGATCAACAAGAAGATCATCGCCAACCACGAGCCGCAGCGCGGCGACGTGATGGTCTTCCGCTACCCGCAGGATCCGGCTGTGGACTACATCAAGCGCGTGGCCGGCTTGCCGGGCGACAAGGTGGCCTACAAGGACAAGCGGCTCTACATCAATGGCCAGCCCGTGCCCACCGCGCCCCTGCTTGACTACTACGATGACAGCGAGCTGCGCTACCTCAAGCAGTACAGCGAGAAGCTGGGCGAGGTCGAGCACCGCATCCTGCTGGACGAGCGGCGGGGGCCTGGCGTGATGCCGCTGGTGGACTACCCGTTCCGCGATAACTGCAACTACACGATGGACGGCGTGGAGTGCACGGTACCGGCGGGGCACTACTTCGTCGTCGGCGACAACCGTGACAACTCGCAGGACTCGCGCTTCTGGGGCTTCGTGCCGGACGAGAACATCGTGGGCCGCGCCTTTTTCATCTGGATGAATTTCTCAGCGCCGCTGGACCGCATCGGGCGGTTCAATTGAGCGGGTCGAACCGGTCCTTTCCTGCTGTTTGCCAACCGTCGAGGAGGAGTGCAATGAGTCGTTCGATGGCCCGGGGCATGGGTGCCCAGCGCGGGATCACCCTGTTCGGTCTGCTGTTCTGGGCGGTGCTGATCGCGTTCGTCGCGCTGGTCGGCATGCGGGTGAGCCCGACGGTGATCGAGTACTTCACCATCCAACGGGTGGTCAACAAGATCGCCAAGGAAGGCGGCACCACGGTGGTCGAGATCCGTGCGGCCTTTGACCGGGCCAAGTCGGTGGAGTACGGCATCACCTCGGTGTCCTCGTCCGACCTGGACGTGACCAAGGACAACGACAAGGTGGTGATCTCGTTTGCCTACGACAAGGAAGTCGAGCTCTTCGACCCGGTGTACCTGCTGATCAAGTACCGTGGCCGGTCGAACTGAGCCGCTGTCTGAGCCGCGAGCCGGCCGTGGAGCCGGCTGGTGAACAAGGCTGCTGGTGCCCTGGACGCCCTGCAGCAGCGCCTGGGCTATCGCTTTGCCGATGCGGGCCTGCTGTCGCGGGCGTTGACGCACAAGAGTTTCGGTGCGGACAACAACGAGCGGCTGGAGTTCCTGGGCGACGCGGTGCTGGCGCTGGCGGTCTCCGGGCTGCTGTTCGGCCGCTTCGACCGCAGCGACGAGGGCGCGCTGACCCGGGTGCGCACGCACCTGGTGCGCCAGGACATGCTGCACCGCCTGGCCCTGTCGCTGCAGCTGCCGGACGACATGCGGCTGAGTGAGGGAGAAAGCCGCGGCGGCGGTGCGCAGCGGCCGTCCATCCTGGCCGATGCGCTTGAGGCCATCATCGGCGCCGTCTACCTAGACGGCGGCTTCGAGCCGGCCCGGCAGCTGGTGGAGCGGCTCTATGGCCCGGTGCTGGCGCAGACGGACCTGGAGGGTTGGGCCAAGGATCCGAAGACCGAGCTGCAGGAATGGCTGCAGGCGCGCAAGCAGCCGGTGCCCGGCTATCGCATTGCGGCCACCCGCGGGCGGGCGCATGACCAGGTCTTCGTCGTCGAGTGCAGCGTGCCGGCCTATAAGCTGCAGGAGGCGGGCGAAGGCCGCTCGCGCCGCGCGGCCGAGCAGGAGGCGGCGCGGCGCATGCTGGAGCGGCTCAAGGCCGTGCCGGGCAAGCCTTGACGGCGATGCGGGCAGCTGGGCCGTGCAGCCTGCTGCCCTGGCGACCCGGTCTATCCTGACGGCTCACGGCTCACGGCTACCCTTTCAGCTGAGTGCAGTGGCGACGCGCTGCCTGGCGGACCGGCCGCTCGCGCCCACGGTGGTGCTTACGCGGGCTCAGGATGCCGGCGGTTCCTTTTTCCTGTTTTTCTTCGCATGACCGGGCCGAGCCCGCTGGATCCTTCTGCATGAACACCTCTTCCTCTCCCGCGCCCGCGCCCGCGCCCGCGGCTGGCGGCGTGACCCCCTCCGGCAGCGACACCGGCACGGCCAGCCAGCGCTGCGGGCTGGTGGCCATCGTCGGCCGGCCCAACGTGGGCAAGTCCACGCTGCTCAATGCGCTGGTGGGGCAGAAGGTGTCCATCACCTCGCGCAAGGCGCAGACCACGCGCCACCGCATCACCGGCATCCGCACCGAGGGCGACGCGCAGTTTGTCTTCGTCGACACGCCGGGCTTCCAGACGCGGCACAGCAACCCGCTGAACCGCGCGCTCAACCGCACGGTGCAGGGCACGCTGGCCGACGTGGACGTGGTGCTCTTCGTGGTCGAGGCCGGGCGCTTCGGGCCGGATGACGAGAAAGTGCTCAAGCTGATCGCCGGGCCCGCGCCGGACGCCAAGCCGGTGATCCTGGTGGCCAACAAGCTCGACAAGGTCACCCGCCGGGCGGACCTGGCGCCGTGGCTGCTGCAGATGCAGCAGCGCTATGCATTTGCCGAGTTCGTGCCACTGAGCGCCCAGCGCGATGACGACGTGCAGCGTCTGCTGGGCATCGTGCGGCCCTACCTGCCCGAGCAGGCCTGGTGGTACGAGGAAGACGCGCTGACCGACCGCAACGAGCGCTTCCTGGCCGCGGAGATCATCCGCGAGAAGCTCTTCCGCCTGACCGGCGACGAGCTGCCGTATGCCTCCACCGTCGTCATCGACGAGTTCAAGGAGGAGGGCACGCTGCGGCGCATCAGCGCCTCCATCGTCGTGGAGCGCGACGCGCACAAGGGCATGGTGATTGGCGACGGTGGCGAGCGGCTCAAGCGCATCGGCTCGGAAGCGCGCGTGGAACTGGAGCGGCTGATGGACGCCAAGGTCTTCCTGGAGCTGTGGGTGAAGGTGCGCTCGGGCTGGGCCGACGACGAGGCGCACCTGCGCTCCTACGGCTACGAGTGAACGCAGCGGCGTGTCGGCGGTGATGCAAGAGGGCGGGGGTGGGGACGACGCGGCACCCGGGGGCCGACCCGCGCGTGCCGGTGGCGGCCGTGCCGCGCGCCGCACCACGCGGCCCGGCGTGGACGTGGCCTATGTGCTGCACCACCACGACTGGAGCGAGTCCAGCCTGATCCTGGACCTGTTCACCCGCGAGCATGGCCGCGTGGCCGTGGCCGCCAAGGGGGCCAAGCGGCCATATTCGCAGCTGCGCAGCGTGCTCGTGCCCTTCCAGCGGCTGAACGTGGCCTGGAGCGCCAAGCGCGCGGAGAACGCCGAGATCCACACCCTGCGCACGGCCGAATGGGCTGGCGGCGGGCTGCTGCCCGGCGCGGCGCTCCTGGCCGGCTTCTACTTGAACGAGCTGCTGATCCGCCTGCTGCCGCGGCAGGACGCGCACCCGCTGCTCTTCGATGCTTATGCGGCCACGCTGCCGGTGCTGGCCCAGCCCGATGGCACGCCCGCGCAGGCCGCGCTGCGCGCGTTCGAGCTGGTGCTGCTGCGCGAGCACGGCGTGCTGCCGGCGCTGGACGTGGTGACGCAGACCCAGCAGCCGGTGGGGGAGGGCGGCTATGCACTGCGCCCCGAGATCGGCCTGACGCCCGATGCCACTGGCGTGCCGGGGCCGTGGTGGCGATCGGCCCAGGCGGCGCTGGACGCCGGCGAGCTGCCGCGCCTGCAGTCGCTGTGCGCCCTGGCCTTGACCGAGTTGAAGGCGCAGCTCAGGGGGCTGCTTCACTATCATCTGGGCCCCTCACCGCTGCGCACCCGGCAGTTGATGATCGATCTGCCGCGGGCCTGACCTGCCCATGAATCCCCTCGTGGCCCCCGACTCCCGCGCCGCCGACGGCCGCACCGCGCTGTCGGTCAACCTCAACAAGGTGGCGCTGCTGCGCAACACCCGCCACCTGGGCATCCCCAGCGTGCTGCGCGCCGCCGAGCAGGTGGTTGCCGCGGGGGCGCAAGGCCTGACCGTGCACCCCCGCCCCGACGAGCGCCACATCCGCGCCTCGGACGTGCGCGAGCTGGCCGCCTGGCTGCGCGAGCACCCGCACATCGAGTTCAACATCGAGGGCAACCCCCTCCACAACCTGATGGAATTCGTGCGCGAGGTGCGGCCGCATCAGGCCACTTTCGTGCCCGACAGCGTGGGGCAGTTCACCTCCGACCACGGCTGGAGCCTGCCCGACGACCTGGAGCGACTGCGCCCGCTGATCGCTGAGGCGCGCGACCTCGGCGTGCGCGTGAGCCTGTTCATGGACCCGCTGCCCGAGGCGATGCACTGGGCGCGCGAGGCCGGTGCCGACCGCGTGGAGCTCTACACCGAGGGCTATGCCGGCGCTCACGGCACGCCGCGCCAGGACGCCGTGCTGGCGCAGTACGTGCAAGCCGCGCAGGCGGCGCTGGCCGTGGGCCTGGGCGTCAATGCCGGGCACGACCTCAACCGCGCCAACCTCACCGGCTTCCTGCGCGCGGTGCCCGGCGTGCTGGAGGTCTCCATCGGCCACGCGCTGATCGCCGACGCGCTGGAGCTCGGCTACACCGAGACCGTGCGCGACTACCAGCGCGCGATCCAGCTGGCCTTCGTGCCGGCCTGACACGACCGGCCTGACCCAACCCGCCTGACTGCGCTGCGCAGGCCGGCGGGCACATCGCCGCCGCCCCCCCCCCCGACCCACCGACCGCGTCGCTCCCTGACGCCCCCTCACATCCACCCGGGCGCCGCCATTCGTCCGCTGCCACCATGACCACACCCCACGCCCCCGTCGTCCTCGACATCGCCGGCACCGCGCTCAACGATGACGACCGCCGCCGCCTGGATCACCCGCTGACCGGCGGCGTGATCTTCTTTGCCCGCAACTGGGCCAGCCGCCAGCAGCTCACCGAGCTGTGCGGTGAGATCAAGTCGCTGCGCCCGGACCTGCTGATCTGCGTGGACCACGAGGGCGGGCGCGTGCAGCGCTTCCGCACCGATGGCTTCACGCACCTGCCGCCGATGCGCGCGCTGGGCGAGTTGTGGATGAAGGACGCCCTGGCGGCTACCGATGCGGCCACGGCCTGCGGCTATGTGCTGGCGTCGGAGCTGCGGGCCTGCGGCGTGGACTTCAGCTTCACGCCGGTGCTGGACCTGGACTGGGGCCCCAGCGGCGTGATCGGCGACCGCGCCTTCCATGCCGATGCACGCGTGGTGACGATGCTGGCCAAGAGCCTGATGCACGGCCTGCTGCTGGCCGGCATGCACAACTGCGGCAAGCATTTCCCCGGCCACGGGTTCGTGGCGGCCGATTCGCATGTGGACGTGCCGGTGGACAAGCGCAGCCTCAAAGCCATCCTGGCTGACGATGCGCAGCCCTACGGCTGGCTGGGCGGCGCGCTGTCCAGCGTGATGCCGGCGCACGTCATCTATCCCAAGGTGGATGCGGCGCCCGCGGGCTTCTCGGCCCGCTGGCTCAAGGCCATCCTGCGCGGCCGGCTGGGCTTTGCCGGCGCCATCTTCAGCGACGACCTGAGCATGGAAGGCGCCAGCGTCGCCGGCTCGCACACCGAAGGCGCCATCGCCGCGCTCAATGCCGGTTGCGACCTGGTGCTGCTGTGCAACCAGTCGCTCGACGGCGGGGCGCCGGTGGACGCGCTGCTGGACGGGCTGATGGCCGCCCGCGATGCCGGCCGCTGGCAGCCCAGCGAGGCCAGCGAAGCCCGCCGCCTGGACCTGCTGCCGCAATCGGCCCCGCTGCCTTGGGACGAGCTGATGCGCCAGCCGGCCTATCTGCAGGCGCTGGCCAAGCTGCCCTGAGCGGGTTGCGGGCTCAGGCTCGCGCCCCTGGCAGCCCGAGCGCGCGGTGGATGGCCGATGCGGCCACGGCCGCGTTGCCCGTGGCCACCGCGATCTGGTTGAGCCCCTGGCAGACGTCGCCGGCGGCATAGAGCCCCGGCACGGTGGTCTGGCCGTGCGGGTCGGTCACCAGATAGCCGTGCCGGTCGCATTCGGCGCCCAGGGCCGTGGCCAGCTCGGTGTGCACCGTCATGCCGAAGGCGCCGTAGACGGTGTCGCAGCTCGTCTCACCGCCGCCGTGGCGGGCGGTGACCCGGTTGTCCCACAGGCGCAGGCTGTCCACCACCTCGTCCACCCAGCGCACGCCGGCGGCGGCCAGGCGGGCGCGGTCTTCGTCGCTGGGCGCCCAGGCGTCGCTGGTGCGCAGCAGGGTGACCTGGTCGGTGTAGTGGCGCAGGTACAGCGCCTCGCCCACGCCGCCGTGATGGTTGGTGAGGATGCCCACCGACTTGCCCACGGTCTCGAAGCCGTCGCACACCGGGCAGTAGCGCAGCGCGCCTTCCTGCAGCGCCTGCTCCAGATGTGGCAGCGGCGGCGGGTGGTCGCGAGCGCCGGTGGCCAGCAGGACGAAGCGCGCCTGCGCCGACTGCCGCGCATCCGCCGGCCCCCAGCTGGCGCGCAGGCTGCCGTCGGGCAGCCGCTCCAGCCGGTCCACCGTGGCCGGGATGGGGCTCACGCCGTGGGCATCGGCCTGCTGGCGCATGTGGGCCACCAGCTCGGCGCCGGGTATGCCGGCCGAGAAGCCGGGGTAGTTGCGTGAGCGCGGGATGTGGCTGGCCCGGCTGTTGCCGCCATCCAGCAGCAGCGGCCGGCGGCGAAAGCGCGCCAGGTAGAGCGCAGCGGTCAGCCCGGCGGGGCCGCCGCCGATGACGATGACGTCAGGCGTGGCGTCGTGCATGGCGTCAGGTGCGGGGGGCGTGCGGGGATGGCTCAGGCCCCGCCGATGCCCACGGTCACACGGCCGGTGCCGGCGCACTCCGGGCAGGGCTGGCCGCTCAGCTGGCCGCTGCCGCCGCAGCGGCGGCACAGGTCCTCGCCGGTGCCCGGCGTGCCGGGCGGTGCTTCGTCGCCAGGGGCCATCGGCGCGGGCGGCGTGCCTGGGACGGGGGCCGGCGTACCGCCGGCCGGCTCGTGCGCAGCCGCGGCAGGCGACGGGGCAGAAGATGCGGAGGGCGGCGCGGAGGGCGGCGCGGAAGACGATTCTGGGGTGGGGGAGGCCGGCATGGCGCAGCTCCTGCGAAAGGCACTGCGAGCCTGGCGGCAAGAGGCATTCCCGGCCGCAGCCGGGTGGACGGACGGCGCTTACGGCTCTGCAGTCCGGCGCCCCGGCAGCCCGGCCCGCCGCCGCTTCAGCCCAGCTCGCTGGGCGAGAAGGTCGCCATCCCGGCCAGATGGTCGGGGGCCGGGGGTTGCCAGCTGCGCACCCAGTCGATGAAGGCCTCGGCCGGCATGGGGCGGGCGATCCAGTAGCCCTGGGCCTGGTCGCACTGCAGCGCGGCCAGCAGCCGCCAGGCGGTTTCGTTCTCGATGCCTTCGGCCACCACCTTCAGCCCCAGGTTGTGGGCCAGGTCGATGGTCGAGCGCACGATCTTGGCGTCCTGCGCGTCGCGCTCCATGTTCATGACGAAGGACTTGTCGATCTTCAGCTCGTCCACCGGCAGCCGCTTGAGATAGGCCAGCGACGAATACCCGGTGCCGAAGTCGTCGATGGCCAGCCTGAGCCCCATGCCGTGCAGCCGCTCCAGCGTCTGCAGCGCGCGCTGGGGGTCGTCCATGATGGCGCTCTCGGTGATCTCCAGGCCAAAGGCCGACGGCGGCAGGCCGTGGCGGCGCAGCACGTCGTCCAGCCGGGCGGGCAGTTCGGGGTCGATCAGGTCACGGGTGGACAGGTTCAAGGCCAGCGCCAGGTCCAGCCCGGCGTCCTGCCACTGGCGGCCGATGGCCGCGCACTGCTCGATCAGCCAGGCGGTGAGCGCGCGGATGAAGCCGGTCTGCTCGGCAAACGGGATGAAGCGCATGGGCGGCACCAGGCCGCGCTCGGGGTGCTGCCAGCGCACCAGGGCCTCGGCACCGACGATGCGGCCGTCCAGCGCCACCTTGGGTTGCAGGTAGACGCGCAGCTGGTCTCCATCCACCGCCTGGCGCAGCTCGCCCAGCAGGGACAGCGACTCGGCCGTGGTGGCGTCCAGCTCGGGCTGGAAGACGACCACGCCGGCCTGCGTCTGCTTGGCCTGGTAGAGCGCCATCTCGGCGCGGCGCAGCAGCGTGGCGGCGTCGCTGGCGTGATCAGGGCAGGCGGCCACGCCCATGCCCGCGCCCAGGTCCACCGGCTGGCCGCCCAGCATCAGCGGCTGCTCCAGGGCCAGGGCGATGCGCCCGGCCAGCTCGATGGCCTGGGCCGTGCCGCCGGGCTGCAGCAGCACGGCGAACTCGTCGCCGCCCAGCCGAGCCAGGCGGCAGGTGCCGGCGGGCAGCAGGTTGCTCAGCCGCCGCGCCACCTGCTGCAGCAGCAGATCGCCGAAGTCATGGCCCAGCACGTCGTTGACCTGCTTGAAGCGGTCCAAGTCCAGCAGCAGCACGGCACAGTCCGGGCCACCCGGCTGCTGGCGGGCCACGGCATCGCGCAGTTCGACGCTGAACTGCGCGCGGTTGGGCAGGCCGGTCAGCGGGTCGGTGTAGGCCTGGTCGCGGATGGCCTGCTCGCGCTGGCGCACGGCCTGGCGCATGGCCTCGAAGGAGGCGGCCAGCTCGCCGATCTCGTCGGGCCGGGCCGCGGGCAGCGGGGCGTCGTAGTCGCCGGCGGCCAGGCGCCGGGCCAGGCTGCCCAGGGTGGACAGCGGGGTGGTGATGCGCCGCGCGGTGATCAGGCTGCCCACGGCGAACACGGCCACGCCCACGCCCGTGAGCAGCAGCACGGCCCACTGCAGCGGCCGGTAGGGGGCGATGGCTTCGTCCACCGAGCCCAGCAACACCGCTGCCGCGGCCGGCGCGCCATCGTCACCGGCGCGCAGCACCACACTGCGGGCCAGGAAGCTGCCGGCAGACAGCTCGGCGCGCAGATCGCCTGCGGCCTGGCGCCGGCCAGCGTTGCCCCACAGCGCGCGCACGGCCTGCACGTCATCGGCGGCCAGCGTGGCATGCGGGCTGCGCCAGGCGCCGGTATCGGTTCCGTTGCCGTTGCCATCGCGGTTCTCGCGGGTCAGCACGACCACGTCCAGCGCGGTCAGGCGGCGCATCTCCTGCAGCAGGCTGTCCTGCAGCGGAAAGCCCATCAGCACATAGCCCACCACCAGCGGCGCGCGCACCGGCACGGCCACCACCTGGTAGGGCTCGCCGTCCAGCAGGGCGATGTGGGCGTCCTCGGTCCGCACGGCGGCGGGCGACACCGCGCTGCGCCGCACCTGCGGCAGCAGCCGCTGCTGCAGCGTGGCTGCCGACACCGGCCCGGCGCTGGCCTTGACCTGGAAGCGCGCGTCGGTCAGCAGCATGACGCTGGCGCCCAGGCGTTCGCCGTGATTGGCCAGCGCGGAGGCGATGGTGTCGCGGTCGTCGCTGGCGATGGCTGAGCGAAAGCCGTAGTCGGCCGCCAGCACGTGTGTGGCCTGCAGCAGGTGGTCCGCATTGCGCGCAAGCAGGCTGCGCAGCACGCCTTCGCCTTGGGCCAGGGACTGGCGCAACGACTGGCGGGCATTGGCCTCGATGCTGCGGCGGATGAGCACCAGGCTGACGGCCTGGATCACCAGCAGCAGGGCCAGTGACAGCCCGGCGATGCGCAGGGCCAGCCGCGGGCGGCGGGCGGGGGCGGCGGTCATCGGGGCGTCAGGGCAGGGCCAGTCTGACGGTCAGCGGCGGGCCGGGAAGCTTGATGGCCTGGGCCTGGGGCGCAGCATCGGCGCCCAGCTCGGGGTGCCACACCAGCAGCCGGTGGCTGCCCGCGGGCACATCCAGGCTGGCCAGGCCGGCGGTGTCGGTCTTGGCGAAGTGGGGGGTGGCCACGACGTGGATGAAGGCGGCCATCGTGTCGTGGATGTTGCAGCCCAGCACCGCGGTGCCGGGCTTGTCGAAGACGACCGGCGCCGCCGGCGTGCCGGCATAGAGCTTGATCTCGAACGGCTTGATGGGCGAGAAGGAATAAACGTGGTGGCGCACCGTGTCGTAGTTGGGGAAGGCCACCGCGGTGCCCGCCTGCACGGCCAGCACGCTGGGCACAAAGCGGCGCTGGCGCTGGCCCATCTCGGCCCGGGTGCCGGGAGGCGCGGTGCGCGGCTCGCTGGCTACCTCGATGGCGACCACCGCATCGGTCAGCGGCGCGTCCTGCGGGCCGAGCACGCGCACGCTCACCGGCACGGCAGCGGCCGGGCCGGCTGCTGCCAGGGTGATGGCCAGGGTGATCGCCAGGTCAACCGCCAGGGTGATCGACTGGGGAAGGGCAGCGGCAGCGGCTGCGGCGCGGGCGGTGGTAGCGGTCATCGCAATGTTCGGCGTGGGTTTCATCCTGCTCACCGCTGCACGATGTCCCGCCGCGTCGGCGCCAGGCGGCGCAGCAGCTCGTTCTTTGCCGACTGCGGCACGCCGGCGGCGTCCAGCTCTTCGCGCAGGAACTGCACCATCAGGTCGAACTGCGAGCCGGTGATGCCCAGGTCGGCGTGCGAATTGCGCATGGTCTCGCCCTCATAGACGCACGGGCCGTCGGCCGCACGGCACAGATAGTCGGCCACGCTGCGGTCGAGCACGCGGCGGTTGACGCCCGTGAAGCTGGCGCCGGTGCGCGCGTCGCCGGCGGTGCGGTCCAGCACGCGGGTGCTCAGACGCTGGATCGCCTCCACGCCGCCCAGGCGTTGGTAAAGCGGCTGGGACTGCGGTTGCGCCTGCGTTTGCGGCTCAGGGCCGGGCGGCGGCGCCACATGGGCACAGCCCGCCAGCAGCCAGCCCAGCAGCGTGAGCGCAGCGGCCAGCAGCGCGGTGGAGGCGCTCCAGGGCGGGGTGGCCTCTGCCGGGTCTTCCACGTCGGCATGGTGATCGGGCTGGGCGCAACGCCCGGGGTGTTGGGGAGCATGCACAGGAGCACGTACGCAGACGTGGGGCTTGCCGGCAGCGGCGGCGTTATGCAGGGCGGTGGGCACGGCGGGCAGGCGCCGGCCAGCCGGCGGCGCGGATCGGGATCAAGTTGTCCGGCTTATCGGCCGATAGTCCGGGTAACTGAATGCCGCCATGACCCTCGATTGCCCTGAAGACCTTCCGGCCCATGCGGCCCACCCGGCGCGACCCGCCCTGAGCCCGCAGGTCCCCGCCCCTGAGCCCGTCGGGGCTCTGCAGCGGCGAGCGTCGGCCGTGGCGCTGGCGCTGTGCACCCTGGCCGCCACCGCGCTGCAGCCTCTGCCGGCCCAGGCCGGCGATCGGCTGCTGGGCACCTGGGGCGTAAGCCAGGTCGAAGGCGCGGCCGGCGGCGGCCTGACGCCCTGGGCCGTCATCGCCGGGCCGGGCAGCAGCGACCAGGCGGGCGGCTCGGCCTATGTCACCGCCATCCGCACCCGCGGCGACTTCGACCTGCAGATCGTCGGTGCGGCAGTCGGCATTCGCGACCGCCTGGAGCTGAGCATGGCGCGCTGGAGCTTCCGCTTCAGCGACACCGTGCCCGGCGAGTCGGCGCGGGTGGACGTGCTGGGCGCCAAGCTGCGCGTGGCCGGCGACGCGGTCTACGACCAGGACCGCTGGCTGCCGCAGATCGCCGTGGGCCTGCAGTACAAGCGCAACGCCGACTACGCGCTGGTGCCGCGCCTGCTGGGCGCGCGGCGCGATGACGACTTCGACGTCTATCTCAGCGCCACCAAGCTCTGGCTGGGCGCGGTGGCCGGCCGCAACCTGCTGACCAGCGCCACGCTGCGCGCCACCCGGGCCAACCAGTTCGGCATCCTGGGCTTCGGCGGCGACGGCAACGACCGCCACCAGCTCATGCCCGAGCTCAGTCTGGGCCTGATGCTGCGCGACGACCTGGTGGTGGGCGCGGAGTGGCGGGCCAAGCCGGACAACCTGCGCAGCTTCAAGGAGGAGTCGGCTCGTGACCTCTTCATCGCCTGGTTCCCCAGCCGCCGCCTGAGCCTGACGGCCGCCTGGGTGAACCTGGGCAACATCGCCGACAAGCCCGACCAGCACGGCTGGTATCTGTCGGGGCAGGTGTCGTTCTGAGGCCGGCCTGAGCGCGCCGCCCCAGAGGCTAACCGCCCCACCCGGGTGCATCAGTGTTGCGGACCTGCCCGCAGCGCCAGCGTCGTTTGCAGTTGCCGCACTGTGCCGCGCCTACGGCGGCATGTCCGCCAGGATCACCGCCGAGGCCGGCGGCGACAGCCGGCGCAGCAGCTCGGCCTGCGCGGCCAGCGGCACGCCGGCGGCCTGCAGCTCCTCGCGCAGCGTGGCCATCATCACGGCGAACGCCGGCTCGGTGACCGCCAGCCGGCCATAGAGGGCCGGCCCGCCGTCGCGGAACACGCAGGGGCCATCGGCCAGCTCGCAGACATAGTCAGCCACCTGCCGGGCCAGCGGCCCCAGCCGCGCGCCGCGCAGCGCGGCGGCGGTGCGCGGGTCATGTGCGCTGCGCTCGATCATCCGCGCGGTCACGGCCTGGATGCCTTGCCGCCCGCCCAGCTGCTGGTAGAGCGTGGCCGGCTCGGCCCGTGCGCCGGCCGCCATCAGCCAGCCGCACAGGGCGGTGAGCAGCAGGGTGGCGGAGCGTCGGCAAGGCAAGGTGCGGGCGCTGATGCGATGCGGCTGGGGATGCGTGCCGATGCGGCCGAAGGCGCTGCGCTCAGCACGCGCCCGTGCGCGAGCGCAGCCAGTCCCGCGCGGCGCCGCTCACATGCGGCTCCACGCGGCAGCGCACTTCATCGTGATAGGCGTCGAGCCAGGCGCGCTCCTCCACCGTCAGCAGCCTCAGGTCCAGGCAGCGCGTGTCGATGGGGCACAGCGTCAGCGTCTCGAACTGCAGGAAGGCTTCCGCCGTGCCGCTGGGCCGGCCGACGCCGGGCTCGTCGGCGGCGCGTGGCAGCTCGGTGTTGAGCACCAGGTTCTCGATGCGCACACCCCAGTGGCCGGGGCGGTACAGGGCCGGCTCGATGGACGTGATCATCCCCGGCTGCATGGCCATCGCCGGCTCGGGGACGGCCTTGGAGATGGACTGCGGTCCCTCGTGCACGTTGAGGAAGTAGCCCACCCCATGGCCGGTGCCGTGGCCGTAATCGAGCTGCTCGGCCCACAGCGGCGCGCGGGCCAGCGCGTCCAGCATCGGCGAGGGCGTGCCCAGCGGGAAGCGGGCGCGGCTCAGCGCGATGAGGCCCTTGAGCACCAGCGTGCAGTCGCGCTGCTGCGCCGCGCTGACGCGGCCGACGGGCCACATGCGGGTGATGTCGGTGGTGCCGCCCAGGTACTGGCCGCCGGAGTCGATCAGCAGCAGGCCCTCGGCCGCCAGGCCCTGCGGCGTGGACAGCACGGCATGGTGCTCGGCCGTGGCGCGGTAGTGGGGCAGGGCGCCGTTGGCATTGAACCCGGCAATGGTGGCAAAGCTCGTCGTCACGAACCCCGGCTGGCGCGCGCGCTCGGCGGTCAGCCGCTCGTCAACGGTCAGCTCGGTGACGGTCTGGCGGCCCAGCGCATCCTCCAGCCAGGCATAGAAGGCGCACATGGCCGCGGCATCACGCTCCATGGTCTCGCGCACGAAAGCCGCCTCGGCCGGTGTCTTGCGCGACTTGGCCAGCGTGCTGGGGTTGACCGCCTCCACCACACGCACGCCGGCTGGCAGCGCCTGGCGCTGGCCGACGGTGGTGCGACGCGGATCGAGCAGCACCACAGCGTCGGCCGGCAGCGCCTGCAGCGCCCGCATCGCGTCGGCATAGGGCGCCAGGCGCACGCCGTCGGCGGCCAGCTCGGCGGCCAAGACGGCGTCAATCTTGTCGGCGCATGCGAACAGCGTGGCGCGCTCACGGTCCAGCAGCACATGGCCCAGGAAGACGGGGTTGTGCTCCACGTCCGAGCCGCGCAGGTTGAGCAGCCAGGCGATGTCGTCCAGCGTGGCAATGAAGTGGTGGCTGGCGCCGGCGTCCTGCATGGCGCGGCGCAATGCGGCCAGCTTGTCGGCCCGCGGGGTGGCCGCCTGCGGCGCGCGGTGGGCGTAGACCGGCTGCGCCGGCAGCGCGGGGCGATCGGGCCAGGCGGCGGCGCACAGGTCGCGGCCGGTCTCCAGCGTCCAGCCTTGATCGGCCAGGGACGTGCGCAGCGCCTCGGCCTGGGCAGCGGCCAGCACCGCTCCGTCGACGGCCAGGATACGCGGCGCGTCGCCATCTGCGCGGCCCAGCCATGCAGCCACCGCCGGGTGCTGCGCGCCGGCCAGCCGCACCAGCTCGACACCGCTGCCGGCCAGTTCGCGCTCGGCCTGCTCCCAGTAGCGGCTGTCGGTGAACAGGGCCGCCCGCTCGCTCGTCACCAGCAGCGTCCCGGCCGACCCATTGAAGCCGCTGAACCACGCCCGTGCCTGCCAATGCGCCGGCAGGTATTCGGACAGATGCGGGTCACTGCTGGGCACCAGGACGGCATGCACGCCGGCCGCGGTCATCTGCTGGCGCAGGCCGGCCAGGCGCTGGCGTATGGCCGGCGTTGATGATGAACAGTCGGCAAAGGCAAGGGCGGTAGCGGAGGCAGGCACGGCGCTCATGACAGGCAGCAAGGGCTGGTTTGCCCACCTAGTGTGCCGCCGCACCCGCCACCGCGCTGGGAAGCGCCGTGGTGCCGCCGCAGCCCGCGCCCGGCGGCCATCGGTGCAGCCCGCTCATGACGCCGCCACTGCCGCCCCACCCGCCGGCGCCTCAGCTGCAGGGGGCTGTGCCGGCGCAGGCGCGGCGGCGCCGATGGAGGCGCCTACCGGCGGTGGCGTCACGCGCACAACCATGGCATGCGGCTCCAGCGCATGCGGGTCGGGGAAGACGCGGGCGTGGCGCTGCGAGGTGAAGTAGGCCCAGGCCCAATCCATGAACACCACCAGCCGGTTGCGAAAGCCGATCAGGAAATAGATGTGCACGAACAGCCAGAACAGCCAGGCCGACAGGCCGCTGAACTTGACCCGTCCGATCAGCGGCAGCTCCACGTCGGCCACCGCGGCGCGCTTGCCGATGGTGGCGAGCGACCCGTAGTCGTAGTAGCGGAAGGCCTGCGTCGGCTGGCCCTTCAGGCGGCGGATGATGTTGAGCGCCGCCTTGCGCCCCATCTGCTTGGCGGCGGGGCTCACGCCGGGCACGGGCGTGGGGTTGTCTGCACGCAGATAGCTCTTGGCCGAGGCCAGGTCACCGACCACGGCGATCTCCGGATGCCCGGGCACGGTCAGGTCCGGCTCCACCACCACGCGGCCGGCGCGGTCCAGCGTGCAGCCGGTGGCCTTGGCCAGCGCGCGGCCCAGCGGCGAGGCGGCCACACCGGCGCCCCAGATCACCGTGCGCGCCGGCAGGAAGTGCCGCGTGGGCTGGCCGCCCTCCACCGTCTCGTACTGGATGCCGAAGGCGTTGATGTCGGTCACCTTGGCGCTGGTCAGCACCTCGGCGCCCAGCTCCTCCAGCTGCTTGCGCGCGCGCTGCGACAGATCCTCCGGGAAGGTGCCCAGCACCCGCGGTGCGCCTTCGATCAGCACCACCCGCGCATGCCGCGAGTCGATGCGGCGGAACTCCGCGCTGAGCGTGGTCTGCGCGATCTCGGCCAGTGTCCCGGCCATCTCCACGCCGGTGGGCCCGGCGCCGACGACGGCAAAGGTCAGCCACGGCTCGCGTGCGGCCGGGTCGCTCTCGCGCTCGGCACGCTCAAAGGCGGTCAGCACCCGCCGGCGGATGGTGAAGGCATCGCCCAAGGTCTTGAGCCCGGGCGCATAGCGGGCCCAGTCGTCGCGGCCGAAGTAGCTGTGCGTGGCACCCGCGGCGACGATCAGGTGGTCATAGCAGACGTGCTCACCGCCATCCATCACCACGCAGTTGGCGGCCACGTCGATGGCGGTGACCTCGCCCATCAGCACGGTCAGGTTGCCGCGCGCGATCTCGTCGCGCAGGATGTGGCGGATGGGGCCGGAGATAGCGGGTGCGGACAGCCCGGCCGTGGCCACCTGATAGAGCAGCGGCTGGAAGAGGTGGTGGTTGGTGCGGTCGATGACCGTGATTTCCACCGGTGCGCGCGAGAGCGCCTTCGCGGCTTCGATCCCACCGAAGCCGCAGCCCACGATGACGACGTGGGGCTTGCGTGGGGTTGTTCTGTTCGAGGACATGCGACTGACCGTGTACAGGTGAGCCGCACGCTGCAGGCACCGCCGCCACCACGGGCGACGGCCCGTGGCCCGGGCGGCGAAGCGGCCGGTGCTCACGGCCCCGGAAGGCCCGCGACGGACGTCTGGCGCCGGCAGCGCAGGGCTGCGGGCCGACGAAGAAAGGTGGGTTCGGTCCGGCGGGCCCTGCCGGGTGGGCAGGAGACAGGCCGGGCCGCACAACCGGGCCAGATCTGGCCAGGCGCACGGCAGGTGCTCGGGGTATTGGCGTTTATACCAACCAGGCAAACCGCATGCGAGGCACGGGTGGCACCGTATCGCGGGGGAGCCCCGGCACCAAGCAGCCCAAGCGCCGTGCCAGAGCTGGGCCAGAGCTGGGCCAGCCGGCTGGCGCGCAGGCCGGTAAAGCTTGCGGGGCGCGGCAAGGCCTGCGCACCCGCTGGCCGGCCGGCTGCATCAGCTGCGCCCAAGCGTGAGAAGGTGTGACGCTGCGGGCCCTCAGACGTGCTTACCACGAGAGGGCGCCGCATCCCCTCGGTTAAGCTGCCGCCTTTGCTCTGCGGAGCCGTCCCCGCCTCATGTCGCCGCCCATTGTTTCCGAACACGATGCCCTGCCCGCCGGCAGCCGGCTCGGCGAGTTCGAGATCGAATGCGTGCTGGGTGTCGGCGGCTTCGGCATCGTCTACCGCGCCTTCGATCACGCGCTGGAGCGTCGGGTCGCGGTCAAGGAGTACATGCCGGCGGCGCTGGCCACGCGGGGTGCCGATCACCGCGTGGCCCTGCGCAGCGCCAGTCATGCCGAGACCTTCCAGCTTGGCCTGCGCTCCTTCATCAACGAGGCGCGCCTACTGGCCCGCTTCGACCATCCGGCGCTCGTCAAGGTCTACCGCTTTTGGGAGGCCAACGACACGGCCTACATGGTCATGCCCTGGTACGAGGGCGTGACGCTGCTGGAGGCCCGCCGTGCCATGGGCCAGCCGCCCACGCAGGCGTGGTTGCGCAGCCTGCTGGACCCTCTGCTGGGCGCGCTGGACGTGCTGCACAAGGCGCAGGTGTTCCACCGCGACATCGCACCGGACAACATCCTGCTGCTGGGCGACGCCAGTGGCGAGCAGGGCCACGCGCTGCCGGTGCTGCTGGACTTCGGCGCCGCGCGCCGCGTCATCGGCGACCACACTCAGACGCTGACGGCCATCGTCAAGCCGAGCTTCGCGCCCATCGAGCAGTACGCCGAATCGCCCCAGCTGCGCCAGGGCCCGTGGACCGACATCTATGCGCTGGCCGCGGTCGTGCACTACTGCATCACCGGTCGCCCCCCCATGCCGGCCACGGCCCGTGCGGTGCACGACGAGCTGCCGCCCATGCAGGGCATGGCGCCGGCGCTGGCTCGCGACTTCGGCCGCCCCTACTTGCCGGCCTTCCTCGCCGCCATAGACCAGGCGCTGACGGTGCGGCCCGACGAGCGCCCGGCCAGTGTCGGCCAGTGGCGTGCGTCCATGGACGGCCAGACGCAGGCGGCGTCAGCCCCGGCAGAGGCCGCTGTGGTGCCACCTGCACTGGAGCGCACGGTCTTCGTCGGCAGCCTTCACGGTCGGCAGGATCCGCAGGCCTATGCCACCACCGTGCCGGCCGCGAGCCCGCTGCGTCAGCCGCTGTCTGGCGACACGGCCGTGATCGACGTAACCGCGCCCGATCCGGGCCGCCCAGCGCCGGTCGCGCCGGGAGGCCCGACTGGTGGAGAGCCCGCGGCAGCAGCGCAGCGTGCGGCCTGGACGCCGACGCAGCCCGTCGCTGCGCCCGCGACCGCTGAGCCGGCCAGCCCACGGCGGCTGCTGGCTGCCATCGTCGTGGTCGCGGTGCTGGGCCTGGCCGCATCTTGGGGGCTCAACAGCATGCTCAAGCGCGATGCCGGCCCGCCAGCGGGCGCCTCGGTGACTGGCGTGGGGCCGGGCACCTCAAGCTCCGGCGCGCTGCCGCGTGGTGCAGGTGCCGCGGGCGCCGCCGTGACCGGTGCCGATCCGACTGCAGCCGGGCGCGAGCCCCCTCCCGGCTCATCAGCAGTGCCCGCCGACCCTGCGGCGGCTCGCACAGAGTCCTCCCGCATGGCGCGCACCTCGGCAAGCGGCGCGGCGCAGCCAGCCGTCATCCGCGAAGGGCCCGCCACGACGCAAGGTGAGGGAGCGTCCCGTAGTGCGTCCGCCCGTCCGTCCCGTGCATCAGCGGAGGTCGCACCGCGTCGCGAGCCTGCAGCCAGCCCGCTGAACCCGCGCGCCGCCTGCGGCGATCGCGTCTTCATCGCCTTGGCGCTGTGCATGAAGCGCTACTGCAGCCGGCCGGAATACACGCGCCACCCGGAGTGCGCCCGCATGCGCGCTCAGGAAGAAGCCAACCGGCAGATGTTCCCCTGAGGCTGTCTGCCCGGGGCGATGGCCGGGCCGGTCGCTGGACCGCTGCTGGCCCGCTCGCATGACGCCGGACGCGGCATCCAAGGGGCATCCAAGGGACAGCCGTGAGCCGCTACCCCAGCGGCCGCAGCCGCTGCAGCGTGTATTGCAGCAGCCGCGCATCGGTGCTGGCGCGGTGGCGCACCAGCTGCTCGCTCTGCTCGACCTGCGCCTTCAGCGTGTGCCAGCGCGCGGCCTCCTGCTCGCTTAGCAGGGCGCGCAGGTTGTCCAGGCGGAAGGCCGGCATCATGTCGGCCACCTCATAGAGCAGCGCCAGCCAGGGATAGTCGTGGGCCCAGGCATCGGAGTAGGCCACCATGCCGCGCAGCCAGTCATTGAGCGTGCGCGCCACCTCGCGCGCCGGCCGGCCGTGGCGCAGGGCGGTGTCGCGCGTGATGCCGTGGATGGCCTCGGCCGCCTCATCCCAATGCTCCCAGCCCGGCTCGGGGCGGATCAGGCTGCACCACGCGCGGCCGTCGGGCAGGATCAGGCCTACCTCTATGGGATAGCTGTCGCGGCCGAAGCCGGAGGCTTCGATGTCGAGCACCGCGGGCGGCCACGGCGGCGCGACAGCCGCCCGCCAATCGGCGGGCTGGGGCAGGGAGGCAGCTGAGCTGGGCATGGCGGTCAATCCGGTTCAGGGGCCCGCGGCGAGGGTGGCGATCGACGCAGTGGCGGCAGCCTGGGCCGCCGGTGAGTGCTGAGCGGGCAAGCAACCGGTTCGGCGGCCGGGTGCAGCGAGCCCTGGAGCCGTCGGCCAGCCAACGCCTGGCGACTGAGCAAGGATCATTCCCCATCCGCTGCGCCGCCTGCTGGGGGCTTGAACGGATTGCGGTCATCCAGCTCGTCCACATAGGCGCCGATGGCCTGCCGCTCGCGGGCCAGGAAGCGCTCCACCGCCTCGGCCAAGCCCGCGTGCGCCAGCCAATGGGCGGACCATGTGCGCACCGGCAGCAGGCCGCGTGCCATCTTGTGCTCGCCCTGGGCGCCGCCTTCGAAGCGCTGCAGGCCTTGGGCGATGCACCAGGCGATCGGCGCGTAGTAGCACAGCTCGAAATGCAGGCAGGGCACCCACGCCAGGCTGCCCCAGTAGCGGCCCCAGGCCACGCCGCGCGCTGCGTCCGCCACCAGCAATGAGCTGGCGATGCGCTGGCCGTCGCGCTCGGCGATGAAGAGCAGCGGCGTCTGCGGCAGCGCCTGGGCCCAGCGGCTGAAGAAGTCGCGGGTCAGGTAGGGGCGGGAGTGGTGGGCCCGGTAGGTGGCCGCATAGCAGGCGTAGAAGAAATCCCAGTCCTGCGGCGTGATGGCCGCGCCGTGGCGCACGCTGACCGTCACGCCGGCCTCGGCCACGCGGCGGCGCTCCTGCTGGATCTTCTTGCGCTTGTCACGCTGCAGGCTGGCGAGGAAGTCGGCGAAATCGGCGTAAGGCTGCGGCGCGCGGTTCTCCCAGTGGAACTGCACCGTCTCGCGCAGCTGCCAGCCGGCGGCCTCCGCAGCGGCACGGTCGGCCTCATCCATGAAGAGCAGGTGTGCCGAAGACAGCCCGTGCTGCCGCGCCAGCTGCTGCATGGCGGCCAGCAGCACCACCCGCGCCTCCTGGCTGCGCGCCAGCAGCCGTGAGCCCGGCACCGGCGTGAAGGGCACGGCGCACAGCAGCTTGGGGTAGTAGGGCTGGCCCGCTTCTTCCAGCGCCCGCGCCCAGGCCCAGTCAAAGACGTATTCGCCGTAGGAGTGGGCCTTCAGGTAAAGCGGGCAAGCCGCTTGCAGGCAGCCTTGTGCATCGACCACGGTCAGGAAGACAGGTGTCCAGCCGGTGTCGGCCGTGGCGCTGCCGCTGTCGTGCAGGGCTGCCAACCAGCCGGGGTGCAGGAAGGGCGTCGGCACCGGGCTGGCATCAAGCAGCTCGCACCAGGCGGCGGCGTCCAGCTCGCTCGGGTCGTCATGCACCACGATGCGCCACGAGGCGCCGCTACCATCGCCCGCCGCTACATCGACCGAGGCTTTGCCTCTTCCCTCTCCGCCCAGGCTTGCGCTCATGTCCGACACGTCCACTCTCTCCGTTGCGCTCGTCCAGTTCAACCCGGTGGTGGGCGACATCGCCGGCAACGCGCGCAAGCTGATCGACGCCGCCCGGGCCGCGCATGCCGATGGCGCGCAGCTTGTCGTCACGCCCGAGCTGGCCCTGTGCGGCTACCCGCCAGAGGATCTGCTGCTGCGCCCGGCCTTCATGCAGGCCTGCGACGCCGCGCTGCAGGACATCGCCCGGGCCCTGGCCGACCTGCCCGGGCTGCACGCGGTGATCGGCCATCCGCTGACCTGGGGTGGCGGGGATGTTCGCACGCCGTCCGTCACCGTGCACCAGCGGCTGAACGCCGCCAGCGTGCTGCACGCCGGCCGCGTCGTGACCACCTATGCCAAGCGCGAGCTGCCCAACTACCAGGTGTTCGATGAATGCCGCTATTTCGTCAGTGGGCGCGACGTCGGCCTGGGCCCGGTGGTGTTCGACGTGGCCGGCCGCCGCGTCGGCCTGCTGATCTGCGAGGACGCCTGGTTCGACGAGCCGGGCCGGGCCGCGCGCGACGCCGGCGCCGACGTGCTCGTGGTCATCAACGCCTCGCCGTACCACGCCTGCAAGCGGGTGGAACGCGAGCAGCGCATGGCCGACCGCGCACAGTCCTTGGGTCTGCCGCTGCTCTATGCGCACATGGTCGGCGGCCAGGACGAGATGGTCTTCGACGGCGGCTCCTTCGCCTTGAACGCCGATGGCAGTCTCGGCGCGCGCGCACCGTTCTTCGAGTCCTGCGTGCTGCGGGTCGAGGTGCAGGCCGGCACCGTGCAAGGCCCGGTGGCCGAGCCTTTGACCCAGGAGGCCGAGGTCTGGGGTGCGCTAGTGGCCGGCGTGCGCGACTACATCGGCAAGAACGGCTTCCCCGGCGTCATCCTGGGCCTCTCCGGGGGCATCGACTCGGCCCTGGTCATGGCCATTGCGGTTGATGCACTGGGCGCGGACAAGGTGCGCGCGGTGATGATGCCCTCGCCCTACACGGCGAGCATCTCGTGGATCGACGCCGCCGACATGGCCGCCCGTCTGGGCGTGCGCTACGACGAGATCCGCATCGACGACACCTTCACCGCCTTCCGCCAGGCTCTGGCCGGCCAGTTCGCCGGGCTGCCAGAGGACACGACGGAAGAGAACATCCAGGCCCGCATCCGCGGCACGCTGCTGATGGCCCTGTCCAACAAGACCGGCTGGATCGTGCTGACCACCGGCAACAAGAGCGAGATGGCCACCGGCTACTGCACGCTCTACGGCGACATGGCCGGCGGCTTCGCGGTCATCAAGGACGTGGCCAAGACCCTGGTCTACAAGCTGGCCCGCTGGCGCAACACGCAGGGTGCACAGGAGGTCATCCCCGATCGCATCATCACCCGCCCGCCCTCTGCCGAGCTGCGCCCCGACCAGACCGACCAGGACAGCCTGCCGCCCTACGACGTGCTGGACGCCATCCTGGAGCGCTACATGGAGCTCGACCAGAGCGTGGCGCAGATCATCGAGGCGGGCTACCCGGCGGCGGACGTAGAGCGCGTCACCCGCCTCATCAAGATCAACGAGTACAAGCGCCGCCAGGCGCCCATCGGCGTGCGCATCACCCACCGTGCCTTCGGCCGCGACTGGCGCTACCCGATCACGTCGAAGTTTCGTGCTTAAACTCGACCGACACTTTTCTTCACACCCACGCCGCCGGAGCCGTCATGAAGCAGATCACCGCCATCATCAAACCCTTCAAGCTCGAAGAGGTGCGGGAAGCGCTGGCTGAAGTCGGCGTCACCGGCCTGACCGTTACCGAGGTCAAGGGCTTCGGCCGGCAGAAGGGTCACACCGAGCTCTACCGCGGCGCCGAGTACGTGGTCGACTTCCTGCCCAAGGTCAAGATCGAGGTCGTCATCAAGGACGGCGACGTCGACCGCTGCATCGAGGCCATCATCAAGGCCGCCAAGACCGGCAAGATCGGCGACGGCAAGATCTTCGTCACCAGCATCGAGCAAGTGGTGCGCATCCGCACTGGCGAGACGGACGAAGAGGCGGTCTGAAGCTGCCGGCCCGCCCCGCCAGGCCCGTGCGCCGGCAGCGGCCCTCGCATAGCCGGCTCGGCGGGTAGCGGGCCGGGTGCCCGGCCCGGGCCCCCTCAGATCCGCGAGTAGTCCTCGCCGTTGCCCCTGCAGGCCACCCGCAGCCGTTGCAGCAGCCGCTCGGGCGACTCGTCCACCAGCAGCGTGTCGTTCTGCTGCGGGCTGAAGAAGCCCTGCTGAACCGTGTGCGCCAGCATCTGCTGCAGCGGGCCGTAGTAGCCCGCCACGTCCAGCAGCCCTACCGGCTTGGCGTGGTAGCCCAGCTGCAGCCAGGTCCAGGTCTCGAACAGCTCTTCGAACGTGCCGATGCCGCCGGGCAGGGTCAGGAAGGCATCGGCCCGCTCGGCCATCATCTGCTTGCGCTCGTGCATGGTCTCCACGACATGCAGCTCGGTCAGCCCGGTGTGGCCATGCTCGCGGTCCATCAGGCTGCGCGGGATGACGCCGATCACCTCGCCGCCGGACGCCAGTGTGGCATCGGCCACGATGCCCATCAGCCCGCTGCGCCCGCCGCCATAGATCAGCCGGCCGCCGGCCTGGCCGATCAGCCGGCCTACCTCTGCCGCGGCCTCGGCATAGGCCGGCAGCGCCCCCGGCCGCGAGCCGCAGTAGACGCACACGCTGAAACGCTGGTTGCTCATCGCTTGTCCTCCGCGTTCACCAGCCGCGTGCCGCACAGCACGTCATGCCAGAACTGGCGCTGCGGCTGCAGGAAGGACGACAGCGCATAAGCGCCGATCCACAGGAGAAGGGCCAGCGTTACCAGCCCGCCGCTGCGCCCGCCGTGCAGCGCGAAGGCCAGCCCCAGCGGCGGCAGCAGCCACACCCAGCTCGTCAGGTAGCGGCACAGCGCGCGCATCGGTGCCACCGGGCCGCCCTCGGCTGACACCAGCCGGATGCGCCAGGTCTTCATCGCCAGCGTCTGCCCGCCGTGCGACCAGAACCAGGTGAAGTAGATGCCCAGCACCAGAAACACGAAGGCCTGCAGCCCGGCATGGCCCTGCAGCGCATGCCGCTGCTGCATCAGCGTGGCATACACATAGCCGGCAAAGAAGGTGACGCCAAAGAGCAGCACGCCCTCGTAGAGAAAGGCGGCCATGCGGCGGCGCAGGCTGGGAGCGGTCAGGAGCATGAGGCAGGCAAGGGCAGGGCGGCGGGCCGGCAGTGTAGGCGCCCCATGTGGCCTACGCGGCAAGCGCAGCCTGCCGCAAGGCCGGGGATCAGCATGCCATGGCCACCGGTGTGCCGCGCCTGCGCGCGCCGGCAGCAGGGTTGCGGCGGGCAAGCGGGGGCGGGCCCGAGTGCCCCGGTCCGTCAGCGTTTGCGCGGCGCCGAGGCAGACCGCGCCGGCGTGGCCGCCTGGGCTGCCGCCGAGGCCGCCGCGGGCCCGGGCGCAACCTTGGGCTGCCCGGGTTTGATGTAGGGCGCCGGCTCGGGCCGGCGGTTGATCAGCGAGGTGGAGGCGCCAGGCCGCGTCTGCACCACAGAGGGGGCGATGGACTTGCGCGCGGCCGGCTGCGGGGGCGGGACGATGTTGGACTTGCGCAGCCCGTCAGCGTTGTCCCGCTGCAGGCGGGCGGGCGCGGCCGACTTGCCGGCGGACGTGTCGGACGTGGCTGCGCGTCCGGCCTGCTGGCGACGTTTGGACGCCGTCTCCGCGAGCTGTTGTCGCTGCTCCGGCGGTAGGTTGCGATAGGCCTCCCAGCGCGCTTGGCGCTCGGCAGGGCTCAGGGTGCGCGCCTCCTGAAAGCGCAACCGGGCTTCACCCCGCTGGCGCGGCGAGGTGCGCGCCCAGTCGGCCATACGCGCCTGCACGCGCTGACGCTCCTCTGAACTCATCGACGGGAAGCGGTTGGCCAGTGCCACCCATTTGCTCTTGCTGTCGGCGGGAAGCTGTTCCCAGTCGCGGGCCAGCGGCGCCAGGGCCTGGCGCTGGGCGGGGCTGAGCTCGCGCCAGGCCGGGTCGCCGCTGAGCGCGACGGCCGGGGTGGGGGCATGGCCGCCGGCCGCCCCGGCCGTTGCGGTGGCCAGCGCACCGGCCAGCGCCAGGCAGACCGGTCTCAGCATGCGTCCCCAGTTCGTCCGGCGTGTCACGGTTGCCGCGTCTCTCTGCGCAGGAACTCGGCGAAGCCCGGATCAGCATAGGCATCCGGCGGTACATAGTCGGCCAGCAGCGCGGCGTCGACCTCGGCCGCAGCGTCGGCCCGCTCGGCCTGCTCCCACCACGCGATTGCGCCCAGCCCGGCTAGCAGCACCAGCAGCGGCAGGGCGGAAGC
Source organism: Pseudomonadota bacterium (assembly GCA_049321005.1). Taxonomy (GTDB): domain Bacteria; phylum Pseudomonadota; class Gammaproteobacteria; order Burkholderiales; family Burkholderiaceae_C; genus Aquabacterium. The sequence continues at coordinate 180,793 of JBMOQL010000008.1, forward strand.
CAGCTTCCACCACGCTCCGCCATCCCCGCCGGTGCCGGCGCGTCGCGCGCCCCCGGCGCCGGCCAACGCCGTGTGCCACTGCACCTGGCGCACGGCGGCCACCTGGGGCATTGCCTGCAGGGCCCGCGCTCGCGCCGCAGCCAGGCGGTCGGCCACGCCATGCGGCAGGCCGACGGCGTTCTCCGGCAGCTGCGCGCACAGCCGCAGCGCAAAGCGCGCGGCCAGCGCATCACGCTCAGCGCTGCTCAGGGCCGCGTGGCGGTTGGCAGAGTCGCGGTTCATGGGCTCACTCCTCGAAGCTTCAGGGCCTTGGCCAGGGCCTGCACGGCACGCCAGCAATGGGTCTTGACGCTGCCCTCCGAGCAGCCCATCGCCTCCGCGGTTTCGGCCAGGTCCAGTTCCTCCCAGTAACGCAGCAAAAACGCCTCGCGTTGACGGTGGGGCAGGCGGGCAAGTTCCTCTTCAATTGCCTCCACCGTCTCGGTGCGGGAAAAAGCCTCGGCGGCACTCTCGCCCTCTGCGTCGCCGGACATCAGGGTTTCCAGCAGGTCGATGGTGGAGCCGTCGTCCTCGGATGGTGTCTCTAGGTCGGTGAAGTTCAGCATCACCGCCCGCCGCACCTTCTGGCGGCGGAACCAATCCATGATGGCGTTGGACAGGATGCGTTGGAAGAGCATCGGCCACTCCGCCGCGGCATGATGCCCATAGCTCTGGGCCAGCCGGATCATGGCGTCCTGCACGATATCCAGCGCCGCATCCTGGTCGCGCACCGCATACACCGCACGCTTGAAAGCCCGGGCTTCGACGCTCTTGAGGAATGCGTTGAGTTCGGAGTCGGAGGCCAAGGACGGATCGGGCCGCGGCTGGGCCGCGGCGGGTGCTGCCAGGATGAAATCGCGGGCGATTATGTCAGCGTGCCCGCCATGTCAGTTGGCGGCGTGCCGGATGGTGCGCCTGGCGACGCGCCCCAAAAGCCTTCTACGTTCCGGATGTCGCAGCCCGCTCCGCGGACGACAGGCCAGCGGACCGCGGGAATGCGATAATCGCCAATTCCCGATCTGGTCAGAGGGGCGGCTCATGCGGCGGCTCCTTCAATTTGACCGCGCAGGCCCTGATTCCGCCTCACAAGGGCGTCGCCCGTCTCCCGCCACGTTGCGGGTGCAGGCGGCAGCACCACCGCCCGGTGGAGCTGCAAGCAGGAGGGGCACCGATCGTTTTTCGTTAGAGAAATTCGGAAAGGTTCACGATGGACATCTCTGCCGCGGACGTCAAGCGCGCGTCGCTCGCCGACGCCCCACCGCAATCCCCCGCCGAGGAGCTCAAGGGCTCCGAAATCCTGGTCCGCTGCCTTCAGGCCGAAGGCGTCAAGTACATCTGGGGCTACCCCGGCGGCGCGGTCCTCTACATCTACGATGCCCTGTACAAGCAGGACACCATCGAGCATGTGCTGGTGCGCCATGAGCAAGCGGCCGTGCACGCAGCCGACGGCTATGCCCGCGCCACCGGCGAGGTGGGCGTGGCGCTGGTCACCTCCGGGCCCGGCGTGACCAACGCCATCACCGGCATCGCAACCGCGTACATGGATTCCATCCCGATGGTGATCGTGACGGGCCAAGTGCCCACCCACGCCATCGGCCTGGATGCCTTCCAGGAATGCGACACCGTCGGCATCACCCGGCCCATCGTCAAGCACAACATCCTCGTCAAGGACGTGCGCGACTTGGCCACGGCGATGAAGAAGGCATTCCACATCGCCCGCACTGGCCGTCCCGGCCCGGTGGTGGTGGACATCCCCAAGGACGTCAGCCTCAAGACCGCGCCCTTCATCTATCCGGCCGACGTCGAGATGCGCTCGTACAACCCGGTGCGCAAGGGCCATGGCGGTCAGATCCGCAAGGCGGTGCAGCTCATCCTGCAGGCCAAGCGTCCCTACATCTACACCGGCGGCGGCGTCATCCTGGGCAATGCCTCGGCCGAGCTGCGCGAGCTGGTCGACATGCTGGGCGTGCCGTGCACCAATACGCTGATGGGTCTGGGCGCCTATCCGTCCACCGACCCCAAGTTCCTGGGCATGCTCGGCATGCACGGCACCTACGAGGCCAACATGGCCATGCAGCATGCCGACGTGGTGCTGGCCGTCGGTGCGCGCTTCGATGACCGCGTCATCGGCAACCCGAAGCACTTCGCCCAGGTCGAGCGCAAGATCATCCACATCGACATCGACCCGTCGAGCATCTCCAAGCGCGTGAAGGTCGACATTCCCATCGTCGGTGACGTCAAGGACGTGCTGCAGGAGCTGATCGCCCAGCTCAAGGACGCGCAGGCCCGGCCCGATGCGCAGGCGCTGTCCGCCTGGTGGCAGCAAATCGCTGACTGGCGTGGCCGCGAGTGCCTCAAGTACAAGCACTCTGACGAGGTGATCAAGCCGCAGTTTGTCGTCGAGAAGCTCTGGGAGCTCACGCGCGACCGCGACACCTACATCACCTCGGACGTCGGCCAGCACCAGATGTGGGCAGCGCAGTTCTACCGCTTCGACCAGCCGCGTCGCTGGATCAACTCCGGCGGCCTGGGCACGATGGGCGTGGGCTTGCCCTATGCGATGGGCATCAAGCTGGCCAAGCCGGAGTCCGACGTCTTCTGCATCACGGGCGAAGGCTCGATCCAGATGTGCATCCAGGAGCTCTCCACCTGTCAGCAGTACCAGACGCCGGTGAAGGTGCTCTCGCTGAACAACCGCTATCTGGGCATGGTGCGCCAGTGGCAGCAGCTGGAGTACAGCGGCCGCTATTCGCACAGCTACATGGACGCGCTGCCCGACTTCGTGAAGCTGGCCGAGGCCTATGGCCACGTCGGCATGCTGATCGAGCGGCCTGGCGATGTCGAAGGCGCGCTGCGCGAAGCGATCAAGCTCAAGGACCGCACAGTGTTCCTCGACATCCGCACCGACCCGACGGAAAACGTCTGGCCCATGGTCCAGGCGGGCAAGGGCATATCCGAGATGCTGCTTGGCTCCGAAGACCTCTGAGCGCCTGATTGGATCGCCTGACCTGACCGCCTGATCCACGCGCGTGGCGGCCACCGCCGGGGCGCCGGGGCTTACCGGCCCGGGTAGCGCCCGATGAGCTGGCGCCGTGCGCGTGGGTTCTCCACCCCTTTTGACATCGGAGACGCGAGCCGACCACGCTGCCTACACGGCAGCGCCGGGTGCGGCCCGCGACACCCCATGAAGCACATCATCGCCATCCTGCTTGAAAACGAGCCCGGGGCCCTGTCCCGGGTGGTGGGCCTGTTCTCGGCCCGCGGCTACAACATCGAGAGCCTCACCGTCGCGCCGACGGAAGACGCATCGCTGTCGCGCATGACCATCGTCACCTCGGGCTCCGAGGAGGTCATCGAGCAGATCACCAAGCACCTCAACCGGTTGATTGAGGTGGTCAAGGTGGTGGACCTCACCGAAGGTCCCTACACCGAGCGCGAGCTCATGCTCATCAAGGTGCGCGCCGTTGGCAAGGAGCGCGAGGAGATGAAGCGCATGGCCGATATCTTCCGCGGCCGCGTCATCGACGTCACTGAGAAGACCTACACCATCGAACTCACGGGTGATGCGACCAAGCTCGACGCCTTCATCGAGGCCATCGACCGCGCCGCCATCCTGGAGACCGTGCGCACCGGCGCCAGCGGCATCGGCCGTGGCGAGCGCATCCTGAGGGTCTGAGCACCCTTGCATCCGGTGCGCGGCCCGGCCTGCGCCCCGATCACCCGGGCGAGCCCGCTGTGTCGTCGCCCACCCCTGACACTTGCTACACCTAAGGACGACCATGAAGGTTTACTACGACAAGGACGCCGACCTCTCCCTCATCAAGGGCAAGAACGTCACCATCATCGGCTATGGCTCGCAAGGCCATGCGCACGCACAGAACCTGAACGACAGCGGTGTGAAGGTCACCGTCGGTCTGCGCCGCGGTGGCGCCTCCTGGGCCAAGGCCGAGAAGGCCGGCCTGAAGGTCGCGGAGATCGCCGAAGCCGTGAAGTCTGCAGACGTGGTCATGGTGCTGCTGCCCGACGAGCAGATCGCCGGCGTCTATGCCGCCGAGATTGAGCCCAACATCAAGCAGGGCGCGTCGCTGGCTTTTGCCCACGGCTTCAACGTGCACTACGGCCAGGTCGCCCCGCGTGCCGACCTGGACGTGTGGATGGTCGCCCCCAAGGCCCCGGGCCATACCGTGCGCGGCACCTACACCCAGGGCGGGGGCGTGCCCCACCTGATCGCCGTGCATGCCGACAAGACTGGCAAGGCGCGTGACCTGGCCCTGAGCTATGCCGCGGCCAACGGCGGCGGCAAGGCCGGCATCATCGAGACCTCCTTCCGCGAGGAAACCGAGACCGACCTCTTCGGCGAGCAGGCCGTGCTGTGCGGTGGCACCGTCGAGCTGATCAAGGCGGGCTTCGAGACCCTGGTGGAAGCCGGCTACGCGCCCGAGATGGCCTACTTCGAGTGCCTGCACGAGCTCAAGCTGATCGTCGACCTGATCTATGAAGGCGGCATCGGCAACATGAACTACTCGATCTCGAACAACGCCGAGTACGGGGAGTACGTCACCGGCCCCCGCGTCGTGACCGAGGCCACCAAGAACGCCATGCGCCAGTGCCTGAAGGACATCCAGACCGGCGAATACGCCAAGTCCTTCATCCTCGAGAACAAGGCCGGCGCGCCGACGCTGATCAGCCGCCGCCGTCTGACCGCCGAACACCCGATCGAGCAGGTCGGCGAGCAGCTGCGCGCGATGATGCCCTGGATCCGCAAGAACCGCCTGGTCGACCAGTCCAAGAACTGATCCCGCGCGCGCGGCCTGCCGCCGCGCGGCAGGCGAAAAGCCGTCGTGCCCGTCAGGGCCGGCGGCTTTATTGCATTCGGCGTGCGCTATCCTCGTCCGCCGGCTGACATTCTTGTCCCGCGTCCGGGCAATCCGCATCGCCATGGCGCTGGCGGCCTGCTCGGTTTTGGGGATGGCCCCTGCGCTCGCCCGGGCGGCCAAGCGCCGCTCGCTGGCTGCGCGCGGCCCGTCGGTTGCCAATATCCCTGCATGAATACCCCGGCCATGCCAAACCTGTCTTCCGACTCGGACTTCACCCCGGCCCGCTCTGCGGCCGACATCGACGTCACCGAGCCGCCATTGGACACGCGCCCTCGGCGCAAGGGCATCTACATCCTGCCCAACCTGTTCACGCTGGCCGCGCTCTTTGGTGGTTTCTATGCCGTGGTCATGGCCATGGACGGCCGCTTCGAGCAGTCGGCCATCGGCATCTTCTGCGCCATGGTGCTCGACAGCCTCGATGGCCGCGTGGCGCGCATGACGAACACGCAGAGCACCTTCGGTGAGCAGATGGACAGCCTCTCTGACATGGTGTCCTTCGGCGCCGCTCCGGCGCTGATCATGTACGAGTGGGCCCTTCGCGGCACCGGCAAGCTGGGCTGGATCGCCGCCTTCGTCTATTGCGCTGGTGCGGCCCTGCGCCTGGCGCGCTTCAACACCAACATCCAGGTCGTCGACAAGCGGTACTTCCAGGGCCTGCCCAGCCCGGCAGCTGCAGCGCTGGTCATCGGCCTGGTCTGGGTGGTGGACGACCAGGGTGTGCGCGATGTCGCGTCCATCGACTGGCTGCGTTGGCTGGCCTTCGGTTTCACGCTCTATGCGGGGCTGACGATGGTGACCAACGTGCCGTTCTACAGCTTCAAGGACATCAGTTTCCGCCGCACCGTGCCCTTCATCGTGATCGTGGCCATCGCGCTGCTCTTGGCGGTGATCGCCTACCACCCCCCTACGGTTCTGTTTGGCGTATTCGTCGCCTACGGGCTGTCGGGCTACGTGGTCTATGCCTGGAAGAAGTTCAAGGGTCGGCCGGTGAGTGTGATTGCCACCTCTACCGACGAGCCAGACGAAGCGGGCCTGCACCGCTGAAGCGGATATGCCAATCGGCGCACTAGGCAAAACGCATCGAGGCGTTTCCGGGTCGCGTGCTATATTGGTTCTATGTCGTCGCGCAACGTGTTTCTGCTAGCTCTCCTAGAGGTGCCCAGGGCGCGCTGATCGCACACGACCACGTTTCACGCATCAACGGCCCGCGAGCATCTTGCCCACGGGCCGTTTTGTTTTTGCGCGTCTTTCCTGCCCTCCATCCGCTGCCTCAGCGTCCACGCGAAAGAGTCCCATGGCCGACAAACTCATCATCTTCGACACGACCTTGCGCGACGGCGAGCAATCGCCCGGCGCCTCGATGACCAAGGACGAGAAGCTGCGCATTGCACGGCAACTGGAGCGTTTGAAGGTCGATGTGATCGAGGCCGGCTTCGCGGCCTCGTCCAACGGCGACTTCGAGGCGGTCAAGACCATCGCTGACCACATCAAGGACTCGACCGTCTGTTCGCTGGCCCGCGCCTTCGACCGCGACATATCCCGCGCGGCGGAAGCGCTGCAGGGCGCGCGCTCCGCCCGCATCCATACCTTTATCGCGACGTCTGCGCTGCACATGGAAAAGAAGCTGCGCATGACGCCGGACCAGGTGTATGAGCAGGCCCGCTCGGCCGTTCGCTTTGCGCGCAACCTGACCGGGGACGTGGAGTTCTCGCCGGAAGACGGCTACCGCTCGGACGTGGACTTCCTGTGCCGCGTGCTGGAGGCGGTGATCGACGAGGGTGCGACCACCATCAACGTGCCGGATACCGTGGGCTATGCGATCCCCGAGCTCTACGGCAACTTCATCCGCACCCTGCGCGAGCGCATTCCGAACTCCGACAAGGCGATCTGGTCTGTGCACTGCCACAACGACTTGGGCATGGCGGTGGCCAACTCGCTGGCCGGCGTGAAGATCGGCGGGGCGCGTCAAGTGGAGTGCACCATCAACGGCCTGGGCGAGCGGGCCGGCAACACCTCGCTGGAAGAGGTCGTGATGGCCGTGAAGACGCGGCGTGATTACTTCGGCCTGGAGGTGGGCATCGATACCACCCAGATCGTGCCGGCCTCGCGCCTGGTGTCGCAGACCACCGGTTTCGTCGTGCAGCCCAACAAGGCCGTGGTGGGCGCCAACGCTTTTGCGCATGCCTCGGGCATCCACCAGGACGGCGTGCTCAAGGCGCGCGACACGTACGAGATCATGCGCGCCGAGGACGTGGGCTGGTCGGCCAACAAGATCGTGCTGGGCAAGCTCTCGGGCCGCAATGCCTTCAAGCAGCGGCTGCAGGAGCTCGGGATCGATCTGGAATCCGAGGCCGAGGTCAATGCGGCGTTCACCAAGTTCAAGGAACTGGCCGACCGCAAGAGCGAGATCTTCGACGAGGACATCATCGCCCTGGTGGCCGATGAGAGCGTGACCAGCGAGCAGGAGCACTTCCGGCTGGTCGCGCTGTCACAGCACTCCGAGATGGGCGAGCGGCCGCAGGCCAAGGTCGTGTTCGCCGTGGGCGGCGAGGAGTGCCGGGCCGAGGCCCAGGGCAACGGACCGGTGGATGCCAGCATCAAGGCCATCGAGTCGCGCGTGCAAAGTGGCGCGGAAATGGTGCTGTATTCAGTCAACGCCATCACCTCCGGCAGCACAGAATCGCAGGGCGAGGTGACGGTGCGGCTGCAGTTGGGCGGCCGGGTCGTCAATGGCGTCGGGGCCGATCCTGACATCGTGGTGGCTTCAGCGAAGGCTTACCTCGCGGCGCTGAACAAACTGCACAGCAAGGCCGAGCGCGTCGCGGCGCAAGGCTGAAGGGGCGGGTCGACACCACAGGGGCAGCTTGAGAAACCTCGTGTAAGCATTTGATATTGCGCGAGTTTCGGGGCTGCCCTAGACTCGCCCCACGCGTGCGCGAAAGGGGCTGCCCATGGTGTCGATCAGTTTGAATCTGTTGCGTCGCGTCGGCGCGGCGGCGGCCTTGCTGGCCGCTTTTGCCATGGTTGGCGAGCCCGCGGCCCTGGCGGCCACTCGCAAGGCGCCTGAGCGCGAGGCGCGCACGGCCAAGGCATCCAAGACGGCATCCAAGACGGCCTCCAAGACGGCCTCCAAAACGTCAGCCAAGAAGGCGGTAGCCAAGGCGCCCTCGCGCAAGACCGCCTCGGCGCGGGCCTCCGCACGCACCAGCCGCGTTAGCGGCACGGTGCGCACAGCGTCGCCCCGTTCGGCGAGCCGCCCGGTGGCCGCTGCGCGCACACCCACTGTCAGCGTCGTGCGCCGCGCCGCGCCAGTGGCGGCTGTGGCGCCGGTGTCCTATGGTCAGGCCTATGGCCTGCGCGAGACCAGCGACCCGCTGGCGCTGAGCTCCAGCGTTGCGCTGGTTCTCGATCAGGACACCAACGAGGTGCTGTTCAGCAAGAACCCACAGGCTGTGCTGCCGATTGCCTCGCTGACCAAGCTGATGACTGCGCTGGTGGTCGTCGAGGCCCAGCAGCCCCTGGACGAGGTGCTGACCATCACCGAGGAGGACATCGACACCGAGAAGTTCAGCGGCTCGCGGCTGGCGGTCGGCACCCGGCTGACGCGCGAGAACATGCTGCATCTGGCGCTGATGTCCTCGGAGAACCGCGCTGCCCACGCGCTGGGCCGGCACTACCCCGGAGGGCTGCCTGCGTTCGTGGCGGCCATGAACCGCAGAGCGCAGGAGTTGGGCATGTCAGCCACCCGCTATGTGGAGCCCACGGGCCTGTCCAGTCGCAACCAGTCCAGTGCACACGACTTGGCCGTGCTGGTCAAGGCAGCGTACCGGCATACGCTGATCCGCGAGCTGTCTACTTCGCATGAGTATCAAGTGGCCGTGGGCAGCCGCCAGCTGCAGTACCACAACACCAACGGCCTGGTGCGCAGCCCATCCTGGGACATCGGCCTGCAAAAGACGGGTTACATCGCCGAGGCCGGCCGCTGCCTGGTGATGCAGGCCCGCTTGGCCGGACGCAAGCTGATCATGGTGTTCCTGGATTCCTCCGGCAAGTACTCGCGCCAGGCGGATGCGGAGCGCGTGCGCCGCTGGCTGGAGAGCGCTGGCGAATCCTCGCGGCCGACGGCCACGGGAGTGCCGCGCGTGACGTCCTGATGCGCGGCGATAGGCGGATCGCCGCTGGCAGACCAGCCTCGTGCTGAGGGCCGCGATGACGGCCTGCTTTGCTCCGCTTGCTTCCGCCAAGCCGGCCGCGCGTTTGGTGCGGCGGCGGATGCTCCATGGCCCTGTAGCTGCTGCCCTGTTGGTGGCGGCGGGAGCGTCGGTCTGGGCCCAGCCCGCGGCCGACGCCGGCGCGCCTGCCGCCGCAACGGCGGCCAGGAGCGCCACGGCGAACGCTGCCTCGGCGGGTAAGCCGGCCGCCTCCGGGCCGACCGCGCCACGTCAGTGGGTGGCCGTGCCGCGCGTCTTCGGGCGACTGCGGGCGGCGGATCTGGGCCTGGTGATCAACACGGCCGACCCGTATTCCGTCGAGGTGGGCGAGTACTACATCCGCGCCCGCGGCCTGCAGCCGCAGCAGGTGCTCCGCGTGAGCCTGCCGCTGGCGCCTGCGGCAGACGGTGCCCCGGGGCGGCCTAAAAGTGTGCTCAGCCGTGATGAGTTCCACGAGCTGACGCGCCGCATCGGTGTGCACTTCGGCTCGCGCACGCAGGCGCTGGCACTGGCCTGGAGCCGCCCGTATGCGGTGGAGTGCAATGCCATCACCGGCGCGCTGACGCTGGGCTTCGACGAAGCACTGTGCAAGCGCACCGGCGGGCCGCCGAGCCGGGCGTCGCGCTACTTCAACTCGCCAAGCGCGCAGCCCTACACCGACCTGCGCATCCGCCCGTCGATGCTGTTGGCCGCGCGCGATGCGGCATCCGCCAAGGCGTTGATCGACCGCGGTGTGGCCTCTGACGGCACGCTGGGCGCCACCGATGCGCCGCCGGTCAACGTGCATTTCGTAGCCACGCGCGATACGGTGCGCAGCCAGCGCGAGCTGCTCTTCCCGCCGGCCGGCCGTGTGGCGGCTTATGGGCTGGAGGTGCACCTGGACCGCACCGATGCGCTGATTGATGCCGACCGCGTGCTGATGTATCTCACGGGCGCGGCGCGGGTAGACCGCATTGAAACCGTGCGCTTCGTTCCCGGCGCGCTTGCGGACCATCTCACGTCGTGGGGCGGCAACCTGGATCAGCCGCACGGGCAGATGACGGTGCTGTCGTGGATCGATGTGGGCGTCACGGCAAGTTATGGCACGGTCAGCGAGCCCTATTCACACCTGCAGAAGTTCCCGCATCCTCAAGTGCTGCTGCTGCACTACGTGCAGGGCGCATCGGCGATCGAGGCCTACTGGAAGAGCGTGGCCTGGCCGCAGCAGGGCTTGTTCGTGGGCGAGCCGCTGGCTGCGCCGTTCGCGCCGCCGGGTAGCTGAGCGGGCGGGCCAGGCGGCGATCGTCTGCCCCCGCGCACCAGCGGGCTGATCCCGCAGCCGTCCCTTGTCGACGGACGACCGGGGCCGCGTCACCACGTCGTCGCGGCGATCCACGCCCGGCGCACCGGGCTCAGCATGACGTGCTGCTGCAGCACCGGATAGCCGCTGCGCTGCAGCTCGTCCAGCAGCGCCAGGCGCAAGGCACCCAGCACCCGCAAGCCACGGGTGTCCCTACGCGGCCCGGCCGTGAGCACCGCCTGCATCGCCTCTTGCAGCAGCCGGCGGGCGCGGGCAGCCTGAATGTCCATCACCGCCCTATAGCGTGCGTCCTGCAGCAGGGCAGGGGATCGGCCAAGCAGCTCGTGCGCACGCAACCCGGTGTGCTGCAGCTCGGACACAGGCACCGGCAGGTGGCCGGCCTGCATGTGCCGCCCGAGCCCACGCACGGCGGCAGCCAGGGCGCACGCCGAGCCCAGCCGCGCGCAGGCCTCGGGCAGGGCGAGGGGCGAGCGCCCCGCCGTCGCTGCCAGGATTTCCCCCGCGGCGGCCAGTGCGGCGCCGCCTTGGTCGGCGGCCCAGCGCAGCAGGGCCGCTTCGTCCAGGAAACGCGTCTGCTGCGCCTGCTCCTGCGCTGCATCGACCACGCTCAGCAGGCGGCCCACCGCCAAATCCGGCGCCATGCGCTTGAGCGCCTGCAGCGACGGATGCTGCGGCATGCCGGCCCATCCCGTTTGCAGCTCGCGCCGCCACCATGCCAGCTTGGCCGCGGCGACCGCCGGGTCGGATACCTCGCGCGCCACGCCGGCCACCTCGCGCCACCAGTTGCGCAGTGCGGCCAGTGCCGGCTGGGCGGCAGGGGGGGACAGACGCAGCGCGTAGTCGATAGAAGTGGGCGAGGTCATGGGTGGCGGGCCCGTCGCATCGTCGGCAAGTAAGCCGCGGCGGGCATGGGTCAGGCCGCGACGCCTTCAGGAGCGGGAGGCGGAAGCGGTGTGGGCCTACGCGCGGGCAATGGCAGGCGCAGTGGCGGTTCAAAAGGCGCGGATTGTCGGCGCAAGCGCCGGCCCGCGCAGCGTCACGGCGGTGCGCGGTTTGACACCCAGGCGGGGCGGTCCCTATATTACTGACCGACCGGTCAGTAAGGGCCGGTGAAGAAGCCGGATGCGCCCGCCCGGGGCCGCAGGCCGGAATCATCCTCCGCGATACTGGCGCCCCTTCGCCGCCCCCCGACAAGCCCGCCAAGCGGCGTCCGCACACACCGAACATGCCTCACATTCCGCCCGCCCGCCGGGCCGCTCGCCTGCGGCCACCGACTGCCCTGACCCGCGCCGCGCAATGCGCAGGCCGCGCCCGCTGGACCCGGTGGTTTGCCGTGGCGGCGCTGGCTCTGGCCGTGGGCGCCTGCAGCCGCCACGAGTCTGCGCCCGAGCCGGTACGCGCAGTGCGCACCATGATGGTCCAGCCAGGGCAGGGCGAGGCGGTGTTGGAGTACGCCGGCGAGGTTCGCGCCCGCGTGGAGTCGGCGCTGGGCTTTCGGGTGGGCGGCAAGATCACGCAACGCCTGGTGGAGCTGGGCCAGCCCGTCCGCGCCGGCCAGGTACTCGCGCAGTTGGATCCGACCGACCTGCGCCTGGGCCAGGAGGCTGCCCGCGCCTCGGTCAACGCCGCGCAGGTCAACCGCGACCAGGTGCTGGCCGACGTGCGGCGTTTCCGTGAGCTGCGCGCCCAGGGCTTCATCAGTGCAGCCGAACTGGAGCGGCACGAGAGCGCGCTGAAGGCAGCCGAGGCCAACCTGGCCCAGGCCCGCGCCCAGGCTGGCGTGCAGGTCAACCAGGCGGGCTATGCCTCGCTGCTGGCGGATGCGGCCGGCGTGATCACCGGCGTGGAGGCCGAACCCGGCCAGGTTATCGGCGCAGGCACGCCGGTGCTGCGCCTGGCGCATGATGGCCCGCGCGACGTTGTCTTCACCGTGCCCGAGGACGGCATCACCGCGTTGCGCGAGCTGCGTGGCAAGCCGGGCGCCATCAAGGTGCGCCGCTGGGGCCAGGCGGCGGTGCTGCCGGCCACGGTGCGCGAGGTGGCCGCCGCAGCCGACCCGGTCACGCGCACCTTCACCGTCAAGGCGGATATCGGCCGTGCCGAGGTGAGCTTGGGCCAGACCGCCACCGTGCAGATCGACGCCCGCACGCCCGGCAACGCGGTGCGTCTGCCGCTGACCGCGCTGCTGCGCAAGGACGGTGCTTCCGCCGTGTGGGTGCTCGACGGCCGCAATCTGACGGTCTCGCTGCAGCCGGTGCAGGTCGCCTCGGTCGGTCGCGACAGCGTGCTGCTGGCCTCCGGCCTGAAACCGGGGCAAGAGGTGGTGACCGCCGGCGTGCACGTGCTGCAGCCGGGGCAGAAGGTCAAGCGCTATGTGGAGCCCGGTGCCGCCTCCGCCCCGGCCGCCGCCAGCATCGCCGGAGCCGGCCGGTGAGCGCCGGCGCCCCCCTTGACGCCGGCCCAGCCGAGGCCGGCGCGCGGCCCACGCGCTTCAACGTTTCGCGCTGGGCGCTGGAGCACCCGGCGCTGACGCGCTACCTGATGGTCGTGCTGATGCTGCTGGGCTTCGCCGCCTACTTCCAGCTCGGCCAGGACGAGGATCCGCCCTTCGTCTTCCGCGCGATGGTGGTGCGCACCTACTGGCCCGGTGCCGATGCGCAGCAGATGGCCGAGCAAGTTGCCTCCAAGATCGAGCGCACGCTGCAGGAGGTGCCCTATGCCGACAAGATCCGCACCTACACCAAGCCCGGCGAGTCACTGACCATCCTGGAGCTGCGTGACTCCGCACCGCCCGGCGAGGTGCAGCAGGTCTGGTACCAGGTGCGAAAAAAAATCGGCGACATGCGCGCCACCCTGCCGCCGGGGCTGTACGGGCCGCTCTTCAACGACGAGTTCGGCGACGTCTACGGCTCCATCTACGCGCTGTCGGCAGACGGCTTCACGCCCGAGGAATTGCGCCGATTCGCCGAACAGGTGCGCGCCCGCTTCCTGGCCGTCCATGACGTGGCGAAGGTCGAGTTCTTCGGCGTCCAGGAGGAGAAGATCGTCATCGAGGCGCCGCAGCGGCGCTTGGCCGAGCTGGGCCTGGACTTCAACCAGGTCATCGGCCAGCTCAACGCGCAGAACGCGGTCGAGGGCGCGGGCGTGCTCAGCGTCACCGACACCGACGTGCAGATCCGCGTGCAGGGCGCCTTCACCACGGTCGAGCAGATCGCGGCCATGCCGGTGCGCGCGGTCAATCCCGTCACCGGCCGCGCCGGCACGCTGCGCCTGGGCGACATCGCCACCATCAAGCGCGAGTACGTCGACCCGCCGGTGACCAAGGTGCGCTTCCAGGGGCAGGACGTGCTGGCCCTGGGCATCTCCATGACCAAGGGCGGCGACATCGTCCACCTGGGCGAGCGCCTGCGCGAGACGGCCGCGGCCGTGCGCGCCGACCTGCCCATCGGCATCGAGCTGCGCCAGGTACAGGACCAGCCGCATGCGGTCACGCAGTCCGTGGGCGAATTCGTCAAGGTGCTGATCGAGGCCATCGTCGTCGTGCTGGGCGTGAGCTTCCTCAGCCTGGGCCTGCACCGTGGCGCCGGCGGCCGGGGCTTCCGCATCGATATCTGGCCCGGGCTGGTGGTGGGCATCACCATCCCTCTGGTGCTGGCCATCACCTTCGCGGTGATGCTCTATTGGGGCGTGGGCCTGCACAAGATCTCGCTGGGCGCGCTGATCATCGCCCTGGGCCTGCTGGTGGACGACGCCATCATTGCGGTGGAGATGATGGTGCGCAAGATGGAGGAGGGCTATGACCGCCTGCGCGCGGCCACCTTCGCCTACGAGATCACCGCCATGCCCATGCTCACGGGCACGCTGATCACGGCCACGGGCTTCCTGCCCATCGGCATGGCCCAGTCCGCAGTGGGCGAGTACACCTTTGCCATCTTCGCCGTCACCACCGCGGCGCTGGTCATCTCGTGGATCGTCTCGGTGTACTTCGTGCCCTACATCGGCGCGGCCCTGCTGCACACCAAGCCGCGGCAGGAGGGCGAGGTGCACGAGCTCTTCGACACGCCGTTCTACAGCCGCTTCCGCCGGCTGGTGGACGCCTGCGTGCAGCACCGCTGGATCACCATCGCCGTCACGCTGGGCGTCTTTGCGCTGGGCATCGTCGGCATGGGCAAGGTGCAGCAGCAGTTCTTCCCCGACTCCAGCCGGCCGGAGATGCTGGTGGACCTGTGGCTGCCTGAGGGGTCGAGCTTCCAGGCCTCCGAGGACGTGGCCAAGCGCTTCGAGGCCCGGCTGCTGCGCGAGCCCGACACCGGCAGCGTCGCCACCTGGATCGGCGCCGGCGTGCCGCGCTTCTACCTGCCGCTGGACCAGATCTTTCCGCAGACCAACGTCAGCCAGCTCATCGTCGTGCCCAAGACGCCTGAGCAGCGCGACGCCCTGCGCCAGCGCATGGTGACCATCCTGGCCGAGGAGTTCCCGGAGGTGCGCACGCGGGTCAAGGCCCTGCCCAACGGCCCGCCCGTCCCCTATCCGGTGCAGTTCCGCATCGTCGGCCCGGACGTAGACGGCGTGCGCCATTGGGCCGACGAGGCCCTGACCCTCCTGCGCCAGCACCCGGACCTGCGCGGCGTCAACGACAACTGGAACGAGCCGGTCAAGGTGCTGCGCCTGGAGATCGACCAGGACAAGGCGCGCGCCCTGGGCGTCACCAGCCAGGGCATCGCCCAGGCCACGCGCGGTGTCGTCTCCGGCAACCCCATCGGCCAGTACCGGGAGGAGGACCGCCTGATCGAGATCCGCGTGCGCAGCCCGCAGGGCGAGCGCGATGCGCTCACCGACCTGCAGAACACCGTGGTGCCCACGGCCAGCGGCCGCGCCGTGCCGCTGTCGCAGATCGCGCGCATCCGGCTGGACTGGGAGCCCGGCGTGCTCTGGCGCGAAGGCCGCCGCTATGCCGTCACCGTGCAGGGCGACGTGGTGGACGGCGTGCAGGGCCCCACCGTCAGCGAGGCCCTGTGGCCGCGGCTGCAGGAGCTGCAGTCGCGCATGCCGCCGGGCTACCAGATCCAGATGGCCGGCACGGCCGAGGAGAGCAGCAAGGGTCAGGGCTCCATCTTCGCCAACGTGCCGCTGATGCTCTTCATCACCTTCACGCTGCTGATGCTGCAGTTGCAGAGCTTCTCGCGCGCCACGCTGGTCTTCCTGACCGGCCCCATGGGCATCGCGGGCGTGGCCGCAGCGCTGCTGCTGCTCGACCGCCCCTTCGGCTTCGTCGCCATGCTGGGCGTGATCGCGCTGATGGGCATGATCATCCGCAACTCGGTCATCCTGATCGACCAGATCGAGCATGACCGCGCCCGCGGCGTGCCGGCCTGGGATGCCATCGTTGAGTCGGCCGTGCGCCGCTTCCGCCCGATCGTGCTGACGGCCGCAGCTGCCGTGCTCGCCATGATCCCGCTGTCGCGCAGCGTGTTCTGGGGGCCGATGGCCGTGGCCATCATGGGCGGCCTGATCGTCGCCACGGCGCTCACGCTGCTGGCACTGCCGGCGATGTACGCGGCCTGGTTCCGCGTCAGGCGGTGAGAAGGAACGGACGAACCCGCCATGCCCGCTCTGACCGCCCCAAACCGCCTGCTCGGTGTTGCAAATGCTCGCCATAGCGCACGCTATGGCTGTGCTTTGCGCCGTGACCAGGCGGCTTCGGGCGGCCCGCTTGGGCACGCCGGGCTCGGCCACGCCTTCTGAGCCGCCATGCAAGCTGGCTAGAATTGCCGGTTTGCCCAATCGCCCCAAGGGCTGCCGTGTGCGCATGACGCATGGGCAGCCCTTTGATTCCTCACTGCGCGGGTGGCGAAATTGGTAGACGCACCAGGTTTAGGTCCTGACGCCAGCGATGGTGTGGGGGTTCGAGTCCCCCCCCGCGCACCAAGTCCCAACGAAAGAGTCGATCATCATGGCTGTCACTGTTGAAACCCTCGACAAGCTCGAACGCCGCATCACGCTGACCCTGTCGGCCGAAGCGGTGCAAAAAGAGGTCGCCGCCCGGCTGCAGCGCCTGGCCAAGACGGTGAAGGCCGATGGCTTCCGCCCCGGCAAGGTGCCGATGAGCGTGGTCGCCCAGCGCTACGGCATGTCCGTTCAGTACGAGGTCATGAACGACAAGCTCGGCGAGGCCTTCTCCCAGGCCGCCAATGAAGCCAAGCTGCGCGTGGCCGGCGCCCCCCGCATCGAGCAGAAGGAAGGCGACGCGCCGAGCGGCGAGATCGCCTTCAACGCCATCTTCGAGGTCTATCCCGAGGTCAAGATCGGCGACCTGTCGGCCGTCGAGATCGAGCGCGCCTCGGCCGACGTCTCCGACGAAGCCATCGACAAGACGCTGGACATCCTGCGCAAGCAGCGCCGCACGTTCAACCAGCGCCCGGCCGCCGAGGCCGCCGCCGATGGCGACCGGGTCACCATCGACTTCGAGGGCAAGATCGACGGCGTGCCCTTCGAGGGCGGCAAGGCCGAGGGCTTCCAGTTCCTGCTGGGCGAGGGCCGCATGCTGGAGGCCTTCGAGAAGGCCGTGCGCGGCATGAAGGCCGGCGAGTCCAAGACCTTCCCGCTGAAGTTCCCTGACGACTACCATGGCAAGGAGGTGGCCGGCAAGGAAGCCGACTTCCTGGTCACGCTCAAGAAGGTCGAGTCCCAGGTGCTGCCCGAGGTGGACGAGGCCTTCATCAAGGGCCTGGGCATCGAGGCCGGCACCATGGACGCCCTGCGCGCCGACATCAAGAAGAACCTGGAGCGCGAGGTCAAGTTCCGCGTCGCCGCCCGCAACAAGGCGGCGGTGATGGATGCCTTGGTCAAGGCCGCCGAACTGGACGTGCCCAAGGCCCTGGTCGAGAACGAGCTCGGCCGCCTGGTGGAGGCCGCCCGCGCCGACCTGAAGCAGCGCGGCGTCAAGGATGCCGACAAGGCCCAGATCCCGGCCGACATCTTCCAGCCGCAGGCCGAGCGCCGCGTGCGCCTGGGCCTGATCGTGGCCGAGCTGGTGCGCGCCAACAACCTGCAGGCCCAGCCCGACCAGCTGCGCGCCCACATCGAGGAGCTGGCCCAGAGCTACGAACAGCCGGCCCAGGTGGTGAGCTGGTACATGAGCGACCGCCAGCGCATGGCCGAGGTCGAGGCCGTGGTCATCGAAGGCAACGTCGCCGACTTCGTGCTCGGCAAGGCCAAGGTCAGCGACAAGTCGCTGGCGTTTGACGAGCTGATGGGCCAGCAGGGCTGACACGCGGCTTCGGGCACCAGGGCGCCGCGGCGGCTCGCCGGCGGCGCCTTTTTATTTGTCCTGGCGGCCCCATCTGCCGCAGCAGGCGGCCGCCTGCGACGATGCTCTTCTCAGGGCGCCATAATGGCCCGCATCACACCGACCCTCTGACACCGGAGCAAGCACGAGCATGAGCGCGCTGGATACCCAGAACCTGGGCATGGTGCCCATCGTCATCGAACAGTCGGGCCGCGGCGAGCGCGCCTACGACATCTACAGCCGGCTGCTGCGCGAGCGCGTCATCTTCCTCGTCGGCCCGGTCAACGACCAGACGGCCAACCTGGTGGTCGCCCAGATGCTGTTCTTGGAGAGTGAAAACCCCGACAAGGACATCTCGCTCTACATCAACTCCCCGGGAGGCAGCGTCAGCGCGGGCATGTCGATCTTCGACACCATGCAGTTCATCAAGCCGGACGTCTCCACGCTGTGCATGGGCCTGGCCGCCAGCATGGGCGCCTTCCTGCTGGCTGCCGGTGCCAAGGGCAAGCGGTTTGCCCTGCCCAATTCGCGGATCATGATCCACCAGCCGCTGGGCGGCGCCCAGGGCCAGGCCACCGACATCGAGATCCAGGCGCGCGAGATCCTCAAGCTGCGCGAGAACCTCAACAAGATCCTGGCTGACCGCACCGGTCAGCCACTGGAGAAGATCCAGAACGACACCGAGCGCGACTACTTCATGTCCGCCGACGACGCCACCGCCTACGGCCTCATCGACAAGGTGCTGGTCAACCGGCAGTAGCGCCCGCGAAGCCCGCCGCGAGGATCGGCCGAACAGGCCGCGCGCGGGCGGGCTTCTCCGTCCGGTGGCCGCTCTGGGCTTTGTCTTATCATTTCTTTCAACCTTCCTCAAGAGTCCAGCAGGTCGCCCCCATGCCCGAGAAAAAAGGCTCCTCCAGCGAAAAAATCCTGTACTGCTCGTTCTGCGGGAAGAGCCAGCATGAGGTCAAGAAGCTGATCGCGGGCCCCTCGGTCTTCATCTGCGACGAATGCATCGAGCTGTGCAACGACATCATCCGTGACGAGGTCACGGCCGAGTCGACCGAGGCCAAGGCGCCCAAGAGCGACCTGCCCGTCCCCACCGAGATCAAGACCATCCTGGACCAGTACGTCATCGGCCAGGACGCCGCCAAGCGCACGCTGTCGGTGGCGGTCTACAACCACTACAAGCGCCTGCGCCACATGGGCGCGGCCGGCGGCAAGAAAGAGGACGTGGAGCTCGCCAAGAGCAACATCCTGCTCATCGGCCCCACCGGCTCGGGCAAGACGCTGCTGGCGCAGACGCTCGCGCGGCTGCTCAATGTCCCCTTCGTCATCGCGGATGCCACCACGCTGACCGAGGCCGGCTACGTCGGCGAGGACGTCGAGAACATCATCCAGAAGCTGCTGCAGAACTGCAATTACGAGGTGGACAAGGCCCAGCGCGGCATCGTCTACATCGATGAGATCGACAAGATCTCGCGCAAGTCCGACAACCCGTCCATCACCCGCGACGTGTCCGGCGAAGGCGTGCAGCAGGCTCTGCTCAAGCTCATCGAAGGCACGATGGCCAGCGTGCCGCCCCAGGGCGGGCGCAAGCATCCCAACCAGGATTTCCTGCAGATCGACACGACGAACATCCTGTTCATCTGCGGCGGCGCTTTCGACGGCCTGGAGAAGGTCATCCAGAACCGCTCGGAGAAGTCGGGCATCGGCTTCGCGGCGGCGGTGCAGAGCAAGGCTGAGCGCAAGCTCTCCGACGTCTTCCGCGAGGTCGAGCCGGAGGATCTGATCAAGTTCGGCCTCATCCCCGAGCTGGTCGGCCGCCTGCCGGTGGTCGCCACGCTGGGCGAGCTCACCGAGGACGCGCTGGTGCAGATCCTCACCGAGCCGAAGAACGCGCTGCTCAAGCAGTACCAGCGCCTGCTGTCCATGGACGGCGTCGAGCTGGAGATCCGCCCGGCCGCGCTGGCGGCCATTGCCCGCAAGGCCCTGGAGCGCAAGACCGGCGCCCGCGGCCTGCGCTCCATCCTGGAGCAGGCGCTGATGGACACCATGTTCGAGCTGCCCACCCTGGAAGGCGTGGAGAAGGTCGTCGTGGACGAGTCGACCATCAACGAGCAGACTAAGCCCCTCCTGGTCTATCGGGAACAGGCCAAGGCCAGCGCTTGAACGGCACCGGAACCGTTCCCTTCTCCCCGTGGCCGGCGTGTCCCTGTCGGGATCACGCCCGGCCGACCGGCCTTGTAATCATGTCCTCGGGCCCCAACTGCGCCTGAGAAAGTGAGACCCGCCATGTCCGGACACCCCATCCTGCCCTCCGAGCCCATCACCCTGCCTCTGCTGCCGCTGCGCGACGTGGTGGTCTTCCCCCACATGGTCATCCCGCTGTTCGTGGGACGCCCCAAGTCCATCAAGGCCCTCGAAGCCGCGATGGAAGCCGGCCGGCAGATCATGCTGATCGCCCAGAAGTCCGCCGGCAAGGACGAGCCCAAGGCCGACGACATGTTCGAGGTCGGCTGCGTCTCCAGCATCCTGCAGATGCTCAAGCTGCCCGACGGCACGGTGAAGGTGCTGGTCGAGGGCGTGCAGCGCGCCACGACCGGCAAGATCGAGGACAACGACGAATACTTCGTCGCTGAGGTCACGCCCGTGCCGCCGCCGGCCGCCGCTACGCCTGAGGTCGAGGCCTTGCGTCGTGCGGTCACTCAGCAGTTCGACCAGTACGTCAAGCTCAACAAGAAGATCCCGCCGGAGATCCTCACCTCCATCGCGGGCATCGACGATGCCGGCCGCTTGGCCGACACCATCGCCGCCCACTTGCCGCTCAAGCTGGAAAACAAGCAGAGCGTGCTGGATCTGTTCTCCGTCAGCGAGCGGCTCGAGAAGCTTCTGGAGCAGCTCGAGCACGAGGTCGACATCCTGCAGGTCGAAAAGCGCATCCGCGGCCGTGTGAAGCGCCAGATGGAGAAGTCCCAGCGCGAGTACTACCTCAACGAGCAGGTCAAGGCCATCCAGAAGGAGCTGGGCGAAGGCGAGGAGGGCGCCGACCTGGAGGAGCTGGCCAAGAAGATCGAGGCCGCCCGCATGCCCAAGGAGGCACGCAAGAAGGCCGAGGCCGAGCTCAAGAAGCTCAAGCTGATGTCGCCCATGTCGGCCGAGGCCACGGTGGTGCGCAACTACATCGACACGCTGGTTAACCTGCCCTGGAGCAAGAAGACCAAGATCAAGCATGACCTCTCGCATGCCGAGGATGTCCTCAACGAGGATCACTACGGGCTGGAGAAGGTCAAGGAGCGCATCCTGGAGTACCTCGCAGTGCAGACCCGCGTGGACAAGGTAAAGGCGCCCATCCTGTGCTTGGTCGGCCCCCCCGGTGTGGGCAAGACCTCTCTTGGCCAGAGTGTGGCCCGCGCCACCGGCCGCAAATTCGTGCGCATGGCCCTGGGCGGTGTGCGTGACGAGGCCGAGATCCGCGGCCACCGCCGCACCTACATCGGCTCCATGCCGGGCAAGGTGCTGCAGAGCCTGAGCAAGGTGGGCACGCGCAATCCGCTCTTCCTGCTCGACGAGATCGACAAGCTGGGCATGGACTTCCGCGGCGATCCGTCATCGGCGCTGCTGGAGGTGCTGGATCCTGAGCAGAACCACACCTTCAGCGACCATTACATTGAGGTCGACTTCGACCTGTCGGACGTGATGTTCGTCGCCACGTCGAACTCGCTGAACATCCCGCCGGCCCTGCTGGACCGCATGGAGGTGATCCGCCTGTCCGGCTACACCGAGGACGAGAAGGTCTCCATCGCGCAGAAGTACCTGCTGCCCAAGCAGCGCAAGAACAACGGCGTGAAGGAAGAAGAGCTCGACGTCACCGAGGCAGCCATCCGCGGGATCATCCGCTACTACACCCGCGAAGCCGGCGTGCGCTCGCTGGAGCGCGAGGTCTCGAAGATCTGCCGCAAGGTGGTCAAGGGCCTCCTGCTGAAGAACTACGAAGGCAAGGTTGTCGTCACCGAGGACAACCTCAACGAGTTTCTCGGCGTGCGCCGCTACAACTTCGGCCAGGCCGAGAAAGACAACCAGGTCGGCCAGGTTGTCGGCCTGGCGTGGACCGAGGTGGGCGGCGACCTGCTGACCATCGAGACGGCGGTGATGCCCGGCAAGGGCAACATCATCCGCACCGGTCAGCTCGGCGACGTGATGAAGGAGTCGGTCGAAGCGGCACGCTCGGTGGTGCGCAGCCGTGCGCGTCGCCTGGGCATCAAGGACGAGCTCTTCGAGAAGCGCGACATCCACATCCATGTGCCCGACGGCGCCACGCCCAAGGACGGCCCCAGCGCCGGCATCGCGATGACCACGGCGCTGGTGTCGGCGCTGACCGGCATCCCGGTGCGCTCGGACGTGGCCATGACCGGCGAGATCACGCTGCGCGGCGAGGTGACGGCCATCGGTGGCTTGAAGGAGAAGCTGCTGGCGGCACACCGCGGGGGCATCAAGACGGTGCTCATCCCTGAGGAGAACGTCAAGGATCTGCAGGACATCCCGGAGAACGTCAAGAACCAGCTCGAGATCGTCCCGGTCAAGTGGATCGACAAAGTGCTGGAAGTTGCGCTGGAGCGGTTGCCCCAGCCGCTGCCGGAAGAAGAGGTCAAGGAAGAGTCCAAGGAGGCGGCCGGCAAGGCGGCTCCTGCTGCGCAGGACGGCTCGCAGGATGTGCTGAAGCACTGAGAGAGTGGGCGAGCGGGCCGGCGACCTGGTCTGCTCGTCCTCTCAAGTTTCTTGCGCTGGCCTCAAAAAGTGCTTGCAGGGGGCATCCGGTCTGTCCTAGAATCTAAGTCTTCGCTGATCGACGGGCTGCAACACCAAGGCAGCCGCAACGGACGGTTGGCGAAGCGGTTGGCCCCAAGTAAGCCGTGCCTCAAGCGGCAGTCAAGGCCAGCAAACCATGCGGGAATAGCTCAGTTGGTAGAGCGCAACCTTGCCAAGGTTGAGGTCGCGAGTTCGAGTCTCGTTTCCCGCTCCAGATTCCTGAAGGGAAGCCCACGCAAACGCTAGGCTTCCCTTTTTTGTCAGAATCCGGCGCCTTGCCGGGTGAAGACGGCGAGATCTGCGGCGCGGTAGCAAAGCGGTTATGCAGCGGATTGCAAATCCGTCCAGGGCGGTTCGACTCCGCCCCGCGCCTCCAGCATCTTCTTGTTCAAGCCCCGCCCCGTCGGGGCTTTTTGCTGGCCGGAAGATGGCGGTCAGGCTGCCGCCCGGGTGGCGAAACCGGTAGACGCAGCGGACTTAAAATCCGCGGGCCTTGCGGCCATAGGGGTTCGAGTCCCCTCCTGGGCACCACAAGCATGGCACGCCCCGGACTCAACACGAAGGCTGGCCGCAGGCGGGGCCGCTGTCAATGAGCTGCAGGCGGCCTTTTCCTTGGCGCTTGGCTTCGTACATGGCGGCGTCGGCCTGCATCAACAAGGTCTCCGCCGTAGTGGCGTCGTGCTGCCGATAGATCGCGGCGCCAATGCTCGTGCCCACCCGCGCCACGCGGCCCTCGCTCAAATCGAACGGCGTGGCCACCGATTCGATCAGCTTGTTCGCTACGCGTGTGCAGTCGGCCGCCGGGTCGTGAAGAGACTCCAGCAGGACGATGAACTCGTCGCCGCCGAGGCGGGCTACGGTATCCGTTTCACGCACGCACGCGCGCAGCCGTAGGGCCAGCTGACGCAACAGCTCGTCGCCGACCTGATGCCCCAGGCGGTCGTTCACGGCCTTGAAGCCGTCCAGATCCAGGAAAAGCACGCCGACAGGCTTGCCCGAACGCCGGCTGCGGGCCATGGCGGCGGCGAGCTGGTCGTAGAGCGCGCGCCGGTTGGCCAAACCGGTGAGTTCATCTTCGAGCGACTGCCGTGCCAGCCGCTGCTGCAGGGCCTCGCGTTCGCTGATGTCGTGCAGGAAGGCGCAGAACATCTGCCGCCCGGAGAGGCTGGGGAGCACGGTGATGCGAAGCTCCACTGGCAGCAGGCTGCCGTCTCGTCGTGAGGCCGACAGCTCCAGGCGGCGGTTCAGCACAGGGCCTTCCCCGGTGGCGAGGAAGTGCTCCAGGCCCTTGCGGTGCGCCTCGCGGAAGGCGGGCGGGATGATGGTCTCATCCAGCTTCATCCCGACCGCGTCCTCGCGGCTCCAGCCAAAGGTGAGCTCGGCCTGTCGGTTCCAGTCGAAGAGGATGCCGTCTTGGTCGATGGCAATGTAGGCATCGTGCGCGTTCTCGAGCACGGCGCGCAGCTCCAGCTCGCGGCTACGGGCATCTCGCTGCGAGGCCTGCTCGCGTACCAGGGCCTCTGACAGACGTAGGTTTGCGGTCTGCAGCTCGTTGGTGCGCTCGGCCACGCGCCGTTCCAGGTCTTCAGTCAGCGCAGCCAGCGCACGTTCCATGTGCTTGCGATCCTGGATGTCCTCCACCACCGTCAGCACGTTGGGAGGCTCCCCGGCGACCGCAGCAACCAGGCTGGCGGTGACGTTGACCCAGATCGGCTGGTCGTCGGAGCGCAGCAGACGCAGCTCGCGGGAGCACCAGGCGCCGCGGCCGTGCAGCAGTTCTATCGCCTGCAAGCGGGTGGCCTGCCAGTCGTCCTCGTGCACCAGCCGCTCGAGCTTCATCGCCAGCAGCTGTGTCTCGCTGTAGCGCAGCAGGTCGCACAGGCGCTGGTTGACACGCAGCCAGCGCCCCAAGGGCGAGAACACCGCCATGCCGACCGCTGCCTGCTCGAAGGTGGCGGCCAGGCGCAACTCGCTCGTGCGCACGGCCTCCGCACTGTGCTCGCTGATCTCGCGCGACATCCGCATGGATTCGCGGTGGATGATCTCGCGCTGGGCGATGGCGGCCAGGTCCTGGAGGGCACGCAGCTGCTGAGGCTGCATCTGGCGCGGTCGCGTGTCGATGGCGCACACGGTGCCCAGTGGCACGCCGTTGGCAGAGTACACCGGCACGCCGGCATAAAAGCGGATGTGGGGCGGCGAGTGCACCAGCGGGTTGTCGGCGAAGCGCGGATCTTGCAAGGCGTCAGGCACGACCAGCGGCGCACGTTGAGCCAGCGCGTGGCCGCAGAAGCTCACCTCGCGCGGCGTCTCGCGCACGCCTAAGCCGTAGGTTGACTTAAAGAACTGCCGCTGGCGGTCAATCAGCGACAGCAGCGCCACCGGCACGTCAAGCAGGCAGCCGACCAGCCGGGTAATGCGGTCGAAGACCTCCTCGGGGGGCGAGTCGAGCAGGTCCAAGGCGCACAGCAGCTCGGCGCGAGCTTCATCGTCCGGTAGTGCGGGGGCGGGTTTCACGGGTTCTCAAGGGAGGCACGTCGACGCCGATGCTGTGGCCACATCCGTCAAGCGCGGCTGCGCGGCCCACACGACCGCGCTGCTCGGCAACGCCCTCAGGCAGGCAAGCGCCGGACCTGAAAGGGAAAACCCAGCCAGCGGCCGGCAAGCCGCTCCAGGTGCGCCGGATCGCCGTTGGTCCACAGCTGCGGCAACGTCCCAGGGGCACCGGCGTGCGGCTGGACACCCTCCACCACCCGGGCCACCTGGCGCGCTACGGCATGGGCGGTGTCCAGCAGCCGCACCTGCGGGCCTAGCGCCGCTTGGATCTGCGCGGCCACAAACGGGTAGTGGGTGCAGCCGAGCACGACGGTGTCCACCTGCTGCTGGCGCAGTGGCGCGCAATGGCGCTCGATCAGCGCGAGCAGCTCGGGGTCTTCGGTGCGCCCCTGCTCAATGGCGTGCGCCAAGCCGGGGCACGGCTGGGCGAAGACCTTTGCCTGGGGGCCGTGCGCCTGAAGCAGCCTTTGGTAGCGCGCGCTGCGCAAGGTGCCTGTGGTGGCCATGACGCCGATGCGGCCGTTGCGGCTGGCGGCGATGGCGGGTTTGATGCCGGGCTCCACGCCGACGATGGGCCAGCCAGCATGCCGTAGCCGCAGCGGCTCGATGGCCACGGCCGTGGCGGTGTTGCAAGCCACCACCAGCACGTCGGCGCCCGCCTCGCGCAAGAAGCCGGCCATTGCTTCGCTGTGGCGAAGGATGTCGTCGTCACTGCGCTCGCCGTAGGGCGCATGCGCCGAATCGGCAGCGTAGATCAGTGTGGCCCGGGGCAGCGCTTCGTGGATAGCGCGTAGTACCGACAGACCGCCGACACCAGAATCGAAGACCCCCACACGCGGGGCGCTCGAAGAGGCGGTTGGACTCGACATGCGCGGTAGCGGCTGAAGGTGGCGCGGGCGTGGCCGCAAGCGGCTGCATGAGGCGCAAGGCGCCACGGAGAGGGCGGGCAGTCTAGCAGCCGGGGGTGCCGCCGCGCCTGCCATGGCAAAACTGCCTCGCCACGGCCAGCCCGCATAAAGCCCGCTCGTCGCGAGGGGCTGGTTTCCCCGCAAGGAGACGCTAGAATCGAACGATCGTGCTTTTTTTGGGCAGTCGCCATCGTGCCTGCCCGCGCGTCTGACCCCTGTGCGGGGCCTTTGCGCGCGTCGTGACTGCGCGAGGCGCCGCCGGCCGGACGCCTGCCGGAGCGCCAAAGATTCAGCCGATTCGATTCATAAAGCCTCAACCATCTCTCATCCATCTATCCGAGGAGAACGTCGCATGAAGGCATTGGTTCCGGTCAAGCGTGTCGTCGACTACAACGTGAAGGTCCGCGTGAAGTCCGACGGCACGGGGGTGGACATCGCCAACGTGAAGATGAGCATGAACCCCTTTGACGAAATCGCCGTCGAGGAGGCCACCCGCCTGAAGGAAAAGGGCATCGTGACCGAAATCATCGCCGTCTCGGTCGGCCCCACGCAGGCGCAGGAAACCCTGCGCACCGCCATGGCCATCGGTGCCGATCGCGGCATCCTGGTCGAGACGGCGGACGAGGTGCAGCCCCTGGCCGTGGCCAAGATCCTCAAGGCGCTGGTCGACAAGGAGCAGCCCCAGATCATCATCCTGGGCAAGCAGGCCATCGACGACGACTGCAACCAGACGGGCCAGATGCTCGCCGCCCTGGCGGACCTGCCGCAAGCCACCTTCGCCTCCAAGGTCGAGATCGCCGACGGTGCCGCCGTGGTGACGCGTGAAGTGGACGGCGGCCTGGAGACCGTCAAGCTGGCCCTTCCGGCCGTGGTGACGACCGACCTGCGCCTCAACGAGCCGCGTTACGTCACCCTGCCCAACATCATGAAGGCCAAGAAGAAGCCGCTGGACGTGGTCAAGCCCGCCGATCTCGGTGTGGACGCCGCTCCGCGCATCAAGACGCTCAAGGTTGCCGAGCCGCCCAAGCGCAGCGCCGGCATCAAGGTGCCCGATGTGGCCACCCTGGTGAGCAAGCTGAAGAACGACGCCAAAGTGATCTGAGGAGCACCCGACCATGACCGCACTCGTCATCGCTGAACACGACAACGCCTCCCTGAAGGGCGCCACCCTCAACACCATCACCGCAGCGCAGCAAGCCGGCGGCGACGTGCATGTGCTGGTGGCCGGCAGCGGCGCCCAGGCTGCCGCCCAGGCTGCTGCTCAAGTGGCTGGCGTCACCAAGGTGCTGCTGGCCGACGGCCCGGCTTTCGCCGACGGCCTGGCCGAGAACGTGGCCGCTCAGGTGCTGGCGGTGGCCTCCGGCTACTCGCACATCGTGTTCCCGGCTACGGCCTACGGCAAGAACATCGCCCCGCGCGTTGCGGCCAAGCTGGACGTCGCCCAGGTGTCTGAGATCACCAAGGTGGTCAGCGCCGACACCTTCGAGCGCCCCATCTATGCCGGCAACGCGATCGCCACCGTGCAGTCGTCTGACGCCGTCAAGGTGATCACCGTGCGCGCCACCGGCTTCGATGCCGCGGCTGCGACCGGCGGCTCTGCTGCCGTGGAAAACGTCAATGCCGTCGCCGACAGCGGCAAGTCCAGCTTCGTCGGTCGTGAGGTGACCAAGAGCGACCGCCCGGAGCTGACCGCCGCCAAGATCATCGTTTCCGGTGGTCGTGCCCTGGGCTCCAGCGACAAGTTCAACGAGGTGCTGACGCCGCTGGCCGACAAGCTGGGCGCCGCCCTGGGCGCCAGCCGCGCCGCGGTGGATGCCGGCTACGCGCCCAACGACTGGCAGGTGGGCCAGACGGGCAAGATCGTCGCGCCCCAGCTCTACATCGCTGCTGGCATCTCGGGCGCCATTCAGCATCTGGCTGGCATGAAGGACTCGAAGGTCATCGTTGCGATCAACAAGGATCCTGAGGCGCCCATCTTCCAGGTGGCCGACTTCGGTCTGGAAGCCGATCTGTTCACGGCTGTGCCGGAGCTGGTGAAGGCGCTGTAAGCCGCACGCCGACACGCAAGCCGACCTTTGCAGGGCGCCCAGACCGGTAGCGGTTGCGGCGCCCTGATTTCGTTGTGGAGAAAGACCAATGACCTACCGCGCCCCGCTGAAGGACATGCTCTTCGGCATGAAGGAACTGGCTGGCATCGATCAGGTGGCCCAGCTGCCGGGTTTCGAAGAAGCCGGCTATGAAACCGCACAGGCGGTGCTTGAGGAATGCGCCAAGCTCAACGAGGGCGTGTTAGCCCCGCTGAACTGGGAGGGCGACAAGAACCCGGGTGCGTGGAAGGACGGCGTGGTCACCACCGCGCCCGGCTTCAAGGACGCGTTCCAGCAGTTCGTCTCCGGTGGCTGGCAGGGCCTGCAGCATCCGTCCGAGTACGGCGGCCAGGGCCTGCCCAAGACCATCGGTGCAGCCTGCACCGAGATGGTCAACAGCGCCAACATGAGCTTTGCGCTGTGCCCGCTGCTGACCGACGGCGCCATCGAGGCCCTGCTGACCGCGGGCTCCGAGGAGCAGAAAGCCCTCTACATCCCCAAGATGATCGAGGGTACTTGGACGGGCACGATGAACCTCACCGAGCCGCAAGCCGGGTCCGACCTGGCCCTGGTGCGCACCAAGGCCGTGCCGCAGGGTGACGGCAGCTTCCGCATCAGTGGCCAGAAGATCTTCATCACCTACGGCGAACACGACCTGTCGGAGAACATCGTCCACCTGGTGCTGGCACGCACGCCGAGCGCCCCGGAGGGCGTGAAAGGCATTTCGCTTTTCATCGTGCCCAAGTTCCTGGTCAACGCCGATGGCTCGCTGGGCCAGCGCAACGACGTCTACTGCGCCTCTATCGAGCACAAGCTGGGCATCAAGGCCAGCCCGACGGCCGTGCTGGTCTATGGCGACGACAAGGGCGAGGTGGGCCCCGGCGCGATCGGCTACCTGATTGGCGAGGAAAACCGCGGCCTGGAGTACATGTTCATCATGATGAACGCCGCACGCTTCGGCGTGGGCGTGCAGGGCATCGCGGTGGCCGAGCGGGCTTACCAAAAGGCTGTGCAGTACGCCCGCGACCGTGTGCAGTCGCGCCCGGTGGACGGCTCGCTGCCGGGCTCCGCGCCCATCATCCACCACCCGGATGTGCAGCGCATGCTGATGACGATGCGGGCCTACACCGAAGGCTGCCGCGCGATGGCGGTCGTGGCAGCGGCCGCGTACGACGCCGCGCATCATCATCCGGATGCCGAGGTGCGCAAGCAGAACCAGGCCTTCTATGAGTTCATGGTGCCGCTGGTCAAGGGCTACAGCACCGAGATGAGCCTGGAGGTGGCCTCCCTGGGCGTGCAGGTGCACGGCGGCATGGGTTTCATCGAGGAAACCGGCGCGGCGCAGTACCTGCGCGACGCCAAGATCCTGACCATCTACGAAGGCACCACGGCCATCCAGGCCAACGACCTGGTGGGCCGCAAGACCGCCCGCGACGGTGGCGCCCAGGCCCGCGCCGTGGCCGCGCAGATCGAGGTGACGGAAGGCGAGCTGGCCAAGCGCGACAGCGTGGCCGCGCGCAGCCTGCTCAAGCGCCTGCGCGAGGCACGCCAGGCCTTCACCGAGGTGGTGGACTTTGTCGCGCAGAACACCAAGGCCAAGCCCAACGCGGTGTTCGCCGGAAGCGTCCCCTACCTGATGCTCGCCGGCAACGTCGTTGCAGGCTGGCAAATGGCGCGCGCGCTGCTCGTGGCCGAGGACAAGCTGGCGGCCGGCGAGGACGCTGAGTTCATGGCTGCCAAGATCGCCACCGCGCGCTTCTATGGCGACCACATCCTCTCGAAGGTGCGCGGCCTGCGCGACGCCATCGTCGAGGGCGCCGACAGCGTCACCGCGATGCCGCTGGAGTCATTCTGACGGTGGCTGCGTCGGGGCTGGGCTGCTGGCGGCAACCGCTGCCGGTAGCTGGGGCCCCGTACTGCTAAGCTGCCCGCGGCCCGCACGGAGCCTCTCCGCTGCGGGCCTTCGTTTTCCTGATCGAGGAGTTGTCCATGGCCCTGCCCCAGGTGCTGCAGAACCTGTCCCTGCCGATCATCGGCTCGCCCCTGTTCATCATCAGCAACCCCAAGCTCGTGATCGAGCAGTGCAAAGCGGGTGTCGTGGGCTCCATGCCTGCGCTCAATGCGCGCCCGGCGTCGCAGCTCGAGGACTGGCTGGCCGAGATCACGGAAACGCTGGCGGCCTACAACGCGGCCCATACGGACCAGCCCGCTGCGCCGTTTGCCATTAACCAGATCGTGCACAAGAGCAACGACCGGCTCGAGCACGACCTGGCGCTGTGCGTGAAGTACAAGGTGCCGGTGATCATCACCTCGCTGGGTGCGCGGCCGGAGGTCAACGAGGCCGTGCACAGCTACGGCGGTGTGGTGCTGCACGACGTGATCAACAACACGTTTGCGCGCAAGGCCATTGAGAAGGGCGCTGACGGCCTGATCGCCGTCGCGGCAGGCGCCGGTGGCCATGCTGGCACGACGAGCCCGTTTGCGCTGATCCAGGAGATCCGCGAGTGGTTCAGCGGCCCGCTGGCACTTTCCGGCTCAATCGCCAACGGCCGGTCCGTGCTGGCGGCGCGCGCGATGGGCGCGGATTTCGCCTACATCGGCTCGGCCTTCATCGCGACGGAGGAGGCCCGCGCGGCCGATGCCTACAAGCAGATGATCGTCGACTCCACCAGCCAGGACGTGGTGTATTCCAACCTCTTCACCGGCGTGCATGGCAACTACCTGCGTGGCTCCATCGTGGCCGCCGGCCTGGACCCGGATCATCTGCCCGAGAGCGACCCGAGCAAGATGGACTTCGGCGGTGATGGTGCAAAGAAGGCCTGGAAGGACATCTGGGGCTGCGGCCAGGGCATCGGCGCCATCAAGCAGGTGGTGCCGGCGGCCCAACTGGTGGCGCGGCTGCGCGCCGAGTACGAAGCGGCCAGGCGGGAGTTGTGCGCGGCGTGAGCCGACGTGAGCCCAGAGCCCCGAGGGCGGGGCGGCGACGGCCGCGCTGCGGCTCGCTCGCCGTTCGGATGTCTCGCATGGGGCGGGGACGCGGCGCTTGCCCCGCGCAAAGCAAACGGCCCTCCTTGCCGGGCCGTTTGTTGGTGTCGTCAGGGCGTCAAAGGATGCCCTGGGGCGGCTTGAGACCGAGCTTGAAGCCGATCATCGCCCGCAGCCGGGTGGGCACCACCGGCTTGAGCAGGATGTGGAAGTCGTGCCGGCGGGATTCGTCCTCGTGGCCGACCATGGAGCTGCCGGTGACGACGATGGCCGGGATGGCCGCGCCGAAGCGATCGCGCAGCAGCTTGATGGCGTCGATGCCGGTGCGCTGCTCGGGCAGCCGGTAATCGCAGATCAGCAGGTCGGGCTTGAGGCCGGACGCTGCGGCGTTCTGCGCCCAGGTGTCGGCACGGTCCACAGTGTCGAAGGCCTCCACGGTGGCGCCCCAGCCCTTGAGCAGCACCTGCAGGCCCTCGCGCACAGCGGGCTCGTCCTCCACCACCACGATCTGGCGGCGATCCAGGGTCAGGCCGATGGGAGCCTTGCTCTGCAAGGCAGTGGACTGGCTCCAGCGCGGCGCCTTGCCCACGGGCAGCTCCAGCGTGAAGACGGTGCCATGGTTCACCCGTGAGCGCAGCGTCAGCGGCGCTTCCATCAGGTCGGCCAGCCGCTTGACGATGGCCAAGCCCAGGCCCAGCCCCTTGCGATGGTGCGGCTCCAGCGGGCGGGCACTCTGCACCTGATAGAACTCCTCGAAGATCCGTGCCTGCTCCTTGTCGGTGATGCCGATGCCGGTGTCCCAGACCTGGATCAGCACCTTCTTGCCGCTGCGGCGGCAGCTGACCAGCACGCCGCCGTCCTCGGTGTAGCGGATGGCGTTGGACACCAGGTTGCGCACGATGCGCTCGACAAGCATGGGGTCGGCATAGGCGAAGTGCTGCTCGCCGCGGAAGGTCAGCGCCAAGCCCTTCTCAAATGCTGTGGGCTCGAAGTGCAGGCGCAGGCGGGAAAAGAGGTCTCCCACCGGGAAGTGCTCAGGCTCGGGCTCCACGCCGCCGGTGTCGATCTTGGTGATGTCCAGCAGCTCGGAGAACAGGCCCTCCAGCGCATCCACGGAGCTGTTGATGCTGTTGACCAGATGCACCACCTCGTCGTCGGTGCTGCGCTGGCGCAGCGCCTCGGCAAACAACCCCATGGCATGAAGCGGCTGGCGCAGGTCATGGCTGGCGGCAGCGAAGAACTGGGTCTTGGCGCGGTTGGCCAGCTCGGCCTGGCGCTGGGCGACCTCTGCGGCGGCGGCTTCCTCGCGCAGCTTGGCGGCCAGTTCCTCGTTGTGCAGCTTCAGGCGCACCATGTCGTCGAAGACGCGGCGGAACGCGCGGCCCAGCGCGAAGGTGCCGTAGGTCATCAGGCACCAGATGCCGGCCAGCTCGAGGTGGTGCGGCTCCGGTGTGAGTGCGATGCTGGCGATCAGCGGGCCGAAGTAGAGCGACAGGCAGATGATGAACACCCGGCTCTGCGAGGCCATGTACGGCACGCCGCCCATACCGTAGGTGTAGATCATCAGCATCAGCGCAACGCGCTGGAAGGTCTCCGCCTGCTGGTAGAAGAGCAGGGTAGCCACGCCCCACATGCCGGCACTGGCGATGGCGCTGGCGTTCCACAGGCGCAGCCAATATTCGTGCTCGGCCGCGTCCTGCAGCTGGGAGCGGCGAAAGCCCACCAGCGAGCTGACACGGAAGACCCACAGGGCGCTGAAGGTGAGCGACCAGCCCCACAGAACCAGCGGATGGGCCAACGGGAACATGATGGCCGTGAAGACCACGATGCCCAGGAAGTGGCCCAGCAGCGAGACGCCCGTCTGGGCATAGATGGATCGGACCAGGTCCGGGATCAGAGACGGCTCGTTGGCCGGCGCCTGGATGGGCACCGTGTCCAGGAAGAGCGCGGCGGGCTTGTTCACGGCAGCAACCGACATGGCTTGTGCAACCCCGATCAGCGCACGCTGGGGCGCCAGGCCGAGAAGCCGCTGTGGCGCTGCAGCATCTGGCTGACGGCCAGCACGGCCTGCGTGCGCGAGCTGACGCCCAGGGCACGCAGCACGGCAGCGACGTGGTCCTTGACCGTCTCTACCGACAGGTTGAGCTCACGCGCAATCAGCTTGTTAGGCTGGCCCTTGAGCAGCAGCGCCAGCACGTCGGTCTGGCGCGGTGTCAGGCCGATGGAGGCCAAGTCCGGCGTGCGCTGGAAGTCCTCCCGCGAGGCGGTGTAGCCGATTCCGACTCGCGGCTCGGGATGCAGCCCAGCTTGCGTCGGCGTTGGGCCCTCGCCCAGGCCCATGCTCATGGGCGGCACATAGACGCCGCCGGACATGACCTGCTTGAGCGCGTCGACCAGCGTTTCGTTGGACGAGCGCTTGGGCACGAAGCCCATTGCGCCCATGTCGATCGCGCGGATCACGTCGCTGGTGCGGTCCGAGGCCGAGATGACGACCACCGGCAGCGCCGGATAGACCTGACGCAGCTCGGCCAGCAGGTCGAAGCCGTCGGCATCGCCAAGTTGCAGGTCCAGCAGGGCGAGGTCGAACTCAGGGTCGGCCGCCAGCTGCTCGCGAGCCGTGCGGCCGCTGGAGGCGGAGACGACGGCGATGTTCTCGCCCAGGCCCTGAATGACGCTCTTGAGCGCGGACAGGATGAGGGGGTGGTCGTCGATGAGCAGGACCTTCATGGGCGGGCTTTCGCAGAAGAAGGAGTGAGCAGGACGCGCCGGACGGCTTGATGTGCGAGCAGCGGCCGGGCACGCGCGCAGGCGCGAGGCGCAGGATGCTAAGCCTGCCCCTGCGGGCTGCCTGCCCCCCGCAAGGGGGGCGACCGGGCGGCTGCGAGATGCCGCTTGGGGCGGGGCATCGTCTGGTGGTCCTTGGATGCAAGCCGTTGGTGCCCGCTGGACGGAGCCGCAGCGGGCACCATGCGCGCCTGAAGCCGCTGGCGAGCTGCTCTTCGAACTCGGCCGTTGGAGCCGGGCCTGGGCCGTCAGCCCGCTTGATTCAGCCAGGCGGTGACGGGCGCCCACTGCGCCAAGTCTTTCTCCACCCGGTGCGGCGCCACGTCCCACAGCGTCAGGCCGTGGGCGGCGAGCTGAATGTAGTTCTGCGTGTCGCGCAGCTCGGTCAGCACCGGCAGCCCGAGCGTGGACAGGAAGCTGCGCAGCTGCTCGGCCGAGAGGCTGCCGGCGCGCACCCGGTTGGCGACGGCCGCCATCTGCACGCGGTCGTGCTTGCGTCGCGCCTGCAGCTCGCGAACGAAGTTGCCGGTGGCATAGATATCGAACAGGCTGGGCTGCAGCGGGATGAGGACATGGTCGGCCAGCTTCATTACCGCCTCCAGCCGTTTGCCGTGCAGGCCGGCGGGGGTGTCGAGCACGGCGTGGGTGACGCCCTTGGGCGGCCGCACCACCTCGTCACGGTCGATGCCCCAGGGCTGGATGCGCGGCAGGTGGTCCGGGCGCAGGCCCAGCCAGGTCCGTGCGGACTGCTGGCGGTCCACGTCGCCCAGCATCACCGCATGGCCGCGAGCAGCCAAGTAGCCGGCGACTTGCGTGGAGAGGGTGGACTTGCCGACGCCGCCTTTCGGATTGGCGACCACTATGACAGGCATGGGACTCCTTCTGCAGCAGGCTGGCAGCCCGGTGCGCGGATCGTAACGAAGGGCCGGGCGGTGGGGCGCGGGAGATCGGCCCCGGCAACGGAGCGGGCGGGAACGGAGCCGGCGGGAACGGACAGGCAGCGTCGCCGGCCGCCGGTCGTCGCGCCCCAGGGTCGCCGTGAAGCTTCTCCTAAGCGACATACACATTGTGGTGCGCCTCGGCTGCGGCTCTCGGAAGACTGCGCACCGCCCAATGCTTCTGGACCGGGTTCGTGCTCGGCCCAATGAGGCCGAAATTGATGAACAGGGAACAACATGAAGACCTATGGAAGGACGCTGCTCGGTTGCGCGGTGGGCTGCATCACGCTAGCCGGATGTGCCGCACCAGAGGGCCGTGGCGTCAGCGACCCGTTTGCCCTCCTGTCACGTGCCGAGGCGCCCACGCTGGCCACGGTCAAGCCGCCGGGCAATCCCAAGATCAGCCACCACTACATCAGCGAGAAGCAGCTCGCAGCGCTGCCTGTGCGCAAGCAGCCGCCGGAGCTGGCGCAGGCGCTGCAGGGGCTGCAGACCGGCTCCATCGAGGAGCGTAAGGCTCGCCTGAGGGCCAAGGTCATTGCCGACATGGTGTACGTGCGCGGCGGCAGCTTCATGCGGGGGGACTTCGCGCGGCTGCTGGGCATCCCGGGCGTGACACGCATCACCTACAACGAAGACGACAAGGTGGTGCGTGAGATCACCTTGAGCGACTTCTGGATCGGCAAGTACAAGGTGACCTATGCCGAGTTTGATGTGTTCACCGATGCGACGGGGCGGCCGAGGACAGGGATGGAGTACGGCGCCAAGTACAGGCATCCAACGATCCCCGCGCTTGCCCATTGGCAGACCGCCCGGGATTACTGCCAATGGCTGGGTCAACTCACAAGCCTGCCCATGGATCTGCCGACCGAGGCGCAGTGGGAGTACGCCGCGCGCAGCCGGGGGCAGTTTTTCATGATCCCGACCGATGACGGAACCATTGATTTCGGACGCAATGTGCCTTACGCGGCCGAGGGGGAAAAACTTTCCCCGGTGGAAAGCATGGATCGCTATCCCGTTGGCTTGTTTCCATCCAATCCGCTAGGTTTGTTCGACATGAGCGACAACGGAGAGGAGTGGACGAAAGACTGGTATGCCGAAGATGCCTACAGCACAGCGGACAGCCGTGACCCACAAGGCCCGCACTCCGGTACGAGGAGGGTTGTGAGGTCCTGGGGGAGTGACACCCCCAAAATTGGTGTGGCCGTTTGGCGGAGAAGTGAGGAGCCTACGCGGATGAAAACCGACTCAAGCGGGAATTCGGTTGCGGCCCCTTCGGCGCACGCACCTGCTCTGCGTTGCGTAGTCAGTCAGGCTCGCTGAGAAACCGAGTCAGGCCGTGTTGCTGTAAAAGCCGCCGTCGACAGATGCATATAGCGGGTGATCCCCCTGCGCGCTGTCGCGCAGCAGCGCGTAGCGGGGGTCTGAGCTGGCCAGGGCGATCTGCCCACGCATAGGTTATGCCATCAGCGAGGGCAATACTGCGTCGTACCAGGCCTGGAAGTCCCCGCTCATCGCCACGTTGTCCACTTCTCCGGCCGGCCCCATGGCAATGAAGTGCGGATCGATGCGCTGCCGCACCAACTGCTGGAACTCTTCTTGGTACCCAGTCCGGGTGCCCGGTATATTGAGGCCGCCAGGGCCCTCGGCTGCGAAGAAGTTTCGGAGTTCGCCTAGATTGCGCTCCAGTGACACCTTCATGCCCTCAGGGTGGATGTGCTGGATGACGTTCTTTAAGTCATTGACGAGCGTGGCTTGCCGCAGCACCGCCAGCACGGCTTTCCGCTGCGTGGGCAAATTTGCATGCCGAGCCCTGCGCCGTCCAGTGCCCAGCTCACCGCACCGAAGCGCGTGAGCTGGTAAATCAGCATGCCCTTGCTCTCTGGTGTGGTGAAGCGCACGCGTTCCGGATTCGATAGCACGCGCTGAGCAAGGGCCAGATTTTCCGATTCATTTTTAAACTTGGTGTCGATGTCTTTGAGCGTTTCCAATAGCGCGTTGTCTAGCCGGCCGAAATACGCGGTTAATTCGCGTCCCTCTGCCACCAACAGGTAACCCAAGTACTTCAATGCGTCGAAAGCACGGTCGGCAATGAACACCAATGACCGAAACCCCGCGTTCAGCAGGTTGTAGTACATCCAGTAAACGAGGCTGGCAGGCCAGCCGGATGGCGCCCAGGTCGTAGCGCCCGGTGTCGACCGAGCGTCCCTTGGCGACGTCGACGAGCTGCTCGGCATCAAGGTAGTACAGCATGATGCCTTCCTTGCTGGGCAGGTACAGGTTGCCTGCGACCTTGCCCTCGGCGAACGCCACTTCCACGCTGCCTTCTGCCTTGAGGCGGACGCTGCTCTTGAGGTGCGAGGCAGGGGCGCCGCGCTGCCCGTGGAACTGCACCTTGAAGGTGAAATGAGCTGCCTGCCGTTTTTCGTCTTCCAAGGGTCGATGGATAGCATCGAAACCTGAAGGAAGAGAAGTGAAGAAGATCCCGAAGCAGGAATACACGGCCGAGTTCAAGGAACA
This sequence comes from Pseudomonadota bacterium, assembly GCA_049321005.1. Classification (GTDB taxonomy): domain Bacteria; phylum Pseudomonadota; class Gammaproteobacteria; order Burkholderiales; family Burkholderiaceae_C; genus Aquabacterium. The sequence goes on from JBMOQL010000008.1 coordinate 218,089, forward strand.
GGCCGTCAAGCAC